>NZ_ML133656.1:0-238000 GCF_003985135.1 Rhizobium fabae
CACGTATTACTCGAACTTGGGCGCAGGCCAGGAGATGATGCGGGTTACTCTCGGGAAGAGCCGGGTGCGGGAAATCCGCCCGCCCGGATCTGTGAGGGCGAAGCCGAATGGCATAGCTACTCGACCATGATCTTGCCCCAGCTTCCCCATTCCGTGCAACCTCCCTGTTCGCAATAATGGCACGGCGCCGGCATTGCGCAGCCGCAGTGACCGCGCGGCGTAGCATGATCTAAAGATCCGCTCGCGAGATATCAGCGATCCGGTCGGTGGCGTCTTCGAGGAGGGTGGCGGTGCCGGACTTGGTCGTTTGCACTCCTGGAGTCCCTGGATGGCTAAATGTCATCGTCAGTGTCACCAGTCGGATTTGACTGCATTATCGCAGCAACAAATAACTCGACTGACTCCAGGCCGGATGCTGGCGGTCGGATCACATAGAGGTGCCCCATTGTCCGCACGTCAATCCCCATAAGCAGGGCGGTTGCCTCAACCTCCTCGGGTGTTCGCTTAACCTCCTTCATTTCAATGAAGAACATGCCTGCAATAGAAAACATCCCGAGCCCTCCATGTGATGGTGAGCGGACGAACTGCGCCGCGTCGGTCCCCGGGCCAACGGCAACTGCCGACGTAGCATTACGTCATGGCGATATTCGAATGTCGAGGGGAGGGCATCCTCTACAAAGGAGGGTGAGTCATGCACCTTTCTGTTGACTCGCAGCGCCAGAGATTAAAATAATTCTCTGGTTCAATGGGTCCACGCCGAAACACATCTGAAACGCTTCTCAATCAATTTCCAGCGGAGTTTCTGGCCGTTATTCTGACGGTTTGGAGAAGCCGCGGTAGAAGCGTGTCGGCTGCAGCAGCGAACTGACGATGTTGGCCACGATCGGCCCATCCGCCTCGCTCTTCGCCTTCGCTTCCTTCCACTCCCGATCGGCGATGAACTCGGACCATTTCTGCTCGCGCTCCGCCAGCGACCGCCATTCGAGCAGGTAGGTCAGATCGTTGCTGGAAGAACCGATCATCGTCGTCCAGAAGCCGAGTGAGCGGATGCCGAGACGTTCCCAGATCGCCAGCGTCGCGGTCTCGAAACGCTGTTGCAGTGCCGGCAGCCTCTCCGGCAGACATGTATAGATGCGCAATTCGTGGATCATCGGATGCTCCTTATGCTGAATGCCTTTGGAGCGTCCTCAATCCGCTCTCGGAAATGAGGGGCAGCTTATAAAATTCCATAAGGTAATCAATAGTCCCGCGAGGCCCCTCAAACCAAAGCATTTTCATTGAATTTACAGCATAATTTCAGACTCTGGCATTCCTGCAGGGGTGACCAGCCCGAAGCGATATGTGGATCAAGCCGCCCCATCCACTTCGCCGTCTTCATTCACGGCGTGCACAGACAGATAGGTGTTCTTCTCCACCACAGCTGTGGCTGGCGTATGAGTTAGTGGTGCATACCTATCCGATACCAGACGGCTAAGCCATTTCGTACGACTGCAATACCCCTGTTCCCTATGAGGGCGGTTGGCTCAAAGCGCCGCGACCTCGCAAGCCACAGTTCATCTCCTGGCAGCATTCGCGCGAGGAGAGTCTTCAGTTCCTCCTCAGGGGCCGGCATGCGGTCCCGAAATTCGGCGGGCAGCGTTTCAATGCCACCCGTGAGGGCAATGAGCCACTCGCGATATCTTTGCGGGGTGGTTCGCTCTAATAGTACAACTTCATCTCCAGCAACTGGGCGGTCAAGCTCGACTGGCATTCTTCTTCCCGACGTTAATGAACTGTGCGGCCAATCTCTATATTCAGAAGCGATAGCACGCGTGCCGCGCGGAATCATCTCCCTTGCGAAGTCCCCGACCCGCGCCGCCAGGAGCGGCATCAATCCGAAGTCTGACTACTCTTCGTATTCCAGCTCGGAGATTTCATCTGTCAAGGCGACTACGTGCTCGCTGAGAACCTCAGCAACATTGTCGAGAAGCTGAGCCAATTCGGGGTCGCTCCCAAAAAGCTGTGCCTGCTTGGCTTTCAACTTCCCGATATAGAAATTGTGGATATGCAGCGAACCGGTCATCTGCGCGAGGCTTGGCATGCTGATTCTCCATCTAAAAGTTTAGGTGGTTGCCAAAGCATAGCGCGGGGCAGGCCGTTCCATCAACGCAGCTCGATTCGCTGCAACTCCACTATCTACTTGGAAAAGTGGTCGCGTAAAATTTGAGAAATGCCCGAAAAAGCAAGGCAAGTATTCCAATTAACACGAGCGCTCCAAAGGAAATCCCTAAGTACAACCCTGCAAACACATGGTCTTTTCTCCCTAGCGCCCACTCATAAGCAAAGCACTTCCCAATAGTGCAGCGACCAGAGCCGGGAACTATCCAGAGGAATACAACATTAAATATAATGTACCCAGACACTAAAATAACAAAAATCTTTAGAGGCCCCGGATATTTTTCGCTGGACGTTTCAAGGTTTGCAACCGGTGTCAGGCGAAAGCCACTGGCATGCATCACAATAAACCAGCATAGGCTTGAGATTATCTGACTGCCTATTAGAAGAATAGTAATGTTCTGATTTAAAAGAATTAACTGACACCCGGTTGCAGTCAGGCCGCTCGGAAGAAGTAATGCACCTAAAAATGCTTCGCCGCTAGTCCACGTTTTCTGGGCTATAGCTATACCGCAAGCATAGGCAGCCCAAACTGTTACTACGATTGGAATTGCGCCAATGACCCACGGCAAAGTCAAAAAAGACATGTATTCCCCAAGGCTTTGCCGGCCCATTTTCAAACGGGACTTGCAGCTTTCGCCTTCAGCTACCCGTGCTAGGATCACGCACCGATGTCAATGAGGTTCCCGATTGCCACTTTTGGGCGGGTCTAATACCGGGCCTGGACGCATGACGGGAAGCTGCGTCACGCGTTCCATAAGGGACTGCGGGAAGAGGACGACCACGCGGCGGTGTTCGAAATCACCCAGAATCGTCTTGACTTTGATTGGAACGACCCGCGAAGTGATTCGTTGAATCGCGTGATCGGGGATACGTCTTGAGTAAGCGAACTTTCAAGCCAGTCAAGATTACGATCAAAGGGAAGACCAAAACGGTCTACACCGTGCTGCAGGCCGGCAATGCACTGCTCAATGATTGGCCCGAACAAACGCCAGCGGCCAGGGCGGCAGAACTCCTCGTCCTCGACGCTTTCAATGACATCTCTGACGCGGAACATGTTCGCCGCGCATTCATTGCCGCAGCTAAAGCGAGCGACATCAAATTCAGTTCGTGATGCCGGCTCCCACGCCGTCCCATCAACCTCGCTATGTTCCTCGAGTTCCTGCACCGGCAGATAGGTGTTCGTCTCCATAAGACCCCACAGCTGCGGCTGGGGCATGAGTTAGTGGTGAAAATGGCAACTGCGCGACGGTATATTTCGGCCGCGACCACCTGTGTTCGGATCTTGAATTTTGAGCCTGGTTTCGCCAATTGATTGGCGCAAGTTGCATTCCTTTGGAGAATCCGAGCACATGACGACAACTGTCGAACAGACCGCTGAAAGCCACGTCTTTGAGGCCGATGTTGCCCGCCTTTTGCACATGATGGTCCACTCCGTCTACTCGGACAAGGGCGTTTTCCTCCGCGAATTGATCTCGAATGGCGCCGATGCCTGCGAGAAGCTGCGCTATGAGGCGATCGAGACGCCGTCGCTGCTGGCGGCCGATCCCGAGAGCCGCATCACGCTGCGGCTTGACGAAGAGCGCCGGCAGCTTGTCGTGGAGGACAACGGCATCGGGATGCGGCGTGACGAGATGATTGAGGCGCTCGGTACGATCGCGAGGTCGGGGACGCGGGCGTTCATGGAGCGGATTGCAGAGAACAAGGCCGCTGAAGGCGCACAATTGATCGGGCAATTCGGCGTTGGCTTCTATTCCTGCTTTATGGTCGCCGAACATGTCGATGTGATTTCCCGTCGCGCCGGCTCAGAGGAAGCCTGGAAATGGTCCTCGGACGGGAAGGGAAGCTATAGCGTCGAGGCGGCAAACCTCGTCGAAGCGCCACCCCGCGGTACGCGCATCGTCCTGCATCTGATGGAAGATGCCAAGACATACACCTCAAGGTGGACCGTCGAACGAATCGTCAAAGAACAATCCGGTCACGTCCCGGTCGCGATCCGTATTGTCGACAAACCCGATGGCGAGCCGGTCCAGATTACGGACGGGACTGCGCTGTGGACCAAATCGAAGAGCGAAGTCAGCAAGGAAGACTATACCGACTTCTACCGCGGCCTATCTGGGCAATACGACGAACCGGCCCTGACTGTGCACTTTCGTGCCGAGGGGCGGCACGAATACACAGCCCTGGCGTTTGTACCGGGAACGCAGCCGTTCGACATGTTTGATCCGGAACGCAAAGGAAGGATGAAGCTTTACGTCAAGCGGGTCTTCATCACCGACGATGCGGAACTGATGCCCAGATATCTGCGCTTCGTCCGAGGGCTGATCGACACGGCTGATCTGCCGCTCAACGTTTCTCGCGAGATGATCCAGGAGAGTCCCATCCTGGCGGCAATCCGCAAGGGTGTCACCAACAGGGTTATCACAGCGGTCGAGAAACTGGCTGACGGCGAGCCGGAGACCTATCTCAAGTTCTGGGAGAATTTCGGGCCCGTCTTGAAAGAGGGCATTTACGAGGATTACGAGCGGCGTGCACAATTGATGGCGCTTGCACGATTTCACACGTCGGCATCGCCGGAAGGGCACCGTTCACTTGCCGAATACGTCAAAGACGCCAAGGAAGGCCAGGATGCCATCTACTATCTTGCGGGTGGCAGCCTGGACCAACTGAAGGCGTCGCCCCAGCTCGAAGGTTTCCGGGCGCGTGGCATCGAAGTGCTGCTGCTAACCGACTCGGTCGACAGCTTCTGGGTGGTGAACGCGCCGGAATTCGAAGGAAAGGCGTTCAAATCGATCACGCAGGGAACTGCGGATCTGGCGCAATTTCCAAGGCTCGACAATCAAACGCCGCCCGAACAGGACAGCGCCGGTTTGGCGACATTTATTGGCTTCGCAAGAGAAAAACTGGCCGGTCAAGTCGCCGATGTTCGGGCATCCGACCGCTTGACGGAGAGCGCGGTCTGCCTGGTTGCGCCGGAGGACGGCTATGACAGGCAGATGGAAAAGATCCTGCAAAACGCAGGTCGTCTCCAGGGAGCCACCAAACCGATCCTCGAAATCAACCTGGCACATCCCGTGATTAAAGCCATTGCGGCCGTCGAGGACGATGCGTCTTATCAAGAGGACGCAACGTTCCTGTTGCTCGACCAAGCGCGTATTCTCGACGGCGAACGGCCACAAGATCCCCGAAAATTCGCGCAACGGCTGGCGAGGGTTTTCGAGAGGTCAGTTCGGTCGTAGGGTTAGCCTGTTCACGCTTTGCTTACCGACATGGCGATCGTGCGGGGTCAGCTCAAACCCGCTCGGCGCCATGTCAGAAGCCGAGCCTTCCCGGCCCCATGGCCAAGGGTTACATCAGCTTGCTGTCGCGGCCCTCGCGGCCGGGACAATGCCCATCGTCACCGGCTGGCTGGGGTTCCATGGCTGCGAGGAGTTCCGTCAATGCTCCAAAGTGCTCCCGCGCCGTCCTCAGTACATCAGCGCCGGCAATAGGAAGATCGATGACGGCTTCGAGCGCACGAACGACACGGCGGGCAGCTCGGCGGATTTCATGAGAAGACATATCGGATTTCAGGATCTCCGTCGCCAGGATGAATTTGGCGCGGTAGCTCGTCGCGTTCCGGGAGGAGAGCTGCCATTGGCGGTAAATCTGTTCCATGGCGTCTTAACGCGTCAGCTGCCGAAAACGTCGCCCATCATCTGCAAACACAGTGAATCGCATTTTAACTAAAACTTAAGCGTAAGTTAGCTGAGTCTTATTAAACCGTTGCGCTTGGGCCGGCGCTCGCATTTTTTCAGTGCCTGCCAATAGCCAGAGAGGGAGACGGCCGCCGCGGCACGCCTCGATGAGAATCCCGTCACACAGGAAGTCGGGAGGTGCCGTATCCGCCGGACTGCCCCGATATAGGCGCCAGTTCGCCAGCCTACGGCGTCTGGGCGCCGGTTGCTGCGACGTAGACCGAATAAAGTGAGCGGGTGGCGGCGATGAAGAGGCGGTTGCGTTTCGGCCCGCCGAAGGCGAGGTTTGCAACGGTGTTCGGTTCAAGCGGCTGCATCGTGGTGTGGTACCGACCGACGAAGGCAGTAGCTTTACAATGGCGTCACCCGCGCATTCCTGGAGATCGGCAATGCGGCGAAACGTGTCTCGCGGCGCGGCAGGCGAGACATTCTGGCCATCCAATCCTACTCGACATTCTCGCAACGCTGGCTCCTCCCGCGCCTGACGCAATTTCACGATGCTTTTCCTCGGATGGAGGTGCGTCTGTGTTCTTCGATCGCTCAGGTTTTTCTGTAAGTCATGCTTCCCTGCCGAGAAATGCCCGAACGAGGTCTGGACCGAGGAGAAAGCGGGTTGCGATGCGGAGCCATTCCGGCTGCCGCTATTGAGCGCGTTGTAACGTTTGCGCAAAGACGTTACAACGGAGGCTACTCCGGCTCGATCTGTCTCCGGACGGCCCCTACGACATCCCACCTTGTTCCCTATCTCCTCGCTGGTTATACTGTTTTTGAAAAACAGTATAACACCGGAGTCGAGCCGATGAAATCCATCGACCTCATGTACCAGACGATGCTCGCCGAGCTGGGCCAACGCTCGCTCGACGCCGCTTGGACGGCCGACTTTCCTCCGGAAGGCCGGTTCACCCCGGCGAACGTAAAGGGCCGGAAGTACTGGTACTTTGACATCCCAGATGGACATGGGGGTACGACACGTCGCTACGTCGGCCCTGCGGACGATCCGGCTATCGCGCAGCGCGTCGCCGACCACAAGCGCGACAAGGATGACATCCGCGCCCGGAGGAGGATGGTCAACAGTCTCACCCGCGAGGGCGGGATGATCGCACCCGATGCCATGTCCGGAGACATCGTCGAGGCATTGGCGACCGCTGGCCTTTTCCGGCTCCGGGGTGTCCTCATCGGCACGGTAGCGTTCCAGTGCTATTCCGGGCTGCTTGGCGTTCGCCTGCCCATGGCTGCGATCCTGACCGGCGATGCAGATATTGCCCAGGACTACGCCATCAGCCGCGAAGTCGAAGACAGCCTGCCTCCCATCGTCGATCTCCTACAGGGAGTCGACCCTTCCTTCCGCCCGGTTCCTCATCGATCGGGAGCAGCGGCCTCGTCGGCATTTCAGAACGCCGACGGCTATCGGGTGGAGTTCCTGACGTCGAATCGCGGATCGGACGACGACATCGACCAGCCCGCGAAGATGCCCGCTCTCGGCGGTGCCAGCGCCGATCCGCTGCGCTTCCTCGACTTCCTTATCAGGGAGCCGGTTCGAACCATGCTGCTCCATCGCAGCGGTGTCCCGGTCGTTGTCCCTGATCCGTCCCGATACGCGATCCACAAACTCATAGTCGCCAGCCGCCGGCACACCGACGGGCAGGGGCCAGCGAAGCGTGAGAAAGACGTCCGCCAAGCTGCGCTGCTCTTCGAAGCACTGCAGCAGACCCGGCGAACATCCGACCTGGCATTCGCCTACAACGAGGCGTGGGAACGCGGTCCTGCATGGCGAGAAGGCATTAGGGCAGGGGCAGGGATGATGTCGCCCGAGGATATTGGGCGGTTTTCCGCCGCGCTCGTCGAAGGCGCGAAGAGGAACCGAGAAGAGATCGAACTTCCATTCGGGGACTAGGGTAGGGACTGTCTTCGGACATGCCTGCAGACGAAGAAGCGGATGCCTTCCATAGGCCGCGGCTTGTTTCAAGAGTTTGGATAAAGTAGCATTAAAAGAGAGTGTAGCAGAGATGAATGCCTGGGATTAGACCGGCGGAAGGTGTTAGCGACGTCGCCGCACCAACGGGTGGGTTGGATACCATGAACGGTATCGATGATGGCCTTCTCGAACGAAAGATGACCGAGATCGAGAAAGCTCGATCCTGGAGCCCGCGTGTGGTTTCCAAGTTTGAGGCGTTGATCCGCAGCAGCGAGGAATTGTCGCTCTACCGGGTCAACCCGCTCGCCTTTGCCCGTGACCGCGCGATCGGCGAAGGCGAGTGCATTGACCTTTTCCTGCATGCAGCGCGTTGTGGTCTTTTCGAGATGCATTGGGACGTGCTCTGCCCGCAGTCCGGGATGGTGTTGGACAGTTTCGGTTCGCTGCGCACGCTAAAAACGCATTATGTTTGCGGCCTCTGCGACGTATCGGGCGAAACCGATCTCGACGATTTTATTGAGGTGACGTTTTCCGCCTCGCCCAACCTCCGCCGTCTTTCGTTTCACGATCCGGGCTCTCTGTCGGTTGAGGACTTTCATTGGAAGCTGCGGTTTGCCGGCGATGGCAAACTGCCAGGCCAGTCGGTGCGGTTTGTCGATATGCTGCGCGGCTTTGTACGCGGCCTCTCCTATTTGCCAACCGGCGCGACGGTCAGACTGCCGGTCGAGTTAGGGCCTGGCGTTTTGGCCGGGGTCAACGTTCAGACGCAGGCTGCCTTCATGGTCGGGATCGCCGGTGAGCCGGGGCCGGAACCCGCGGTGTTGCGGATTCGATATGACGGACATCGCTTCGCCCCCGACCAAGCCATCGTGTCGCCTGGCCGCTGTGTTGTGGAAGTCGACAATAGCGGAGCCGTTCGCGGCTCGCTGATGCTGATCAACTGGCCGCCCGAGATCGTGGCGCTGCCGAGCAAACCAGCGCTGGAATTCGAGCCATATATTTCCGGTGGAATGTTGATCGCGCGGCAAACTTTCCGGCGACTGTTCCGCTCGGAGCGTGTCGATGAACGCGAGGGGCTTGGCATCCGTCAGGTCACATTCTTGTTCACTGACCTAAAGGGTTCCACCGCACTCTACGAAAAACTTGGCGATCTCAACGCCTATGCCTTGGTCAGAGAGCATTTCGCCTTGCTGGAATTGACGGCGCAGCAACATGGTGGCGCCGTCGTCAAGACGATCGGTGACGCTGTAATGGCGGCGTTCTCCCGGCCGGCGGATGCGGTTGAGGCGGCGCTCAGGATCCTGGACGAAATCGAGCGCTTCAATAGCGAGCATGGCGAGCCAGGTATCATCCTGAAGATTGGTGCCCATTGCGGCGCTTCGATCGCCGTTACGCTGAACGAAAATCTTGATTATTTTGGCCAGACGGTGAATGTCGCGGCACGCGTGCAGTCTCTGGCCGATGCCGGGGAAATTTGCATCTCTGAGGCGCTCTATATGGCACCAGGAGTCCGGCAGCTTTTGTCGGGACAGACAATCATGGAGTTCGAAGCTCCGCTCCGGGGCGTCGAAGGCAACGCGTCTGTCTATCGGATCGCTCGTGGCTGATAGAGTATCGGATCACGCCGCTCGCCCCCTATGTGACTAAGACACGATCTTGAGCGATACGCTTCTGATTTCCGCGGCTTGTTAGGAGGCAGCATGAATGCGCTGGCGGGCGGCGGGTCGTTCGTATCCCTGCCTGCGCTGATATCGGTCGGAGTGCCGTCGGTTGCCGCGGGCCGGCGGTTCGATCCCCTTCAAGGCGAGCATTTCCCTGCCGATCAGCTACAACTCGGAGAGTCCTTCACGGCTATTCCGTGGATCCGGCAGCAAGCTGCCGATCGTCTTCACAGTGCTTCAACACCCCGGCGTGTTGGTTTGTTTCTATCCCAGCACTATGCGCTCGCCACCGGCTGCGGATTGTTTGACGGCCAAAATGACCTTCAATGTGTTCAGCCCTTCGCGCCCGCTGACCAACGGCGCTTCTTCATCACGGATCACCTTGCAGAACTGCCGGATCTGTAGCACCAGCGGGTCTTCGTCCTGAACGGCGACGCGACGCTTTTCGAACGGCTCCCACCAGCTGCGTTTTATGCCGTTCTTCCATACGTCGAGCGACGGGATCGTCAGGGATCCGTGCGTCCCGCCAATCAAGTAGCATGCCTCTTCCGTTTTCGGGTAAGCTTGGTTTTCGCCCGCCGTCATCTCCCAGCTCCAGGGAGCGACGACGGAGTCCGAAACGGACGCTGTGGCAAGAAGACCGCTTGCGAATTCCATCAAGATCACCGAGGTCTCCTCGACGACATTGCCGCGAACGGCGCTGGATTCGCGTGCCTGGACGGCGACGATGTCGCCGAAAAGGTAGCGCAGATTGTCGACGTCGTGGATCAGGTTGAGGAAGACTGGGCCGGCTCCAGCCTGGCGCCGCCAGTCAATATCGAAATAGTCGTCCGGCTTGAACAGCCAGAACATCGCATTGGCTACGAGAATGCGGCCAAGCTCGCCACTGTCGATGATCTCTTTGGCCTTCTGGATCATCGGATTGTGGCGGCGATGGTGGCCGACCAGAAGCGGCACGCCAGCGGCTTCCGCGGCGCCGATCAGCTTTTCACCGGCCGCGATATCGTCAGCAATCGGCTTTTCGATCAGCGCCGGCACCCCGGCGGCAACGGCTTCGAGACCGTTGGCGACGTGGACTTGGTTGGGCGTCGCGACGATGATGCCGTCGGGACGATCCGTCTCGATCATTGCCGCAAAGCTCGGGAACCATTTAGCGCCGGATTCCCGCGCGATCTGCTGCCCGAGCGGCATCGGATCGACGACGGCCAGAAGTTCCGCCTGCGGCTCGGCAAGTACGTGCTTGATGTGTCGCTTGCCGATCAGGCCGGCGCCGAGCACCGCAAGCCTTACTTTCCGTTCCATGCCGAGCCCCTTCTGCGTCACTTCTTCTCGGCCGACATGATCAGGCTTGCCACCCGGCGGATCGCTAGCTGATAGCCTTCGGTGCCAAGACCGGCGATCACGCCATCGGCGCGGTGCGAGACGAAGGAGTGATGGCGGAAGGCTTCGCGCTTGTGGACATTGGAGATATGCACCTCGATGACCGGCTGCTCGAAGGTATTCAGCGCATCGAGAATCGCAACAGAGGTGTGGGTGAAGGCGGCCGGGTTGATGACGATGCCGGCGCCGTCCTCGCGCGCTTCGTGGATCCAGTCGATGATCTCGTATTCGCGGTTGCTCTGGTGAAAGCGGATGTCGTGGCCGAGTTCAGAGGCGAGCCGGCGGCAATCGGCTTCGACATCGGCGAGCGTCTCGTGGCCGTAGATATGTGGCTGGCGCTTGCCGAGCAGATTGAGGTTGGGGCCATTGAGGACGTAGATCAGGCTCATTCTTCTTCCTTTCGAATTGCCGGAATGGTCACGGCAGCGTTGTCTCGTGGATCGCAAAATCGGGATCCGACTGGATGAGGTCGGCACGCAGGGCGCAGCGTCCCTCGTCAAGTGCCGGACGTGCGACGCCTTCGGCTGCGTCATAGACCGTCTGCAATATTGCCCGTTTTTCGTCCGGCGTACGTCCGGGCGCGATCCGCAAGATGATCTGTACGAACTGATTGGCAGGATGCTCGTCGGCGACCAGCGAATGCGTGGCCTCGCGCGCAAAAGTGCGCACGGCATTCGGCTTGACGGCGCCGCTGTCTCGCACGCTGCGATGAACGGCCTTTACCAGCCCCGGTATGTCGATGCGACTTCCGGCTCCCTCGCTGTATTCGATGACGATATGGGGCATCGCTTTCTTCCTTCGCCAGCCTGGATCAGGAGACTTTGCACAGTTCGGTAAAATGGGCGCTCATGCGTTCGGCGTCGGGTTCGATACCGCTGAAGAGCTTGAACGCGGCCGCCGCCTGAAACACCGTCATCCCGCCACCCGGCAAGGTGCGGCAGCCAAGACGGGTTGCAAGCGCCAGAAGCTCGGTCTTGAGCGGCATGTAGACGATGTCGGCGACCCAATGGCGGGGTTCAAGCCAACTCTCTTCGATCGGCAGACCCGGATGGTTTTTCATGCCCGTCGGCGTCGCATGGATGAGGCCGGCGGCGCTCCGCATCGCCTTGCCGACATCAGTGATCGCAAAAGCCCGTTCAGCGGAAAACCGGCTGTTCAGATCCTCCGCCAGACGGTCCGCACGGGAAACGTCCTGATCGAAAATCGCAAGACGCTCGATGCCGAGTTTCATTGTGGCATGTGCGACCGCGACACCGGCTCCGCCGGCACCCAAAAGGACAGCCCGATGCCGCGGGACGTCAGGAAGTCCGCGCCGAAAGTTTTCGTAGAAACCGTACCAGTCCGTGTTGTGACCGGTCCGTCTTCCATCCTTAAACACGACCGTGTTGACGGCGCCCAGCATGCGGGCGTCCTCGGACAGATCCGTCAGATGCGGAATCACCGTCTGCTTGCAGGGATGGGTGATGTTGCTGCCGGCAAAGCCACGCGCTTCCTCCTCTGCCAGAAGATCGGGTAGGGCTGTGGCCGGAAGGCCGCGCTCCGCAAGGTCGAGGAGTTCATAGCGATAGTCGAGCCCCTGGAGCGCGCCTTCGCGCTCATGCAGGGCCGGGGACTTCGACATCTGGATATCGGCGCCGATCAGTCCCACCAACACAGCGCGCTTCGTCGTTTCGCTTGAAACTGTCATGTGCTTCGCCTCAGTGATGAGCCAATATTTCGCCGAGGAAGGCCTGGGTGCGCGGATGCGACGGATTGCGGAAGAAAGTTTCCGGCGGTGCCTCTTCTATGATCTCGCCGGAGGACATGAAGATCACGCGGTCGGCCACCTGCCGGGCAAAGCCCATTTCATGGGTGACGCAGATCATCGTCATGCCGTCCCTGGCCAGACCGATCATCGTGTCGAGGACTTCCTTGACCATCTCAGGATCGAGCGCACTGGTCGGCTCGTCGAACAGCATGGCCTTCGGCTCCATGCAGAGCGCCCGTGCAATCGCAACGCGCTGCTGCTGTCCGCCGGAAAGTTGGGCGGGGTACTTGTCGGCTTGATCGAGAATACGGACGCGTTCGAGATATTTGCGGGCGATTTTCTCGGCATCCGCCTTGCTTGTCCCGCGCACCCGCATCGGCGCGAGCGTGCAGTTTTCAAGGATGGTCATATGTGGAAAGAGGTTGAAGCTCTGGAACACCATGCCGACCTCGCGCCGAACTGCGTCGATCGACTTGCCGCTGTCATCCAGCTTTTTCCCCTCGACCATGATCGTGCCTTTCTCGATTTTCTCGAGCGCATTGATGCAACGGATCAGCGTGGACTTGCCGGATCCGGACGGTCCGCAAAGGACGATCTTCTCGCCTTTGCGGACGGTCAAGTTGATGTTCTTCAGCGCATGGAATGCGCCGTACCATTTATCCACTGCTTCCATGGAGAGAAGCGGGCTTTGAGTGTCAGCGGCGTGCGGCACGGCGATCTCCTGCGTAGAACATGTATCAGTTGATGGTGAAGGGGATGTTTGGGATGGATTCGGGGAACTTCGGAACCTCCACCTTCATCCACTTGGCATAGACTTTGGCGTGCTCGCCGTTCGCCATGATCTTGTCGAGGAAGGCGTTGACGGTCTCATTCCAGTCCTTCTCGCCGAGTCGTGTTCCGACGCCATTGAATGTCGTGAGGAAATCGATCTTGCGTTCATAGGTACCGGCGCTGGCTGCTTCCAGACGGTCGAGGTAGAACTGATTGCCGCCGACCGCCTGCACCTGTCCGGAAAGCAGCGCCTGGATGGAGGCGGCATCATCGTCGAAGCGCCGGACGGTCGCCGTGTCGCCGACAGCTGCGGTCACCGCCTTATCCTGCGAGCTTGACTTTGGAACGCCGATCTCCAGGCCTGCGAGATCGCCGATTTCGGCCATCTTCTTGTCCTTCGGTCCGTAAAGCGAAATTGTGTTACCAGCGTACGGCTTGCTATATTGGATCGACTTGGCTCGTTCCTCCGTCATCGCCATGGTGGCAAACAGGATATCGACCTTGCCGGTGACAAGTGCCGGAATGCGATTGGCGACCGCAAGCGGGACAAATTCGACCTCGACGCCCAGATCCTTGGCGAAAAGCTTGGCGATGTCGGCATCGAAGCCGTCCTGAACGCCGCTCGAATTGACGAAGCCCCAGGGTGCGTTGTCGCCTTGAATGCCGACGACGATCTTGCCCTTGGCCTTGACCTCCTCGACCGTTGCAGCCTGTGCAGACATCGGCGACAGCCACGGGGCCATCACCAGGGCTGCGGCTGCGAACAGAATTCCACGGCGCTTCAGGCCGGTCTTAAAGCTGCTGATCATTACCTTCTCCTCCTTGGTTGATAGAGCTTGTGCATTCGTTGGAATGCCAACTTACCGGGCGGCCTTCGCCATCCGATTTTCGAGCCGGGCTCCGTAGAGAGACAGGGGCCAGCAAATGATGAAGTAGATTGCGCCGACGATGCCGAAGATCAGCAATGGTCGGTAGGTCTGGTTCGAGACGATTTGTCCGGCTCGGGCGAGTTCGATGAAGCCGACGATAGCGGCAAGCGATGTACCCTTGATGAGTTGGACGAGGAAACCGACTGTTGCCGGCAGCGAGACCTTGAGGGCCTGCGGGAGCACCACGTCCTTCATCCGCGAGATGTAATGGAGACCCAGCGCATTGGCGGCTTCTGTTTGGCCCCTCGGGATCGCCTGGATACCGCCGCGCCAGATCTCGCCGAGAAACGCGCTGGCGTGCAGCGTGAAGGCGATTGCGACAGCCATCCAGGCCTCGATGCTAACGCCGAGAAGCGCGATGCCGTAGTAGACGACGAACAGCTGCATCAGTAGCGGCGTACCCTGGAAGACGGAGATATAACCCGCCGCTGTCTTGCGGAGCGCGGATCGTCCAGACGTCCGGGCGAGCGCGATGACGAGACCGAATATGCCGCCGCCAATGAAGCCGATCGCAGATAGAAGCAGCGTCCACTTCAGCCCTTGCAGCAGGAAAAGCATTTCGTTTTGGCCGAAAACACCCATTATCCTGCTCCTCACCGCACCGGATAGCTGAAGAAATGACGGGAGATCAGCGCAAATAGCCCCATCATCATCCAGGAGATGCCGAGATACATGAGCGTGATGGTGAAATAGACCTCGAAGCTGCGGAACGTGTCGGATTCGATGATCTGGGCAACGGAGGTCAGCTCATAGGCTGCGATAGACGTGCAGACCGATGTCGTCAGCGTCAGCATGATGAACTGGCTGGTCAGCGAGGGATAGATCGCCCTTAGCGCCGGCTTCAGGACGATCAGGCGAAACACCTGCGCCTTATGCAGGCCGAGCGCGAGCCCGGCCTCGACCTGCCCCTTGTGGATGCTGTCGACACCGCCGCGAATGATCTCGATCGCATAGGCGCCGCCATTGATGGCCAGCGCGACGATCGCCGTGGCAGTGGGGTTGAGGCGAATGCCCATCATTGGCAGCGCAAAGAAGATGAAGAAGATCTGCACCAGGAACGGTGTATTGCGGACCACTTCGACGAAAGCGATGACAGCCGCGCGCAAGGGACGGATATTCGATGTCCGGGCCGCGACCCCGATAACGCCGATCACCAGCGCCAGCGACATGCCGGCCAAAGCCAGACCGATCGTCGCCAGAGCCGCCATCAGTAGATCGGGCATCTTTTCGAAGACAACACTGAAATCCAGCACGTAGTTCATGACAACATCTCTTTCCCGCCGACGGGCACCTCTGCCTGTCTTCGTGTGTGGTATCCGTTTTGCGCTGTGCTTCTGGTTAGCCGGTCAACGCTCGGGCGGCATCATGAAGGTGACGCAAATGCTCCTCCGGCGCCTGCCCGGAGCGGATCGGCACCTCCACCGAGACCGCAGCGCCTGTCGGCAACACCCTCATCAGGCTCGCAACGGGAAGCTCACCCAGTCCCGGCGCAAAACGCCCCGTTCTGGCCTCGCTGACCATTTGATCCGCCGTTCTCGGTGCGGGTCCGCAGGCGTCGCAGAGCTGAATGCTCCTGATCATGCCGTGAGGCGCAGCAGAAATATCCTTGGCTTGGCCACCATTGCGGAAGAAATGCAGAGCATCTACGAGCGCGCCGGCATTGCCCCGTTTCGATTCCTGCACGATCGACAGGCTATCATCAAAGCTGACGACGGTGCGCCAGCCCATGTTCTCAAGATCAACCCCCATACCGAAGGAGGCCGCGAGGTCGCAAAGTGCCGCGAAATTGGCGACAAGGCGCCCCCGATCCGGGTCGTCGCCGCAAACGCTGAGACGGCGCGCTCCGAGCGCGCTGGCGCCTGCAAGCATTGACGTCAGCGCGCTGGGATCGAAGTCCGGCCCGATGACGACGAATTCGATGTCGTAGAGCGAAATACCTTCGCCATCGAGGCGGGCTTTTACGTCGCGAGCTGCGTCGCTTCCCAAGGGCAGCTCATAATAAGGAGCGCCGGGAAAGGCCGGATGAAGTCGCAGGCCAACCGATGAAAAGCCCGCAGCAGCGGAGAGCGACACGAATTTCGCGGGCTCGACGTCGATCGCGGAAAAATGCGCGACCCCCAGCGGCGATGCGGAAGCATTGGGTGATATGGTTTCCTGCCGGATCTCCATTTCAGGCAATTCCCTTTTCAGCGAGATGCCGTCGCAGATTTGTGCCAGTACGATGGATGTGCTCGCGCAGCCGGTCGCAGGCATATTCCATATCCCGCGCCACTGTTCCTTGGGCGATTTCGCTGTGCTCAACGCTGACATTGCGGTCGCCGGATGTGCGAGTGAGAAATGTGCGCCGATAGCGGTCATTCAGATTCAGCATGGTTTTGCAGAAACTGAGAAGCAACGGTTTGCGGCAGCCCGAAATCAGGGTGAGATGAAATTCCCGGTGAACGGCCTCCCACTGTTCAAGCGTTTCGGGTTTTGCCGCATCCCGTTCCGTGCGGTTCAGGCGGTGCAACGCACGCATGACATTGCCTTCCCATTCAACATCACCGACGCGCATGGATTCCCGCAGCGCATAGGTTTCGAACTCCTCGCGCAGGCTGGTGATCTCCTCGAGGTTCGACAGCGAAACAGGCGACACGCGGTAGCCGCGATTGTCTTCGAATTCGACAAGTCCATCCGAAATGAGACGCGCCAATGCCTCTCGCAAAGGGCTGAGGCTGACGTTAAAGCTCTGTTTTGCCCGATCAAGATTGATCTTGCTGCCAGCCTCGAGCTGGCCGGAAATAATCGCTTCACGCAGACGCGAAACAAGCTGGCTGGCGATGGTGTTTTTGCCGTCATCTAGAAAGGATGACGTTGCCGCCTCCGCGCCGCTTTCCAAAATGAGGCTGCCAGGTCCTGATTGCAATTGACACCCTCCCAGATGGTTCCACGACCTTTTCAGATCGCGGGTTTCATTATCGACGATCCGTATAATAAACGATTATTGCTGTCAACAGTTTGATGAGCGTTGGCGGTCAATCTTCGGACTGCGCCCGAAAACATTTAAATTTTATCGAATAATATCAAAGATATATTGCCGTATTTTGAGCGCTGTGCGCTCATTCCCTTGAAATATCCTACATTTGCATGGAGGTTTGGCTTGACAAATAATCGATGATTTTTCAAAACAGGCACGCCCATAGGGAGGTGTGTGATGGTGATAAAGACGCACGAGGATGTGACGGCGGCTGTTTTGACGGTGATGGCGCAGACTGCAGATGGCCGGCTTCGCGAGATCCTGACGGCGCTGGTTAAGCATCTGCACGCTTTTGTTCGCGAAGTCCGCCTGACGGAGCCGGAGTTTCGCGATGCCACCGCGGTCCTCAACGAAATCGGCCAATTGCAGACGGACAGTCATAACGAGTTCGTCTTGATGTCGGGCTCTCTGGGCGTTTCGACGCTGGTTTGCTTGCTCAACAACGGCGACCAGGGGCAAACGGAAACGTCCCAGTCGCTGCTTGGCCCCTTCTGGCGCCTCAACTCGCCGCGCGTGGAAAATGGCGGTTCCATCGTCCGGTCGGATACGCCGGGTTCTCCACTTTTCGTTCAGGCGCGGGTGGTGGATGCACACGGTGAACCCATTGCGGGCGCCGAAGTGGATGTCTGGCACGCGTCGCCTGTGGGTCTCTACGAGAACCAGGATCCCGATCAGGCCGAGATGAACTTGCGAGGCAAATTCACGACGGACGCGGAGGGCCGCTTCTGGTTCAGCACGGTGAAGATGATCGGATATCCGATCCCGGTGGACGGTGTCGTCGGTCGGCTTTTGAAGGCGCAGGGGCGTCACCCCTATCGTCCGGCGCATCTGCATGCGCTGATCTTCAAGCGAGGCTACAAGACACTTATTTCGCAGGTTTTCGACCCGAGCGATCCGAATATCGATTCCGACGTGCAGTTCGGGGTGACGTCCGCGCTGACGGGCGATTTCGTACAGCACGACGAACCGCATCCGGACGATCCGAATGTGAGCGTTCCCTGGTTTTCCCTGGAGTACACATACGTGATGGAGCCTGGCGAGGCGGTCCTACCGCGCGCGCCAATCAAATAAACAAACGGGAGAACCATACCCATGTTGACGGATGAAGAACGCCGCGGCGCGGCGCAGGCGTTGCTGGGCGCCGAGGAAAGCCGGGTGCCGATCCCGCAGCTCAGCAAGACCTATCCACACATCGAAATCGAGGATGCGTATCGCATTCAGGATCTTTGGGCGGAGGGCAGGATTGCTAAGGGCGCGCGCGTCGCGGGCCACAAGATCGGCCTGACGTCGCGCGCCATGCAGATGGCATCGAAGATGACCGAGCCGGATTATGGGCGCATCCTTGATGATGCCCTGTTCAACGATGGCGCCCAGATCAGGGCCGACCTCTTCATCAAGCCGCGCCTCGAAGTGGAGCTTGCCTTCATCATGGGTGAGGATCTCAAAGGCCCGACCACCCGCATCTACGACGTTATGCGCGCCACCGAATTCATCGTGCCGGCGCTCGAAATCATCGACTATCGGACCGAAGTTCCGCGCGCGATCACTGATACCATAGCGGATAACGCGGCCTTCGGCGCCATCGTCGTCGGCGGTCGCGTGATACGTCCGATGGATGTCGACATCCGGTGGATCGGGGCGACGCTCTCCAAGAATGGGATCATCGAGGAGTCCGGCGTTTCGGCGGCCGTCATGGGACATCCCGCGGCAGGAATCGCCTGGCTCGTCAACAAGCTCCATGCGGTTGGCGGCAAACTGGAGAAGGGGCAGATCGTGCTGGCGGGCTCTTTTACCCGCCCGGTCGACATTGCTGCTGGCGACGTCATCCACGCCGATTATGGCCCGATCGGTGCTATCGGCGTCGCTTTTGTATAGGTGAAAACATGAATCTTCCGGAAAATCGCTTCAAGCGGGCGCTTCGCGAAAACAAGCAGCAGATAGGTCTCTGGTGCAGCCTGCCGGGCAGCTATGCCGCGGAGATCGTGGCGCCTTCGGGCTTCGACTGGCTGCTGTTCGACACCGAACACTCGCCGGGTGATGTGCTGACAGTCTTGCCGCAATTGCAGGCGGTCGCGGCCTACGACGTCTCGGCGATCGTGCGGCCTGCCAGCAACGACGCGGTATTGATCAAGCGGCACCTCGATATCGGCGCGCAGACGCTGCTCATTCCCTACGTGCAGAACCGGGAGGAAGCGGAAGCTGCGGTTTCTGCCATGCGCTATCCGCCGACCGGCATCCGCGGCGTGTCGGGGCTGACGCGGGCGACACGTTTTGGGCGTATCGCGAGCTATGCCAGGCGGGCAGAAGAAGAACTTTGTCTTTTGGTGCAGCTGGAAACCCGCTCGGCACTCGAGGCATTGGAAGACATTGCACAGGTTGATGGTGTCGATGGCGTCTTCATCGGCCCCGCGGATCTAGCAGCCAGCCTTGGACATCCGGGAGAGCCCGGCCATCCTGAGGTCGTGGCTGCCGTCGAGGACGCAATCAGCCGCCTTGCGGCTCTCAGCAAACCCGCAGGCATCCTGACGCCGGACACAGCCTTTGCTGCCCGCTGCATCGAACTTGGAACGACTTTTACTGCGGTCGGCATCGATGTCGGCCTTCTCGCCCGCGGGACCGAGACGCTCGCGGCCAAGTTCAAGCAACGCTGACCAGCAGGAATGCGCTATTCGGTAGAGGATCGAAAACATGACCGACGAAATTGCACGTTCGCGCGCCGCGCTGATACCGAAGGGCTACCTGCGTGCGGCGGTCAACCTTGCCAACATCGCCTTGGTGGGCGTCGATCCGGCAACGGGAAAATTTGAAGGCGTCAGCGTTGAACTGGCCCGCGACCTTTCAAGGCGCCTTGGTTGTCGCGTTGAATTTGTCACTTATCCCTCGGCCGCCAAAATTCTGGAAAAGGTCGATCACGACGAGTGGGACGTCGCCTTCCTCGCCGCCGACCCGGCACGTGAAGACAGGCTCTTGTTCTCGCCGGCCTACGCTCTGATCGAAGGTACGCTTGTCGTCCGGGAGGGAAGTCCGTACCGCTCCTTTGCTGATATCGATTCGGACGGCGTAAAAATCTGCGTCACACGAAACGCTGCATATGATCTCTATTTAGCGCGGCGTCTCGCTCACGCCAAAATCGTTCATGCTTCAACGCCAGCGGAAGCGCTCGACCTTTTTGTGAACGGCAATCATGACGCATCTGCTGGTATAAAGCAGGCTCTCGAGCGCTTTATCGGCGAGCATGAAGGGTTTCGTGTCTTGCTGGAACCATTCCTCATTATCAGGCAAACGATCGCTGTCAGTCGTTCCCACCCGGCTGCGGGTCTCCTGGTGCTCGAATTCGTCGAAGACGCTCTCCAGCACGGCTTCTCGGAAAACGTCGTTCGCGAAGCGCAAAGCAATGGCATTACCTTGCGGAAATGAGCCTCCAAAATCTCTGTCGATCGCGGGGCCACAGCAATGGCATGCCGGCGATCCACCTGTTCCATCTATGCGCCTTTCGCATGGGTGGGGTGAGGGATTGTCGCTGTTTTAAACCGATTTAAACGCCTATGTTGCGGTCATCGAAACGACGCCGGAACTAAACAAGGTTGCTGACGTCACATAGCCCTCAGGAAGGGGATTATCATGAACATAGCACGCTCTTTCAACAACTGGCGCAAGTTCCATCAGACCGTCACCGAACTCGGCCGCATGTCCGGCCGCGAACTGCAGGACCTCGGCATCGACCGAGCCGACATCCGCAGCGTTGCCCGCGCATCGGTCGCGCGCTAACCGTACGGCATTTTGTCTAAGAGTTCTCAACGCCCGCTGAAGACGCGGGCGTTTCTGCGTCGAAATCCAACGTATGAGTCGATTGGATCTTTGTTCTCTTCGTCAGCCTTTCCGACTTTTGGTCACCGTCTTGCCGCCGATGCCCCGCGCCTCGCAGTAGCGCCAAACCTTCTCTGCGAGCGGCTTCAGCTCCGCCGTCGCTCCTTCGAGATCATTGATATCCTCTGCGAAAGTGTCTTCTGCGCCGACCGATTTGCGGATGCGGTCGGGTCTGACCTGGCGCTCGTCAATTCCACGGGCGATGCCATAGAAATACGGACCGGACTTGCCGAAATGCTCCTTTAGGAAGGCGAGCGACTTCGATTTCAGATCGAGCGCGGTCTCGATCCCATATTTGCGCATGCGCTCGGCGGTCGCTGGCCCGACCCCGTGGAATTTCCTGACAGGCAGTGTTTCGACAAAGCCAGGCCCATGTCCCCTTGGGAATGCCAATCTCCAACAGCAATTTCCCTAGCCCATTTGTGGGGTTTCGCACGGGACGTCAGCCGCGCGATATGGACCGCCCGGCGAGGAGCGGAGCGCACGCGGCGAGTCGATGGGATATGAACTCGGTGAAAAGCCGCACGCGCTTCGTCTTGCGTGTCTCCCCCTGCGTGAGAAGCCAAATCGTCGCAGGTGATTTCAGATCGATGCCCGGAACTCGCGCCAGCAGGTGATCGGCATCTCCGACGAAACAGGGTAATTTGGTCATGCCGATCCCTTGCCTTGCCGCAGCGATCTGCGCGTCGGCGTCCGGCGTCCTGAACGGAACCCCTGTGGCGCGAACCTCCCCTTCGTCGACCCAGGCCGGAACAGCCTGACCGCCGATGACGATGGGCCGGATTGGATCCGGCGAACCCGCACGCCAAGCGGCCAGTCTATCGCGGGACATATAAACGCCCGCGAGCAAATCCGGACCTTTCAGACCATGAAGATTGAGCGGCAGGGTCTTGCGATCGGAGACCATCCGGATCGCCACATCGGCCTCCCGGTTGGTCAGATTCACGACCTCGCCGGTCGATACGATCTCCATCTCGATGTCCGGATGCAGACGCGCAAAATCTGCGATATCCGGCATGAGCAGGTGTGTCGCAAGGAACGGGGGCAGCGTCACCCGCAGAAGCCCGCGTACGCTCTGATCGCGCCCGAAGACGCGCGTCTCCAGTTGGTGCGACGAGGCTTCCATCTGGTTCGCGAACTCGAGAACCTCCTCGCCCGCGGCCGTCAGGCGGTAACCCGAAGGCAGCTTTTCGAACATCTGCGCCCCGAGGTGCGCCTCGAGCTGAGCGATGCGTCGCAGCACGGTCGAGTGGTTGACTCCCAGGCTCTTGGCGGCAGCCCGCACTGAGCCGCCACGAGCGGCTGCAAGAAAGTAGCGAACGTCATCCCAGTCGATCATGGTCCATTCCCGCGCCGCATGGGGCGGCTTGCGAAGACCAGTCTACCCTACTGGGCAGGATTGCGCATGATCGTCGCTGCGTTCGATCACGTAAGTGGATCGTTTACGCACCACGGATGCGCGCGATTGCGCACTCACCGCCTGGTGCCCGCGAACCCATATCGAGGCTGTCGGAGGATGTCTCCGAAAAGCGATGACCCGAGACGCGACACAAGGAATGCATGACATGACCAGATTGAATGGAAAGACCGCTGTGATCACGGGCGGCGCCACGGGTATCGGCCTCGCTGCCGCAAAGCGCTTCATCGAGGAGGGTGCCTTCGTCTTCATCTACGGCCGTCGGCAGGTCCACGCGCGCGGAAATAGCTGGGGTCAACTGATCTTCAAGGACCTGGTCAAGTTCGACTGATGAACACGACGTGCCAACCGGCAGGGCTACGATGCACGGATCGGATCGAGCACGATGCGATCGGCGCCAAATGGAGAAATTCCCATGAGCATTGAGAAGAACATCCAGACCGTGAAGGACTTCTTCGCCGCGATCGGCCGCGGCGACAGGGATGGCCTGCTGGCACTGGTCGCCGATGACATCGAGTGGATCATCCCCGGCAAAGACTGGCCGCTGGCCGGAACGCACCGCGGACACGCGGGGCTAAAGGATTTGCTTGAGACGGCATCCAAGTCGATTGAAACGTCCACGGAACCCCGGGAGTTCGTGGCGCAAGGAGACCGGGTCCTCGTGCTCGGCTTCGCGAGGGGAAGGATCAAAGCCACGAACAAGACGTTCGAGGACGACTGGATCTTCGCCATCACCGTCCGGGACGGCAGACTGACCAACATCCGGGAATACGTCGACACACAAGCATTGGCGCGCGCCGCGCAGATGGGCGCGGCCGGGCCTGCATAGCACTGTTCGGCCATCGGTTCGGTGTAGATGATAGATCAGAGAAAATCGCCCCATTGTACGCCGCGCGCTCGTCTAGTGCCCAACCGCAAAGGAGATTCCGATGTACGACCAATCCATACTATCCGAGTTGATCCGGTTCGCACGTGTAGATGCGGGCTCCACTGTCATTGACGTCTACCCAGGCGACGGTGATTGGACGCGCCTGTTCTCCGACATGGTCGGACCCGAAGGTCGAGTCACAAGCTTCGTGCCGGCCGAAGTCGCCGACTTCAAGAACGATCCGGTTGGCCGCATGCGGACGCTCGCGAAGGAGCCGGGCCGAGAGAATGTCGAAGCCGTCTCGGCGGACCTCGTCGCGATACTGCAGGCCACGGAGCCAGCGGACGTCCTGTGGCTGCACCTGTTCTACCACGATCTCCACACCGCGCTGATGCAGGCCAGGGGCGCGACGGCGGCCGACTTCAATCGAGCGGTCTACGAGCGGCTGAAGCCCGGTGGGTTCTACGTCATCGTCGATCACGCCGCCGCCGCCGGAGCCGGCACAGGTGATGCCCAGTCATTGCATCGCATCGACCCCGCCTCCGTGCGCGAGGAGGTGGAGACGGCCGGCTTCGTACTGGATGCGGAAAGCACAATGCTCGCAAACAACGACGATCCGCACGCGATCAAGGTGTTCGATCCCTCGATCAAGGGCCAGACCGATCGCTTCGCATATCGGTTCGTGAAGCCCTGACAAAGGCCGGCGCGCCAACCTCAAGTCGACCACCCAAGGATGCCAGGATACTGCTCAACTGCGCCAGTCTGCAGCAACGCCAGCTTTCGGAACTCGCTGGAGAGCCTGCATTGCTGAGGAAGATCTTTTGCCCCAATTGCTCGTACGGGCAGACCCCGCCCCGCTTCAATACTCTCTTTGCCAGTATCGAAGGGCCCACATGCCCCCGAAATAGTAATGGCGTTATGAAAAGCTCACGGCAAATATGCTTATCAGAATTCTTCCGCCAGGGATGATGCAACGTGCTTCGACTGTGTATGATCAGGCATGGAAAGATCACTGCCAAAACAACAAGTGTACGACCGAGGCGAATCTGAGCAGACCGGAGGTTATCAGTCATAATCCCGTCTTCACAACGGCCCATGACATCATTCAAAACTCAAATTATTAGTTTGTTAAACTGTGGAAGCGCGGGAGGCTCGCATGGACGGGCGGGAAATCGAGAAGGCGTTTTACCCGAACTTCAACATGATCAGGCTCGTTGCAGCTTCCATGGTGATCTTCTCGCATGCCTTTCTTATCTCGGAAAAGACCTCGGCGAACGAGCCCTTCCGGCGTTTGCTCGGCCAGGGCACCCTTGGCATCTTCGGGGTCTATGCGTTCTTCATCACGAGCGGCTTCCTCGTCACACAGAGCGCGCAGTTCGGCAGCGCGGGCGGTTTTCTCTGGCGGCGGGCGCTGAGAATATATCCGGCGTTTGCGGTCTGCACGCTGCTGAGCGTCTATGTCTTGGGTGCCTTGTTCAGCCCGTTGGGCATCAGCGGTTACTTGCTCAAGTCGCTTCATGTGAAGACGACACTGCATTCGCTGTTCGACCCGAACTTCGGCATGACTCTGCCGCACGTGCAGTTTTATGATCCCGCAATCTCCTGGCTCGCCACCTTCGTCAACGGCTCTCTTTGGACGATCGGGCAGGAAATCTTCTGCTACCTCATCATCGCGGGATTAATGGCAATCGGGCTTCTGCGAGCCCAGCTTATGGCACTTGTCCTCGCCGTGGGCGTGACCTGGCAGCTTTTCTTCGATCATCCGTGGCCAAACATACGGTTCCTGACAGACTTCACTTTTATCGCTCCCTACTTCTGCTGCGGTTCGCTTCTCTGGATCGTGATGGAAAAGCGACAGCCTAATATTGTCCTGGCATTGATCTTTGTGGTGCTCGGTGTGCTCTGCCTCGTTATCTGGCCCAACTACTTTTACCGCCCTATGTTGTTTGCCTATCCGCTTATCTACATCGCGACCTCGCCGGTAATACGCCTGCCGACTCTCGAACGGGTAGGCGACGTCTCCTACGGCACCTATCTCTATGGATGGCCAGTGGAGCAGGTGATGAACCATGCCCTCGGCCAGTACAGCACGTGGTGGGCGGTCTTTGCCCTTTCTCTGCCGGCATCGTGGTTGCTCGGGTGGCTTTCGTGGCATCTCCTGGAAAAGCGTGCGCTGCGGTTGAAGCGGATCGCACTCCTCCGGTGACAGCCCATCAGTCCTTGAGAAAAGCTGGCTTCGACCCACACATCCCAGCGACTGCGAGACGGAAAAATTCCATAAATTCTATTTATGCCAGCGGCATTTAAATAAAGGGATCAAGGGTCGATTCCCTTCAAGGCGGCTATCTTGGATATTGCTCCACAGTCGATAATATCATATATGTAGGTATGTTCCTACATCGAGGTATTCTACGAGGTATTCTATGAGCATCACAAGTTTGTCTAGCCGGGAGTTGAACCACGACGTCAGCAAGGCAAAGAAGGCTGCCAAAAGAGGTCCTGTAGTTATTACAGATCGCGGGAAGCCGTCCCATGTGTTGATGACATACAGCGAATTCGTCCGCCTGACCGGCAAGCGCCGGAATCTCGTCGATGCTCTTTCAATGCCTGGTTTGTCGACGATTGAATTCGATCCACCGAGAGCCGAAATTGCACCTCGCAAGGTCGATTTGTCTTGAAGTACCTGTTGGATACCAACGTCCTCTCCGAGTTGCGCAAAGTTGGAGACGGTAAAGCAGATGCCAATGTGACGAAGTGGGTCGGTGCGCAAGATTCCAATGACTTGTTCATTTCCGCAATTACGATCCTGGAAATTGAGCGCGGGATATTAACCATCCAGCGTCGCGACGCTGCCCAGGGCTCTCGCTTACGGGGATGGATGGATAGCCGTGTTCGCCCTGAATTCGCCGAGCGAGTTCTGCCAATCGATGATGCGATAGCGACGCGTTGTGCCCACTTACATATTCCAGACCGCCGCAACGAGGCTGATGCTTTGATTGCCGCTACCGCGCTGGTTCACGGCTTAACTGTAGTCACGCGTAATGTTCAGGATTTCGACGATACCGGCGTGATCATAGTCGACCCCTGGCAAGACTGAAATCGGGTGCGGGCACCCGCTAGCGATGTCTATTTAGACTCCCCAGGCCACTCTGCAGTTCATGTCCTTCCAACTGCGCCAGACGTCGAATGACAGGATCTCAGGTTCAGCTCCGGTCGAGAGCCTCACGGCCGTTATCCCAGCGCATCCCTCGGGACACTGGTGGCCGAACCACTGATGAAGTTGGCGATACCAGCCCGGACAAGGTCTATCGCGCCTTCATCGAGGCCGACGCGCTTGCCAAATGGCTTCCGCCGAACGGCTTTCTCTGCACCGTGCATCATCTGGAGCCGGCCGTCGGCGGTACCTTCAGAATGTCGTCCCGCAACTTCACGACAGGTAACAGCCACGCCTTCGGCGGCGAATTTCTCGATCTCGTCCCTGGCGAACGCGTTCGCCCCCACCGCTCGTCAGGATCGAGCTCTGCGACTTCTGCGTCTCTCGGAACGAATTGCTGAATAAATTTACCATCGCAAGAAAATCGTCTTTCATTTCACAGTATATGTGTTAACACTTTATTAGGGATGGGGAGTATTCCGGCTATTGTTTAAGAAAAGTTGGCATCGTTGCCGATATTACCGGCGCGGCCGCGTGTTCACGCGTGTCATGCTGGTTTGATAATCTTGAATTAGCGCCGGATTACTTGTTTTGTGTTATGGGGGTATTTTGATGGGTACGCAAAGCACCGGCGGCGGCAGCACGACTTCTTTCTCCAATACGCCGCAGGCGAAGGATGACTCTTACATCTGGACAGAAGACCAACTGCTCAGTCTCCAGCTTTACAATGCGGCCACCAAAACCATAACCCTCGACGTCATGTCGAATGATCTTGGCGGGAATGCCAAATCCCTCTTTTCGGTCGACGACGGTGATGGCAATCCAATTACCGCCGACTACGAGCTTCTTGCGAAAGACGTCGGAGCGAACGGGGCATCTGCCTGGGAGAAGACCCTGCTCAGCAATTGGGTCAGGATCAATAATGGAAAGATCGAATACCGTCTTAGTGATGGAAGCGGCATCGTCGGCTCGGGCGCGGATATCAATACGCTGTCTGCCGGTGAAATCCTCAAAGATAGTTTCGTCTACGCGATACGGCTCGGCAATGGCACGCTGAGCGAGGCAAATGTCTCCATCTCGCTCACCGGCGCCAACGATGCGGCTTCGATCGTCGTCGATGCGACGGTCACCGACGATCGGGCGACGGTCGAGGCGGGTGCGGCCGGCAGCGGCGATGCGAATGCCTCCGGCAAGCTGACGGTCAGCGATGTCGACGACGGCGAGGCGGCATTTGCCGTCCCGGCCTCCCTCAACGGCATCTATGGCAGCTTCACCTTCAATGCCGCCACCGGCAGCTGGACCTATGCGCTCGACAACAGCCGGGCCGCGACGCAGGCGCTCAACCAGGGCGACGCCGTCAGCGATACGCTGAGCGTCAGCTCGCTCGACGGCACGGCCAGCCACAACATCGTCGTCGCCATCACCGGCGCCAACGATGCGGCTTCGATCGTCGTCGATGCGACGGTCACCGACGATCGGGCGACGGTCGAGGCGGGTGCGGCCGGCAGCGGCGATGCGAATGCCTCCGGCAAGCTGACGGTCAGCGATGTCGACGACGGCGAGGCGGCATTTGCCGTCCCGGCCTCCCTCAACGGCATCTATGGCAGCTTCACCTTCAATGCCGCCACCGGCAGCTGGACCTATGCGCTCGACAACAGCCGGGCCGCGACGCAGGCGCTCAACCAGGGCGACGCCGTCAGCGATACGCTGAGCGTCAGCTCGCTCGACGGCACGGCCAGCCACAACATCGTCGTCGCCATCACCGGCGCCGATGATGGTCCCGCTAGGCAGGCGCCGACCGACATTAAGCTGACGCCTGTCGTTCCGCCGGATAGCGTCAACTTCAATAGTTTTGAGTTCAGTGGTTTGCTGTCGGCGACTGATCCCGACACAGGTGGGTTCAGCTTCAGCATTGCCTCGCAGTCGAATCCGGGCTTATTTTCGATTGCCGGCAACACGCTTCATTCGGATGCGCTATCGACGAATGGTACATTTTCAGTGACGGTAGCGGCAACGCAGACCGGTGATCCTATAGGCCCGGCCTTCGAAAAGACCGAGACGTTCACGATTATCACCGGTGGCAATGGCAACTCAGTGGACAATCCGACCGGTGGAACGGGCGACGACGTTCTCTACGGCGGTGGCGGTAACGATACGATGTTCGGGCTCGGAGGTGACGACACTCTTTTCGGCCAAGACGGCAACGACACCCTAAACGGTGGTGCTGGCAACAACACCCTGACCGGCGGCGTGGGAAATGACACCTTCTTTTTGCAAAAGTTTGCCACCACCACGAACCATATGACTGACTTCAACGCTGGGACGAATAGCACAACCGTGGACAGGTTCCAGTTGGACGTCGGAGGCGGCACGTTCGAGTTCGCCGTCGGCAACAACAATACAAGCGTGGACAATGTGAAGGTGGGAAACAACGGCACGATCAATGTTGCCGGAACCGAGGTTGCCGTCAAAACGGACGTGAGCGTCACGAACGCAACCGTCCAGAGCACCATCAATAGTTACAGCAACATAACCACAGGGGCATTGTTCGTGTTCCACAATACGGATCTCGGCCATGCGGCGGTCTACTACGATCAGAACCCAAGTTCAGCCGGCGGCGCGGTGCTGGTCGCTGAATTCGACAACATCACAACCCTCGGCGGGCTTTCAAACTTCAACTCGGGCGACTTCTTGTTTAGCTGAGGCGAGCTGTGATCACGACCAGCATTCACCGCAGACGCAGCCCAATGAAGACCTCGCCTGCGGCGTCAATGACAGGATCCATCGGCGGCGCGGACAGGCGTCTTCCGACAGCAGCGAAATTCTGCGCCCATTCCCGTACTCGGGCCTGACGGGGAGGTCCCGGAGTTTGTGCGCCCAGCGCGCTGGGCGCGACGAATTCATCGGTGGATAGCATCAGGTCACACGCGTTCAATTGCTGCCGTCCGGGACGCGATCGAATTGCTCAATATCTTCAATCCGAATTTCCGGTCGAGGTCTGACGCATTCCGGGCCAGGCCGTGAGTGCGATGTCGATCAGACGCTTCAGCAGAGCATTGCAGGCGCCGTCGCAGGCTTGGGCGGACATGCCCTGGATGATCGCGCCGTAGAAGCGCGCGAGCGTGTCGGTATCGGTTTCCGCCGGCAATTCGCCTTCGGTGATTGCCCGATCGAAGCGGCTCTTGAGAACTTGCATCGACGCCTCGCGCAGTGCCGCCGTCATCCGGGCGACCGATGCATTTTCTTCCGCATGCTGGAGGACCGCCGTCGAGACCAAGCATCCCCGCGGCTTGTCAGGCTGGGTATCGCCATCGGCTATATCGTAGAGGTAGCGGCTCAGGGCTTCGTAAACCGGAAGATTGGATTGCAGGATTTCCGACCGGCGACTGTTTTCACGGGCAATGCTGAAGTCGAGCGCCTGACGGTACAATTCTTCCTTGGAGCCGAAAGTCGAATAGAGCGTCGGCGGATTGATCCCCATGGCCTTCGTTAGGTCGGCGGTCGAGGTTCCTTCATAGCCGCGTTCCCAGAACAGGCGTGCGGCGATGTCGAGCCCGACGTCGCGATCGAGCACGCGTGGTCTGCCTCGTTTGCGGACTGGCTCATCCATTAAAATAGTGATCCCTATTAAAATATTGACAGACTTTCTTTCACTCTTATTATAGGGGTCACTATTTAATTTATCAACGGAGTGATGCATGTCCCATAGACTCGCAAACAAGACAGCCCTAATCACCGGAAGCTCGCGCGGTATCGGCCGAGCCGCAGCCCTGGCTTTCGCGAAAGAAGGTGCCGCGCTGATCGGCGTGCATTACACCGCCAATTCGGATGCGGCCAATGCCACTGTCCGCGACATCGAAACGCTCGGCGTCAAGGCTGTAGCCGTGAAGGCCGATCTGCGGCAGGGCAAGGACTCTGCCGACAGCCTTTGGGCGCAATTCAGCGAAGCTGCCCGCACCGAGTCGGGTTCGCCCGCTCTCGACATTCTGGTGAACAATGCCGGCATTGCGCCCGCGATACCCTTGAAGCAGACGAGCGAAGCCGCGTTCGACGAGGTGATGACGATTAACTACAAGGCGCCGTTCTTCCTGATCCAGGCAGTCGCCGACCACATTCGCGACAACGGCCGCATCATCAATGTCTCGACAGGGTTTACGCGGATCGCGGCCCCGTCGCATCCGGCCTATGCAGCCTCGAAGGGGGCGCTGGAGACGTTGACACTGGCGCTGGCACCAGAATTTGCGGTTCGCGGGATTACGGTCAATGCCGTGCTGCCGGGTGTGACGGAGACGGATATGAATGCAGAGTGGCTGGCGTCACCCGACGCGCGCGCCGGCGCCGAAGCACTCTCAGTCTTTTCCCGTGTCGGCCGGGCGGAAGACGTTGCCGACGTCATCGCTTTCCTTGCATCGAACGATGCGCGCTGGACGACCGGCCAGATGATCGATGCAACAGGTGGTGCTCGGATCTGATCTATCCGAGGCTCCGCTATGCAAGCCGTCAAACCAAGCGGCATAGGGCGTATTCTTGACGAAATTGACCGCGCTCGCTGAGCGCGATCTTGGCTTCGTCCACCGGCTCGCAAGGACGGCAGGCGTCCTGTCAGCTCGGCGGTCGTGAGCGTGCAGATCGGCGCGGCGTCCTCGACCATGGCCCCGCGCGGAGCGGGCCCGTGCGTTTCTGCGCAGAGAACCACATTTGAAAATCGACTGAACTGACTACGCCCTCATTTCGGTCAAAAGGCCGTCATCGCGCCTGCTAGCAAGTAGATATCGCCCCGGCGCTGTCCCGCTTTCCGTGCGCCAGTTATGGACATCTGGAAAGCGGGAGGCTGTCCAACTAGCGGTTGGGACGGCTTCCATCCAGCAGGGAAATTACCCGCGCGGCTTTTCTTTGACGTGTCCAAGGGTGCTCGCTCGACCAGCTAATGCCCCACAGGCGGAAGCCCAAGCCGCAGCATCATACCCCAGCGCAGTTCTCAACCAAGCGAGCGTCATCCGCTTTGTAGCTTCAAGCCCGTCTGGTGCCTCGATCTCGGTCTCCTTGGCATCGAGTCCTGCGATGCCGCCCAACCCATGGCCAACGCCATGAAGGGTGAGCAGAGCTCGCGCGCCTGGCCCGTCGTGATACGCATCGGCGTGCCATTCAGGACCACGCGGTGTAAAGTGCGGATTATCATCTGCCCCGCATACGACAAGGCTCTGCGTCGATAGGTGGGCAAAATCGAGATCGAAGAACGGAAAGCGCGCTGCATTCTCTGCCGTGAGATCCGTCCCACCCCGGCCCGGAGCCGTAAGTAGGATCCCTGCCGAGATTCGGGGATCGCAGAACGCCTCTCCATTAAGACGCGCGCCCAAGAGTAGGCTCACAGTGTGGCCACCAAAGGAATGCCCTGCAGCAGCGATGCGTCCATGGTCAAGCCGACCCGCTACCGCCGGTGCTTGCTCCTCGATATCGAGCAGCAGGTCGATAACCGCCCGCACCTCGGCAACGCGCTCTCGCCAAAAGAACGGCGCGCCCTCTGCATCTGCCGAAAGTCCACCGACGCGAGAACTCGCGTGCGTCGGTTGAATGACGGCGAACCCACGCTCCGCCCAGAACTGCACCAAGGGAGCGTAACCATCCTTCGACGGAATATAGTAGGAAGGTCCAAAGCCATGCGACAGGATGACGATCGGCAGTTTGCTGCCGATCGTCGGTGCGGTCAAACGCAGTTCCAAAGGTTGCCGCCCGGCAAGATCTAGACGAATCGGTGAGTAGGCGACGGTTAGCATCGCCTTCGGGGTCGGTATGTAGCTCGCAAAATTGATCAGGTTGTTGGTCGTCATTTGTGCCTCCTGCTAAGAGCGCCAAAATGGACGGGATCGGTCGGACGTTCTATGCTTGCAAATCCGCATCTATTTAGCGAACGTCCATTATGTCTGATCCGCTCGCCGAAATTGTCTCGCTCCTCAAACCCGCTCCTTCGATCGCCAAGCTGGTAACGGCGGGCGGGACGTGGCTCGTGGAGCGCCGAGATCTTGGGAGCCCGTTTTATTGTGCGATCGTGGAAGGACACTGTCTGCTTACGATCAATGACCGAGTACCGATCAGGCTCGCAGCAGGAGATTTCGTTCTGGTCCCGCAAATCCATACCCTTACCATGAGCAGTCTTATGCCTCCGCCGCGAGGTACCCTGCCGCAGCGGCTGGAGACGAGTCCCGGGGTTTTCCGCCTGGGCAATCCGGAAGCGGCTGCCGAGGTTACCGCCATGGTGGGTCATTGCACCTTCACGGGCAACGACAAGCAGTTGCTGAGCTCGCTGCTGCCGGGCATCGTTCATGTACAGGATGGGAGCAGTCTCACCGATCTAGTTCGGATGATCCATGCGGAGACGGTCAGTATGCTCGCGGCGCGAGACATGATCCTAACCAGGCTGCTGGAGGTGCTGTTCATAGCCGCGTTGCGTAGCGCGGGCAACACTACGACATCCCCCGGATTACTGCGCGGTCTCGCTGACAGTCGACTGGCGCCTGCCCTGCGACGCATCCATCGTGATCCGGCGGGCGAGGTCTCCGTCGAAATGCTGGCCGAGGCGACTGGTATGTCACGCTCAGCGTTTTTCGACCGCTTCCGGCAGCAGATGGGAGTGCGGCCCATGGAATATGTGACGAACTGGCGCATGGCCCTGGCAAAGGATATGCTGCGTCGCAGAGAGGCGCCGCTTGTCGAGATTGCTGCGAGGGTCGGCTATGCCTCCGCCAGTGCCTTCAATGTCGCGTTCGCCCGATATGTGGGAATGACACCCGGTGCCTTTGCGCGGAGCTGCTGAAAAACCTGGCGACCGACCGCTGGCACCGCGGCTAATTGAAAATTCCGTAAAGAGTCCGAAATGTGAACGCGACAGAAATATTTGGCCAGTGCCGGACTCAAGCCTCCGCAAGCGTCATTTTTCGCGAGGCTGCATCAGCATTGAGCCTGCGGAGACACGTTTGCCTTCGCGCTTATCCATAATCGCTTCGTACAGGGCCACAGCGGCATTGCGCACCTCGCCCTGCATACTGAAGTCCTCGTCAAAATCGGCATGGCTTTCGGCGTAATTCTTCCAATGGCCACCATAGCGGTCAATCTCTGCAAGCGCGCTGGCAGATTCGAGTTCCATCCACCTGTGCCAGTCAGCAAGGGATCGGCTAGGTTCCCGGTACAATCAGATAACTATGCCTATGTGGATGAGAATAAAGAATCCCCGTCATGGCGGGGATCAAGAAAGGGGGTGTTTTCTAGGCATAACGCGTCATGGCGTTACAAAGATACTTTGTGAAGCCTTTGTATCTTGTCAATAAATAATACTTTTTTGAGTTCTGTGTCCACAATTTGTTTTGCAATTAAAGGGTTCATTATTTGATTTCGCTCGAAAATACAAATTGAGCAGTGTTTCGATTAATAGTTTGTATTATTCGGCGGGCCGCTCAGCGAGCACTTGCTAAACCCCAAGCATTGAAATCTCCTGTGCGTTGGGCGGCCGCCACCTCAAACTCCACCGCCTCCCCCCGCTCCATCGCCTCTTCCTCGTTGCGACCGCCGGCCACGCTAACAGTTACGGCATCGCTGTCATCACCAGCCAAGTCGACTATCCAGCCGATCTTCTCGCGGCAGGTTTTGGTATGTATCAGAAGCACCGTGATCTTCCTGTCAGCCGCGCTTCCTGCCCCTGACGCCAGCGCGTATGGCAAAACTCCGCACCCCCTAACGGGATCGTTGGAGACAATCGAAGCAAACACTAACCGATCAGGTGTGGAAAAGGGAACAAAACACGAATATCTACTGGCCCGCGCGCAGGCAGTCGCGTATAGACGGAGACCCACGCACGAGGTTCCGAATTGACCTATCGCTTTCTGCATACTGCGGACGTGCATCTCGACTCGCCGTTGAAGACGCTTGCGTTGCGCAATCCCGAGCTGTCCGAAGTGATAGGATTGGCGACGCGGCGCGCGTTCGTCCGGATCATAGACCTCTGTCTCGAAGAACAGGTTGATGCGCTCGTACTCGCTGGCGATCTCTACGATGGCGATCAGACTTCGATGAAAACGGCGCGATTTCTGGCCGAGCAGCTTCGCCGGCTGCACGAGGCCGGGATCAAAAGCTTTATCATCCGCGGCAACCATGACGCCTTGTCGAGGATCACGACCGAGCTGGTGATGCCTGATAGCGTGAAAGTTTTCGGTGCGACCGCCGAAACGGTGGCCATTGATCGCGCGCCAGGGCATTTTCCTGTGGTCATTCACGGGCTCAGCTTCGCCAAGCCACATGCGCCGGAAAGCCTGCTGGTACGCTATCAACCGCCGGTGCCAGATACGGTCAACATCGGGATAATGCATACGAGCCTTGGCGGCTCCGAGAAACACGACTTGTACGCCCCGTGCAGTGTCACCGATCTCCAACGAAGCGGTTTCCGATACTGGGCGTTGGGACACATACATAAGCGGTCAATCGTTGAAGGCGCTTTGTCGGCCGTTGTCATGCCGGGAATTCCCCAGGGCCGCGACATTAACGAGGACGGTCCGAAGTCCGTTTCACTAGTGACGATACGCGACGATAAGTCAGTCGTCGTCGAAGAGCGGCAGACAAGCGTCGCGCAGTTCGAGCGGCTCGAGGTAGATGTGTCGGGTGCGTCGGACTGGAAGGAAATGATCGGCACGATCTTCAAAAAAATGGAGGATCTGCGATCGGTCGTGGAGGCCGACCATCTCGTCACCCGCCTGGAGATTACCGGATCGAATGAGCTGGCCTGGCGTGTTCGTCGCGATCTCGATCTTGTCCGGACCGAGATGGAAACCCGCGGCGCGGTGATTGGAAACGTCTGGATCGACAAGGTCCATACGTCATGCGTACCGCCTAGCCGCTCCGAAAACAGGTCGGGAGCGCTTGAGGAACTCGTGACGATAATCGACAAGGAAGTGAAGGATTCGACCGACTACCAGCAGGACGTCCGAGCGATCGCGGACGAACTGCGTGGTCAGCTTCCTCCGGAACTGCGGGACATCTTCGGAGCCGACGAGATATCCTTCCAGCGGATATTGAGAAGCTTCGCCCGAGAGGGATCGTCCGATGTCGTTGCGCGTCTTCGCGGCGGCGAGGGGGAATAGATGAGGATCAATCGCCTCGATCTCACGCGCTACGGCAAGTTCACCGACGGCGTCATCAACTTCGGACCTCGGCCTGCGGATGGGCCCGATCTCCACATAATCTACGGCCCTAACGAGGCAGGCAAGTCGACGACGTTCGACGCCATCCTGGACTTGATCTTCGGCATTCCCAGCTCCAGCAAATATGGATTCCTACATCCCTATCCGACGATGCGGATCGGCGCCAATATGCATGTCGGCGGTCTGGACCACGAGTTTGTCCGCATTAAACGACCTCAGAACAGTCTGCTCGACGACGAGGAGCGGACATTACCGGACGCACTTGTTAGGGCCGACCTCGGGGGCATCGACCGCGACGCCTTCACCACAATGTTCTCTCTCGACGACGAGACGCTGGAGAAGGGCGGAGAGGGAATTCTCGCCAGCAAAGGCGATCTCGGCCAACTGTTATTCTCTGCCAGCGCAGGCCTTTCTGACCTTGGCCGGCAACTGGTTGCGATCCGTGGCGAGGCCGACAGCTTCTATCGGTATCGCGCTCGCAGCGGCGTCCTCGGCGATCTGAAGGCGAAGCTCCAGGAACTAAAGCAGCAACGCGAAGCGTTGGATCTGCAGGCCAGCGACCATCACAAACTCGTTGAAGAAAGGGACCGGATGGGCCGCCTCTACGAGGAGGCCGTTGGCGATAGGGCCGCGACCCACAAACGGATCAACGAGATAAGGCGCATTCTCCAAGTTTTGCTTCCCATGAACCGGTTGGCGGGACTGAAGGAAAGCCTTCGGCTCATGGAGGTCGTACCGGAGCCGCCGGAATCCTGGCGGGAGGAGCTTTCCACTCTTCGGACCAAGGAAATCGAACATCGGGTCAAGCTGCAGGCCGTACTCCGCTCCATCGGATCGATCGAAGAGGAGGCCACTGAGATCAAGCCGGATCCGGTCGCTCTGCGCTTGGCCTCAAGCATGGACGAGCTGGCTGAACTGAAGGCCCGGTTCCTGACTGCTGAGAAGGATATACCCAAGCTTTCCGCCCGCGCAGCCGATCTTTCTGTTGAAAGCATACTTTTACAGTTAGGACGGTCCGGGGAAGCGTCCCCCACCAGGCTCGTCCTCGATGCCGCGACCGTCGGCACGCTTCGGGAGCTGATCGGTTCGAGATCCGGTGTCGATGCCCAGAGAGCCGCTGCGGCCCACGAGGTCGCCAAGGCGGAGCGAGCGCTCTCAGCCGGTTGCGACGAGGCTTTGGAAGCGAATTCACCCCTTTCATCCCAAAGGGTCAGGGCATTCGAGCTGCTAGCGGCGACGGTCAAGGCTGTTCCACGTTCTGACGAGGAGATTCCGCTGCGCTCACTGGCGCGGCGTCGCGACGCTGCCTCCTTGACGTTGTCGGGAGCGTTGGCGCGGCTTCTTCCGTGGCGTGGCACCGTTGTTGACCTGAGCCTAATGGCAGGTCCTTCGCCGATCAGGTTGGAAGACTGGAAGAATGCCTTCAGGCAGAGCGAAGAAAAGGTAAGAACCTCCCGCGCTGATCTCGATCGGCTAGAGCCCGAGGTCCGAAGATTGGAGTCGGAGATTGCGGCGGTCCGCGAGCAGGCGGGCGAAATCGACGAAGCCAGTATCTCCGCCAGCCGTGGCCTTCGCGAAAGCGCGTGGACGACACATCGGCAGACGATGGACGCCGCCTCTGCGGATGCGTTTGAAGCTGCCATGAGGGCGGACGACCATCTTGGATCGAAGCGGCTTTTGCACGCTGCGGAGATCAGCAAGTTGAACGAGCTTCTGCTGCGGCGCGCATCGACCGCCTCGGATGTTCAATCCGCCGAGGAACACCACCGGCGCGCTCTCGGCGAACTCGATCGTATCAGATCTGAGGTCGCCGACGTGGTACGCGAACTCGCGCCGGGCGCCCGGCTTGATCGAAGCCACCCGGCCGAGCTCGAAGACTGGCTTTCGAAGCGGGACGAGGCCCTCAAGGCCAAAGAAGGTCTGGCAAGCATCGAACAGGAAATCGCCGACGTGCGCGATCGGGTTGATCGATCCCGGCTCGTTCTTATGAATGCGATGACCACTGCTGGATTATCCTTCCATCGGGACGCAGACATTGCAGCGCTATTGTCGGTTGCAGACGAGGCGCTGGATGCCCACGGGGCCGCCCTCGGCCGTGTTCAGGAGATGGAGCGGCTTCGCAAAGAACGCCTGGAGCGCCAGCGTGCCCTTGACGACGCCGAGCGTGACGTAGCCGCTTGGAATTCACAATGGGCGGCAGTCTGCGAGACGTGCTGGCTCGGTGAACTTGCATCCGTGCCGGGTCCCAGCGCCGCAAACGAGATACTTGCGGCGCTTGAGAAGCTCGCCTCCGCGATCGAGACCAAGGAGGGGCTCACAGACCGCGTCCAGAAGATGGAGAAGGATAGGGCAGCGTTCGAGGCAATGGTTCTCGAATTATGTCAGAAGCTTGGAATCGCCCCGGATAGATCCCTCAGTGAACTTGCTCAGGCTGTCGTCGACAAGGTGACCGATGCTGGCCTGAATAAGCAGCGCCGGGAGAAACTCGACGGCGAGCTGGACGGCAAACGAAAGGAGCACCACGATCTCAAGCTAGCACAGGAGCTTCTCGATGCGCAGGCCCAGCAAATGATCGCATTCTTCGGCGTTGTCGATTTGAAGGATGTCAATGCACGCATGGATCTTGCTGCGCGGCGCCGAGAGTTAGTGAATTCTATCTGCGAGCTGGAGAACGAAATCGTGCAGAGTGTCGGCGCACGCGACTTGTCCGAAGTGGAGGTCATGGCCGTTTCGGCTGATAGGACTGAACTCGAAGCGGAACTCGCCGGACTGACGCCGTTGTTGCAGGATCAGGACAAGAGGTGCAGTGAAATCTTTCACGCTCGCTCGAAATCGCAGGATTCTCTCGATGCCGTTGGAGGCGACTCGAAGGTCGCTGAAATTGAAGAGCGCAGACGAACGACGCTGCTTGAAATAGAGGATGGTGCAAAGCGGTACATGGAGCTCCGCGCAGGCGTCGTCGCCGCAGACCACGGCTTGAAGCTTTACAGAGACCGTCACCGCAGCGGCATGATGTCAAGGGCGTCCGCTGCGTTTCGGACAATCAGCCGAGGAGCCTATCGGGAGGTGGCCGCGCAACCCGGCAAGGACGGCGAAATTTTGATCGCCGTTTCCACATCCGGTGGATCCAAAGCAGCCCACGAATTGTCGAAGGGAGCCCGCTTCCAGTTGTACCTGGCACTTCGTGTCGCCGGCTATCACGAGCTGGTGGGGAACCACGCGCCGATCCCGTTCATCGCCGACGATATTATGGAGACTTTCGACGACTTTCGAGCCGAAGAGGCGTTTAGGTTGTTCTCAGAGATGGCCCGACACGGACAGGTGATCTATCTGACTCATCACAGACATCTTATCGACATAGCTCGAAACGTCGCCCCGAGCGCCCGGCTGCATGATCTGGAAGCGCTAACCTCGACGGGACGGATCGACGTCGTTGCCGCGGAATAGTCGCGTTACAATCCCTGAGCCCTTCGGCAACTTGCATGGCTCGAATCTCTTGTAGGAAGTAGCCGAATCTCGGTTGCCGTCCTTTGTCGGCTGAACTCGCCGAGGCATTTGCATGGGCCAGCAACGACGAAGCCTTGATGGGCGAAGGTCGGCGTCTGCCGACGGGCAAGGTTGCCGCGCTCGTTGAGTTGCTCTCCGCCGACGACGAAGTGCAGGACAAATGAAATTGGCTGCCACTGTCCCGGCCGCCATGACGCAACCGGTCATGCCGTCGTAAGCACGCGAATGTCACCCTTGCGGCCGATGACGTCTACGACGACATTGCGGCCGGAGCGGCGGATCGCAATGTCGGCCGAGCCTTTGCCGATCAGCAAGCGCCGCAACCTGACCTCGTCAAGGAAACACGGAAGCCGCGGCGTGTTCAAACTGATTTGTAAGGCGTTGGGATCAAACTCAAGACCAAGGCATGACTGCAGTAACGACAAAGGCGTTGCCGCCGCCCATGCTTGCGGGGAGCACGCGACTGGGTAGAAGGTCGGCCCCTGCGCGCGCTTGCGCGGGAGGCCGCAGAAGAGTTCTGGAAGCCGCCGTAAGCCGGTGTAGGTCGAGGCGGCAAATAGTCCTTCGAATATCCGCGCGGCTTCAGCGCGATAACCATAGCGGGCAAGGCCGCTGGCGATCAGGGCATTATCATGTGGCCAGATCGAGCCGTTATGGTAGCTCAAGGGATTGTAGCGCACCTCAGTGGAGGCAATAGTTCGAATGCCCCAGCCGCAAAAGGAGGAGGCACTCATCAAAGTAAGGGTGAGCTGTGCGGCCCGTTCGGGATAGACGATGCCGGTGAACAGGGCATGGCCGGCATTGGAGGAGCGGACCCTGCAGGGCCGCTTGTGCCCGTCTAGCGCCAGAACGTATGTGCCGAGCTCTTCGTCGAAGAAACTAATATCAAAGGCGCGCCGCAAGCCCTGTGCCCGCGCTAGGAAGCTAGCGGACCGTTCGGGCCGGCCGAAGAGACGAAAGATCTCGGCCGCCGCCTGCCAGGCGCCAAAGACATAGGCCTGAACTTCGGCGATCGCGATCGGACCCTTTGCCAGCGTACCGTCCGCGTGGAAAATGGAGTCATGACTGTCCTTCCATGCTTGGTTGACCAACCCTTCTTGCGTCTGCCGGCCATATTCGACGAAGCCGTCGCCGTCGCGATCGCCATGGTCATCAATCCATGTCAGTGCGGCTTCGATATGCGGCAGGAGACGGTCGATGGTCGCAAAATCACCGGTTCGCCTGAGATATTCGCCGGCCAGCATCACGAACAGCGGCGTCGAGTCGACGCTGCCGTAATAGCGGCGAAAAGGAACTTCGCCGAGTTCTGCCATTTCACCGGCGCGTATTTCGTGCAGGATTTTTCCCGGCTCGGCGTCCGAAGCCGGATCTACATCCGTCGCCTGGTTGGCGGCAAGATGCCCAAGTACACCGCGGGCGATCTCCGGATCGAGCCACAGGGTCTGCAGCGCTGTGATGATTGCATCGCGTCCGAAGACAGTGCTGAACCAGGGAATTCCCGCATAAGGATAGGGACCTTCAGGCGTGTCTGTCATCAGCATGTAGAGGTCGGCGATACTGCGTCGGGCGACTTCGTTGAAGATTTCATTCGACGTTGCAATCAAAGCGGCGCGCGACGAAGAAGCGCGCAGGGCCCTGCGTGCATCCCGCAGGGCAAGGAAAAACGAACGATGGCCGGGTTTTCGAGGCTCAGTCGCGTCACAACCGATTTCTATGAACAAAGACCGGCTTTCATGCGGTGCCAGGCGGAGATCGTAAGTGACATGGTCGGTGCCGATCTGGTCCGGCTTCGGCTCGAAGGAAAGACGCGTCGATCGGCTCCTCTTGTCGAGGCCGATATAGGAGAGAAAGACACAATCCTGCTCGATGACGGGGGGAAGATGGCGCCCTCTTCTCGTCCTGACCGTTCCTCGAACTTCGAACAGATCGGCAAAATCGGCTCCGAACGCAATCTCGACACGAATGAGCTGCGGCCGGTCGTCAAAATTCCTTATCGAGAGCCGCTCGTAACAGTGAGCATTCCAGAGGAAGCGAGACCTGCGCAGGTGAATGAGGTCATGGCCGAGGACGAGCCGTTCCTTGTCGTCGAACAGGTCGGGATTGGTGAGATCGCAGGTAAGCGTCGCGTTGTCGTCGCGCAGGGTCGACGACAACAGCATCGGGCGCTTGCCGTTGATCGTCAGGTAGAGATGCGACAGATGTCTGGTGTCGCGATGAAATAGGCCTTCCGGGCTGCCTGGCCAGGAAACTGCGTCGCCATTGTGATCGAAGACGGCGAAAGTATCGCCATGCTTGAGGGTGCGCGGCCGGCGCTCCTGCAGCGATGCGGCAGCCGGAATGAAAAATTGCCCGGTCGGTGCCGCCGGGCCGGCCGATGCGGGCGCGGAACTGCTGTTTGCGGAAGCGATCAATTTTTTGCTCCTCCTGAAGTCTCAGGCGACCACCTGCAGGTCGAGTGGGTGCCCATTCGACCGGCGAAGTGGAGCGGCTTTGGTACGGACGCGGGGTAGGTTGCGGTAGAGGTCGAGGTAGTCGCGCGCCATCCGTTCCGCGGTGAAGCGCTTCTCGAATGTCGCCCGCACTCTGAGGCGGTCCATCCGAAGCGCCCATTCGACGTTGTCGGCCGCCTCGGTCACGCTGTCGACCAGAATGCCGGACACGCCGCTGTCGATAACCTCCGGAACCGAGCCGCAGCCGAAGGCGATGACCGGGGTGCCGCAAGCCATTGCCTCGATCATCACCAGTCCGAACGGCTCCGGCCAATCGATCGGAAAAAGCAAGGCTCCAGCATTTCCAAGGAACGCCGCCTTCTGATGCTCATTGATCTCGCCGATGAACTCGACATTGGAGTGACGTTTCACCATCGGCTCGATGACCGTTTCCCAGTAGGCCCGATCGGCATAGTCGATCTTGGCGGCGATCTTCAACGGCATGCCGACTTTTGCCGCGATCTCGATGGCGCGATCGGGTCGCTTTTCCGGCGAAATGCGGCCGAGAAACGCGAGGTAATTGCCCTTTGGTTTTTCCGTGAAGGGTAGCAGATCGGCGGGTAGGCCGTGGTAAACCGTCCCCGCCCAGTTGACAGGCGGCATCGGCCGGCGCTGGTCATTGGAGATCGATACGAGCGGAATATCTGCGAAGGCCTTGTAGAAGGGCTTGAGATCCGGCAGATCGAGACGGCCGTGCAAGGTCGTCAACGTACGATCGGCAAAGTCCCGGATCAGCGGAAAATGCAATAGATCGATGTGGAAATGCAGCACGTCGAACTCATAGGCGCGGCGGCGAACTTCCTCAAGCATCACGACCTGATGCGGCAAGTGGTCCTTGACCGCCAGGTTGAGTCGGAGCGCAAGATCTGAGCAGGGCACCAGTCTCGCATCGGTGACGGAGTCGCCACTGGCAAAGAGCGTGACCTCATGGCCCTGTGCAACGAGTTCTTCGGTGAGATAGGAGACAATCCGCTCCGTTCCCCCATAGAGCTTTGGGGGAACGCTTTCGGCGAGCGGTGCGATCTGAGCGATCTTCATCGGCAAAACCTCCTCAAGTGAGCAAAGAGTCGTCGGCAAAAATCTTCTCCGCGTCCGAAACGCGGCGGTCAGAGGGAATCGAATAGTTGTCTGCGACGCCCTCCTTTCCAGTAGCTGCACAGGCCGAAGCCGCCACCGGATCGGTGCGCGAGGGGTCTGCGGCGGCGGCTTTTGCTGTCGTTGAGGGAAGCGGCCGGCTTTTGCGACGAGGTGCTCTGATCACCGCCATCGAGGGCCTTCAAAGCCGCAAGAACCTCATCATAAGAGACGATCTGTTCCGTACCCGGATAGCGTCGCCAGGCCGGCATGGATTCGATTGCACATATATCGGACGCCCACGAGGCCAGAATGGCCCGCTTCTCGTCCTTGCTGATATTGTCTGCCATCAGCACGTCGCGGGGATGATCGAAATGCATGGCCGGGTGCAACAGATGCGCGGCGCTGATTGTTGCTACGGCATGCTTGGCTGCAGAATTGCTATCGGTTTCCTTTCTCATGTTCCGACTCCTCGGATATAGGACCAATGGACCTTGTCGACTCTCCTATGGTCACGCCCGCCTGAGTAGGCTGCTTTTCGAACAGTCCGCGCGCGGCCTGAACCATGGTCTTCAGCTGTTCTCTATTGCGAACGCCCTGCCGATAAAGCTCCACGACGATGGCCGCGATGCCTTCGGCTTCTTCAGAATTGCGAGGCACGTCCGCCATCGTTCTGAGGTCATCGAAGACGTGCTGGCAGACTTCCAGGTCACGGGAATCAAGCGGCGCTTGCGACTTCTTGATGATCGTTTGAACCATTTGTTCCTCCATTGCTGGAGGCCCGCCCTTCAAGAGCAGGGCGGGCCGGCGTGCCCTAGAAATCCATGCCTGCACCGGCGGGGATCGCCGGAGCGGCTTCCTTCTTCGGTTTCTCGGCGATCATGGCCTCCGTCGTCACCAGCAGGCCGGCAACGGAGGCTGCATCCTGGAGCGCGGTGCGCACGACCTTGGCCGGATCGATCACGCCCTGTGCGTAGAGATCACCATATTCGCCGGTCTGGGCGTTCCAGCCGTAGGAGAAGTCGGACTTCTCGCGCAGCTTGCCGACGATGATCGAACCTTCTGCGCCGGCATTTTCGGCGATTTGACGCACAGGTGCCTCGATCGCGCGACGCACGATCTCGACGCCGACACGTTGGTCCTGGTTGGCCGTATTCAGATTGTCGAGCGCCTTGACGGCCCGCAGCAACGCCACACCGCCGCCTGGCAGAATGCCTTCCTCGACGGCCGCGCGGGTTGCATGCAACGCGTCGTCGACGCGGTCCTTCTTTTCCTTGACTTCGACTTCCGTCGAGCCGCCGACGCGGATGACGGCAACGCCGCCGGCGAGCTTGGCAAGGCGCTCCTGCAGCTTCTCGCGGTCGTAGTCAGAGGTGGTTTCTTCGATCTGCGCGCGGATCTGCGCAACGCGGCCGTCGATCTCGGTCTTGGAACCGACGCCATCGATGATCGTGGTATTTTCCTTCTCGATCGCCACCTTCTTGGCCCGGCCAAGCATATTGAGCGTGACGTTTTCAAGCTTGATGCCGAGGTCTTCGGAAATGACAGTGCCGCCTGTCAGGATGGCGAGGTCTTCCAGCATGGCCTTGCGGCGGTCACCGAAGCCCGGGGCCTTGACGGCAGCAATCTTCAGACCACCGCGCAGCTTGTTGACGACGAGGGTGGCAAGGGCCTCGCCTTCGACGTCCTCAGCAATGATAAGCAAAGGCTTGCCGGACTGGACGACGGCTTCGAGAACCGGCAGCAGCGATTGCAGGTTCGAAAGCTTCTTCTCGTGGATGAGGATGTAAGGATCTTCGAACTCGACGCGCATCTTCTCGGCATTGGTGACGAAGTAAGGGCTGAGATAGCCACGGTCGAACTGCATGCCTTCGACGACTTCGAGTTCGGTTTCGGCCGTCTTGGCTTCCTCGACGGTGATGACGCCCTCGTTGCCGACCTTTTCCATTGCCTCGGCAAGATAACGACCGATCTCTTCGTCGCCGTTGGCCGAAATCGTGCCGACCTGGGCGATCTCCGAATTATTGGAGATCTTGCGCGCGTTGGTCTTCAGTTCCTTGACCACGGCGTCGACAGCAAGGTCGATGCCGCGCTTCAGGTCCATCGGGTTCAGGCCCGAGGCCACCGCCTTGGCGCCTTCCTTGACGATTGCCTGGGCAAGCACGGTCGCGGTCGTTGTGCCGTCGCCGGCGAGATCGTTGGTTTTCGATGCCACCTCGCGCAGCATCTGGGCGCCCATGTTTTCGAACTTGTCTTCGAGTTCGATTTCCTTGGCGACCGAAACGCCGTCCTTGGTTATGCGCGGTGCGCCGAAGGATTTGTCGATCACCACATTGCGCCCCTTCGGGCCAAGCGTCACCTTCACAGCATTGGCAAGCACATCGACCCCACGCAGCATGCGTTCACGGGCATCGGTATGAAACTTGACTTCTTTCGCAGCCATTTCTTTAACTCCTCAATAGGCAGCTAATTTACGGATGGGTCGGCCTTCAGGCGGCCTGCTTCTGCTCTGCCGGGGCTTCGATGATGCCCATGACATCGCTTTCTTTCATGATCAGCAGGTCCTCGCCGTTGATCTTGATCTCGGTGCCGGACCATTTGCCGAACAAGATGCGATCGCCCGCCTTGACGTCGAGCGCCTGGACCTGGCCGGCATCGTTGCGCGCGCCGGGTCCGACGGCGATAACCTCGCCTTCCTGCGGTTTTTCCTTGGCGGTATCGGGAATGATGATTCCACCCTTCGTTTTCTCTTCGGACTCAACCCGGCGGACAAGAATGCGATCATGAAGCGGTCGGAACGACATGTTTTCCTCCGATGGACAAACAATGATGACGTTGTTCCCCTGGCCGGACCGGATGACCAGTCCGGGCAGGTGCAAAACCTCAGTCGAGCGTTTTGCGCAAAATGATCTGGTTTGCCGGTTTTTCGATTTCAAGAGGTCAGCACGAAAAAATTAGCACTCGTATTGATCGGCTGCTAACATGCTGGAAAGGAACAATAAACTGTCGTTCTTCGTTGAAAACCTGTTGATGGCCGCAAAATTTTGCGCCACATTCGCAATGTCGTGAAACGGAGATGAAGCATGCAATTTTCATCGGATCTTGAACGCCAACTCAATGGCTATGGTCTCACCACCGCGCATATCCTCTACCGCATTCCCGATTTCGAATCCGTCCTTCAGACTTATATCTGGCAGGATTACGACCTGGCTCCCGATTTCCCCGAGATGCAGAGGTTCCTCAACTACTGGCAGGCCAACCTTGACGGGCCGCTGCATTCCGTCCGCTATACGCATCAGCGCCTGATCGGACCCAACGAATGGCGCCGCGTCGAAGGCGAGTTCAAGCTGCACTGAGACTTAAAATTTGGATTTTTCGTTTGCAAAAATCGAATTGAGTGGCGAAGCGTCGACAAGCGACGGCGGATTTAACCGCACCGCCCGGCACCGAGCCTAAGAGCAGAGCTGATTGCGGCAACGACTTCAGCCGAGCGAAGCAAGTTCCTTCTCGTCGCAAAGCAGCTTTAGCTCGCTCTTGCCGAGTTCGATTTGATTCCAGCGTATGCGATAGCCGCGATGTCTGCGGCGCAGGCGGAAAAGACCCAGGACATGTGCGCCTATCGGCGATGCTGACATTCGCTCCATGGTTGCATACAAGCCGACATGGAATTCGGTTATGACAAGATCTGGTCCTTCCTGCTCCGCCCGTACCTCCTCAATATGACCAATTGTTTTTCCTTCCCTCGATAAGACGGCCCGACCCACCAACAATTCGATATTGATCTCATCCATCTCATGCTCCAGGAATTTTGCTCACCACCCTGTCTCGTAACCAATCTTGCCAATCAAAAATTGCGGTATCGCTCACGGCCACGTCCAACTTAAGGTCAACGCCAACGTCGCGGACGGTGCTCCATGCCACGCGATGGGGTCTTGAGTGTACCTCTCCGCCAAGTTTGGATGCGAGCCAAGTTGTCCATTGCTGTGGCCGTTGGCCAAATCGACGGGCCATGACAATGGCGCCGACCTCTATTGCGACCACGCGGGGCGGGCCGTCTCGCCGAAGTTCGGCGACGATGCCGTCGACCTTGCCCATCTTGACGCCATGTCGGTCGACCAATTGCTTGTCGAGAACATCACGCAGCAAATCCATCATGTGCCTCCAAGTAGCTCAAGCGGGATGCTCACAATCGCCAAGATAGAGCCCAGCAGGATGATCGAGACGACTGCAAAATTGGAGATGAGTCCGTTCCCATGTTTTCCAACATATCGCTCGTCATTCATCAGGAATAGAAACGGGATAACTGTTAGCGGAAGTGTTGCTGCGGTCAAAGCCATGGACAGGATCGTCAGATTTAGGGGATCGAAACCAGAGACGATCGGAATGGCCGCAAACAAAAGGGCCAGCGTATAGGCGGCGCTAAATCCTGGGTCTTCGCTTGGTTTGCGATCTTCGCCCCAGTTCCAACCCAGTCCCTGAGCTACCAGATAGGCCTGCTGTAACCCAAGCTCGAGGATCGCGCCGAAACAGGCGATACCCAAGGAAGCAACAAACAGCCAGTATCCCCAGCGACCAAACACGGGGACGAGCATTGTCGGCAACTGATGGTAATGTGTGACTTGGACCACCCCGTTGGGAGCCAGCACGAGGGCCGCCACAATTAACACGGCGATCGATATCGTGCCGCCAAAGCTCATTCCCAGTCCTGCAATGGCGCGATTGGTGCCTAGGTACGTTTCGTCCCATTGATCTTCGACGGCGCCAGACGAATAGAACAAGAATAGGTATGGCGATATCGAGGCGCCGAGAATGCTGACGACCATAAACCAGTAGCTGGCATAATCGTGCTTTGGCATGCTTGGCAAAGCCCCGGCGGCCACCGACTTCAAATCAGGTTTTAGCAATACTGCTGCAACGACGAAACAGAGCGTCACCAAACCGAGGATGGAAACGCCTTTCTCGATGAAACCAAAAGTGCCCTTCCAGAGCAACAACCAGGCAAGGAACGCAACGGCCGGTGCCCACCACTGAAAGGCAATGCCTGTGGCAAGCTCCAGCGCAATAGCGGCGCCTCCAATTTCAGCTGCGAGAACCATTAAATTGAGCAACAGGGTCGAGAGAAAAGGCAGCAAGAAGAAGTTGAACCCGAACCGTTCACGGATGCCGTCCGAAATCGTGTGGCCACTTACCGCGGCAAAACGGCCAGCCATCTCAACAAGGAAAATGATGCAGACAGTGCCGAGTATGATCGCCCAGATGAGTTGAAGGCCGAAGGCCGATCCAGCTTGGGCAGCCGTCGCCAGCGATCCGATTTCAAGAAAGCCGCCGACACTCGTCACTATTCCCAGCGATATTTCCAACATCTTTTTCATGTGGAGCGTTTCACACCCGAAGTCAGGCTGAGACCCTCGATCGCATCTTTGAGGTGCAGCGTCGTTTGTACGGTATCGTGATCTCCATGCGCAACCTGGCTCTGCGCTTGTCTGAGTAAATTGACAATGTCGGTGACCGACCTAGCCAGCATTCCGCGCTGCGCCGTGTCAACGTCGCGGAGGGCTTCGATTTCAGAAGCTGCTCTTTCGACATTGCCCTGCATCGACTGCAAGGTTTGCCGTACGTACGCTTCCGGCAATTGGTTCAAGTGCCAGCCTTCCAGCGCCATGCGAGCCGAATTCGAGCAGGAAGAAATCAATTTCGACTGCACGCTAACCTGATCAGACTCGGAAGAAGAGCAGCCTGCCAGGGCTGCGGCCAAGCAAAGAACACTGACGCGGATTTTCGAGACATTCCGATGGTCCATGTGAGTTCCGCACAGCGGTTTATTGCCTTCGTCATAAAACGCAGGTCCAGTCAGCATGTTCCAAAGGACCGAAGCGGCACGAGGTCCTTGCTGGTCGAAAAAGTGGGCTTCTCTGCCCGTTCGACGCCCGCTTCAGCGCAGGGCTCTCTAAACATCAATTGCAGGTTAGAACCGCGTCTCGGTGTGCGGCGGTTGCAGCGCTCGAACGCGCGCGAGGCCTCCGGTGAGGGTGGTCCCGTTCGCTTTATTGGGAGCTGGCCGCTATTGGACGGAGCTTAATGCCGGAGCGTTCAGGCGTGCCCAACCACAATCGACATGGTCCCGATTAGGGTGGGAGTTCCCGAGCCCACAGTAGCCGTCGCTGAAAAATTCGAGGGCAGCCGCTTCATACGTTGTGGACTGGGCATTTGCCACCTCCTGACCGACAATAGGAATAGTGTCGCAATGGCTTGTTGGGGAGGAAGCCGAGTGCCTCAAGCATTCAGTGAAAGGTGGGGCCGCTCGCGACGCGATGCGTTCTTGCGCGAGCGTTCTGGGCTGCCATGGACAACGCGTCCACGATTCCTTCGGGACTCGCCGGCTTGGTGACGACAGCCTCCGGATTCTCGATAAGGCCGGGGTTCACGGTGAAATAGACCACCCCAAGTCCGAATCCCGAAAAGAGGGCGCGGGCAATGGATGGCCCGGTGAGTCCGTCCCCAAGCCGGACGTCGATGATGGCGATGTCCGCTACAGAGCCGAGCTCCAGAGCCTCTGAGATGTTCCCCGCGATGCCAGCGATTTCGAATCCGGCGTCGATCGCGACGTCCTCCATCATCAGTGCGATTCCCGGTTCGTCCTCGACGATGAGCAGGCGCATGTTTCGTCTCCCGGTCGGCTACAAAATCAGCGCGGCGCCTTCTGGCGTCGCTAATCGAAAACACTCATCACCACAAGCGGTTCCAGGTGTAGGACTTGAGTCTCAAGCACCCCCAACTAACGTCCGAGATCCGGATGCCTCGCCGGGGTCGCGCGCCCGCTGCGTGCGACTGACATTCCACCTCTTCTACGAAAGTATTGCCTCCATCGCGGGCCGCAAATCCGCGGCTTCCGCGATACCCGATCGGAAGTACAATATCGGCGCATATTACGAAGCGACCCGTGTCTCGCGGTTCGGCTTGCCCTCCAGAAGGTCTGCGGGGAATACAATGCTGACTTCGTCTCGGGACGACCACAGCAAACGGTGAAGAGCAAATGCGAATGAAGATCGCGAAATTCGACGATCAAATTGTGTCTCGAAGGCCCAAAGAGACCGTGCGGTTTACGATGTCACCTCATGCGGCTGGCTGCAGTGGATTCCAAGCTGAATTCGAACCTTGCCGCCGAGCGAACGGTACTGATGAGGATGAGGTGCAATGATAGAGGGATCGCGGGCCTTGGAAACGGACCCGCGATCCTCTCGCCACCGATAAGATATGGTTCCTCCACCACGGAAGGTGACTGGACGGAAAAACAGCAACAGAGGTCCTGGAGCTCAGCGCGCTCATATTGTCTCCGATTGGGGCTAGGTTCTCCCACGCGGAACTTTCGACTGGTCCCTCAGTTACGCTTCTGAAAAGGAGGAAGTGTCATGGGCATGAAATCACCAAAGAACGGTGCGCCAGGCACCACGGATCAATCGCCACGCTGGGAAGGCCCTCAAGAAAACACCCCTCGGGGCTACTTGCCGGCGAAGGACAATCCCGACAAGAACCGGGATGCAAACGGCGAAAGCAGTAGCGACCCGGAGGTCAAAAAGGTTTCCGACGCATTCAAGATCAAAGGGGATTGATCCGGGAGACCGAGAGTAAAGCAAGAGGCGAGTTCGCCGAAGCTCAGGTTGCCTTTGGCGCTGGGAACGTCATGCTGTCGATGCAGTGGAAAATTGCTCTCGTTGCCATGGTGTGCGCATGCGGCGCCACGGCTGCTGGCGTGTATGTTACCGCGGCCCGCCCGCCGTTTTCGAAGGGGGATCCCCAATTCCAGGGTGCGGGCGATGTCGCGAAAGGGCACCTCGTATTCGCCGCTGGCGATTGTGCGTCCTGCCACGCGTCACCGGGCCAGCCCGATCGCCTGAGGCTTGGGGGCGGCATGGCTCTTGCCTCGCCATTCGGCACCTTTCGGCCGCCCAACATTTCCCCCGATCCGATCGATGGGATCGGCGCGTGGAGCGTGACCGATCTCGCAAATGCACTGATCGGCGGCGTATCGCCTGCACACCAGCATTATTACCCGGCCTTTCCCTATACGAGCTACACTGGCATGACGGTCGCCGACGTCAGGGATCTCTACGCCTACCTGATGACGCTTCCCAAGGTATCGGGGCGCGTGCCGCCGCACGATCCAGCGATACTGTTTCGTATTCGGCGGTTCGTAGGGTTTTGGAAACTGCTGTTTTTTCGTGAGCGTCAGTCGCCGGCTCGGCTGAATGGAGATCCGAACCATGACCGCGGCGCCTATCTCGTCGAAAGCGTCTCGCATTGCGCCGAGTGCCACTCCAGCCGAAACCTCTTCGGCGCCATCAAATCCGACACCCGGTTTGCCGGCGGTGTCGATCCCCAGGGCACAGGGTTCGTGCCAAATATTACCGAGGAAACGCTCGGGAAATGGAGCGAGGGCGACATCGCAAGGATGCTCGAAACCGGCGAAACGCTCGAGCATGGCCGTGTGGGATCTTCGATGGCGGATGTCGTGACCAATACGGCCATGCTACCCGACAGCGACCGTGAAGCGATCGCTCGTTATGTCAAGACGCTCTCGCCTTTACCCACGCCTCATCCGTGAACTCAATGGCTGTAGAGATAGGCGGCGAGGTCCTTCGCCTCGCGTTCCGATATTCCGGTGTTCGGCATCGCCGTCCGCGGCGAAAAGTCCTGGGGCGAAACGATCCAGGCGACAAGATTGTCCGAGCTGTTTTCCAGCACGCCGGCGATATAGACGTGCTTGGATAGCCCTTCGAGTGGTGCACCGGTCTTGCCATCCGCGCCCGGTATGCCTGGAATCGTGTGGCAGCCAGAGCAACCATAGCGACGAAAGAGTGCGGGAGCCCGGGCTGGATCCCCTCCCGTCAGCGCGACAGCTGCGGCCGTCCTTGTTTCGTTGTCACGCAGGACATCCGTTGTGATCACGGCGCCCAGCCCAGCGGCAACGGCGGCCGCCGCCCAAGCGGTGCGGTGAAAAGTTGGAATGAGGACATCAAGCATTTTGCGCCTCTCGTTCGCTTGAGCCCCGAATCCAGAGCGCCAGCATCGTCATTGCCGCGCCAGCATAGATGGTACCGGCCGGAACCCACATGATCATGCCGGCAAGTTGCTGATCCTCCAGGGGTGTCAGCCCCCAACCGAACGCGGTTTGCGTTTGGGCAATATAAAGAACACGAGGCGCGAGCGCCATCAGAGCTCCGAGGATGCTGGTGTGTATCATCGTTGCGAACAGGTGCCAGGCTGCGATCCCCCGCTCACTTTTCCAGACAACCGCCCACCAGAACAGGATCGCCGTCGCGAAAAAGCTGAAGTGCTGGAGGCGATGCATTGCGCTTTCGGTCACGGCTGCATCGAATAGCAATGGCAGATGCCAGATCCAGATGGCGACGCCATGAATGACGGTGGCGCTGGTGGCCCCCGTGCACCGGTCCCACGACCGCCGGACGAGAGGAGCTCGCATAGCAGTGCCCAAGCCCCGACGGACGCGTTTCGGCAATCCCCATAGAAGGAGGCCAACGGGGCGTGCAAGCACGATCGACGGCGCCGAGACAGCCAGGACGATCTCGTGTTCGATCATATGAAAGGTAAAGAGGTGCTCTCCGAGCCAATGGAGCGGCGAGATGAGAGCACACGCCAAAGTCATCATCCCGCTTAAGAAGAAAAAATCTTGCCATCGCATAGGGCCGGTGCTGTGTGCCCGCCGCGAAAGCGTGATGCGTCCCGAAACGTAGAGAAGGCCGATCACGACAATGGGAAGCACGATCCAGGGATCGAATGTCCAGCTCAACCCAGATGCATGCGCATCGTCACCATGCGCCAATGCCGGGGCAGCCATCATAAGTGAGATCAAGATGCAAATCAGCGCTGACATGGATCCAGCAGCATCGACCCCGCTCCCTGCAATATCAGCGCAAAGACAAATGCCGACGCGATCAGAAATCCTGCATCGACGACAAACCGTTCCACCCTGCCGACGGGCGTTGGAAACAGACGAGAGCCAGCGGTTCCCACAATAGAAACGAACAAGAGGGTTGCGCAAAAGGCGGATGTCAAAGGCACATGCTGGCGGCAATCGGTATAGGGGGTGATCTGCCCAAGCTGGGTTGCAATGGCCCAGGCAAGAGGGGGGACAGCAAGTCCACTATATCGCAGCAAACGTCTGGTCATAACCGTGGCAACCAATAAAGGCAGGCATACATCGGCAACCAGGTCGCGACCACGAAGTTCCAGTACATCGCATTGTCGCTGACATCGCCGTAGCGCCGCGGATTGTCGCCATGCCTGGAAAACATAAGACAGGTCAGCACCAGCGTGTCGATCAGATCGGTGATGATATGGGTCGTGTGAAGCCCAAGCATAACCCAGACGGTCGAACCATAGGCATTCTGGTCCCATGAGATGTGCATCGCCGGGAATTCAAAGATACGAATGGCAAGTGGCGCAAGTCCCAGCAGGGACATGATGATCAAACCGACGCGGACCTTCACCAAATTTTGCTGGCGCGCCCAACGGGCAATGAGGATATTGGGAAATAGACTGGCAATCAGCAGCACTGTCAGCGCCGTTCCGGGTAGCAGATCGGGACGCGGCGCATTCAGGGGCCAGTGCGATGCCAGACTCATGAGGTAAAGATAAACGACGATCGACAGCGCGAAGCCTGTTCCCTCGATCAACATGAAGGCAAGCGTACCCCACCAAGTCGGGCTTGCGATGCCGAGGCCATGCGGGGGAAGTTTACTCAGATCGAGCACCACGGATTGTTTCATGCGTCGTCCTCCGGAACGCCTTTCGGCCAGAACCATCCGACAAGGGCAATTGCGACGGGGATCGAGCCCCAGACGACAGCCCAGGGCGTGAAGATCGACCAAATCAGCATTGCGGTGGTCGCAAGCGCCGACCAGAACGGCCAGATCGAATTCCGGGGCGACGACTCTCGTGCCTCCGGCAGCGCTTCGACAAGACTGCTGACGATCAGTTCGCGGCGGTCGACGGACAGGCCGGCGGCAACGGCCAACGATTCGGGATTATCAGACAGCGGTTCGAGGTTGCCGACCACCGGCAATCGGAGGAAATTATAAGACGGCGGTGGTGACGATGTCGCCCATTCGAGCGTAGACGCGCCCCAGGGATTGGCTGGCGCAGGCGCATCTGATGCTGCGCTGCGAATGGCGTCGACAAAGAACAGCAGGAAACCGGCCGCCAGGATAACAGCGCTCAGGCTCACGAACATGTTCAGACCGGACCATGGCATTTCCGGCTGATAGGTATAGATGCGGCGCGGCATGCCCTGCAGGCCGAGGATATGCATTGGAAAGAAGGTCAGGTTGAAGCCGGTGAAGATCAGAGCGAATACCCAGCGTCCCAGCGTCTCGCTCATCATTCGCCCGGTCAGCTTGGGGAACCAGTAATAAATGGCGCCAAGCAGCGGGAAGACTGCACCTCCAACCAGGACGTAGTGGAAGTGGGCGACGACAAAATAGGTGTCGTGGACCTGCGTGTCGAAGGGGACGGAGGCCACCATCACGCCTGTCATCCCGCCGATGACGAAGATCACCATGAAGCCGATGACGAACAGGAACGGCGTCTTGAATACAGGTCTGCCGGCCCACATCGTCGCCAGCCAGCAGAATATCTGCAAGCCGGCGGGAATGGCGATCGCCATGCTTGAGGCGGTAAAGAAGCTTTCGCCAAGGCGCGGCAGCCCGGCGACGAACATGTGATGCACCCACAGCCCGAAGGACAGAACCCCGGTCGCGATCAAGGCCATCACCATGGCAAGGTAGCCGAACACGGGTCGTCGCGTGAACGTCGCGACAATCGTTGAGACCATGCCGACGGCTGGCAGAAAGATGATGTAGACCTCCGGATGGCCGAAGAACCAAAACAGGTGCTGCCACAGCAACACGTCGCCGCCTTCAGCGGGATTGAAGAAATGTGTGCCGACCAGGCGGTCGAGGATCAGCGCTGTGCTGGCGATCATTATTGCCGGCATGGCCATGATGATAAGAAACGATGTAACAAGCATCGACCATACGAATAATGGAATACGGTCCAGCGACATGCCCGGCGCGCGCTGTTTGAACACAGTCACGACGATCTCCACGGCGACGGCCAGCGCCGAGACTTCCGTGAACGTGATCATCTGTGCCCAGATGTCGGCCCGTTTTCCCGCGGCATATTGCGGCCCCGACAGCGGCACGTAGGCAAACCATCCAACGTCAGGGCCGGTATCGACCGCAAAGGAGACCCACAAAAGCAGCCCGCCTGCGAGATAAATCCAGTAGGAAAATGCATTGAGGCGGGGGAAGGCGATGTTGCGGGTGCCAACCATCAGCGGCACCAGGTAGACGGCCATCGCCTCCATGATGGGCACGGCAAACAGGAACATCATGTTCGTGCCGTGCATGGTAAAAATCTGATTGTAGCGGTCGGGGCCGATGAACCGCGCTTCCGGCCGGGACAGTTGCAGTCGCATTGCGAGCGCGAGTATCCCGCCGAGCGCCAGGAACAGGAATGCCGTCACGATGTAGCGACGGCCGATGATTTTGTGGTCGACCGTCGAGAGAGCGCCCCACAACCCCGCCGGCGTCGACCAGGTGGCTGCAAGACGGCGGTCGAGTTCTCCCTCGTCCAATCCCGTATCGCGAAGATCCCGGCCGTCCTCCGTGAGCGTCATTTGAGGCTCTCCATATAGGCGGAGATATCTCGCAGCTCGATGCTGGAAAGGGGGACCATCGGCATGTTGTTGCCGGGCTTGAGCGTCTGTGGATCGGCGATCCAGGCCGCAAGCGACCCGCGCGTGGTTTCAAGAAGGCCGGCCGCGATCGTCTGACGGCTGCCAATATGGGTGAGATCAGGGCCGGCGGTGCCGGTGGCCGGCGTTCCCCGAACCGTATGGCAGGCCGCGCAAGGCTTAGATAAGAAGGCAACCTTTCCGGCGGCAGCGTCCTGGTCGGTAGGCGTCACGCCGTTTTCGCGCTGTGCCGCAGCCCAGCGCTCATAGTCTGCGGGCTCATCGACGACGATCATCATCGCCATGTGGGTGTGCTGCAGCCCGCAAAACTCGGCGCACTGACCGCGATAGATACCGGGCCGCTCCGCACGAAGTAGAAGACTGTTATTCCGTCCCGGTACGAGATCCTGTTTGCCAGCAAGGCTCGGCACCCAAAATGAATGAACGACGTCGGCGCTTTCGAGCTGGATGCGAACATCATGCCCGACCGGGATATGGATTTCGTTGGCAGTCTGGAAGCTGAGCGCTGGATCTGGATCGGCATAGAGGACCTGCCACCACCATTGCTGTCCTCTGACGGTGATCGTCAGTGCGCCATTTTCCGGGAGCCCGATGCTGCGCGTGGTGTAGAAGCTCGCGACCGTTAGACCTGCGATGATGACAACCGTCGCTGCAACTGCAGTGGACACCGTCAACGCCAAGAGCCGGGGCTGGCTGCTGTCGCTGGACCGTTCCCGCATCAGTGCCCAGCCGAGCATGGCCATCACCAGGACCCAGACAATCGAGCAGATAATTGTTATGCCGATGATAAGATGCTCGACATGGATCGCGGGAGCGCCGTGGGGATCCAGTGCCGACTGGTTGCTGCTGCAGCCCGCGGCAGTAGCCATGATCGAAAGCAAAAGGGCGGGGGCGGTTCTCAAGGGGATGGCCCCTGATCTGGATGGATGCCGACCGGTCCTTCATCGAACAGGATCTTTGCCGGCGCTCGGTTCTCGGCCGGCCGCGTCTGGCGGTCGTCGTTGCGTCCGGTCGCCGCCACTTGAGCCGAATAGGCGCCGATCGTTTGAACATAACCGGCCAGTTGCCAGATCTGCTCGATCGTCATCCGCTGACGAAAGGGTGGCATGCCGTGAGGTCGGCCATCGCGGATGGACGCGACGATGGACACCATCTCCGGGCCATAAAGCCACCATCCATCGAGGAAGGAAGGACCGTTGTTGCCGCGACCGTCTCCGTGGCACGTTTGGCAGCCGAACCAGGCGTAGAGGCGTTTGCCCTGGCTGAGATTATATGAATCGGTTTCGTAGAGCTTGCCGAGCGCGAAATAGTTCTCAGGCGGTGTGCCGCTGATGCCGTTCGGCATCAGCCGGAATCTGTCGAGATCGGCGGCGACGGGCGGATCGGTACGAAGTTCCCGTGGCTGTCGAGCCCAGCCTAGGAAAGCGCCCGCGGCGACCAGAAGAATGAAGGTCGCCAGAAACGGCCACTTCGCATTGTTGATCGTCCCGGGCTTCATGTGGCGTCATCCGGCGGGGCTGTCATGTGAGATCTCGATCGATCGGCTGAGACGCACCGGAAGAAGCTTGTAGGAGGGCGTTTTTGACTTCGGGTCGTGGTGCGCCAGCGGAAAGAGCGGATTTGCTTCCGGATAATACGCCCCGCAACAGCCCTTGGGAATGTCGTAAGGGACGATCCTAAACGCCGTCACTTTGCGAAGATTGTTCGCGTCGATCGCGGTCGTCACATCGACGCGGTCGCCATCCTCGAAACCCAATCGGACGATATCTTCCGGGTTCACAAAGAGAATTTTTCGCGTCCCTTCCACCCCGCGAAAACGATCGCTGTAGCCATAGATCGTCGTGTTGAACTGATCGTTGGACCGCAGGGTCGTCAGATGGAGAACGTCGGCGCCCTGCGATATCGAAAATTCGGGAAACAGTTTTTCCGGCGTCAGGAAATTCGCCTTGCCGCTTTTCGTGACCCACTTGCGTTCGCGCGCCGGCAGCGGCCTAACAAATCCCCCCGGCGTAAAGAGCCGTTTGTTGAAGTCCTTGAATGTCTCCGGATAGGTTCGCTCGATCGCATCGCGGATCTGGGCATAGTCTCCGACCCAGGCGTCCCAGGGAACCTTGGTTTCGCCGAGCGTAGCCTTTGCCAGGCCCGCGACGATTGCCGGCTCGGAGAGAAGCTCCGGGCTTGCCGGTTTCGTCTTCCCGCGTGACCCATGAATATGGGCAATGGAACTTTCGATCGACACTGCCTGCGGTCCGGTCATCTGCTCATCCAGTTCAATGCGACCGAGACACGGCAGGAGATAGGCGATCTCGCCGTGGACAACATGGCTGCGATTGAGCTTGGTGGCGATCTGTACGCTGAGATGCAGCTTGCGCCATCCGTCTTCCATAGCTGCCGTGTCGGGCACGGCTCTTAAGAAGTTGCCGCCAAGGCTGATGAACGCTCGCGATTGGCCGCGCATGATTGCCTCACACGTCTCGACGGTCGAACGGCCTGTCCAGCGCGGCGGTTCAAAACCATAGAGCTCGGAGAGCTTGTCTAGCGGCGCCAGTCCCGGCTTTTCGGTGATCCCGACAGTTCGTTGCCCCTGGACGTTCGAGTGGCCGCGAACAGCGCAGATATTGGCCCCCGATTTACCGATATTGCCGCGCAGTAGGGCGAGATTGCAGACCATGTGGACATTTTGGACGCCCATAAGCTGTTGCGTCAGGCCCATGCCATAGACCATCATCACCGCATCGGATTTCGCGTAAGTGTCTGCAGCCTGCGTCATCTGAGAACGGCTAAGGCCGGAGACCCGCTCTAGTTCCTCCCACTGATGCCCGCGTGCGGCCTCCGCAAACTCCTCGAACCCCGTGGTGTGCTCCCTGATGAAGTCATGGTCGAGAACATGCTTCTTGTCGGCCGCTAAAATCGATGCGGCAAAGGCGACCATGGCTGCGTTGTCCGGATCTTTTGGTTTCCCGTCGTCCCCCGCGACGCTACTTTTCCCGGATGCCTTCAAGGCATCATCCGCCTCGATCAGTGCCTTGCAAACGCCGAACAGCGCCGCGATATCACCGCCGTTCTTTACCTGATAATATTCGGAGGAGATTTTTGTCTCTTTACCCGTGAGCATCTGCGAAGGCGATTGCGGGTTGACGAATCGCTCGAGCCCGCGTTCCCGCAGCAGATTGAAGGTGACGATCTTCACCCCACGATCGACGGCGTCCTGCAGATCGTGGAGCAAACGCGGCGAGGACGTACCGACGTTCTGCGCGATGTAGAAAATGCAATCGGTGTTCTGGAAGTCGGACAAAACGGCGGTGCCGACAGATGCCCCGATACTTTCCGGGAGGGCTACCGAGGAGCTCTCGTGGCACATGTTGGAGCTGTCGGGCATGTTATTGCTGCCGTACATACGCGCGAACAGTTGGTACATGTAGCTCGTTTCGAGCGATGCGCGGCCTGACGTGTAGAAATCGACCTGATGAGGATCGAGGCCGCGCAGTTCCCGACCGATCTCTTCAAACGCGTCTGCCCAAGCGACCGGAACATATCTGTCCGTCGCTGGATCCCAACGCATTGGATGCGTCAGTCTTCCCTGTTCCTCGAGATCATGATCTTCCCAGGTCTCCAGTTCGTGGAGAGGGTGCTTATCGAAGAATGCCCGGTCGGCGCGTCGCGAGGTCACCTCCCAGGCCGTGGCCTTGGCCCCATTCTCGCAGAATTCGAGCGGGTGGGGCTTGGCAGGTTTTGCCCAGGCGCAACTCACGCACATATAACCTTCCGGCTTATTTTGCGTCGACAGCAGCCCGGGTCCCCGGAATGCGACATGCTCCTTCAACGTGATCTCGGCGACGGATTTTGCAGAACCCCATCCGCCGGCTGGCCCAGAATAAGCCCTGATTTCGGGAGAACGTGCTTTCGATGTCATCTTTGCCTCACGCGGTGAGACGGAAAACCAATTCCAGTTGGTGGAGCTCATCAGGAAGCAGTAACCCCTGATGCCCCACCAAGTTCCGCCCTGCGCCGAAATGCCGTGTCAGCGCGTCCGCTTTTCGCTGGATACGGCGGGCACTCGTCGTCAGGGCCTCTATCCCCGAAACTCGCCCTCATTCGTGTCGCGCTCATCGTAATTGACATCCCAGTCCTTGGTGTCTTTGCTCTTGCCGGGCATTTTCTTGTGGACGGTTGCGTCGTCGGAACGGGTGATGACACGCGGTTTGGCGCTGCTGACGCCATTGTTGGATCCGCCAGCATGATTGCTTTCGGACTGCCCTCTGGCATCCTGCTCGATCCGCGATTTAGACGGTTTTTCATTTTCTTTCACGTTGAAGCTCCTGGATAGTTGGGGTGGTCTCAATTGCTTCATCTGTCTGAGCCGCCTCTGCCACAGCGCCTCGGCGCTACTTGTTGAGGTCTTTCGCCATCTGCAGGTGGTGTTCCAGGGCAGGGCGCGTGGTTGCAGCCCATGCTTTCAGGCCGGCATTATCGCCTTTATCGCCATAGCGCTTGAACAAATCGACGGCGTCTTCATGCACGGCTTCCTGATCGGCGTGATATTGCTTGTTGAAGTCCGCTCCCTGGAGGCCGTTCAGCTTGTCGAGCATGCTCTGCTGACTGGACGTCATGGCCGTGGGCAGCGGCGCTGCGACTTTTCCCCTTGTCACCAGTCCCTTAAGTTCGTTGGTGGTCTTCTGATGGTCGGTCACCATCTGCTGCGCGAAGGCTTTCGTCGCAGCGTCACCGCGTTCCAGGGCAAGCTTGCTCGAGGCGATCTCGAACATGTCGCTGGTCGCGGCTTCCTTGACGAAGTCCTCCGTCTTTGGCGCGACGCCGATAAGGGAATTGACGCCGGTCTTCTCAGCCGCAGACTGTGCGAAGGCTGGACCTGCAAGCGCGAGAGCAAGCGAGGCGATGGCTAGGCGTTTCATGGCTATCTCCTGAACGGTCTTTCCGCGTAAAAACGGTTTTTCGACCTGACTGTTCCCTGGAAACCCGCCATTGGCCGAAATGAAAGCCGCGCCAAGAAAACGATATGCTTTTCCTTGAGCGCGGCAGGGAAGATCTTTCTCGGTGACGATCGGATATTTGCCCTCACGCATCTTCACATCGACCGGATTGATGCTTGCGGCGAAGACCTTGATGAGAACTTCATTGGCGGCCGGGATCGGGCGATCGATCTCCTCGATCGCCATATCCTCCGGCCCGCCGAAGCGATGAATGCGCACAGCCTTCATGATGAAATTCCTTTGATGTTCTGGGTTGGTGGCTTCTCAAGCGGAAACAGCACCGCAAAACGTTTGTTCCGTGACAGCGGGTGCGGGGAACAACTCTGCTGACCATCGGTTTCGCCTTGCGCGAACTGGAGGCAGCCATACCCACCGAAAACTCGAACGATGGGCCGGTCTGCCTCCCATATGACAGGAGCAACCATGTCTCTCAAAGCACTCGCCTTGAACGGCACCTTGAAGTCCTCGAATTCCTCTGAGGCATCCTCCACCGGCAAATTGCTCGATCTCATTGCCGAAGAGTTCAAGAAGTATGGCGTCAAAACCGAGACCATCCGTCTTGCCGATCACGATATTAAGCCGGGCGTGACGTCCGATGAAGGCGAAGGCGATGCCTGGCCGGCCATCCGCAAAAAGATCCTGGAAGCCGATATCCTGTTCGTTGGAACCCCTATCTGGCTCGGGCAGCCCGGAAGCATCTGCAAGCGGGCACTGGAGCGTATGGACGCATTTCTCGAGGAAACCGACGAACAGGGCCGCATGGTGTCCTATGGCAAGGTCGCTGCTGTGGCCGTCGTCGGCAACGAGGACGGTGCTCACCACGTGTCGGCGGAGATCTTTCAGGCCCTTAATGATGTCGGATTTACAATCCCGGCCAACGCAGTGGCCTACTGGGTCGGCGAAGCCATGGGGTCGACCAACTTCGTCGATCTGAAAAGGACCCCGGAGGTCGTTGAGACAATGATATCGATGCTGACGCGCAACACGGCGCATCTCGCCAACCTTCTGAAGAAGTCCCAATATCCAGGGGAAGAAGAGTAAGGGGAAATGGCGACGGTCACGAGAAAGCCGCAAGGCGCCCGTGTCGGCTCCAATCCGGCTAGCCCTGGCCGAACGGCGGTCTGCTGCTGTGCGCCCGCATCACGCGGCCTACCGCTTCTAATTGCCAAGCTACCACAAGCGCGCCGTCGACCCCATGGGGCCAGCTCTTTCACTGCTGTGCCCTAGCTTGTGAAGCATGTCCTTCAACGTGCCGGCTATCCGCTTGCGGGCAGGGTGGTCCAACGTTTTGATCGACCACGGTGTGCAAGGAACTTCGGCCTGGAAATGGAGTTGATGTTGTCGATTGACAGTACTGATGCTGCGATCGAACGAGGCTTTACAGATGTCGAACAAATCCAACTTCTTCTCTTCCTTCGCAACCATGGTCGCCGATCTCTCGGGAAAGCCGTTCACCTTTGTCGCGGCTTTGGCGCTCGTGCTTGTCTGGGCGGTGTCCGGCCCTTTTTTCGGCTATTCTGAAACCTGGCAGCTCGTGATCAATACCACCACGACCATCATCACCTTCCTGATGGTATTTGTGTTGCAGAACAGCCAGAACCGTGACGGAAAGGCTCTGCAGGCCAAGCTTGACGAACTCATCCTGACGAGCCAGGCCGCCAACAAGTTTGTCGGCATCGAAAAGTTGGAGGAGGGCGAACTCAGGGAAATGAGCAAGGCCCTTGCCGAAAAAGCCGAATGCGTCGAGGAAAAAGCGGATGAGAAATCTGCTGCAGAGTCAGCGTCCGCCTAATTCGCACTCTCCGTGATTTGGCCGTGATGTTGCTGGCGCATCCCCTCGATTGCGTCGGCATCTTTCTTCTCAGCCGCAATCCAGTGGTTTCCTGCCTTGCTTGAGCGGATCAATTCATCGAGCTTGGCATGAAGCGCCATCATATCCCGGTTCTGGGAGTGCTGCAGGAGCAGCAAAATAAAAAATATAATGAGAGTCCCCAGCATGTTGGTCAGCAGAAACCACTGCCGTGGGAAGGAAAGGCTGAGACCCACTGCCGTCCATAGGGCTATGAACGCAATCAGCGTGACAGGGACCGCACGATGCCCTGCCCATAAGACGGCCAAATCAGAGATCTGTCGAAAGCGCCTGCGCATACGGCTCTCCAACGCGTGTAAAACGGAAGATAGAGAAGTTCCTATCCACCTACGCTCAATAAATAGGGCGTCGCGAATGACATAAAACCCGCGTTTCCGCGGGTTTTATCTGACGAGTAGCCGTTCTCTGGCGAACGTGGCGACGGTCAATTCAATTTGACCGATGGCTCCCGGCCCCAGACCCGCAGTTTGCCAAGTGCCTCGATAAAGGCGGTGACATCCTTCGCCGATTCGAGCCCAATCACGCCTTCGTCCAGGGAGTCGGCAATACCTGCCTTCTGCATGAGCGGCAGCGCCGTTTCCACAAAACCGATGAATTTGCAGTGCACGAAGGCGTCCGCCACGAAATCGCGGGCGGTTGCCTCCTTCAGCAGATCACCGGTTCCCTCGGCCGAGGGAAGGAGGGCGACGGCGTCGTAAAGCACCGAAGGTCCGCCGTCGATCATCTGATGCGCCTCTATCCATTTGCCGTCGGAAAGTGTGACGCCGCCGATCTTTGGCGCGATCACTTCGAAGGTTGCCTTCTGCTCGGTGATTTGGGCAAGCAGCGCGTTGAAGATAACGCCATCAGTGCCGTCGCTGACAAGAATGCCGAGCTTGCGTCCTTCGAACCGCTTCGGACCGCGCTCGATGATACTGAGTGGCGGCGACGGCTCGAGATCCTGCCGCGTCGGCATGGCGGCATCGGCAGGTTTCGGCATCGATTTGAAGCCGAGGGCGTGGCCGACCTTGCTGGCCAGCGTCTCGTCGATGTTCATCAGATGTGAGACCATGCGCTCGCGAATGACTGGTGTCTCGACCTTGCTCAGCTCGAAGATGAGTGCCGCGGCGATATGGCGTTGCTCCGGCGGAGTCTGGCTGATGTAGAACTGCCGGGCCTGACTGTAGTGATCGGCAAAGCTTTCCGGCCTCAGCCGGACTTTGGAACCCTGTTCTTCGGCGGGGCAGTGCCGGTAGCCCTGAACCGGCGATTCCCGCGGTCCCTGATTCCAGGAGTTCGGCTGGTAATTGACGCGTCCGACAGGATTGCGCATCGCCATGTGGCCATCCTGCTGGAAATTGTGGAAGGGACACTTCGGTGCGTTAATGGGCAGATGGGTGAAATTCGGACCTCCCAGGCGTTTCAGCTGTGTGTCGAGATAGGAGAAGTTCCGTCCCTGCAGAAGCGGATCGTTGCTGAAATCGATACCGGGTGGCACGTTCTGCGTCATGAAGGCGACTTGCTCGGTTTCCGCGAAAAAGTTCTCGGGCATTCGGTCGAGCACGAGACGGCCGATCGGTTTGACCGGAAGGATCTCTTCGGGAATGATCTTCGTCGGATCGAGGATGTCGAAGTCGAATGCGTCGGCGAAGTCCTGATCGAACAACTGCACGCAAAGCTCCCATTCCGGGAAGGCCCCCGACTGGATCGACTGCCAGAGGTCGCGGCGATGAAAGTCCGGATCCGCGCCATTGATCTTGACTGCCTCGTTCCATGTAACGGACTGCAGGCCGAGTTTCGGTTTCCAGTGGAATTTGACGAAGGTCGATTCATCCGCGGCATTGACGAAGCGGAAGGTATGAACGCCAAAACCGTCCATGAACCGGAACGAGCGCGGAATGGCGCGATCCGACATCACCCACATGATCATGTGCATGCTTTCGGGTGTCAGCGTGATGAAATCCCAGAAATTGTCATGCGCCGACTGCGCCTGCGGAAATTCCTTGTCGGGTTCCGGCTTTACGGAATGAATGACGTCGGGAAATTTGATCGCATCCTGAATGAAGAAGACGGGAATGTTATTGCCGACCAGATCCCAATTTCCCTGCTGCGTATAAAGCTTCACCGCAAAACCGCGCACGTCGCGCGCCAGATCAAAGGAACCCTTGCTGCCGGCGACGGTCGAAAACCGGACGAAGGCCGGCGTCTTTTCGCCAGGCCTCTGGAAAAGATCGGCGCGGGTATAGGCTGCCAGGGATTCGTAGGTTTCGAAGTAGCCGTGGGCGCCGTATCCGCGCGCATGCACGACCCGTTCGGGGATGCGCTCGTGGTCGAAATGAAAGATCTTTTCGCGGAAATGGAAGTCCTCGAGGAGGGCGGGGCCGCGGGCGCCGAGACGAAGGGTATTTTGATCGTCCGAGACGGGGCCGCCTTGCGCTGTCGTCAGTACCGGCATCCCGTCTTCGGCAAGCTGATGAAGCTCACCGCCTGCCCCCCGGTGCAGTTTCTGATCATGGATCGTTGGATTGTCTGCGGGCGCGGTTTTGGACGTCTTCTTGGCCATCTATTTTCTCCGGAAAGGGTTTGACTTAACCGAAGCTCAAAATTGGCCACATGTTCCGTTCGAGGCGAAATAAACTCGCCACCTGCAGCACCGCGCGTCTCTTAAGGCGCGCAGCGACGCCGATGCTCACATAAAGCGGGCGCGGAGCTTTCGACCCCGCGCCCCGATTTCCGCCGGTTCTCAGAGCCTGGGCCTGACGAGCAGGTCTTCCTCTTCGTCGCGTTGCGATCCGCCAAACGCAGCAGCGGCGGAGGCGATGAAGGCTCCGATCAGAAGTGACAACGAGCCGAGCAAGGCCGCGGTAGAGGCCGCCTTGCGTGCCTCGTCGGCCGCTTTCTGGGCGGCAACCTTGGCGTCGTCGATACGCTTCAGCACCGTATCCACGCGGCTGCGTGCATCGGCTTCGGATAGGCCGGTCCGTGCAGCGACGACGGTGGCAAGATAGGCCTTGTCGTCGTCCGGGATCTGACCGGCGGCTGCACCCTTGAGGAGGATACGGGAGATTTCCGTTGTTGCCGCAGCATCATTGGTCGCTGCCGTCGCCCGGGCCTGTTCCGGACGCAGCAATGCGTCGGTAAAATAGGCGGTTGAGAGGTCTACAGGCGACGAAGTCGATGATGCCGCTGCCGTGCCTGCGGCCGTGGCGGCCGAACCCACGGCTTGTGCGCCTGCACCGGCAAGCGAGGTCAGCGACGAGGCTAGAAATCCGGCAACGAAGATCGTTGCCAGCGCCCAGCTGATGAAGCCATGCGCCGTGTCACGGAAGAACACCTCATCAGTGTGGACGGCCGCCCACTTCGTGCGCAGCCGGCCAGTAATATAACCTCCTAGCGCGGAAGAAAGCCACTGCACGACAACGAGCCAGATCGCCGCCGTTACTCCGACCGTGCCGAGCGAACTGCTTTGCCCCGACCAGGGTGACACCATCGTCAACCCAACCCCAGATCCGAGAAGCAAAAGGATGAGGGTCACGCCGATGGCCGCCGCGGCGCCTGCGAAGATGGGCCCCCATGTCATGGCGGATTTGGAGGATTCGACCGGAGTGGCAATCTCTCCGGAACCTGTCATTGAAACCGACATGATCTGTTCCTATCGCATAAACAGAGCAAGAAGGATGATGATCGGCAGTGGAACACCAAGCAGCCAAAGCAGAATACCGCGACCCATGAAAGACCTCCTGTCAGAAACTGACGTTACGTGGTTGATGCCCCTCAACTTTAAACCGTAGTCTTTGTTCCCGGCCGACCTGGTCATCGGCGATCTTCATGCAGAGCTCGTGGAGATCGACGAGAATTTTAAAGTTCCGCTACCGGAAATCGTGATCGCGAGCTTTCCCATCCACGAGGGACGCCGTTCGGATCCGACGTTTCCTCCCTCTTTCTGGATCGCGACGAAACGGTCGTTAAGGAGGGGCGGGTCCACTCAAGGAACAAAGCAAACGCAAGCGCGTTCGGGTCCAGCGATTATCGCATTCCCAACCACACGAATGTCCGGTGTCCATGATGAACGATCATACGTTGAAGGATCCTCGAAAGATTTACCCCGCGCCTCCCTTTCCCGATCAACCACAACCGGCTCCAGGGCTTGCAAGAAGGATGAACCCCACTCCGGACCATGGTGAAAAAAGCTATCGCGGTTCCGGCAGACTGACAGGACGCAAGGCGCTTGTGACTGGTGGCGATTCCGGAATCGGCCGCGCCGCTGCCATCGCTTTTGCCCGCGAGGGTGCGGATGTCGCCATCGCCTATCTTTCGGAAGAAGAGGCAGATGCGAGAGAGGTGATCAGTCTTATCGAGGCTGAAGGCCGAAAGGCGACGGCTTTGGCAGGCGACGTCAAGGAGGAAGCCTGGTGCCGGGAGCTGGTCGCAAAGACCGTTTCCGAGCTTGGCGGTCTTGATATCCTTGTCATCAATGCGGGCCGTCAGCAGTACCGCGAGAAGATCGAGGAGTTGTCGACGGAAGATTTCGACAAGACATTGAAGACGAATCTCTACGCGCTCCACTGGATCGCTCAGGCTGCCGTTCCCCATATGCCCGCGGGATCGGCGGTCATCACAACCGCTTCCATCCAGGCCTATCAGCCGTCGCCGATCCTACTCGACTACGCGACGACAAAGGCGGGTATTGTCGCCTATACCAAAGCGCTCGCCAAACAACTGATCGAGCGCGGCATCCGCGCCAACGTCGTGGCGCCCGGACCGGTCTGGACGGTTCTTCAGCCGAGTGGTGGACAGCCGGAGGAAAAGGTGAAGAATTTCGGCAAGGACAGCGACTTTGGCCGTCCCGGTCAACCGGTAGAACTGGCGCCTGTTTTCGTGCTGCTTGCCTCGTCGGAAGCAAGCTTTATCAATGGCGAAGTCTACGGCATCACCGGTGGCAAAGGCGTAGCCTGAGCGCTGGTTCCGACGCAGAAGCCGCCTTGTAGAACTGGCCGGCGGTGGCTCGCCGGGTGCGGTATTCATGAGAGTGCTTATGAAAGACATTGGGAACTGGCGGCATATTTGCGTCGATGCTCAGCGCATGTTCATTGAAGACACGCCGTGGAATGTGCCTTGGATGAAACGGGTGCTTCCAGAACTCCTTGAGATCGCCCGGTATCATGCGGAACGAACGATTTTTACGCGTTTCGTTCCCCCAGTCCGGGCCGAAGACGCCTTCGGTTCCTGGAGAGACTACTACCGGAAATGGTGGATGATGACGGGCGAGCATTTGCCCGAGGGACTGATTGGACTAGCCCCCTCGCTGCAAAAGCTTGTGCCACCAGCACGCGTCTACGACAAATCGACTTATTCGCCGTGGATCGATGGCAGATTGTTCGCGCATCTTCACCAGGAAAGGGCGACTTCGCTCGTCGTAACCGGAGGCGAAACCGACGTCTGTGTGCTCACCACCGTGCTGGGCGCGATCGACCTCGGTTTCCACGTCATTGTGCTCAGCGATGCCGTGTGCAGCGGCGCCGATGAAACACACGATGCCGCTATCGATCTGTTGGGTGACCGTTTCTCGGTTCAACTTCAACTCTTTAAGACGGAGGAGTTTTTGTCTGCCATCTCGTGATGCGATCCTGTCACCAAGCTAGCCTGGCAGTCAGGATTGGGTGGGGCATCCAGACGAGGAACGGTGTGGGATGCTTAGTTTGTAGATCCCATCGTCTTTCGTCAGTTGGCAAGTTTGCGTGCGAAACCGGCTAGTGGCGCTTCGCTGCCAGGCTCGGACAACACCACCTAATTCTGCAGGCATGTGACAGCGACATCCAGATGTTCAGCCTCGCTGTTCTCGCCGCTGAAGGCACCTGGCCATCCTTCAGAATCCATCTCATGCGACTTAAGGCGACGGTGGGGGAGCTCGTTTCCGACGGCATCGCGACTGGAGAGTTCGTTCCGAGGAATGTTGATGCGCTCGCCTCCTGCTTTTGCGCCTCAATCATCTCCGTGTGGGATCCGAGATTTATTGGCGCCCTGCCTTCGAACCACTCTGAGCCATCTGCTCATGAACTCGCATCCTTCGCAGTTGCAGGACTTCGCAAGTTCACTCAGGCAGGAGAAGAATCCGATGGGAAGCCACGTTAATGAAGGTTGTGGCTGAGCCGCAATGCCAAAGCTGAGGCGCGTCGCCGACAGGGGATGTTCCCCCGACGCAGGCTTTGCAGATCGCCTGCTCGTTCGTATTGCCCGCCTGCTTAGACCGTTTCGTCTGGCAATCGGATGGGCAATCTACCTGACTCTCGTAATGGTGATGTTCGTGGAAAGCCTGATGCCGGTTTGGTGGCCAGAATAACGTTGCAACACGTAGGGACCGCCAGACCCTCGTTCGGCGACTTCAGGATCGCGCTCGGTGTTGCTTGGGAAGCAAGACCCTGCCACCCGCATGTTGACATCCTTGATATTGCCCGTTTATTGGCACGCGCCAAGGTCGCAGCTGCGGGAAGCCGTGGCAAATCCCAAACCGGTGGCCACATCGGAAACAAAGGAATGCGAACCGCGTTATCGTGCGACGTCACAGTAAGGCGTAGAAGCATGACAAGCCATTCAACGAGAAAACTCCACGGCGATTTGCCCTCCGCATCGTCAAAAGTGGCCTCCGCCGATCGGAAAGAGCTGGCGGCGATCGCCTTTGAACGCACCAGAATGCCGATGGTCGTCGCCGACGCCCGCGCCCCGGATCTGCCGATCGTGCTCGCAAACAAATCATTCCTCGAACTGACTGGTTATGCTGCCGAAGAGGTGCTTGGCCGCAATTGCCGTTTCCTGCAAGGCCCCGCTACTTCACCAACTGCCGTGGCAGAAATTCGTGCCGGCATCGCTGACGAGCGCGAGGTGGATGTAGAAATCCTCAATTATAAGAAAAGCGGGGAGCAGTTCTGGAACCGCCTTCATCTTAGTCCGGTACATGGAGATGACGGGCAGATCTTGTATGTCTTCGGGTCTCAAATCGACATAACGGACTATCGTCGCATTGAAGCACTCGAAGCCTCCGAGCATCGTCTGCTCAGGGAAGTCGATCACCGCGCGAAGAATGTGCTGGCTATCGTCGATAGCATCGTCCGCCTCAGCAATGCCGAGGACCCGGCCCTTTATGCTGCCTCAATTCAACATCGCGTCCAAGCGCTCGCGCGTGCCCACGGCTTGCTTGCTGAGCGAAGGTGGACGAGCATTTCCGTTGAGGAGATTGTTCGCCAGCAGGTGGCCCCATTCGCAGCAGCCCGCGCTTCTTTCAGCGGGCCGGATATCAGACTGCCGGCCCCGGTTGTTCAGCCGCTTGCGCTCGTATTCCATGAACTTGCTGTAAACGCGGCCCGTCACGGCGCTCTTGCCGTTGCGCGGGGCACACTTTCAATCAGTTGGAAGCCCGGACCGTTGGGCACAGGCCTTAACATCCGATGGCAGGAGGTGGGCACCGGCATTCCACCTAAATCGGCAAAACGAGGTTTCGGAACCGTGATTGTCGGTGCAATGGTCGAAAAACAGCTTAAAGGGCGCATCGAGAGAAACTGGGGGAATGAAGGCCTGCTTATCAACATTGAAATCCCGGCCGATCGCTCGCCTTCGTATGACGCTCCCCTGGATCATGCTAAGTGATGCGATTATCCTGCAATCGATGTTTGGCCGGCAAAAGATAGCCCCCGAAGATACGTTCGTGCTGCTTTAAGCTCGCGCTTATTGGCAAGGTTAAGCCGTTGTCTCGATCCTTTGACAATCCCGCAGGCGCCGCCGCAGCGAAAGATTTATGGCGGCCGGCACGTGGCCGGCCGCGCATTTGCTTCGATCAACTCTTGATGGCGATGCGTTTGACCTGTGACTGCGCCTTTTCGGTCTTAGGCAAGCTGACGGTCAGCACGCCGTTCCTGAAGGTAGCCTCAACGTGGTCCTCCTTGACTTCGACGCCAAGTGGAATTCGGCGCTCGAAGCGGCCGTAGTAGCGCTCGGAGAACTGGCGATCCTTATCCTCGCTCTCTGAGCGCTTTTCGCCCTTTAGCGTCAGCACGCCGTCATGGAGCAGAACTTCGATGTCCTTTTCCTCAAGGCCGGGGACCTCGGCCGTCACCTTGATCTCCCTGTCGGTGTCGGAGATCTCGACACTCGGCCAGGCGCCCCCGGACGTGGCGCTGTTGCCGCGGTGCGCCAGGCCGGAGCCGAAGCCGCGGAAGACGTCATCGAACAAACGGTTCACCTCACGATGAAGCGACAGGAAGGGATCACCGTCGTCATCGCGGAAGAGACTTGGAACCTGGTTGCCATTGTTGCGGCCCCAGGGAATTAGATCACGAACACTCATGTTCTTCTCCTTTCTGTTGTTCGGTCGGCAAAGCTTTCCTGCCGGCGCCGGACCATGCCCGGCGCCTTGTTAGCGGTCTGCTAGGAAGGCTTAAGCCGCCTGCTGATTGGCCTCGATCTGCTTGGTCTCGGCCTTCGGCATTGTCTGGCCGGTTTGGATCTCGATCTGGCGCGGCTTCATCTCTTCGGGGATTTCGCGCTTGAGATCAATGATGAGCAGGCCGTTGACGAGACCCGCACGCACGACCCTGACGTGGTCGGCCAGTTCGAAGCGACGCTGGAACGAGCCGCTGCCGATGCCGCGATGCAGATATTGGACGTCATCGCCGTTCGCCTTCTGTCCTGAGACGATGAGCATGTTCTGCTCTTGGGTCATCGCGAGGTCGTCCCTTGAGAAGCCCGCCACTGCCATGACAATGCGGTACTCATTCTCGCCGGCTTTGACGATATCGTAAGGCGGCCAACCGTCGCTGGTCTCAGCGCGGCTTGCAGCCTCAAGCGCGTTCAACATCCGGTCGAAGCCGACGCTCGATCGGAACAGGGGCGAGAAATCGAGGTTTGTCCTCATAGCCATATCCTCCTTATAAGCAACATGGATACAAGGAGACGCCAAGAGCCACGAGGCGTCTCCTGGACCTGATGTCGATCCCATAGGGCAATCGACTAATATTGATATAATTCAGTGTCTTAGAATTTCAAGGGAAGTGGAATTTCTCGGCGGAAAAAATTGAATTTTTCCCAGGAACCACCATATTCAAGCCGCGGTGGAAAGAGGGAGAAATGACTATGATCATGACTTCGGATAACGTCCTCGCCATCCTTGGGCCTGCCGATGAAACGCTGGTGGCCGAGATCATCGCGACAGGCGCAACCCCGGCTGAACTCGCCGAGGCATTTGCATGGGCCAACAACGACGAGGCCTTGATGGGCGAAGGTCGGCGTCTGCCGACGGGCAAGGTTGCCGCGCTCGTTGAGTTGCTCTCCGCCGACGACGAAGAGCAGGACAAATGAAATTGGTTGCCACTGCCGCGCCATGACCCAGCCGGTCATGCCGTCGCAAGCACGCGAATGTCACCCTTGCGGCCGATGACGTCTACGACGACATTGCGGCCGGAGCGGCGGATCGCCATGTCGGCCGAGCCTTTGCCGATCAGCAGGCGCCGCAACCTGATCTGCGGCCTAACGCACTAGAAAGGAACAACAACCTGGCCAGCGGCTCGAATAGCCGCATTAAATGTCGTGCACCGATGACTTCAGATAGAGAGATTGATTCCGGAGCGACGACGCCAAGCGCTCCGGTTAAGCCGGATCGCCTCTTTTCCATCCATCCAAGGGGAGGCTTTGCTTTGTCGAGGGCCTCATGGCTTTGAAATCAAGTTATTCTTCGCTGTCGGAATAGTTTTTGTATTGCAGCTTCTGGAGCGATGCATCCATCCTCAGGACGAGCCCTGTCGTCGCGAAATCAACGGCGACCTCTCCAAAGGCGGAAAGGCTGGAGCTGATGAGCCGGGAGCCGAAACCCTTCTTGGTCGGAGCTTCTACCGCCGGGCCTCCAACCTCCCGCCAATTGAAGTTCAGGCGCTTGTCGCCCGCCTCATCGCGCACGGACCAGTCGATTTCGACAGTCCCGGTATCTGCAGATAGTGCACCATACTTGTGGGCGTTGGTGACAAGTTCGTGCAGCACGAGGGAGAAGCAAAGGGCAGCCTGTGGACCCAATTCAACCGCGGGGCCGTTCGCTTTGAACCGTCCTGACGTCTCAAGTCCAAGATTAATCGCGGTCGCCTCGACGATCGTCGCCATGGTCGTACTTAACCAATTCTGCTGTAGCAGAATGTCGTGCGCTTTCGAGTAAGCATTGATCCGTGCCGAGATCGCCTGTTCCGCATCCTCCATGGAGCCGGCGTTTCGGAAGGATTGACTGGTGATAGCCTGAACGACGGTCAGCGTATTCTTCATGCGGTGAGAAAGTTCGTGCATCAGGACGCGTTGCCGCTCCTCGTTTTCTCTCTGCTCGGTACGATCTCTCAGAATCTTCACAAAGCCCTCGACTTCGCCGTCATCCGACGTCAAGGCCATCATCTGACCCGACGCCCAGAACCGGGAGCCGTCCTTGCGAACGTGCCAGCGCTCATCATTGCCATGGCCCTCCGCTAAAGCAGCGGTCATCTCCCGTTGGACAATCCCAGCCTGCAGGTCTTCCTGCGTGAAAATTACGGCTGCAGGTTTGCCGATAATCTCGGCCTCCTCCCATCCGAGGAGCCGTCGCGCGCCCTCATTCCAGGTGGTCACCAACCCATCCAGGTCCATGGAGATGATCGCATATTCGATCGCGCTCTGGAGGATGGCTTCGAGAAAACGCTCACGGGAGCGGCTGGAGCTGGAAAAGAGTTTCATGATCATATGATGCGCCTGATCCCTCCCGAGGGCTACAGGTTTCATCCTGTTCTAGGGCGCCGCCGACCGCGGGGATGGCGCTATGATTTAATGGGTTCCTTGATGGTTGTGGCGGTCCTTGAATGATCGGCTTCCCCTAACAATATCATTTCGTCAGGATCATTAGTGGCATGAAAGGAGGAAAATATGCCGCAGAACGATGTTCCATGGACCCGGCCTATAAGAATCCGGCTGCAGTGCGGTTTGGAGCGGACTTTCACAGGGGCATATGACGCCCTGGACTTTCTCGAAAACGAATGGCCGCTGCGTCACGGAGAGCGCCATCAGCGCGCGGTGAAGACCTGCCGCGGCGCCCTCAACGGCACCACCCCCCGCATTGTCGCACGCGAGGCCTTCGTGGCGGCCTGTCTCGAAGCCGGCATGCCGGCCGTTCTCGTTCCGTTGAAGAGGAAGCCGACCGAGCATCCGGCCTGGCCGGCGCGCATGGCTGTCATCTAAGGTATCAGCGGTGACCTCGCCTCATCAGAGGCGAGGTCCGGCATAGGCGCGCTTTCCCTGATGATCGAACGGACGGACGCCACGAACGACGTCTTTGAGACCGAGCTGGGTTTGCCCAAGGCGATGACCATATCGGGTTAATGGTCTCGATAGGGAGAGATGCGTCAGATCAGCTTCAACCCTCCTTGCCAAGAGCGAGGAGGGTTGGCTCGATGCTGGTTAGATGGCGGTCCGACGGTACCGGTCCCGCTCTTGCGCAATCTGCTCAGGAGAATAGGGATCGAGCGTGTCGTCAAACCGGGTCCATCCCTGCTCGGTATAGGCACGCCGACGTTCGACCGGGTCGACCCAGTTTGAACTCTGGAGAATAGCACGCGCCTCGGAGGCGCGGGCATCGTCGACCTTGGCCGTGACCAAGCTGCCACCTCGGCGGACACCTTCGGCATAGAGGTGAGCATCTTCTTCCGAAACACCGGAGTCGGTGAGTGCACCGATCAGGCCACCAACGGCACCCCCGGCGACGGCGCCGGCGACAGCCCCGGCCGCGGTCGCGGCAAGCCAGCCTGCAGCAACCACCGGTCCGACGCCAGGGATGGCCATCAGGCCCAGCCCCGTGAGCAGGCCGCCGGCGCCTCCGACGGCAGCACCAAGACCAGCGCCGGTCGCGGCATCCTCGCCAACGTCGGAATCCCTATCAATGCGGCCAGCCTTGTTGGAGACGATACTGATATCGCTTGAGGGAACGCCTGCCGCTTCCAATTTGCTGACGGCGATACGAGCGTCCGAGTAGTCGTCGAAAAGTCCGGTTACAGTTCTCATCATGCTTCTCCTTGGGGTTACTTGGCGACGATGTTGCCTTGATAATCGAGGGCAATGGAGACGGCTTTCCCATCCTTCATGCCGGAGGCCACCCAGATCCCCTTGTCATCAAGCTTGAGATCCTTGACGTCGGTGTAGCCCGCTTTCTCAATGCGATCCTTCGCCTGACCTTCGGTAAAGCTATTGGCACCCTCAACGGGCGCCGTCGGATTTTTGGTATCCGGGGTTGCAACTGCAGGTGTATTTCCATCCGGAGACGAAGCCGGCGGGGTCTGGGCTAAAGCGGCAACGGTATAGGCGGCAAGAATTGCCGCTGCCAACGCAGTCTTTTTCATATGATGTTTCCTCTGTTTGCGGATCAAGAAGATCCATGCGGTGAAAACCCGCAGTGGCGATTTTTGTTCCCGCCATTGTGTGTGGGAGTATGCGATTGATTTTTATAAATATATGCCAGAGTCATCACTCGGCTTATTCCCTTTGGTGTCGAGGCAGGGTGAAGAGAGACGAGGCGATCGGGCTAACCAACCGGTCCACCAGGTAAATCCAAGAACCTGTCATAGTGAATCCGGTTTTGCGCCCCTTCTAGTTGTGCTTTGAACGTCAGGGTGCTTTCAGTAGCTGCTGGAGTAAAGCGGCGCGGGCTGCGTGATGAAGAAAGTGCGGTTGGTATTCTGATTTGGAACAACAGAGCGCGATGTCGGGAGGGACCACGTGCCGGAACCGCCTTCGCGGCGCGATATCATAGGGTCGTGACGACGACGCGGCGGTAATTTGTGGACCGGGCAATGTTAGTTTCGATTTCGGCGATCAGCCCATGCCGGGGCGGAGAATTTTAGAGGAGTGCCGGGGCCGTCGGTCACCTCTTCCAGCATCAGGAGACAGACGAGAACACCGCGTCCCAGGCCGTAGGCGAAGGAAAAATTTCACCTAGAAAAGACACGAACGCCTTGACGTTCGGGTTACCCCTGCGGCTCTCCGGCCAGTAGGCTGTGATGCTGCTTCTGTCGACTGCGAATTCCTTCAAGACAGGTACCAGCTGCCCCCGCCGCAGGTAAGGCGCTGCGATATATGTGGGCGAAATCCCGACACCGCCGCCGGCAGCGACAACTGCCGCGACGGCGTCGCTGTTGTCGACGATCGTCACGGCGTTGGGTACGATCTCAATCACCTTGTCTCCGACCTTGAAAGGCCAGCGCAGGGTTTGACCGCTGCTCTGATACCGGAAGTTGACGCAGTCGTGGTCGACGAGGTCTTCCGGCCGTTCCGGCCGGCGCCGCGTTGCCAGATAGGATGGAGAGGCAAAGGCGCAGATTCTGTTGGGGGCAAGCTTTCTTGCGATCAGCCGCGAGTCCGCCGGTTCTCCAACGCGGATGGCGACGTCTATCCCTTCTTCGACAAGGTCGGTGAAACGGTCGCCCAGCCTGAGGTCGATGATCACCTTGGGATATCGTTCCCGAAACCTGGGAAGGGCCGGGGCTATTATATGCGCGCCGATGGGAAGAGGCGCTGTCACCTTGATGAAGCCCGCAGGCTCAGCGCGCGCCGCCGCGGCAGCCTGCTCGATCTCCTCGGCCTCCCTGAGGAGCCGCAAGGCCCTCTCGTGAAGATCCCTTCCTTCCGGGGTAAGTGTCAGGGACCGCGTAGTGCGCGTGAACAGGCTGATGCCAAGGTACTGTTCCAGGCGCTGAACGCTCTTGCTGACGGCTGACGGCGAGAGTGCGAGAGAGCGGGCCGCTGCCGTATAGCTTCCGAGAGAGGCTGCACGTGCAAAGGCGATTATCCCGGTCAGTCGCTCAATTCCAATTTGTTCCACCATGGAATGAGTAAAGCGAAATGAGGCCCGATTATCAAGGTGTGATTGCTAATCTAAATCTTTCTTCAACGCGCCGACGGTGACGCTTCAAGGAGAGAAAAATGACAGAGGCAGCAGTATCCGAAAGCCACACGAGCCCGCTCGCTGGCAAGCATGTTCTGATTGTTGGTGGCACCTCCGGAATCGGATTGGCCACAGCCCGACAGGCGAGGGATGCCGGCGCGAAGGTGACGGTCGTCGGCTCCGACCGTGAGCGGACCCGAAACGTGGCAGCGGGAAACGCCTTCGACGGCTGGCGAGCTGCCGACGTCACGGACACTGACGCGATCTATACAGCACTCGCCGACATCGAACATGTCGACCATCTCGTCCTGATGGCAGGATCCTTTGTCGCCGGCAAGGTTCTTGAGGCTGACGTCATCTATCTGCGGCGCGCCTTCGAAGAGCGGATCTGGGCATCGATTCATGTTCTCCGGGCGCTCGGAGACAACCTCGCTTCCGACGCCTCGATCACCTTTATCTCAGGAGCGCTGGCGGACCGTCCGAACGCCTACGGAACAGCGGTGCTTGCCGCTGCTTCGGCCGCGATGGAAGCCTTTGCCCGCGGCCTTGCCGTCGAGCTCGCCCCGCGGAGGGTCAACACGCTGTCGCCAGGTCCCATCGACACCCCGATCCTTTCGAAAACGCTCGGTGAGGGCAGGCAGGCCTATGTCGAAGCGCTCACCCGGACGCTGCCGCTCCATCGTCTCGGAACACCGGAGGAGGCGGGCGATGCGGTCGTCTTTCTGATGGCGAATGGATGGATGAACGGGGCGGTCCTCAACATCGACGGCGGATCGCGTCTGGTCTGATACCGAACAGTTCTCAGAGGAAGTGAGGTACCCATTCTTTTTGATGCGAGAGAGGTCAGAGCAATCAGGCACCGCGCCGCATCCGCATGGCGCCGATGACCCGCGCACGCGGCACGAGGGACGGTGTGGCGACACCCCCGCATAGTCGGCTGTTAGTCCCACCGCTCTCGGCCGGCCTCATCATCAGCAAGGCGCACTAAAGCGCCAGCCGTAACTGCGGTTGCATGACAGGTGCCCGCCGTTCCAACGAAGACAGCGATACGCCGAGCAGGCGTATCCCTTTGCGCGGCGGGAAAATTGGCGCGAGAAGGAGGGCGACGACGTCCTCAAGATCGGTGATCGCCGGCAGTGCTGATGGAACGGTCCTGCTGCGAGTAATCTGGATGAAGTCGGCGTATTTGACCTTGAGTGTCACCGTCTTCGCACCAATTTCGTTGACCTCACAATAGCCCCAGACTTTTTCGATCAGCGGCTGAAGACGTTCCCGGGCGGGCTCGTAGGAATGGATGTCCTCAGCGAACGTGTCTTCGGCACCGACCGATTTCCGCACCCGGTCCGGCTTGACCTGGCGATTATCGACGCCGCGGGCGAGGCCATAGAAATACGGTCCCGACTTCCCGAAATGCTGGGTGAGAAAATCGAGCGGTTGCTCCTTGAGGTCCGCGCCCGTCTCGATGCCGAGCCGATGCATCTTTTCGGCCGTTGCCGGTCCGACGCCATGAAATTTCTTCACGGGAAGGGCCTCAACGAAGGCAGGCCCGTTCTTTGGTGTGATGACGGCCTGGCCATTTGGCTTGTTGAGGTCGCTTGCCATCTTGGCGAGGAACTTGTTGTAGGAAATCCCAGCCGACGCATTGAGGCCGGTGACCTGCTTGATCTTACCGCGGATCTCCACCGCGATCGCGGTGGCAATCTCCATGCCTTTGAGATTGTGGGTGACATCAAGATAGGCTTCATCGAGTGAGAGCGGCTCGATCAAGGCCGTGTATTCGGCGAAGATCTCACGGATCTGCTGGGACACCGCCCTGTAGACATCGAAGCGCGGCGGCACGAATATCAGATCTGGACATTTGCGCCTGGCGGTGACCGACGGCATGGCCGAGTGGACGCCGAATTTTCGGGCCTCGTAACTGGCCGCCGCCACAACGCCACGCGCCGCCGCGTAGCCGACGGCAACCGGCTTGCCGCGCAATTGCGGGTTATCGCGCTGCTCGACCGACGCATAAAAAGCATCCATGTCCACATGAATGATTTTTCGGACTGGGGTCGAGCTCAGGTCGTTCATGGCGGCTTCAGGGCGATCGAGATGGAATCGGCCTCAATCGGAGATCGCCGCCGAAACAAAAAGGGAACATAGCATGCTGCGCCGCCATATCAACCATTTCGTTGAACGCAAGGGTCGCGCCGGGAAACTACGAGCGGCCGACGGCGTTGACGTCCTGTGGAGATCAACATCAGGAGACAGCCCTATGGCGGACAACAGCACGACCACGATCCGGGCGACGTTCGACACGCGAGCAGCAGCTGATCTGGCGGTCGAACACCTCGTTCAGCAGCATGGTATCTCGAGACCCGACATCTTCGTTCGGTCGGCAAGCGACCGGAACACTGCCGGCTCGGCGCCATCGGGCGGGGATGCCTCTCATGACCAGGGCGCTCGCCGTGACGCCCCCCTCCGAGGAGAGATCGAGGTCTCAGCGGATATCGCATCCAGCCAGGCCGCCGCGGTCCAGCGCAGTCTGGGAGAAGCCGGGGCGCTCAATGTATCGAGTCGCTGAGCATGGCCGACAACCTTTCAAAATACCGCGCCAAGCGCGATTTCCAGAAGACCAGCGAACCGAGCGGCGAGGCGCACGTCAAGCCGTCGAACCGCCGGCGGTTCGTGATCCAGAAGCATGACGCGACCCGGCTTCACTATGATCTGAGGCTTGAACTCGATGGCGTCTTCAAGTCCTGGGCGGTGACCAAAGGGCCGTCGCTCGATCCGCACGACAAGCGGCTGGCCGTCGAGGTGGAGGACCATCCTCTCGACTACGGCGATTTCGAAGGTACAATCCCGAAGGGCCAATATGGCGGCGGCACAGTCATGTTGTGGGATCGCGGCTATTGGGAGCCGGAAGGCAGGATGTCACCCCAAGAGGCTCTCAGGAAGGGCGACTTCAAGTTCACGCTTGAGGGTAAGCGTCTCAAAGGCAGCTTCGTTCTGGTCCGGATGCGTAACGAACGCGACGGCGGCACGCGAACCAACTGGCTGCTGATCAAGCATCACGACAATCATTCGGTCGAAGAGAATGGCGCGGCGATCCTGGAGGAAAATGCAACCTCTGTCGCCTCAGGCCGCAGTATGGATCAGATCGCCAGCGGCAAGGGGCGAAAGCCGAGACCGTTCATGATGGCGAACGCGGATGTCGAGGCGGACGCGGTCTGGGACAGCAAGCATGGCCGGGCGACCGACCAACGTGAGAAGAGGTCTCGCGAGGATGCGGCGATTTCTACCGTAGCGGAGCTGCCGGAATTCATTGCCCCGCAGTTGTGCGAGACGCTTGCCCGGCCACCAGCCGGCGATGATTGGTTGCACGAGATCAAATTCGATGGCTACCGGATCCAGATGCGTATCGCTGACGGCAAGGTGACGCTGAAGACCCGCAAAGGCCTGGACTGGACAGGAAAATATCCCGAGATCGCACAGGCCGGATCCGAACTGCCCGATTGCATCATCGATGGTGAGATCTGCGCCCTCGATCCGAATGGCGCCCCGGATTTTGCCGCACTGCAGGCTGCTCTTTCGGAGGGCAAGTCCGGCGATCTGGTCTATTTCGCGTTCGATCTGCTGTTTGACGGCGGGGATGACTTGCGGTCAATGCGTTTAGCCGATCGGAAGGAGCGGCTGCAAACTCTTCTCAACGAGGTCCGCGACGATGCCCGCATCCGCTACGTCGAACATTTCGAATCCGGTGGCGACGCCGTGCTTCGCTCCGCCTGCAAGCTGCACCTCGAGGGTGTCGTCTCCAAGCAGATGGATTCGCCCTATCAGTCCGGCCGCACCGACACCTGGGCGAAGTCGAAATGCCGCGCCGGCCACGAAGTAGTGATCGGCGGTTATGCCAAGACCAACGGCAAGTTCCGGTCTCTTCTCGTCGGTGTCCACCGTGGTGACCATTTGGTCTATGTCGGCCGCGTCGGTACGGGCTACGGCGTCAGGAAAGTCGAAATGTTGGTTCCGAAACTGAAGGCCTTGGAGACGGCAAGATCGCCATTCGCCGGTATTGGTGCTCCGAAGAAGCAGGACGAAGTTGTCTGGGTAAAGCCCGAGCTCGTCGCCGAAATCGAGTTCGAAGGGTGGACGGCAGACGGCCTCGTGCGCCAAGCCGCCTTCAAAGGCCTGCGCGTGGACAAGCCAGCGAAAGAGGTCGAGGCCGAGAAGCCGGCATCGCCCGCCAAGACAGACACGCCCGAGCCTGCGCCGTCGGCCAGGGCCAGACCCGTCCGGCGCAAGGGCGCCAAGGCAGAGGTCATGGGCGTCCTCATCTCCAATCCGGACAAGCCGCTCTGGCCGGATGCCGGCGATGGTGAGCCTGTTACCAAGGAAGATCTCGCTCGCTACCATGAGGCGGTTGGCGCCTGGCTTATCAAGCATATCAAGGGCCGACCGTGCTCAATTATCCGCGCACCCGACGGTATTGGCGCAGAGCAGTTCTTCCAGCGCCATGCGATGCCCGGCACCTCCAACCTCCTCGAGCTGGTGAAAGTCTTCGGGGACAAGAAGCCCTACCTGCAGATCGACCGGATCGAAGGACTCGCGGCCATCGCCCAGATCGGCGGCGTCGAACTGCATCCGTGGAATTGCGAGCCTGGACTGCCGGAAGTGCCCGGCCGGCTGGTGTTCGACCTCGATCCCGGCCCCGACGTGCCATTCTCGACCGTGGTCACGGCCGCGCGCGAGATGCGCGACCGGCTCGGCGAACTCGGCCTCGTCAGTTTCTGCAAGACCACCGGGGGCAAGGGACTGCATGTCGTAACCCCGCTTGCCGTCAACAAGCGCAAGCCCCTGTCGTGGGCGCAGGCCAAAGCTTTTGCGCACAATGTCTGCCAACAGATGGCGCTCGACAACCCCGAACTCTATCTGATCAAGATGACCAAGAGCCTTCGGAGTGGACGGATCTTCCTTGATTATCTCCGCAACGACCGCATGGCCACCGCCGTGGCGCCGCTGTCGCCGCGCGCAAGGTCCGGCGCCAGCGTTTCAATGCCGCTCACCTGGACGCAGGTGAAGTCCGATCTTGACCCGAAGCGGTTCACCGTTCGCACCGTGCCGGCGCTTCTTACCAAGAGCTCGGCCTGGCAGGACTATTGTGATGGCGAACGACCGCTTGAGCAGGCGATCAAGCGCCTTGGAAAATCCAAACGGGCAGCCTGATTATCCATGGGTGGCTGCCAGGTGATATCGCATGGACGAGCAAACGAAGGACCCATCCGGCCCGCCCCCGCGAGAGGGCGCAACCACTGACCTGCCGCATGATCGGATAACGGTAGAGCGGTTTCGGCAGGCATTCCCACGTGCGCGGTGGAGCGACCGCCTGAATGCCTGGTTCGTGCCCGGGCGCACCGCTGAAAAACGCATCGGCCGCTGGCTGGCCGAGCTTGAAGCCGAGACCGATACATTCGCCGACGAAAAGGGTAGGGATGCATTTGCTTTCGAGCCGATCGAAAGCCGGTACCTCGAGGTCGCGCCCGCAGCCTTCCAGATCCGGACGCCCTATTCGCGCAGCGTCGTCAATGAGATCCGTGAAATTCCCTATGCACGCTGGGATGCTGATCGCCGCCTCTGGACCGTACCCTATCGTTCGCTTGATGAGCTCCGGCAACGATGGCCGGCGATTGAGGCGGCTGCCGAGCGCAGTGAGCCAGATGCAAGGCGGGCTCGACGCGAGGCGATCAAAGGGACGGAGGAAGCTGAGGCGTCGAAGGCGAGGATCAGAGAGCGCCGGCGAAAGCGCTATCCGCTCCCCGCTGATGACTGTCCGCCGTTCGACCGTGCGATCGGGACGCATGTCGGGGTGGTCGTCTTCATATGGACTGACGGCGAATTGGCGGATCGGGCGACAGTCGATACCTTCTATTTTTCTGCAGCAAATGGCGAAGAATATGTCTGGGCATCCTGGCGAACAGGCACATTGGAAGAATTGGTGACGACCTGGCCGGCGCGCACGCCACCGGCGCAGCGGGAGCTCAAGCGCGGCTGGTGGATGCCGACGCTGGCGGAGTTGCGGATTGCGCGCCGGGCCGCCAAGTCCAGGCGGCGAGCCAGCGAGCGCAAGCAGAAGGACAATTCTTCAGGTGAGAGGAAAGCAGACATCGCTTGAGGGGCTCCGAAGCCTGCCACCGATCGAGCCGCGCGAGTTCGTCGGCCTATGGCGCGGGCTCAGGACATCCATTCGACGGTCTCCGCTCCGGATCGTGGCGGCGATGACGATCAGGGCGACGAGCCGATCTATTTCTTCGAATTCGTGCGCATCAACGAACCTTGAAAACCGGACGGTCGGACATCATCTATCGGCTATCACCCGTTTTGATGATCGCCTGCCGAGCAGCTTGCCTGTCGCGCTCGATCGTCCGGGTCGGACAGGGCGCTCCCCGCAAGGGTCGAGCGCCCTGTCCTTTTTACCCGGTCGGCTTGTCTTTCTTGTCGAAGACCGCGGTATTGTCCTTGTTTCCCGCAGGCCTTTAAACGATGCGTGTCGAATTGCCGCGTTGGTCCCATCCACGAAACTCGATTTCCGCGATCGATGTCGGGTACGCGAAGAACAGGGTCTTGTCTGTCAGCGGGTGAAGTCTGCGACGATCTTGCCGGGGGCGTGGCCGGTGCGATTACGTTCAATTGCCGAGGGAAGATCGTAGAAACCGACGACTTCGGCAATTGTCGATCGCAGGGCACCCGTGGCGACTTGCTGGGCGATCTCAGCCAGACGCGCGGTGTCGGGTCTATTTGACAAAAAGACACCGCGCCGGCCTTGGGGCGCGCGCGATGCGACGTCTGGAGCGGCGATGCTCACGAGAATACCATCGGGCGACAGCAGTGCCCAGGACCGGTCCACGACATCACCCCCGACAAGGTCGACAACGAGATCGATGTCAGCCACAAGCAGCTCGAAGTGCTGGTGTCGATAGTCGATCACCTTGTCTGCACCAAGCGACCGGACATGCGGCAGGCTTTTGGTCGAGGCCGTGGCATAGACGATTGCTCCCGCTGCCTTGGCGAATTGGACGGCGAAGCTCCCCACGCCGCCCGCTGCGCCATGGATCAGCACCCGCCGTTCGGAGAGGTCGAAATCCACGACCTGAAGCACGTGCCAGGCCGTCATTGCCGCGACCGGAATAGCCGCTGCCTCCACGTCCGACAGACCTACTGGCGTCAGGACGAGTTTCTCGGCGTCGATGACCAAATGGTCGGCATAGGCGCCGCATTGACCGAGCGCGGCCATAACGCGATCGCCGCGCACCAAGCCCGTGACACCAGGGCCTGTCTGCAGCACAACGCCGGCCATCTCGATACCAAGGGTGGCGGGCAGCTCCAGCCTGAAGATGTTGCGGACATGGCCGTCGCGAATCTTCCAGTCGAGGCCGTTCACGCCGGCTGCTTTAACCTCGACCAGAACCTCACCGGGACCCGGATCAGGTACGGATACTGAATCGACCGAGAAGGATTCGGGGCTGCCGTAGGTGTGAAGACGTAGGGCTCGGCCGTGGCCGATCGGTCTGGATGTGGAGTTGGTGTGCTCAAGGTCAGCGAGTTGGCTCATATGGGTTCTCCTTCTGGACGGAAGGTATGCAGCCAAATCCGTGCCACAAGTCGCCGAGATGAGACAGCCCGTCTCATGGGAAAGACATTTAATGGGGCCCTCGGCGGCTTCTTTCATGCCATGCCCGCCGCCTCGTCCGGTGCTCGCATCAGCCAATTTGAAAACGGACGAGGAAACGCGAGGAATTGATCTGAAGCGTCTTGCTTGCTTCAGTTCAGACCGACGCCAGCGAGTTGCACGTGTCCTCTGCCCTGATTTTCAACGGGTCGCTTGGTAGGGCATTTAGGTGGGGGAGTGATCCCGGTCATCACCTGCCGATATAGGCGGCCAGCTCGTGCGGCGTCCCATTTGGGAAGGCCTGTTTCAGAAAATCCAGGAACGCGGATACTCGCGCGCTGAGCAGCCGCCTGGACGGATAGAGCGTCCAGAGTGCGATCTCGGGGCCGTCAATATCTCCCCAATTAACCAGAGTGCCATCAGCCAAGTCATGGCTCACCAGTGAGATTGGAAGGCGTCCAGCACCGACTCCGGCGCGTACAGCATCCCGGACCGTGATGAGCGTCGACAAGATCAGCACAGGTTCGATCTTGATCGTTGACCGGCCAACGGGTGTCTTCACGTGCCATGTTTGCGCTTCGCCTGCACCGCGCGCAACGCCAGGAGCAGCGAGCTCACCGGTCGGACGGGGAAGATCCGGGCTTGCCACCACGACCAGGCGGTCGCGAAGAAACGCCCGTCCAACCAGGCTTTCGTCGGGATCCGGGTTGACCCGGATGACCAGATCGTAGCCCTCCTCGATCATGTCCACAGGCCGATCTTCGCTTGTCACCTCAAGCCTCACCTCCGGGTATTTAAGGGTAAAGCCCGCGGCGATCCTCCCCATTGCGGTCTGGGAAAAATGCAAAGGTGCGCTGATCCGCAATCTCCCTTTAGGTTTCTGACCGCCGGATGCAATCGCCGAAGCAGTCTCGTCCAATTCGGCGAGCAACGCCCCCGTCCGCTCGAACAGCGCTCGTCCCTCTTCCGTGAGCTTCAGGTTTCGCGCACCCCGTTCAAACAGCCGCAGATCGAGCCCGCTTTCGAGTTCGGCGACACGCCGCGACAGGGTTGCCTTCGGCCGACCGGTGGCCCTTGCGGCTTTGCCGAAACCACCATGGCGGGCAACGAGGTTGAAATCGGCAAGCGCAAGAAGATCCATAGGTGTTCCGCTGCTGAGACGGAGTGTCCAAAATCTCCGTCTATCGGGTTACCAGTGAACCACACATATTCGACGTGTCAAGCAACCAAACACGGAGAAATACCATGACCATTCTCGTCACCGGTGCCACAGGCAATGTTGGCCGCCAAGTCGTCGAACACCTCGTCAAGCGCGGCGCCGATGTCCGTGCTCTTGTCCGCGACCCGTCGAAAGCGGAATTCGCCCAGGGCGTGAGCGTCATGCAGGGCGACTTCCTCGACATCGATTCCTTGCGCAACGCCATGTCGGGCGTGTCGACCCTGTTCCTTCTCAACGCCGTGGTGTCGGACGAATTCACCCAGGCTTTGATCGCACTCAACGTTGCCCGATCGGCTGGCATCGAGCGGATCGTCTATCTCTCGGTGATCCACGCCGACCTCTACGTGAATGTGCCGCACTTCGCGGGAAAGTTCGGTGTCGAGCGAATGATCGAGCAGATGGACTTCAAGGCGACGATCTTGCGCCCGGCCTACTTCATCCAGAACGATCTGATGGTCAAAGATGTCATCACCGGCTACGGCGCCTACCCGATGCCGATCGGGCTTAAGGGTCTCGCCATGATCGACGTGCGGGATATTGCCGAGATCGCCGCCCTTGAGCTGCTGCGCCGCGAACAGGCTGCAGAGCCGCTTGCGCTCGACCGGATCAACCTCGTCGGTCCGGAGAAACTGACCGGATCAGATATTGCCGCGATCTGGTCAGACGTGCTCGCCCGCCCGATCCAATACGCCGGTGACAATATCGAGGGCTTTGAACAGAATCTCAGGCAGCTCCTGCCTGCTTGGATGGCCTACGACATGCGCCTGATGGGCGAGCGCTTCATCACCGACGGGATGCTGCCTGAAGCAGGCGACATCAAGCGGCTGACCGCCTTGCTCGGACGCCCGCTGCGCTCCTATCGCAACTTCGCTTCGGAAATCGCTGCCTCCGCCTGAGGCAAGCCCAACTGCGATTGACCATAAGGACTATCACCATGATCTATTCGACCGCCACGGTGCCGGTGAACCGGAAGGCCCTCTGATGCGCGCTGAGGTCTGGCAAGGTCTCAAATGCAAGGCGCGCGACGCCCGGTCCTTTCTTCCTGCGGGCCGAGGGAAAGCTCTGAGCATCGCCAGAAGCACAAGACAACAGGGCTGCCTCTTTTTTGAAGGTCGCCCTATGCACTCCGCAACGCCGAGCGCCATTCATACCAGCCGTTCGCTCACGTCAAACACGGCGGCATTGTCCTGAACCTCGCGCAGGCCCTTGTAGGATGCATGCCGCACATTGCCGTCACGGGTCCATCCACGAAACTCGATTTCCGCGATCAATGTCGGCTGCGCGAAGACCAGGTTCTTGCCCTTGAGAGGTACCGCCGGGCGTGCAGTCTTCAGCTTGTCGAGCATGGCGCGCAGGTATTCGGCGTCCTTGGCCTTAAACCCGGTGCCGACCGAGCCGACATAGACCCAGTCATCTCCCTGGCGGCCGGCAAGAAGCAGGCTGCCGATCCCACCGCGCGCAACCGCCGACTGCTCATAGCCGATGATCATGAAGCTTTCGCTCTGGACGCATTTGATCTTCAACCAGTCACCGGTGCGGCCGGAGCGATAGGGTCGATCCCGATGCTTGGCGACGATTCCCTCAAGCCCCATCGAGCAGGCATTTGCCAGGAGCGCTTCACCGTCGCCGTGGACTTCCTCCGACAGCTGTACTGCGCCGATGGCACCATCGAGGAAGTCCTCGAGAAGATGCCGGCGCACGGAGAGTTCGGCTCCCGTCAGGTTATGACCGTCGAAATACAAAAGATCGAAAGCGAAGAACACCGATTCCGTCGACGATCGCTTGCCGCCGCGTCCACCAAGCGAGCGTTGCAGCGCTCCGAAATCCGAACGGCCCTCTTTGTCGAGCACCACGGCCTCGCCATCGAGGATGGCTGTTCCGACGCCCAGCTTTCGTGCCGCCTCAGCCACCGTCGGAAAACGGTGTGTCCAATCGTGACCGCCGCGGGTGATGATCCGCACACCCTTCGGCTCGATGTGGATTGCCAGGCGATAGCCGTCCCATTTCACCTCGAATGCCCAGTCCGCGCCCGTGGGCGGGACAGTCTTCAGAAGCGCCAGGCACGGCTCGATACGCACTGGCATTGGATCAAAGGGCAGATTGGGTTGCGCCGGATCGCGCGGGCGTGCCTGCCTGGACTTGAGAAGGTGCTCGTCCTGAAGCAGCGGTTTGGCGCGGCGGCTCATCTGCTGGCCCTTATCTCGGCCGCGACCGATTTTCGGATCGGACCTCGTAGTCGAAGTTCAGCGTCGAGGCGATCAGGCCTTTGCCATGCGCGCGAATGAGCACGCTGCGCATCCGGCGGAACAGCGCGGTCTGGGCAATTGCGGCGACCTTTCTTCTTCATGCCGTCGCGCAGCAGCAGGAAGGCGTCCGTGCCCATCTTGTCGGGAGTCAGATAGTAGGGCTTGTCGAAATAGGTGGTGTCGATCTGCGAACAGGGAACGAAGTCCTCGATCTTCAGCGTCTTATCACTTTCGGGCACGGCCGCGGCGACCTCCTCCGGCTCAAGCACGATATACTGGCCGTTTTCGACTTCGTAGCCTTTGACCTGTTCCTCACGCTCAACCGGATCGCCCGTCTCGCTGTCGATGAACTCCCGTTTGACCCGGTTGACTGTCTTGCGATTGAGTGTGTTGAAAGCGATGCGTTCGGACGAGGACGCGGCCGTATAGAGCGCCACCGGAAAGGACACCTCTCCGAACTTGATGTACCCCTTCCAATTGGCTCTTGGACCCGCCATGACATCGACACTCTGAAGCAATTCAAGCGATTCAAGTGATTCGGGGGCGAATCGTTCCGACCCGAAACGAATCATTTTTCAATAACTGGGATCTGTTCGCGGGGGCGTTCGCGAGTTGCGCCTAGATGATTGATTCCATGCATCTTTCGGCGACGACACGCGTTTTTGAAGTGGAGCAACCCCAAGGGGGTCCTACGATGAGCAAGCGCGAACTGATCGATACAGGAACCGATAAACGAGACGTCCGTCGCGACAAGGACGGCAAGTTCAAGGAGAGCGATGATGTTTCGCGATCGCTCTCCGCCGATGCGCGCCACGACGCGAAACAAGAAGCCAAACCAGGCAGGGCGATAAGGGCGATCGCAAGCAATGACATTTGATGTCCAGCGATACCCGAGGGTCCCGCGCCTCCGTCGGCGCGCGACCGGCCATGAGGCGGAGCCGCCCGGGAGGCGATGCTGCACCACCTCAGCGCGGTCATCCCTGATGTGGCCGAGCTTCGCACCCACTATCCCGATTATACCGATCATCATCTCGTCCCCCCTGTGCGTACCCTTCCGGCGAGACCGAGAGCGGCGATTTCGGCTTGCATCGGGGCGCGCCGCGGCGCGCTGATCTCTGTGGCCATCTTACACCGTCCAATAATGATGTCAGGATTGCGAAGGACGCGCCCAGTTTGCATGTCAAACCTACGCGCCTTGTAACATATGGAACCAACTGATGTCCGACGGGTTGGGGGATCAAACTTCCTGAGCGGCCGAGAGGGTATGCGTGCAACCAACGACTCATAGACATGTGACCGTCAACGGCATCGATATCTTTTACCGCGAGGCAGGGCCTGAAAACGCACCCGTAGTGCTGTTGCCGCATGGCTATCCATGCTCGTCGTACGAATTCCGCAATCTCATGCCAGGGCTGGCGGATCGTTGGCGGCTGCTTGCGCCGGACTTTCCCGGTGCCGGCTACAGCGCGACTCCGGACGCCTTTGACTACAGCTTCGATGGCTATGCCAGCCTTCTGGACGGCTTCGTGAAAACGCTCGGTGTGCAGCGCTTCGCGCTTTATCTCCATGACTTCGGATCCCCCATTGGCACGCGGCTGGCTATCAAGGCACCAGAGCGCATCGCAGCGCTCATCATCCAAAATGGCGATATCCCGTACGAAGACGCGCTGGGACCGAAATATGCCGAGATCGAAAAGAGCTGGCGGCTGCCCCTTTCCGAGATGAGGCTGAAAGTGGCCGAGGCGATCAATGAAGAGACCTTCAGGGGTGAATTCCTGAACGATGTGAGGCCTGAGCTCGCTCGACAGATTCCGCCCGACCTCTGGAAGCTGCACTGGTCGTTGATGACGCCGAAGCGCAAGGAGGTAGCGATTGATCTGATCGCAGGCCTGAAAGAGAACCGCGCCTGGTTTCCTCAACATCGGAACTATCTCGCCAAGCATCGTCCGCCGACGCTGATCGTATGGGGACCGCAAGACGGGTACATGCCGGAAAAGTCGGCGCGTGCCTATCTCCGCAATCTCCCCGACGCTGAACTGCATCTGCTGGATGGTGGTCATTGGCTTCTGGAGACCAACCTCGATGAGGTGCTCTCACTCGTACGTGACTTTCTTGGCCGCGTTCATTCGCCCGACAAAATCAGCAACCGACGCGGTGCTAGCGTGAACTGAACGGGATGATATTCCAAGAATGGAGTACTGCGATGTTCATCGTGATCAAATCGCGTGACCCTCTAACGGCGTCTTCGATCTCAGGCCTCCCATAAATGAAATCGAGAAGATGGGCATCGCCGGAATACCCGCGCGGTTTTTCGAACGACCACCGGGTCAACGGGTGATACCCTGAAGATTAAGAGCCGGAATTTTCACTGAGCCACCGTCCCACGGCATTCGTCGGGTTCGACGTTGCAACTCGCCGGTTGGCGGCCTGGAGTTTTCAAAGGGTGCTTCCGTGTGATTCGGGCACGAACTATCTCGATTATGCCACTAATGCACTATGCCGCTCGATCGCATCTCAGTCTTCAGATGCATACTCTTGATAGCAGTGAGAAGGCGCTTTTCTAGGGATCGTTTGTAAGCGACGTAGATAATCCAATTAGCGACGAACCAAGCGGTCAAAGTTAAAGCTAAATTAGCAACTGCGACGAATTCTTTCAGTCATTCAGCCGCGAGGGCGGCCAAAGGAACTGGAGTGTCGTATGAAACGTCTCACTGTTAAGCAGACCCTGATAGCCGTTTTGTCTGTCATCTGTGCCTTCCTCATGGCGTTATCCTATAATTCTCTCAGCACAATTTCGGCGCTGAACGACAACACGCAGCAGATTGGTGGCTTTTGGATGAAGCGGATGGTGACAGCCAGAGATATCAAGGGAAACTTCTCGGATCTGAAGCTGGCCTACGCTCGGTACCTGTTGGAGGCGTCCCCAGAAAATCAAGCCGCAGGCGCGAAGCTGATCGGCGACACAAACACCGCGGTCGACCAAGCGATCGAAGAATATGTGAAAGGGGTGCGCACGGAGAAAGGCCGCGAGTTGATCGGTCAGGTCGATTCGGAGCTAAAAAAATATAGCGAGCTTGCCAAGCAAATGGTCCAACTCCAGGACCGCGGGAAGGGCGCCGAGGCAGCCAGTTTCTTTCGCGAGAACATGGAGCCGCAATCCGATAAGGTAACCCACGAAATTGCAGATCTTGTGGCCTTTATTCTCGAACAGACGGAAACATATGTGACCGCAAGCGACGCCACAGCGAGCTTCGCGTTCACCACCACCGCGGTGATCGCTTTCCTCTCCATTCTGGTCACCTTCGCCGGGGCAATGTTTGCGGTTTTTGGCATCGCCAATCCGATCCGGCGTATTGCCGTTGCCATGAAGATCCTGTCCGACGGCGATCTGCAGAGCGAGATCCCCTACGCTGGTCGCGCCGACGAAATCGGGGCGATGGCAGCAGCAGTGGAGATTTTCCGACACAATGCCATGAACGTTCTTCGATTGGAGCAGGAGGCAGCGGTATCGCGGAGTCAGTCAGAGGCGGCCCGAGTTGCAGAACAGGAGCGCGCCGAGAGGGAAGCGCATCAGTTGCGCTTTGCGACGGCGGCGCTGGGCGATGGACTGAGACGCCTGGCTGGCGGCGACGTCTCCTTCCAGTTGCCGGAGCCATTCGCTCCGGAGTACGAACAGTTGCGGGGGGATTTCAATGTGTCGCTCAAACAACTCGGAACCACTATTGGTGCTGTACTGCAGACCGTACACAGCATCGACAACGGAACAGGCGAGATCGCCTCTGGTGCGCAGGATCTGTCAAAGCGCACCGAGCAACAGGCCGCCTCACTGGAGGAGACTGCTGCAGCCCTTGATGAGATTACTGCCAATGTGACGACTGCCTCCAAGCGAACCGAGGAAGCTCGCCATGTCGCCCGCGAGGCTAATGTCAGCGCAGAACGTTCTGCTTGCGTCGTGTCCGATGCCGAACAGGCGATGAGGCGGATAGAAGAAAGTTCCGAGCGCATATCACGCATCATCGGTGTCATCGACGACATTGCATTTCAAACTAACCTGCTCGCGCTGAATGCGGGCGTGGAGGCAGCACGAGCCGGAGAAGCCGGCAAAGGTTTTGCGGTTGTCGCTCAGGAGGTTCGCGAGCTTGCCCAGCGCGCAGCGACGGCGGCAAAAGAAATCAAGGGACTTATTGAAAAGTCCTCCACTGAAGTCGGCACCGGCGTGAAACTGGTTCTTGAGACCGCCCAGTCGCTAAACAAGATCAGCGAGCAGGTATCTCAGATCAATCAATTGATGGAAGCAATAGCGACATCTGCGCGCGAGCAGTCCACCGGACTTGCCGAGATCAACACAGCCGTCAATCAAATGGACCAGTCCACTCAGCAGAATGCCGCGATGGTCGAGCAATCCACGGCAGCGGCAGCGACATTGTCGGCTGAGGCGAGCCGACTGCGCGATCTGGTCAATCAGTTCACGCTCGACCGCGATGCCGGTCAGGTCGCTGAGCCTAGACGTAACGTCCGCACCATGGCTGCATGATTGACGCCAGGGTCTGTCCTGACGTCACCCGGCAGGAGAACCAAACGCGGCCCGAAACTGCACCAGGCCGGCGAAGCCGGTTGCCGCTGAGGAACCGACACATTTCTCGGGCAGCGGACGCCGTCGACTCAGATGAAATGGGTAAAACAAAGTCGTCTCCACCTCTTTGTGACTGCCGAAGGACACCCTGCTTTAGACACGAATGACATTGAGCCGCAGGGCGCTGACGACCGCCTGCGTTCTGGTAGTGCACCCCAGTTTCTTGATCGCTCCCCCGATGTGATTATTCACCGCATTTTCCGAAAGATCGAGAAGCTTGGCAATCTCGTTGCTCTTCTTGCCGCCAGCGGTGAGTCTCAGGCAATCTAGTTCGATCCGCGTGAATTCGATGGGCCGGTGTTTCTCGTTCAAGGTCAGCTGCGATAGCCGGTCATAGATCAGTGTGGCGATGAACAGCAGTTTCGCCATTTCGGTCATGCTGAAATTCCGTGAGCCCGAGATCGACATCGCGCCGCGTCCGCCTGCGGCATCGTGAACAGGAAAATAGGCGCCTTTTTCCATGCCGTATCGGTTGAATAGCTCGATGACGGTGGACTTCTTGCCTTCGCCGCGATTGGTATTGATCGCTTCGACGTCATAGTTGAATGGGCTGGTCGATCTCAACATCCGGCGAATGACCGGGCTGTCGATCATGAGGTTGTGGGCGTCATAGAAATCCACCATTTCCGCCGGCCAATTGGTGATGATCTTCGTCACGCCGATTTCGACGATGTCGACGGTCGGCAGCGTCATCAGCAGGAAGGCATTCATTCCAAGGTCCTGCGTGAGACCCTTCATATATTTAAACACTTCGTAATGCGTGTTGAAGCCGGCGGCGACTTCCTCAATTCGATTGAACTCGGCCTCGAGCTTCATGTCATTCTCCGATCAGTAGTCGCGTCCGGGCGATTGGCGACCAGTATGTCCCGCGAATCCGCTAGCATCGGACGTGGATTCTACACGGCTAGGGGAGCGCGTAAAATGTATCCGACGGGATAATCGCAAAGCGTCCGTGAGCTGTGGCCCGGCGAATGTTAAATCTTAACGACTGGTAAACAAACTTTTCGAGCTGATAGTGCAATATTGTGGAAGACCCCGACGCGAACCATCCGAAGCCGGCACTCGACGATGCCTCGGACAAAGCAGATATATTCAAATTACATTAAGTTAAAGTCATGATTCTATTAGCAAAGTTTTCAAAATCTCATTTGGCTCGAAAGGACCGGAAACAGGAGCCATGCGGTTAATGGATACTTAAAGATTTTGATAGATTTTATCCTCAGATCGCTCGTCCGGTGCCAGTCAACATCGGATGGAAGCAGTCGCTCTCTTGGTCCTGAGTGGGAGGAACAGCATGACGGGAATAGCATTCGGCTTCGGCTCTGATGCCAAGGCCGTACTGGCCGCAATGAACAAGTCACAGGCCATTATCGAATTCGACCTCACCGGCAAGATCCTAAAGGCAAATGCCAATTTCTGTTCCACGCTCGGCTACGAATTATCTGAGATCGTCGGCCAGCACCACCGAATGTTCGTCGAGCCGGCAGAAGCTTCCTCCCCCGATTATCGTGAGTTCTGGGCGAGGCTGAATCGAGGGGAGTTTGACCGGCGTCAATACAAACGTATTGGCAAGGGCGGGAAGGAGATCTGGATCGAGGCCTCCTACAATCCGGTTTTTCGCGGCGGAAAACCCTACAAGGTCGTCAAGTTCGCAACCGATATCACGGCGCAAAAGCTAAAGAGCGCTGAGGACGCCGGCAAGCTGAACGCTCTCTCACGCGCCCAAGCGGTCATCGAATTTACGCTGAAGGGCGAGATCCTGTCGGCGAACGAGAATTTCTTGTCCGTGCTCGGTTATCAGCTTCCGGAAATCCTGGGCCGCCACCATTCGATGTTTTGTGACGCCGCTTACGTCAACAGCGACGATTACCGGCGGTTCTGGCAACGTCTGGCAGACGGCGAGTTCGTGGCCGATGAATTCCTGCGGATCGGCAAGGGCGGGAAAAAGGTCCACATCCAAGCCTGCTACAATCCGATTTTCGACATGAATGGCAAGGTCTTCAAGGTCGTCAAATTTGCGACCGATGTCACGGCCCGCGTCAACAACGTGAACGAGCTTGCCGGGTCGTTGTTGGCCATGTCCGGCGGGGATTTGACTCAGCAGGTCACAATCCCGTTCACGCCGACACTTGAAAAACTCCGGACCGATTTCAACGCTGCGGTCGGCAAGCTGCGCGGCGCGATGCAGGCCGTGGCGGAAAACGCAACCGGGATCGCTGCCGGTGCCCAGCAAATTCGCTCCGCGTCGGACGACCTTTCGAAGCGAACGGAACAGCAAGCGGCCTCGGTCGAACAAACCGCGGCCGCCCTTGAAGAGATCACCACGACCGTCGCCGATTCCAGCAATCGTGCCCAGGAAGCCGGTCAACTGGTGCGAAGAACACGCGAAAACGCCGAGCGTTCCGGGGCAGTGGTGCGAAATGCGGTCGACGCGATGGGCAAGATCGAAACCTCGTCCGCGGAAATCAGCAATATCATCGGTGTGATCGACGAGATCGCGTTTCAAACCAATCTCCTGGCGCTCAACGCTGGTGTGGAAGCGGCACGCGCCGGCGACGCCGGCAAAGGCTTCGCGGTCGTAGCGCAGGAAGTTCGGGAGCTCGCTCAGAGATCGGCGAAGGCGGCAAAGGAAATCAAGGAACTGATCACCGCGTCCAACCAGCACGTGAAGAGCGGCGTCGCCCTCGTTGCAGAAACCGGCAAGGCCTTGGAGGAGATCGTCGGCCAGGTTCAGCAGGTCAACGGCAATGTTCTCGCGATTGTCGAAAGCTCGAAGGAACAGGCGACGGGTTTGAAGGAAATCAACACGGCCGTCAACATCATGGACCAGGGCACACAGCAGAATGCAGCCATGGTCGAGGAATCGACGGCCGCGGCCCATAGTCTTGCCAGAGAGGCCGATGCACTCTTCCAACTGCTGGGTCAGTTCAACATCGGCGGTCACATGGCCTCACATCAAATGCGTCCGGTGGTGGCAACCGCCGCTTCCAAGCCGGCAACATCGCCGGCACGGGCGAGGGTCGCGAAGGTTGTTTCCGCCTTTCATGGCAATGCTGCGGTCGCCGGCAGCGAGTGGCAAGACTTCTGACATATGGCGGTTGCTGGTCTCGACGCGAGAGCTTGCGTGAGGTCGGTCAGACCGGCGGGTTCTGGCGCCGCAGCTCTATGTCGCCTGCGGCGTCTCGGGCGCCAATCAGCCGGGGACAGAGATCGTCACCGTTCCGAAGCGTGTCGCCACGCCGCCTGTAGAAATGTTCCGCCGCATGAAGCGGACGCCATGCGCCTTTAGAACGGCTTGTTCACATTCCACCGGCCAGAAGGACCGTCTCGGTCGCAACGACGCCCTGACTGGTTGCGACCCCATGACCCAACCGCCAGCGGTGTTCTAACAGGCGTTACGCCACTGACAAACGATAGCGAGCACTTCTACGGAAGCGAATTGTTGGCGAAAGCGTGCTGTGTCAGAAGAAAAGGCTTGCATTTACACCGTCTAAGTCAGCTCTCGGCAATTATTCTGCAGCGTTGCGAAAATGCAGATTTCGGAATCTCTCAATCGACAAGGATCAGGCTTGCGGCGCCGATCAAGCCGGCGTGTTTTCCGAGCTGCGCCGGCACGACCGGCACATCGCGATAAGCGGGCATCGCTCGCTCCTTAATGGTAGCCTCGATCGGTTGGCGAAGAAGATCGTAACCGTGGGAAATTCCACCGCCCATAACGATCATGTCAGGCGAGTAAAGATGGAGCAGGTTGGTCAAGCCAATGCCCAGCCAGCGGGCTTCCCTGTCGATCAGCGCAAGGGCTGCTTCGTCACCCCCGCGCGCCGCCTCAACGACGTGTCGGCCTGTCACCTCGCCATCATGCGACAGCATGCGAAGCGCCGAACCATCGCCCGGTTTTGTTAGCGCCGTGGCCCGTCGGCCCAGTGCCGTGCCCGACGCCACCGCCTCAAAGCAGCCCACCGCCCCACAAAGGCATCGTTCGCCCTCGCTTGTGATGGTCATATGGCCGATTTCGCCGGCGAGCCCGCGGCGCCCGTGCACGATCCGGCCATCGGAGATCACCCCGCCGCCGATGCCGGTGGACACGGTGACGAACACCAGCGAGGCCGCGCCACGGCCGGCGCCGAAACGCCATTCGCCGAGAGCGGCGGCGTTCGCATCGTTCTCCAACCGTACAGGCAGCTTCAAGCGGTCCTGAAGAAGGCGCGCGAGGGGGACTTCGCGCCAGCCCGAGAGCGTCGGTGGTGCTGTAAGGATGCCCGCAACCGGATCGAGCGGACCAGGCGCCCCGATGCCGATGCCGAGTGGCCTGGCGTCGGGACGTTCTGAGCAGGTCTTCTCGGCAAGCATCGCGATCTGCTCGATGACTGCATCCGGTCCATCCCTGGCGCGCGTCGGCACGGCTGTGAAAGCCAGCAATTTGCCGCCGTCCCCAACCAGTGCGGCGCGCAACTCCGTGCCACCCAGATCGAATGCAAGCGCAATTCTGCTCATTGGGCCTCAGTCTCCAGAGCATGCAGCCAGGCGATACGTCCCGGCAGATCCTTGTCACCGAATGCCAGCGATCCGAGCACGACCGTCTCCGCACCGGCTGCCCGCAACAGTGGAACGGTCTGCTCGCGGATGCCGCCGTCCGCCGCAAGAACGATCTCCTGTTCACGTCCGGCACGCTTCATCAGTGAGCGCGCTTCGCGAAGCCGGTCGCAGGCTTTGTCCGAAAGGCTTTGCCCCTTGACGCCGATCGAAGTCCCAAGCAGCGTGAAGAAAGCAACCTCGGGCAGGAATCGTTCTGCTTGGGTAACCGGAGTTTCCAGCCGCAGAACGACGCCGGCTTCGGCCCCAAGCTCTTTCGCGAGCGCCACTGCACGCAAGCCGGCTACACCGTTTTCGGCATGAACGCTGATGAGATCGGCGCCCGCCTCGATGAACTGGCGTGTCTGCTCCTCGACGATCTCGGCCTCGACCATCAGATGCACATGGATCGGTTTTTCCGTCAGCTTGGCGATGCGGGCGACGAAATCGGGAAAGAACAGGAAGCCGGGCGTGAAGCGCGCATCGGCAACGTCGATATGGTGGAGATCGACATAGGGTTCGATGCGCTGAAGGTCGCGCTCCATATTGGCAAGATCTGCGGACCAGAGCGAAAACTCGCCGAGCAGCCTGTGCCGGGGCAATGCGGCGATGGCGCCGCTCGAGAGAGATTTCGATGTCATGGCTGAGCGACGCTCCGATGTTTGAATTCTGTGTCGAGGAATTGCGCGATGACCGTTCGGACCGCCGCGAAATGCGCTTCGGCATCCGCTGCCTTCGCGGGCACTTCGAGGAAACGCGCATTGGGAAGCGTGTCGGCCACCAATCGCGCGGCGACGAGAGGGTGAATGGCATCCTGCCGGTTACCGAGGACGAGGGCAGGAATAGCAAGGCTTGCCGCGTCTTCTCGCGAAACGCCGGTCCCATCCGAAGCGATGTTATCAAGCACGTCGGCGAAACCAGGCGCATCCGGGCGCGCGAAATAGCCGAGCAGGGAGGCGAGATTATCAGGCGCTTCCACCCGCAGGCGTTCCGCCGTCGCCGATCTGGCAAAAAGCGCCTGGCCTTCGGCTGGCGAATGCGATCGGAGCAACGCCGCGATCTCGCGGATCGGCGCGAGGTTGTCGGGGGCGGGGGCAAAGGACCAGGCCGGGCGGACCAGGATGAGACCTGTGACGCGGTCGGGATGCGTCTTTGCCAGATGCAGCGCGATGGCTGCGCCCATCGAGATGCCGCCGGCGATGAACCGGTCTATTCCCCTTTCATCCCCAGCGGCGATCACGTCGGCTGCAAACATCGCAATCGAGAAGGGGCGCGGCGTGCCGAGCGTCGAACTGCCATGCCCGCGGCATTCGGTCGTGATCCGCCGCCAGTCGAGCTCCTCGGGGAGAATTTGCGCGACCTGCGCCTCATTGCCTCCGAGCCCGTGTTGAAAGAGCAAGGCTTTGCCTGTCCCGCAGTCGCGGACGGAAAGGTCGGCATCGTCTCGCCTGAGGGTGATTTGCGCCTTCATCGGATCAGACCCGAGAGGAACCTGGCGACGGCGGGTGCTTCTTCTGGCGCAAGACCGTGCGTGACGAGCACACCGTTAAAACCGGTCGCGCGCAGGCCGTCGATGAAGGCGGGGAAATCGACGATGCCCTGACCTGCCGTCGCGAAGCGGCCATCGGCGTGGCGATCCTTTGCATGGGCCATCGCCACATGCCCGGCCGAGAGTTCGATTGCCCTCGCGACAATGTCGGACACTTCGGCAGGTGTTGCCTGCTCGAAGAGGTTTGCCGGATCGAGCACGATGCGCAGGCGCTTAGACCCCATCTCTCCGATCAGCCGCACGGCATCGGCGGCAGAGGTGACGATGTTCGCTTGTTCCGGCTCGATGCCGAGTTCGATGTCGTGTTGCTCGGCGAGTTCCAGCGCTTTTTCCATTTCGGCCGCCATATCTGCCCAGGCGGAGGGAAGCGCATTGTCCGGATGATACATCCATTGGTCTTGGGCATGGCGGCTGCCGGTGCAAAGCGTCACCAGCGGAATCTGCAGGGCCGCTGCCGTTTCGATCACGATCCCAAGCTGCTCAAGCCCTCTTTCCCGGACGGATTTGTCCGGATGGGCCATGTTATAGGTGCCTGAAAGTGCTGCAAGCGAAACGCCGGTCTCTTCGGATGCTGCCCGGATCGCGGCGATCGTCTCCGGCGCCACAGCATCCGGCATCGACGGGAGGCCGACGCAGGCGAGATTGAATTGCGTCGTCGCAAATCCACTGTCCCGCACGGCCGAGAGCACTTGTTTGGGATTGGTGCCGGGGAAGGTCTTTGCGAAGATGCCAAGCTGCATCAGACCGACCCCGTGACGGTTGCGAGTTCGACACGTTCGCCGGTTTCGACCGAGCGGGCGATGGCGACCATGGCGCGGATCGAGGCGATGCCGTCTTCAATATCGGCGCCGCGCATCGGCGCGCCGTTCAGCACGGTATCGGCAAGCCCTTCCAGTTGCCGGCGGAAGAAGTGCCCGTCGGCTCCTAGCGGCTTGCGGGTCGTTGCATCCTTTTCGTGGAAGATCTCGACTTCACTTGCCCTGAGATACCAGGGATTGAAGGTCTTCGCGATCACCGAGCCGTTTTCGCCATAGAGCTGGAAGCCCTCATGCCAGTCCATGCGGACTGCGACCGTCAGATCGAGATGACCGAGCGCGCCATTGGCGAATTCGGTTTCCACGAACCAGCAATAGGCGCCGGCGCGTTCGAGAAGGCGGGCTCGCACCGCGACGATCTCACCACACAGGAAGCGGGCGGTATCGACGAGATGCGAGCCATGCGCCAGCATGAAATACTGGCGCAGGTCAGCCTTGGGATTTCCGGCGGGTTTTCTGGCGAACTTGCTGGTGATCGGCAGCGGCTGGACTGCATCGGTGTTGGTGTAGCGGTGGGTGGAGTCGCAGTACCAGGCCTTCAGCGCGAAAATCTCGCCGATATCGTCGCGGACGAAGTCCCGGGCGGCCTCCAGCGCCGGGTCGAAGCGCTTCATGTGGCCGACCTGCAGCACCTTGCCGGAGCGCTTGACGGCGTCGGCAAGCGCCCGGCCTTCCTCGATCGTCACACCGGTCGGCTTCTCGCAGAGCACATGCTTTCCGGCATCGAGCGCCTTGACCGACATCGGCACGTGATAGGCGTCTGACGTGGCGATGATGACGGCTTCAAGCTCGGGATCGGCGAGCATCGCGTCATAATCGGCATACATCTTCTGCGGTTCATATGTCGCGCCCATGCGCGCGAGCAGGTCGGGTGCTGCGTCGCAGATGGCATAGAGGTCGGCATTCCGGGCCTTCACGCAGGATTCGAGATGGGCAAACTGTGCGATCGGGCCGCAGCCGAGCACACCCAAACGCAGCCGCCGGTCTTCCTTACGGATCATGTCTCTTCCTCAGGCGCCGTAGCGGCGCATCGTTTCGCGGTTCGTCTTTACGGCAGCCGCAGGGTCGGCAGCGGCCGTGTCTGATTCCTCTTCCAGGACCAGCCAGCCATTGAAGCGCGGCGCGGCAGCGACGATGTCGATCACGGCAAGCGTATCGCAGACCCCTTTGCCAAGCATGGCCCATTTGCCGTCGGCGTCGACGTCTTTGAGGTGCAGATAGCGGATGCGGTCCTGATAGGTTCGCAGCGTATCCAGAATATCCTCATGGCCGCGCAGGATATGGCCGGTATCCGGCACCCAGCCGACGAGGGTCTTGTCGATCAGCGAGAAGATCCTGTCATAATCGGCACGGTCGAACAGCAGCGTATTGTGGTGCGAACTTGGATGCACGGCGATATCCACGCCCGAAACCTTGCCCAGTTCGCCAGCCCGATTGTAGAACTCCGCGGCGATTTCGAATTTCGCCTCCCGCGGTCCTTCGGAAACCACCGTCGCCGAGCCGATCGAAACGAGGGCGCCGGAAAAGCCCGCCGCAAAATCGATCCAGCGCTGCGTGGCCTTAAGGTCGTTCCCGATTTCTTGCCTGAGGGTGAAGCCGCTTTTCGAGCCGATCGCGAAAGACACGAGCTTCAGGCCATGTTTTTTCAGGCTCGCGGCGAAATCATCGGGGCGATCCGCGTAGCGGCCGATCATCCTGTCGGTAATCTCGATGCCCGTGTAGCCGCCCTCCGCAATGGCTTCCAGCAGATCGTCCGGGCCGCCATTCCAGTTTTTCCCGAGCATTTCCCAGGTGAATGTCTGGCAGCCGACTTTCAGGTCTTTGATACTCATGCCCATTCCTCGATATCGTCCTGCGTAGGCCTTCGTTGATATGCCGCTGGACCGGTATGACCGCGCTCTTGGCATGTTGGTGATGTGGGGGCGTCCCCTCGCGGATTGCTATTTCCGCATGGTTTATAAAAATTTATCGCGCGTCAAGAAATAAAATGTTCTATAGCGATTGTCGCAGCGGCGATGCCCGTCGATGATGGGCGAAACATCTGAAATTGGTGGGGGAGGCCAATTCATGAAAGCATATCCGGGAAGCAGGCTGGGCATCGGCGTTATCGGCTGCGGCAATATCTCGATGACATATCTGCGCAACGCCGCCCTGTTTGCCGGAGTCGAATTGAGAGCCTGTGCCGACATCTCATCCGACATGTCGGCGCTAAGGGCGAAGGAATATGGCATCCGGGCGATGGAGGTCGATGCGCTGTTGGCCGATCCCGAAGTCGATCTTGTCCTCAACCTCACCATCCCGGCCGTGCATTTCGACGTGACGATGTCGGCGCTTTCCGCGGGCAAGCACGTCTTCACCGAAAAGCCGCTCGCGACGTCGGCCGCCGACGGCCGCAAGCTTGTGGCAGAAGCCGGAAGTCGCGGTCTTCTGTTGGGCTCAGCACCCGATACGTTCCTCGGCGCTGCCGGCCGGCGTGCACGAGGCCTGATGGATGCCGGTGCGATCGGCCGCCCGGTCAGCGGCACCGCATTCATGTTCGGACGCGGCATGGAACATTGGCATCCCAATCCGCAATTCTATTATCAGCCCGGTGGCGGCCCGATGTTCGACATGGGGCCGTATTATCTGACGATGCTCGTCAATCTGCTCGGTCCGGTGAAAAGCGTCATGGCGATGGCGACGAAAGGTCAGGAAGAGCGGCTGATCACCGCCGACGGTCCCTTCAAGAATACCACATTCAAGGTCGGCACGCCGACAAACGTGCTCTCGCTTCTCGAGTTTCAATCGGGCGCGACGGTGAATTTCGGTGCGTCGTGGGATGTGTTCCGGCACTCCAATCATCCGATCGAGCTGCACGGCACGGAAGGTTCGTTGCGCCTGCCCGATCCCGACACGTTCGGCGGAACGGTGTCGCTTTCCGAGCGCGGCGCCGAATGGGAGAGTTTCGAAAGCGAGGGCGAGCTTTATGGCGCCCTGAACTGGCCGTACGGCGCTCCCGACCGCGCCAATTATCGTATGCTGGGCGTTGCCGATCTCGTCCGCGCGCTCGAGGAGGGCAGGGCGCCGCGCGCCTCCGGCGACTTGGCGCTTCATGTTCTGGAAATCATGGAAGCAACCCTGGCATCGAGCGAAAGCCGGTTCGCGGTTGCGATCGCCGGCACGGTCGCGCAGCCACCGCTGCTCGGCGAAGATGAAGCCCGCAGCCTGCTTGCTTGAGGTGAAGCGATGAAAGATCGATTGGATCCCGGCGCCGCGCATGTCCTGGCGCTCGACCGCGCCGCCAACCAACCGCCCTTCGAATGCGGGACAGTCAACGAGGCGCGCGCTGCCTATGACGCGGGTTGCCCCACATTGCAGGGCGATCGCGAGCCGGTCGCGGCCATCGAGGACAGAAGGATCGCCGGGACGGGCGGCCCGATCCCGCTCAGGATCTATCGCGGCGTGGGCGCGCCAGACGCGGATGCGCCGGCACTTCTCTACCTTCACGGCGGCGGCTGGGTGGTCGGCACGCTTGAATCCCATGACGAGATCTGCCGGTGGTTTGCGAATATCGGCACCTGCATCGTATTTTGCCCGGACTATCGGCTGGCGCCCGAGCACAAATTTCCGGCGGGCCTGGAAGACTGCTTATCGGCGCTTGTCTATATGGTGGAGCAGGCAAGTGCGCTCGGCATCGATCCAGATCGGATCGCGGTCGCAGGCGATAGCGCCGGCGGCAATCTGGCCGCTGTCCTGTCACTTCTCTCGCGAGATGGCGCCGCGCCGAAACTCTCGGCTCAGCTTTTGCTTTATCCCAACACCGATGCCCGACAGACGGCCGACAGCTATGTCAGGTTTTCGGAAGGATACGGTTTGACGACCTCGACGATGCGCTGGTTCCGAGATCATTATATCAGCGATGCGGCCGATATCGGGAATTGGCGCGTCTCTCCCCTGATCGTTGAGACCCTTGCGGGTTTGCCGCCGGCTTTCGTGGCGATTGCCGGCCAAGATATCCTCGCAGACGAAGGCGAGGCCTATGCCCACCGTCTTGCCGAGGCGGGTGTCCCTATAATCCTTAGGCGTTGGCAGGATCAGATCCACGGCTTCGTTTCCATGGGGCGGCACATTCCGGCGGCGCGGCGGGCGGTGGAAGATGCGGTCGCCGGATGGCGCAGCCTCGTCGATCATGCCGACTGACGCATCACCAATGTCCCGTCGAGGATGATTTTTCTCGCAACGGCCTTCGTGGAATCATGGGATTCATCCAGCATCGAAAGCAGCGTGTCGACACTGCTGCGCGCCATGGCCGTGAAGTCCTGCGCCATCGTCGTCAATGCCGGGCAGGTATAGCGGCTGAGGGGGTGGTCGTCATGGGCGGCGATGCGAAGATCGCTGTCGCTCCTGCGGCCGACGCGAAGGCCGCGCGAATGGGCGGCTGCCATTGCTCCGAAGGCGAGGCGATCGTTCGCGCAGAGGATCGTCCTGCCCGGAAGCGCACGAGCCGTGATCATCGCATCGATCTGCTCATGCCCCATACGTTCGAAATCCCAGCCGTAACCCTCAGCGTTGCCAAACACGACCGGTTCAAATCCGAGCGACTCCATCGTGGCGATATAGCTTGCCAGCCGCTCCCCGGAATTGTGATTGACATGCGGAATGTCGAAAAAAGCAGGCGGCTCGCCCGAGCGGCAGAGGTAGTCGACGATTGTCGCGACGCTTTGGGTGTTGTTGTTGCCAATGAAGGGCGTGTCCCCCTCGATATAGGTATCGAAATAGACGATCGGTATGCTCTCCCGGAGTTTTTCGAAGATGCCGGGCTCGGAAGTGAGGCCTAGAGGCGCAATGATTGCGCCGGCAGCTTTCAAGGACAGAAGCGTGTTCACGGCCTCGGCTTCGAGATCCGGCAAGCCGTGGGACGAGATGACGATTGGCCAGTAGCCTTCACCGCGGACGAGCAATTCCAAGCGGTTGACCATTTCGGCATAAAATGGATCGGTGATGACAGGCACGACAATGCCGACGTTGCGCGTTCTCTTGCGATTGAGATTGCGGGCATAGAGATTGGGACGGTAGTCCGATGCCGACAGTGCGTCCTCGATGCGTTTGCGTGTCGCCGGCTTGACACTGTTCGGGCTATCGAAATACCGCGAAAGCGTTGGACGGGAAACGCCGCAGGACCGGGCGAAATCGTCCATGGTTTTGATCGTTATCTTGTCCATTGGCAATTCTGGTTGCACTGCGCCAAGGCAAGTCTGCGTCTGCTGATGTCGCAATGGCGGTCAGTGTGAGGACTGTCGTACTACGCTTGTAGCCTGACAATGTCGCATGCGCAAAATTTTTAGTTACGGAGAGCACAATCAGCCGCGAAACCGTCGCCGGCTTCAGACATATCGCACTTCGACTCCGAGCTTGTCCAACCGGCTGCGAATCCCGTGCGGCATGCCCGTGTCGGTGATGATCAGATCGACCCGTGACAGCGAAAATGCCTTGGACGAGGCGCCGATATCCCACTTGCTGGAATCCGCCACGAGGATCACGCGCCTTGCCATGCGAACCAGATTGCGTTTGGTACGCGCGATATCTTCCGAGACGTCGACGACATCGAATGAATGATCGATGGCATGGGCGCTGAGGAACGCCTGGTGGGCGACAAGACCGCCCACGGCCTTGTCGGAATCTGACACGATCGTGCTGACGGTGCTCGGAAAGACCCGGCCGCCGATCATATGCACGTCGAGCCCCGGCCGATACATCAGATGCTGCGCGATATTCATGGCGGTTGTCGCCACCACGACATTGTTGACGGGGGGCATTTGCATGGCGACCTGCAGCAACGTCGAGCCGCTGTCGAAGACCACGGACTGGTTGTCGATGATCTGGCGTGCCGCCATCTGCGCGATGCGGCGCTTGGCATCGAAATTGCGGTTCATCCGTTCTTCGAAGGCCGCAGCGGGGGAGCTCGCCGGCAATGCTATCGCGCCGCCATGCGTTTTGATCAGCTGCTTCTTTGCATCCAGAATTTCCAGATCCGATCGGATGGTCACCTCGGAGACGCCGAAGTTTTCCGCCAGCTGGCTGGTGCGCGCCTGACCTGTCCGCTGAAGTTCCAGCATGATCTGGTGTCGCCGTTGTTCCGCAAGCATGTGAGACCTCGAATTGCCTTTCGGCTGCAGTGCGAGCTTTCGAAAATCGAAAATGCATGGCAACCATTATGATCAAGAAATGCGCGAAAATGCATCATTTGCATGTGTCAGGCCCGCGCAGTCGTCATCTTAAATCAAAACGAAAGAAATCGAAATATTGAACATTCGTTTATTTTCGAGTTAGGTTCTCTATGCGAAATCAAACTTGTAAAGGGACAGCATTGATATGGGCCTTGGAACCAAAATTCGCCTGTCACGGCTGTTTTCACATCCGTCGGGGCATTTGTTCGGCGGCGCGGTCGATCACTTCGTTGGCTATGGCAACGTCCGCGAAGGCGGTTTGGCGGATCTGCCGGGCGCGCTGAAGCGGGTGATGGCCGGAGAGCCTGATTATATCAGCATTCAGCCAGGGGCTGCGCGCCACCTATGGCCTGCCTATGCCGGCAAGGCAGCGCTGGTCATTCAAGCCGGCTGCTTTACGCCGGACGACCGTATCCGTCAGTTGATCGCCACCCCCGAGGATGCCGTGCGCTATGGCGCCGATGCCTTGGCCGTCGCCATTCCAGTGCGCGGCAACACGGAAGGCGAATACATCCGCTGGCTCACCGATACCGTCAACGCCGCTGCCCGTTTCGAAATGCCGGTCGTTGCCCATGTCTATCCCCGCGACTATTCGAACGGTGGCAAGATCGTCTTCACCCCCGACGAAATCGCCTATGCCGTGCGGATCGGATTCGAGACCGGCGTCGACGTGATCAAGGTCGGATACACCGGGGACTTTGACTCGTTCAAAGAAACCGTCGCGACTTGCCCGGTTCCCATCGTTATCGCGGGCGGTCCGAAAACGGAAAATCTGCTCGGTGCACTGACGCAGACATCAGATGCCCTGCGTGCGGGAGCAAAGGGCGCCGTTGTGGGGCGGAACCTCTGGGGGCACGGCGACACGACGATGGCGGCGCGTGCCTTCAAGCTGGTCATTCACAGCGGCATGGCGCCGCAAGAGGCGCTCGCTGCCGCGGGCGGTTGACGAGTGACACATAACCTCCAGGTTCTGGGCTTCGGGGCCTTGTCGATCGACGATATCATCTATGTCGATCGACCGCTCAGTGCCGGCAAGGGAAAGGTGACGAGTCGCACCCAGGACCACGGCGGCAATGTCGCGACGGCCCTTGTTGCGGTCGCAAAGCTCGGAGGGCGGGCCGGTTTCATAGGCTGGCTGAGCGATCAGCCTCCCGCCGATATCGGCGCCCGCGAGCTTGAATGGCACGGGGTCGATATATCCTTTGCGCCGCGCCGCGCCGATGCCAGGCCTATACGGTCGGTGATCACCGTCGGACCTGAAGGCGACCGGTTTATCGCCTACGACGATGATGTGCCGCACGGGACTTCCGAGGCATTGGCCGACAGCACCCTTGCGCAAGCCGAGGTGCTGTTGATCGACGGCTATGCCACGCACGCCGAAACGATCGTCGCGCGCGCCCGCAAGCTGGGCCTGGCGGTGGTGGCAGACATCGAATGGACGATCGGGCCTGCGACCGACCGGTTGATGAGCCTGTCCAACCATCTGGTCTTGCCATTGAAATTTGCACAGACCTATGCTCGCGAAACCGATCCCGCGTCGATCTTGCGCACGCTATGGTCTGACGACCGCACTGCAGTCGTTCTGACCGATGGCGAGCGGGGATCTTATGTCAGGCAGGCGGGAGACGCCGTTTTGTGGCATGTTCCGGCCTACGAGGTCAAAGCGGTCGACACGACAGGCGCCGGAGACTGTTTTCACGGCGCCTATGCTTTTGCGCTGACACAGGGAAAGCCGCCTGTCGCCTGCGCCGTCTACGCGACTGCCGCGGCGGCGATCTCGGTGACCGGCCCGGGCGGCCGCATGGCTCTGCCGGATCAAAGCGCCTGCCTCTCGTGGCTGGCGAGGGAAAATGCATCCGTGCCCAGACCGATTGCGCCGCCGGACTGAGAGTTCAACGTCGCGCAGTTGACGGTTTCGGTTCGATCCGGAGCGGCGCCGGGGAGGGGCTGTCTTCAGGATTGGATGGCGATGATACTAGGGAGGAAGTGCCGTGGCTGTTGTTGTACTGGACAAGATTTGCAAGACCTTCGGAACCAAATTCCACGCCATCAAGGATCTCAGCCTGACGATCAATGATGGCGAGTTCCTGATCCTCGTCGGCCCTTCCGGATGCGGAAAATCGACGGCGTTACGCATGATCGCGGGCCTTGAGGAGATCAGCAGCGGGACGCTGAGCATCGGCGGAGAAAATGTCGAGGATCTCGCGCCGAAGGACCGGGACATAGCGATGGTCTTTCAGAACTATGCCCTCTATCCGCATATGACGGTGTTCGAAAACATTGCCTTCTCGATGAAGCTTGCCGGGAAAAGCAAGGAAGAGCGCACGAAGCGGGTCCATGAAATAGCGAAGACCCTTCAGTTGCATACGCTGCTCGACAGCAAACCGGCAGCGCTCTCCGGCGGTCAACGCCAGCGGGTCGCCATGGGACGCGCAATGGTGCGGGAACCGGCGGCCTTTCTCATGGACGAGCCCCTGTCGAACCTCGATGCCAAGCTGCGGGTGCAGATGCGCGCCGAAATCGTCAGCCTGCAAAGACAGCTGGGCGTGACGACGATCTATGTGACGCACGATCAGACCGAAGCCTTGACCATGGGCGACCGGGTTGCGGTCTTGAAAGGCGGCGTCCTTCAGCAGGTCGACACGCCAAAGACATTGTATAGCCGGCCGGTCAATGCCTTCGTCGCCGGTTTCATCGGCTCGCCGTCGATGAACCTGTTCGAAGGCCGTTTGCAGAACGGCAGGATCGAACTGCCGGCCTTTTCCATACCTCTGTCGACGACTACCTTCGAGCACTCTCCCGGTCTGGCGGCGTTCGAAGGCAAGACTGTTATTTTCGGCATTCGCCCGGAAGACCTTTACGACAGCAGCCTGGAATCGGGATCACGCTACGCAACGATCCCGGCTCTTGTAAAAACGATCGAGGAATTGGGTTCCGAGCTGATTGTTCATCTGAAGATCGAAGCGGTGCGCATCGATTCCGGCGACCCCGATGCCGTCGAGGACTTGAGCGGTGCGGCAAACGCGGTGGCGAAGTTCGAAGCCGTCAGCGCGGTCCAGCCGGGGGCAATGATCCACCTGGCAATCGATGCGTCCAAGCTGCACTTCTTCGATCCCCAGACGCATTTGGCACTCTAGCACAATTCGCGATGTCGCGAGGAGCCGGCTGGCGGGCGGTCGCAAGAGCGCATGCTTGCATGGTGCGCTGCGCATCGAGAACGCAAGATCTTACCCCTCTCATAACCCTGTGACCTTGCAGCCATAGCCAGGTTCTCCCGGTACTCGCGCACGCAACAGGACAACGTTAAGGCGCGGCATCGACGATGTGCACCATCCTGCCGATCCCCCGCTTCTCCAAAACCGAGAGCCTTTCATTTGTTTTCCTTTGGGCGGCGCGACTTTCATTTGTTTACGAAAGTAAAGAAAAAATGCGACACGAGCAACGTCACGAAAAGAAAAAAGCACCTCGAAATCCTGGGGTAAAACATATTAAAATCAATATCTTAATCTCATTTTTTCCACTCTTTCGGCCTCCTTCCTTTTCCCAACTGCAGTTCTTCGTTGACAGCCAGACCCCTTAAGGAACCTACTTTGGTCTCGATCGGGAGGATCGAGCAAAATATCGTTCCTAGGGAGGGAAACATGAACGTCAGAAGATATATCGTGGCGGCTCAATCGGCTGTGGCCGCCTGGGCATTGTGCGCCACCTGCGCCTTTGCTCAGACCAATCTCGAATTCATCCAATGGTGGGAGCCGGAAATGCCGGCCGGTGCTCTGCGAAGCATCATGGACGACTTTGAAGCTAAAAATCCCGACATCAAAGTTACGCTCGTCAGCGGTCCCTATTCCGCCACCCATGATCAGATCGTCGTCGGCGCCGCGTCGGGGACACTCAGCGATGTCGTCGGCCTCGACGGAGCATGGGTCAACGGCCTGGCAAAGCAGGGCGCCATCGCCTCGATGGACAGCCTGATGGCTGACGCCAAATATGATAAGAGCCAGATTGCCGACATCATCAAGGTCAACGGGCAAAGCGTGATGTTCCCGCTTGCCTCGTTCGTCTATCCTGTTTTCGTCAACCTCGATCTGGCAAAAGCCGCCGGCGTCGACAAGATGCCGACGAACCGCACGGAATTCGCCGAAGCCGCGAAGAAGATGACCAATGCGGAGAAGAACCAATATGGTTGGGTGCTGCCGCTTTCGCTGCAAAATCCGGGCGGCATCCAGAATGACGTGATGTCCTGGGTCTGGGCATCGGGAGCCTCCATGCTGAAGGATGGCAAGCCCGATCTGGAAAACGCCTCCGTCGTCGGCACGCTTGAATACATCAAGTCGCTGCAGGACGCCGGCGTCATCTCGCCCGGCATTTTTGCCAAGAAGGAACAGGACAAGGTCGAAGAATTCGTCAACGGGCGTGTCGGCATGATGATCGACTCGCTCGCCCACATCAATCTCATCCGCCAGCGCAACCCCAATCTGAAGTTCGGCATCTCCGCCCTTCCGGCCGTCGACGGCTACACCGGCAAGCGCGGGCTGCCCTATGCTTCCTGGGGTATCGGCATCAGCGACAAGAGCGAGCACAAGGCCGAAGCCTGGAAGCTCGTCGAATATCTGATGAGTCCAGAAGTAAACAGCCGCCTCGTGTCGATCGCCAATGCCTTCCCGGGCAATGTCAAGGCCAAGCCCGATTTCTCCAAGTCGGACCCGTTGTTTGAAGAAGCCTTCAAGATCTTCCAGAGCGGGAAGCTGGCCAACGAATTCGTCGGATTGCCGGTGGCCGAAGATCTCATGCGCCAGATGAACGTCGAAGTTCAAAAGATGTTCGACGGTCAGCAAAGCGCAAAGGATGCGGCTGCCAATACCCAAAAGCAATGGTTGGTCGAGTTCAACAAGTAATCCACCGCGTCGACCAATCGTTGGCAGCGCGGTGGAATTTATCGCGCTGCCTCTACATCAGGATGAATTGATAGGTCTGAACACCAGGCGGAAAATCACATCTCATGAGCCTCGCCACAGAAACTCTGATCCGGACGCAAGCAAAAAGGCGCAAGCCTGGCATGCTTTCTTACAAAATAAGAAAGAGGCTGGTGCCGTATCTCTATGTTGCGCCGGCCACATTTCTGTTCTGCCTCCTGATGCTGTTTCCGATGCTGACCGTCCTGCGCTATTCGCTGATGGACGGTGCGATCACGAAGAAGGACGCGTCCTTCATCGGATTGCAGAATTACGTGACGATCTTCAACGATCCGGTTTTCTGGCAATCGGTCGGGCAGACACTCTACTTCACGGTGATGAGCGTCATCTTCCATCTTCTGATCGGCCTGGCCTTCGCCCTTTTGCTCAACAGCCAGCGTGTCGATCCGTTGATCAGAAGCATCCTGCGGGTTCTCTACATTTTGCCGTGGCTCTTCACAGCAGTGATCATCGCCATCATCTGGCGGCTGCTGCTCGATCCCAACGGCGTCGTCAACAGCATTCTGATGTCGCTGCATATCATCGACTTCAAGGTCGAGTGGTTCTCTTCGACGAAAACCGCGCTGCACGCTCTGACCTTTGCCAACATCTGGGCGGGATACCCACTCTACATGGTCAGCCTTCTCGCCGGTCTTCAGGGCATCCCCAAGGATCTCTATGAGGCCGCGGGCATTGACGGCGCTAACGAGTTCCAGAAATTCCGCTACATCACGATCCCACAATTGATGCCGATCATCATCAGCATTGCCTTGCTGGATTTCATCTGGACGATGCAGGTCTTCCCCCTCGTGTGGATGACGACGGGAGGCGGTCCGATCTACGCGACCGAGGTGCTCAGCACCTACACTTACAAGCTTGCTTTTTCGAGCTACGAATTCTCCCGCGCTTCGGCGAGCGCAATCTTCATTCTGATCATTTCGATGGGCGCCACATACTTCTACATCAAACATCAGAAGGCAAGGTGACCGGCAATGGCAAAGGCAAGGCGCTCTCTCAGTCGCACCATCTTACCGACCCTGCTGACATATCTCGGGCTCGCGGTCGGTCTGGTGTTTGCGGGCTTTCCGATCCTGTGGATGTTCTTCACGTCCTTGAAGTCGAACACCGAGATCTTTGCCCTGCCGCCGCGGCTGCTGCCCGACCACTTCACCAACGTCGCCTATCTCTCCATCTTCAACGACCAGGCGAAGGTTCGCTTCTTCCTTAACAGCTATCTCGTCGCGGGAGTGGTAACGGTTCTGACGGTACTGATCGCAATCCTGACGGCCTATGCCTTCAGCCGCTATTCCTTCCGGCTCAAGAAAACGCTGAACGTCTTCATCATCAGCACGCAGACCGTTCCGCCGATCACGCTGTTGATCCCCTATTTCGGGATGGTCGTCGCCTTCGGCATCTTCAACACCTATTTCGCGTTGATTTTGACCTATATGGTCTTTACCCTGCCTTATGCGATCCTTCTGATGACCGGCTACCTCAATACCCTGCCGAAGGAACTCGATGAGGCGGTGCTTGTCGACGGCGGGTCAAGCTGGACGGCGCTGTGGCGCGTGATCATCCCGCTGTCGGTGCCCGGCATTGTCGCGACCGCGGTCTATACGTTCCTGCTGGCATGGAACGAATTCCTCTTTGCTTTGACTTTGACGAAATCGATGGACATGCGAACGGTTCCCATCGGTATCGAATTGCTTATGGGTCAACACGCCTTCGAGTGGAACGAGATGATGGCGATGAGCGTGCTGGGATCGCTGCCACTTTTGGTCCTGTATCTGATTGCTCAACGCTACTTCCTGGCGGGCATGGCAGCCGGATCGGTGAAGAGCTGAGCAGGCCATATAGATTTATAAAACAGTCGCGTTTGAACTGCCGTTGTCGCCGTCGCTCGGAACAGCAGGCCTTTGCTTTGTGATCCGCTGGTCGCTTGCCGGAATTTCGGTTAACGACATCTGCGCGCGAGCAGTCCACGGGACTTGCCGAGATCAATACAGCCGTCAATCATATGGACCAGTCCACTCAGCAGAATGCCGCGATGGTCGAGCAATCCACGGCAGCGGCAGCGACATTGTCGGCTGAGGCGAGCCGACTGCGCGATCTGGTCAATCAGTTCACGCTCGACCGCGATGCCGGTCATGTCGCTGAGCCTAGACGTAACGTCCGCACCATGGCTGCATGATTGACGCCAGGGTCTGTCCTGACGTCACCCGGCAGGAGAACCAAACGCGGCCCGAAACTGCACCACGCCGGCGAAGCCGGTTGCCGCTGAGGAACCGACACATTTCTCGGGCAGCGGACGCCGTCGCTGATCTTGCCGTTTGGGCCGCCAACTCACGTTTGATTAATGTGGCAATTTATTGAGGCCGCTATCCGGAAGGGCCGCATTGGAACCTCGGACAAACAAAGTCCATATTCTTCTGTTTTATCAGTGTCTTATGGCGCAGCAAAATCTACTTGGTGAAATCTCTAACATGACAGACTTTCAGGCTCATGTCGGAAGTTGGCTGAGGATGGAACCTTGCGACGTGCAGATGGTGACAGACGGAGTAAACAAGAACCTCCGCGCGAGAAGCACGAATGACGACGTCTTTATTAGATTTTCACCTGCTTCGCTACATAGCCCGTCCGATCTCGAGAGCGAAGCAAACACATTAAAGAAATTAATCTCGCTAGATGTGCCGTGCTGCGAAATCGTCGAGGTTGACGGCCGGCAGATCCTTGGACCAGTCACGGTCAACGAGATCGAGTTCAACGCATTGGTAATTCGGACGATCGTCGGTTCGCCACTCGCGCCGGTCCCAGCAGACGCGAAGGCCTTCGGCCGCTCGCTCGCCCAAGTACATCGAGCGTCCGTAGATTTACCCATTGTAACCAAACCAGCGACCGGGGAAGATCGGATTCACCCCACACTCCGTCCCATTTTTCGCGAGTTGGCCGAACAGGCCGATAGGCTCCGGGTCGATCCTGAGGTCAACATTGGTATCTGCCATGGTGATGCTTGGCTTGGCAACGCCATCATGCGCGACGGCACAGCAGTTGTTTTTGACTTCGAGTTCACGAAAGTTGGGGCATTGGCCTATGACATTGCGACCTTTATCTGGGCGCTTCGTGCTGAACAGAGCAAAGAGAAGGAGCTCATCTTCAACAGCTTCGTCGAGGGCTATCGCGGGGAGAGCGACAGGGGATTCAGACAGGACGAGTTGAAAAGGAGCCTGCTGCAGAAGGAAATCAATAACATCGAGTTTCTATGTGAGAACGTCACGATGTCTCGAGAAGTAGGGCTTGCCACGGCGCGGCTTGCCCGGGAAACAATTGATTTTGTTCTGGGCAACGAGATTTCACGATTTAGCTGGCGTTGAGCGCAGGATTGCGAACGTAGATATTCGGGAGACTGCATGTTCGGATACCCGATCCGGCCGGATCCGTCCCCGACAGCGTCAATGCTCCGCAGCCGACCCCGCCGGAGCCGCGATCCGCACTTAATACAGCGGGATGCCCCATAGGATCCACTCTACGCCGATCTCTATGCCTACTTTTCGAAGTGCTTGCCGTCGACAGGACATGAACCGTCTGGTTTGGCCGAGAGCGTCGGTCACGCCAGCGGAATTCAAGCCTTACCAAAATGGAGGATCCGGAGCCCCGTCGCTTCGGATATGTTCTGAGCTTCGAGTTGGGAAACTGGCAGGGTGCGATGACTGTAGAGCTCGCGTTGCTTATCACCGTTGCATCGGCCTGGTCGTCGCTCGCGCTTTGGAACCGCTTGCCGTTGCCCGAGATCGGCAGTCCAGCCAGCCCCGTTGTGTTCGGGCCCTTTAGTGCCTGGGCCATCGTGCTCTCTTTGGCAGAAGGCGCTTTCATGCAATCCTCGCGTTTGCGGCCGCGTTCGTCCTTGTCCTCGCCTAATGGAGCGCGAACGGCCGGCAAATGACGTGTAGGTCGGAACATAGAAGCGCCCCCGGGCTTTACTGGGCTTGAGTTGAATTTGCGAGGATGTACTCCAGGTTTGAATTGGACGATATCAACGCGGCTCTCAGATCATGCGTGTCGACCCAGAGCGATCGGCTGGATTGCCGGTGTCGCCATTCTACTTTGCAAGGCTCGAAATGGGAGGACGCCCATGCTTCACGAGGCTGCTCAGAACGAATTTTCCCACAATGTCGTCAGTCTCGACGTCGCGCAGTCAGGCGCCATCTGTTGCCGGCGGGATCGGAAGGGACGGTTGGAGGTCCTCCTCGTGAGCAGCCGCCGTAACGGCCGATGGGGTATCCCGAAAGGGCATATCGAGGGCAGCGAGCCGAGTAGCGCGGCCGCCCTAAGGGAGGCGTTCGAGGAGGCCGGCATCCTCGGCGTTGTCGGCAGTACGCCGTTTGGCAATTTTACCTATCGCAAGGATACCAGCACGAACCAATATAATGTCACGGTCCATCTCCTGAAGGTGTTGAAGGTCGCAAGCAGGTTTCCGGAGAAAGGTATCCGCAAGACGCAGTGGTTTCTGCTGAAGGATGCTCTCCGCGATGCCGCGCAGCCGGGTCTCCGGACACTTTTGTCGCGGCTTGAGACCGTGGACGTATGAAGTTTAGTTTCGGTAAATCGCTCTCAAAGGCTTTCAAAGCCCAGAAAAAAATCAGCAGGCTTGTTGAGAAGGCTTTCAAAGCGCCGCAACGCAAGCCGATCCGTGCAAGGCCAACATCCCCTCCAAAGACGGTTTTGGTCGAGACGGCGGGGTTCGGAAGCAATCCGGGCCGCCTGATCATGAAATCATTCGTACCGGCAACGCGGCTGCCGAAGAACCCCGCACTTGTCGTGTTGCTGCATGGCTGCCGTCAATCTCCTGACAGCCTGGATGTCGCCACCGGCTTTTCCGTGCTCGCGAAAGAGCGACGTTTTGTTCTCCTTTATCCTGAGCAGAGGAGAGCCAACAATGCGCAGGGATGCTTCAACTGGTTCCGGCCGAGCGCCGTCGCTCGAGACCGCGGCGAGGTGCTTTCAGTCAAGCAGATGATCGAGCACGCATGCGAGCGACATCGCATAGACCGATCGAGGATCTTTGTCGCGGGACTGTCCGCCGGTGGCGCGATGACGGGGGCGCTGGTCGCGAGCTATCCTCATCTTTTTGCCGGCGCCGCGATCATCGCGGGCATGCCATTCGGTTCTGCTCGGGATGCAATGTCCGCGATGCGCGCGATGAAGTTGGGAGCGACGCCGCCACCCGGCGGGTGGGGAAAACCCGTCACCGAGCTCACCCCACAAGCCACGTCGTGGCCCGCGCTAACCGTTTGGCAGGGAATGGACGACAGGATTGTTAATCGCACCAACGCACTCGCATGTGTTGCTCAGTGGCTTGAAGTCCGTGGCATTGATGAGAGCCGCGGACGGCTCGAAGAAAAGCCCTGGGGCAGGTTGCAGTCGTGGAAGGTGGCAGGTGAGCTCAAGGTCGCGCTCTATTTGGTCCGCAACATTGGTCACGGCCTGCCGATTAAGAAGCGCACTACTTCCACGCGAAGATCCGAAGACCCTTTCGTGCTTTCGGCGGAAATCTCGGCCCCGGCAGAGCTGATGTGGTTGTGGGGCCTAGCGAAACACCGAGCATAGCCTCGCACACAGCAGGTTTGGCCAAGGGCGACCGCGGTCATGCATTGATCTGAGCATCTCACACAAGGACACTGAGGCGAAGGAGGGGAGCCAGGGGGCCAGAGTGGGTCACCGTCCCTGCGCCTGCCGAGTGGCACAGCGAAATGTTTGGGGTGTGAAAAGGCTTACGGTCCGTCCCTTTGCGAGATAGGATGTCCTCTCGTGAAGGCTTCCGGGCGTTGACGCTCGTGATGGCGGTCCCGGGTACGCTTGAGGGTCGACAAGCAGCCCAGCCTTGTAGCTGTCGAAGAGTGCCTGTTCCTCCAGCCCGCTGAGTGCCTTAAATTGCGGGCGATTTTTTGACCGAATATTGGTGTGACCAGCAATCTATCCAGCGGTTGGTGCGGGACCGCACAGGAACCTTTCCGAATATCTATCGTTATGTCGACAAGGATCGCACAGCCGCCCTTGTGACGGGTCCGTACGTCAACCCTTCTTACCTGTGCGATCCCTCCTTTCCATAAATTGCCCCGTTTCGGCGGGGCTCCTTTTTGATTCACTGCGCCCAAAGCGCGAGGGCCGTCTCGGATGCGGCGGGTTTTGGCAAGGATGTCCGGCACGCTCTACCGCTTCGCAGACGCCCACCTTGCGGATCAGGCGTCGCGCCCGTTCCTCGCCCTCGTTTGATCGCCGGCTTTGACTTTCGCAGTTGGTCCGGTGGCAGCAAGATTTGAATTCGATCGAGAGGTCCGCTCGACGCGCTAATTTTTCTCAGCCGCAGCTCTTGAATCCGAAATCCTCAAAAACCAAATCGATAGCCGCCAGCCGCTGAGATGGGGCTGGCCTTGCTGGAAGCGCCATCTTTAGGCGCTCTGTATCCATGTTGCTCAAGGAGGATATGGCTATGGCAACATCCTACGACTACGCACCGCTGTTCCGATCCAGCGTCGGTTTCGATCGGGTCTTCAATCTTCTCGAAAATGCTCAGCGCGCCCGCTCGATCAGCGACTGGCCGCCCTATGACATTGTCAAGACCGGCGATGACAGCTATCGGATTGTGATCGCGGTGGCAGGCTTCGCAGGGGACGATCTCGACATCACATTCCAGTCCAACCTTCTGACCGTGACCGGCAAGAAGCAGGAGGCGGCCGCCGAAGCCTACCTTTATCGCGGCATCGCCGGTCGGCCGTTCGAACACCGGTTCGAGCTCGCCGACCACGTCAGGGTGAACGGAGCGGATCTAAAGAACGGTCTCCTGTCCGTGGATCTCGTTCGTGAAGTACCGGAGGAAATGAAGCCGCGGAAAATTGCCATCGAGACTGCGCCGACTCTTGGGCCATCGGCTCCTTCCGCGCAGATCGAAGCGCAGAGGGTCGCTTAAGCAGAACCCGTCAAGGAAAGGGCGTCGCTGCGGCGCCCGACAACATCCCGGGTTAGGAAGGAGAGAGTAATGAAACCCGATATGTTCAAAGAGCCTGTTTCTATTCTGGTCGGCCTCGGCTTTCCGGCGGAGGTTCGCAGCGCGATGGACGCCTACCGCTATCTCGTCGAGTGGCCGGCGGCGCGCAGAGATAACACGCACTCAGTTGCGCTTAAAGCGTGTGGAGCCGCGCTGCGCGGTGAAATCGAAGCGGAGATCGCCCGCGGCCTATTTGCCGCCTTTGCTGAGAAGCACGATCTGTTGGCCCCGGAAGCTAACGCCATCGTCGCGTCTCGCCTGCGCCGCGACAGGGAGCCGCACGTACGCTGAGGTCGATGATGGACAACATCTGAGCAGGTTGGCAGCACCGCCATGACGATCGGGCAACAATTCTAGCGCCGCCAGGAATGCTGTTTCGACGGCCAATCGATGTGGAAGGGCGCCCGCACTTTCTGTCGACGGCAAGCGAACGATCCTCGCGGCCTGGGGCCGCAGATGGCATACGAAGCTATGAAGCTAGAACCGAAGGTCGGGGCCATGTTGCCGTGCAACGTGATCGTACGGGCCATCAATGGGGGCGACATCATGGTGAGCGCGATCGATCCAAACGCATCGATGCAGGCAATCGACAACGACATGCTGAAGAGTCTGGTTGGCAAGAATCCGTCGATGCTTGAGGATGTCGTCGCGGAGTTTTGAGAGCGGCCAGAATCCGAATTGCCGTGACAAGGAGGCCCCGCCGAGCTGATCGGTCTGGGCGGACCGACACCGCATTAAATTGCAGTCCCGACCAGCGCCCTAATACCTGCGGTCAGCGCCATCGCAAATGCGCCCCAGAAGGTGACGCGCGCGGTGGCTTTGAGAACGTGCGCACCGCCCGCCTTCGCGCCAATTGCTCCGAGCAGGGCGAGAAACAACAACGATGCGACCGCCACAGCGTAGACCAGCATTGAAGCGGGCGAAAAGACGACCATGAGCAGGGGCATTGCGGCTCCGACCGCGAAGGTGGCAGGTCCGGGTGCCGTGGTTACGATCAGCCATCGGGAAGCCACTAACCTCGAAAACGACCTGTCTTCAGCGGTGTAAGAACCAAATGCTACTTACGCAATTTACCTCGCCGCCCTACGGCTCAACCCTCATTGAATGGCAACCCGGTCGTCCTGGTCGTGGAGGACGGTCCGATGATACGAATGGGTGCCGTCGATCTGATGCTATCAGGTAGGTTACGAAGAACTTCTGCCATCATGCCGGCTTGTGTTGCCGCACGACCCTCCACTCATGCCAGATCAGTACCATGACAATCGCGTCGAAGGCGGTCAGGCCAAGCAGGCCGAACGAATGGGTGTAGGAATAGCGATACAGTTGGTAGACCATGAACGCGCCCAATGCGGCGAGCGAAGCCGGATACGACCAGAGCTTGCCTCTCAAAAGCCCGGTGACCAAGAGCAGCTTTATCAGGCCGTGGCTGAGGAGGTAGAAGGCGTAAAAATGCTCGCTGGCGACGGAAAAATGGTTCGCCATCTGCGACAGATGGCCGGCAACAAAATCGTTCGGGTCTTCGATCAATTCATCCTGTGTGACGGCATTGACCCAAGCGGCGATTGTGTCGGTGCTGACCGCATAAAGCAGCAGGCCGCCTATGCATTCGATCAGGGCATGCGCGCCCTTCAGCCAGACACCAATCTCGAAAATCTGATGGATACGGCGCTCATCAACAGGCTTCACAATGCACCTCGCGACCAACAATGCGACCAGACAATGGATGCAGCCCTCACGCGACCGCATCAATGAAGGCGAGGAGCCACCATTACGCCATGTTCTTAACCGTCAGCAAGGACGAACCCGAGACCATAGCAGCAGCGAATTCTCTCTTGGCGTCACCCGACCTGCCTTGTATAGAATTTTCCGCTTGTGAGCCCTCATCCTGCCGCAAGCATTGTGTGTGCAGACACCAGCTCATTAACAGCGGGAGGTTGCGTTGCGCTGGCTGAGCCGTCGTTCCGTAGAGCAACAACCGGCAACTCCGGTTTCCTCGATGCTTAGCTTCTCTGGCCTCATGGCTGCTTACTGGCTGTCGAAGAAATGGCTGGAGGCATGGGGGCTGACATCGGTGATCATTATACTTACAGCCTTGTCGGCCATGGCCAGTGTCTGGTTTGCAGAAGTATCGGGCCAGCTTGTCAGCGCGATCGCCCTTCTTCACCGTCCTGAACATCCTGCGACTCTAAGAACAATCCTTGGGAGTGCCGCAATACTTGCCGCGATCGTGCTCCTTCGGGATGTAGGCTTCATCTCCGTCCGTCATTATTTCTCAACCACGTTGCACCGCAAATGGCGCTCTTGGCTTGACCAGCGGTTCAACGATGCACTGCTCGACAGCAACCATACGCACTATCACCTCCAACATGGCGCAACCCATGCCATACCGCCCAAGATTTCGGTCCCCGACAATATTGATCAGCGTGTCCAGGAATCGGTCAAGGGCATGGCCGGCGGTGCCATCGGAGTCGCTATGGGTATTACCGGGGTGCTGCTGTCGCTTGCCTTTGTTGGCAGAAAGATCATCGAAACATCTGCCCCGATTAACGGGCTGCCGTTCTTCGGCGAATATGGTAGCGCCTTCCTGACGCTTGTTGCCGTCGTTGCCTACGTCCCGATTGCAACCTTCGTCGCCACGAAGCTGGGGGCGGTGTTACAAGTCCTGGACAATACAATGCAAAGGGCCGAGGGCAGTTACCGCGGGGAACTGAACACCCTTCTCCACAACAGCTTCTATATCGCCGCCGCCTCGGGCGAGATTGCGCAGAAAGGTATTCACAAACGTCGCTATCTCGACATCGATCGCACCTGGGCTCGGCTGAACAAGCTAGTTTCCGGATATATGGCATTCGAGCTCTTCTACAATTTCCTGGGCTCTCGGATTGTCGCCTACGCGCCGGGTCTGTTGCCCTATGTCGACAATAAGATCAGCCTGCAAACCTACGTTACGGGAGCCGAACTGGCGAATGCGCTGATAATCGCTTGTTCCTGGTTCATCCACGTTATGCCGGACATATCGACGCTCAAGGCGAATCTAGGTCGCCTAACCGAACTTGCGAGGGCGATCGAGGATGTGCAGCGGCCGCGCAAGTTCTATGCGCGAACCGGCGTTTCCGAACTGCGCTATAGCACGCAGGACTCAAAACTTGGCCTGACCCTCGATGGTCTGGAACTGATGCATGAGGGCGATGATGTGCCTTTTATCAGGACCGGTGAGCACCATTTCATGCCGGGTGAATGGACTTTGCTCGTCGGAGAGTCGGGCAGCGGCAAGTCATCGCTGTTCAAGGCCATAAATCGTCTCTGGCCGCATGGTCGCGGCGCGGCAATTCTGCCTGAGAGTGTGCGAAGCTTGTACGCCGCTCAGGATGTCAACCTCCCCCCGATATCCCTCAAAGAATTGATTTGCATGCCGGATCTCGTTGAAGCCCATTCGGATGTCGACGTCGCCGTCGCATTGACCAAGGCCGGCCTTGCCGAGTTTGCTGGCGACCTCGCCGAGGACGGGCGCAAGGGGCATAGCTGGGACCAGCTTCTGTCCGGGGGGCAGAAGCAGAAAATCATACTCGCGCGGATACTCCTGCTCCAGCCGGGGTTGCTGTTTCTGGATGAGTCGACGAGCGCCCTCGACCCCGACGCCACGGTTGCCTTCCACCAAGCGATCAAGGATGCCTGTCCGAGCACGACGGTGATCAGCATCATGCACGATGCCATACCTCCTAGATCCTCCATCGGGAAGGGCTTCTACGACAGCGTGTTGATCATCGCAAACGGTACCACCAGAAAGGAGCCATTGGAAGAAACGAAAGGCGGCCCCGTGGGTCCGGCGCGGGTAAAACCGGCGGCCCAGGCAGAACAGCGCGAAGACGTGTGGCAGTGGTCCAGCGGCCAGGAATAGCTCGACTCTTCATCGGGGACCCCACCGCATTGGATCTCACAGAGAGACACTTTCACCGAAACGAATTTGAGATTTCCACGTCCATCGCGCTAAGCGGGCGTCGACTAAAATCATTTCACAATCCACTCACAAGATTTTTATAAATTAGATTACACTCATTCCGTATCGGCTATTTTTTTCCCGGCATCTTCACCTATCTCGCACTTGCGAAATGATCGCGCATTCCAACCCGCCGGGCATGGGTACGCCCCCTGCCTGCCGTCCGGCCCATCACAAGGACTCGACAATGGGTGATTTGCTTAAAGGGATCTCCAGCTTTCGCGGTGCCGTCTTTCCAGACCATCAGGCGCTTTATCGCAAGCTGGCGGAGGAGGGACAACAGCCGCAAGCGCTGATGATTTCCTGCGCCGACAGCAGGGTGATGCCCGAAACGATCACGCAGTCCGGCCCCGGCGAACTCTTCGTCTGCCGGAATGCCGGAAATATCGTTCCTCCCTTTTCCACAGCAAATGGCGGTGTATCATCGGCGATAGAATATGCGGTCGTAGCACTCGGCGTTCGTGATATCATCGTGTGCGGGCATTCCGATTGCGGTGCGATGAAAGGGCTTTGCCATCCCGATCTTCTGAAGCCGATGCCGAATGTCGCTGCCTGGCTGAAGCATAGTCATGCTGCCCATTCGATTGTTTGCGAAGCCTATCCCGTCGACCTGTCCGAGCGTCAAAGGGTTCGCGCCATCGCGATGGAAAACGTCGTCGTCCAGCTCGATCACTTGCGCACGCATCCTTCCGTCGCCGCCAAGCTGGCGACCAACGACATTACCCTGCACGGCTGGTTCTTCGATATCGAGACGGGGGAGGTGCTCGTCTATGACGGTGCAGCTGCTCGCTTCACGGAGATCCTTGAGGACGGGCCCTTGCCTGTCGCGGTTAAGGGTCGTGGTCGTCCGCATGTGATTCCGCAAGCCGCGGAGTAGGCCGATGATTTCCAGCTCTGTTCTTTCGCGCGACCTCGCGTCGTCGCTCGTCGTGTTCCTCGTTGCCATACCGCTTTGCCTCGGGATTGCGGTGGCGTCAGGAGTTCCTGTGGCCATGGGCCTCATATCCGGCATTGTCGGCGGCCTCGTTGTCGGCCTTTTGGCCGGATCCCCACTTCAGGTGTCGGGGCCGGCGGCGGGTTTAGCCGTGATCGTCTTCGGCTTCGTCGAGCAATATGGCGCTGCCATGCTCGGGCCGGTTCTCATCGTGGCGGGATTGCTGCAGGTCCTTGCGGGATTCCTGCGGATCGGCTCGTGGTTTCGGGCAATTTCGCCTGCAGTCGTTCACGGCATGCTCGCCGGGATCGGGATCCTCATCATCCTTGGCCAGATCCATGTGCTGATGGGGGCAAGACCTGCTGCCGGAGGCATTGAGAACGTCACTGCCATGGAGCAGACCTTCGCTCGCGTATGGGGCGCAGGGCTGACGCGCGAAGCGGTCGCCCTCCTCGTGGGGTTGATTTCCTTGCTTGCCATGATCGCCTGGGAAAAGTTCAGGCCGAAGTCCCTGATGCTGGTGCCTGGTGCCCTGGTGGGGGTCGCGGCCGGTACGATATTGACCGTCGGGATGCAGCTGCCGATCGCAAGAGTGGAGGTGCCGTCCTCTCTCGTCGAAAGCATTACCCTGCCGACGCTCGATGGCTTCGCCAGGATGATAGAGCCCGGTATCATCGTGACGACGCTTGTCATCGCGGTGATCGCCAGCGCGGAAACGCTGCTGTCATCCGCCGCCGTTGATCGCATGCACGATGGCGTGCGGACCCGCTTCAACAAGGAGTTGTTCGCCCAGGGCATCGGCAACGGACTTTGCGGTCTCCTTGGTGCCCTGCCGATTACCGGTGTCATCGTCAGATCGTCCGCCAACATTCAGGCCGGCGCACGGACGCGGGCCTCGGCCGTGCTGCACGGCGTTTGGATCCTTGGGCTCGTGGCATTACTGCCGCAGCTGCTCGCGATGGTACCGCTGACCGCACTTGCCGCGGTGCTGCTTGTGACAGGATGGCGGCTGATCAGTCTCCATCACGTCCGGCACCTCTTCGATCATCACGGCTGGGTTCCCGTGGGAATCTGGACCGCGACGGTGGCGATGGTGGTGCTTCAGGACCTGCTCGTCGGCGTGGCGCTCGGCCTTGCGTTGTCCATACTGGAAATCCTTCCGCACCTACGTCGCAAACTTGCCATCGACAGGTTGGAGGATGAGGAATCCATCCACCTCGACCTCGTCGGCGTGGCGACTTGCAAGGACGTTCCTGTCCTGCTCAACATGCTGGAAACGCTTCCCGAGGGTCGTAAGATCACGATCGCGGGTACCCGCCTGCATTATCTTGATCATACCAGCGCCGAGACCCTGCGCGACTGGTTGAAGCGCCAGAAGAAATCAGGGCGCCTCGTCGAAATCGAGCATCCGCCGGTCGGACGCCATCGGCGGCTGAAACCGATCTTTGAACGGCTGTCAGAGGAAGTTGCCTGATCGGCGGTGAACGAACCAGCTACCAAGCGACAATGTGCTTGCCCCGCTTGCGGGGCAAACACGGCAAGAGGCGAAGCGGAAACATTCCCTCGCTGCCATTGCTGCGGCCATACGAGATGCCACATTACAATCAGGTTTTGTTGGCATTCCGTCTCTGCTGGCAGCGGTCGAAAGAAGACGCAGGACACGGCGGCTTCCTGTTCGACAATGTGATCTTCCCGCTGATCCTGCGCGATGTCTATGCCGACAAGAACCGGCAGGAGGCAATCATCAAGGGTAGCGATGTCGACTGGACCATCGTCCGTCCGTCGGTTCTTAACAACAAGCCTGGGGTAAAACGATCAGATCTCTGACGGATCTGAGCAACTTTCACGGTGGCTCGATATCGCGGGTAGACGTGGCAACGTTCATTCTCGATCACCTCAACAGCGATGCGTGGCTGCGCAAGTCGCCGTTGATTACTTGGTGAGGGAACACTGGGGCCAGCCGCATCGACGTCAGCGGGCTAAGGCGGCGCCTCGTCACCTCGCAAGGGCCAGTCTAGACTAGCAAATGGCGCCTTTGTATAATGGGCCGGCATTCCGCCGTGATGATCGACCTTCACGAGAGCGGTAGCGCAGCAGAACATGGCGAGAAAGTCGTCCATCGATCTCTGTCCCATCGGCATCGGCACTTGATATGAGTTAACTTCACGCGCCGAACAACACAGGTCGGTCAGGATCTTCACAAAAGCGCGAACAGCGGGATTGGCGCGCCGGCTTTCGGGCCAGAGTACCGTGATGTATGAGGTCACCGTCCATGCCGACGTTCTCGCTCTGCTGCCTGATCCGGCAACTGCGCGGATCTGCCTGGACGTCGCCGAAGACGCCGCCCGCGCGGTCTGCGGCACCATGGCAGCCGCCCACGTTGGCGCCGATCCTGCAAGGATGATCGCCGCGCCGGAGGAGATTGACCTGCAGATGCTGCGAGATTTGGACGAAGGCTCGCCAGCGCAGCGATTGGAGCGGGTCACCTCCGCCTTCGAGGACTGGAAGCAGGCCAAGTCCGATAGAGAGCGTCTCCTTCTGGACGACTGCCGCGGCGATCTCAATCGCTGTGTGACCAGCAAATGCCATGAGGCGGCGCTTGTAGTCGCTCCGTGTCACGGCAACATGGATGCCCGCGACGCGTTCCACGATCTTCTGTTCAATGAACAGAAGCTCGTCCTGGCGCCGCCGCCCGGTCCCTATCGAGGCAACCTGCTGGGACATGTGGTGATCGGCTGGAAACCGCATGATCATGCGCAGCGCGCGGTCGTCGCCGCCCGGCGCTGGCTGGCCGCGGCCGATCGCGTGACCGTTCTATGCGTCAACGACAAACCGGACGGAAGCTACCAGTTCACTGCGAGGGAGCTCATTGACCAGCTCGGGCTCAAGAGCGATGTCGTCGCGATCGACTCGGGAAGTCGGTCCGTAGCGGAAGCAATCCTCGATTTCGCCAGGTCGGCGAATGCCACCTGCCTACTTATCGGCGCATTCAAGCACGGCTATTTCCTGGAACTGCTTCTCGGTCGTATCACCCGTCATCTGCTGTCGCATGCCGCGCTTCCGTTGATGATGAAGCATTAGGTGCAGCTGAGATCATTTCACGACCAGGACTTGGCAGGCGCCAATTCGACCAGCCTCTCGGGCGGTGTTCGCAAGAGCCAACAGGTTACTGCCGTCATAGGATGACGTGCCGCAGCAGTGTCAGAAGTTCAGAATCATAGCAATCCGCCGGAGGGGATCGAGGCCTTTCTCGACTTCGGAAGTGAGTATGGCCTGTAGGCGAGACGTGCATTCGCGCGAGTTTCTGACGGGTACGGTGACAGCGGTGTTCTTTGCCCTACGCATCGATAGCTTCATCCGGCATTTCCATGGCTATTGCGATCGCCATTGCAGACATTAGACATAGTTTGCACGGCAAGGTCAGCATCATATTTGCTCGGATTAGCACGACGCCAGTTCGCTTGGCGAGTATCGGTCTTTAGCATCGCTGCATTCTGCCCTGTGTAAGGCCGTGCTCAGGTCTGAGAGTTACCTGTATGCCGTGCTCAGGTCTGAGAGTTACCTGTATCACGCCTTCGCTTCTCTGTTGACGCAAAATCCTTGTCCTTCCTGGGCACTGTCCTTGGTGTTCTTGAAGTTGGCCAAAATAGGCGGACTTGGCCAGCTACGAACGCAAGGGAGAACACGCTTACGCTACCGATGTCGTTGCGGAGCTTTTCGTATGAGCGTTTACACCCATACCACCCGTTTCGAACCGGCCGCGCTCTAACCGCAACTGAAATCCCCCAGGTCGCACCGTCGATTTTGCCGCTCGCGCCCCGTCGGCCGCAAGGGAAGCTTCGCCGCGCACATTATCTCATCGCTGCTCATCCTCAAATCGCGCCCTTGCAGTCGCCGGTCTTCGCGGCTGGTGGGGGTTGCCCTGACAATCAGGAGGGCGGAAAGGACATTGGACATGCAAAGAGAAGATATCGAGCGGCTGCGCGAGCAAGTCTCCTGCGCCGTTGCCCTGGAGCAGGCTGGTTTTGCAATCGATCTGAAGGAGAGCACGCGCCGCGCCGTCAAATTCCGACGCCGCGGTGAGATCATCATCGTCACCCACGAGGGGAGGGGTTGGTTTGATCCGCTGTCGGACCGAAAGGGAGACATCTTTGCACTGATTGGCTTCCTTCAGCCCGGAAATTTTCAGGCAACGCTGGCGGCAGTCGAAGCCTTGGCCGGCGTTCAGCCATTGTACCCGACATGGCGGGCGCGCACGTCGCGCCGGACGGCCGCTGACATCTCTACACGATGGGCGGCCCGCCCGCTGTTGTGCCAGGGGGCACGTGCTCACCACTACTTGTCCCGCATGCGCGCCATTCCGCGCCGTGTGCTGCAACAGGCGACCGACGCCAGACTGATCCGGCAGGGACCTTCCGGCAGCGCCTGGTTCGCCCATCAGGACAATGATGGCAGGATCTCCGGCTGGGAGGAGAGGGGACCGGTGTGGCGCGGATTTTCGACCGGGGGCGCCAAGACGCTCTTTCGCTTCGGAAACTCGGTCGGCGGCCGGCTTTGCGTCACCGAAGCCGCCATTGACGCGCTCAGCCTATCGGCACTCGAGGGTCGCCGCGCCGATACCCTCTATACCAGTACGGCTGGCGGCTGGTCGCCGGCAACCGAGAGTGCCGTGACGTTGCTCGCCGGTGACCTCGATCTCGTTGTGGCGGCGACCGACAGCAATAGCCAGGGCGAGGCCTATGCCGATAGGTTGCGACAGATCGCGTCGAGCCTGGACTGCGGTTTCCAGCGGCTTCGCCCGAACGCCGGAGACTGGAACGAGGATCTTCAGCAGAGACGGACAAGGTAGAGAGCTGAAGGCTGGCCCGCTGCATGGGAATTCGCCGCGTCAAGGGCAAGGCTTTGCCCGTTGGCGTCGCCTCCTGACCCGGACGTGCCGATGGGGTGATCAAAATGTCTCGAGGCAAGGCTTTCGGGCCAGAACCTCAGGAGAAAGCCATGACTTGTCGTCCCGAAACTCGCAAGATCTTCCAAGGTGTCGCCAGCCGTCACGAACCGCCACAACCAAGCGCGTACGACGAGGTACGCACTTTCGGTCGGCAACGACCGGGGCGGTTGTCAATTTTGAAGGATACCGAGACGCCCAATGGCGCCGTGGCATGCCCTGTCGACCATGGAAGCTGAACGCTGGAGCTACCGCAATCGATTGGAGGATTCCGAACGGCCGCCGGTGTCCTACCGGCCGCACCTTGGAGAGACATTCGCCTTCGCTTGCTCTTAAGCGAAATGAACTCGACGACATCGAACGCGATCTCGTCGCGGCGGAGATGGAGGACGTGGAAAGTGATATACAAGCTGCGATCAAGGCTGGCTGAAGAAATCCGTAGAACCCCCTATATGACATTTCGATGTCATAGTTGCCCGTCACTACCAATTACCGATGGCATTCTGCATCGTCGCATGGCATGTTCGTGCTTTCCGGCTCCAGAAGAGGCGCTTCCCGCAAGAGTAGAGCGCCTTTTGTATTTCCTTGTGCGCCGTACAAACAGACAAACATCAGGTTTCATAGCTTTAGGGTAATCCTTTGACGCGCGATGCAGATCGGTGCCAACGACCCAATGGTCCGCCTACACGCAAACCAAAGCAAAGGCCCGCGCAAGCCCCTGTTGACAGAGTATCTCGCCCGGCCGAAAAGGGTTCGGCTGTAAAGGAGATGATCGATGGCTGAAGAGAATAACGCTGCCCCCGCTGTTGCCGTAGGCGTAGCGGCTCCGGTAGAGACACCCCCTGTGAAGAAGACGCGGGCACCTCGTCAGAAGAAGGCGGTTGCCGCGCCGGCTGACGTTCCGTCGCAAGCTGCTGCTGCACCGTCGGATTCCGTAAAGGCTGCAAGCGGCCGTGGCAGGAAGGCCAAAGCGGTCGTTGCAAAGCCCGAAGCTGCAGCAAAGGCTACCAGAGCCAAGCGCAGGCCTAAGGCTGTTCCACAGCCGCAACCAACGTCTGTCGCAGTGCTTGATGAGATTGAAGATCTGATCAAGCTGGAAGAAGAGAACCAGCGTCTTCGCAAGCTGCTTGCCGAAAAGCTGCGCAACGAAAACGCCGATCTGCGCAGGCGGCTTGATCGCGTCTGACGCGAACAGTGCTGTCGTTCTGCCTTTTGACAGCGGCAAGCATATCGAACCAAGAAATTTGGCAAGCGGGATCTGCAAGGATCTCGCAGCGCCGTTGCGCATCCAGTCAGGGGGTAAAGCACTATGAAGTCACCATGGCGATTTCTCGCGGACCTGACGTCGCGCCGTAAAATGCAATCGTCGCCGTTGGTTCCCCCGGCTTCAGACAAACCGGCTGAGGATCAGGCAGGCGATCAGGACGGGGCGCAAGCGCTTTCTGCAACGAAAGCTGCGTCGACTGATCATTCGCTCGGAACGACAGACGTCGCCGCCGCTTCGCCGGTTACGTCATCATCGGTGGTCAGGCCCGCGGTCGAACCGAGCGAAGTCGCCTCCCATTTGCCGTCGGAACGAGCGGTTGACATAGTAGAACCGGAAGTCGCAATCGAGCGTCCAGATCCAGATGTCGTGGCAATAGCACCGGCAAGCCCTGGCGATATGGAAGCCCTGTCGACCTCTAGCAAAAATCGGTCGAAGCGTATAAAGCCCGGTTCGGTTCAAGTCGTGACGCAGTCTCCGTTCAAGTCGAACGACGACCCACAACCTGCATCTCTTCCGGTGCAGCCTCTGACATTTCTTCAGGAGGTGGCCGCCCTCGACGAAGACATCGCGGCGCTGAAGGCTACCTTGGCGCTGAAGCTGAAACTGCAGAACGCTCAATTGAAAAAGATGCTCGAGCGCTTTGATATTCGTTAGCCTGCCGGTCAGGCTGTTATGATTGGAATGACATGAAGACTCCGCAGAGAAATTTCGTTGTCGAGATCAAGTCGAAGGGCCGCCGATCGGCAGTCAGGCAGGGATCCATCTGGGGCAGTACAGATCTGAAGGCATTTGCCCGTCAGGCAGCCAGCGTGGCGCCGCAGCTGTTTGAGGACGGGCAGAAAGCTGACGTGACGGTCGAAAACATTGTCATCGCGCCTGCCGTGGAAAATGCGCCTGTTGCGGCGCCGGTTCTCGCGCCGGTGGCTGAGACCTCTGATGCCATAGCGGCGATCGCCGTTGCTACTGTGGAAGAGCGCTCAGAACCAGAACTGGCCGTTGTCGAAGTTGTTGCAAAAGCCGCCGCGACAAGAAAGCCCCCTCGATCGGGGATCACGGGCCGTCAGTCGCCAACTAGGCCTAAAGACGGCGATAAGGTCGGTACCTCAGTAACTTCCCACTTGGCGTCTCTCAGCGAAGCTTCAATTGATGAATTGTCTGCTCTCGAAGCCGAAAATCGCCGATTGAAGACGCTTTTGGCTGATCGCCTTCGCCAACAGAATCTGCGGCTTCGAATGATGTTGCACCGCTTCGGTGCTCCCTGATCCGACAGCATATCCTTGGTTGACCCCGTCGTGACTAGCTCCTTGTTTGGAAACTCTTTCGCTGGTGCGCTCCCTCTCCATGCATCCAGGAACCGTTGGATGTTCTGCGCACAAGTTACCGAGGTTTGACGCAACCTTGCGATGTTTTGCATGGTCTAGGCCGCGGTCTCTTGGCCACGCGGCGCTAAACGCAGGATAATGGAGTTGCAGACCGCAACTGTCGAAGCGCTGCGGGGAGCTTTCCCAACATGAAGTGCGGGGACTGGAGTTGCCAAGCGGATTTACCTCCGAGTTCGGCGCAGTCTGAAAGGAGCTTGGCGGAACCGCGGCAAGCCGATGATGTGCCAGCGTTGGCCGAGTACGCACGTCGAGCGGTTCATCCGGCGCTGCCCTCGGTTCTGCTGCGGTCTGAACCGGACTGCAGCCCGGTCAAAGGCCGCGGTCCGCGCCGCGGGGCGGCAGGCTCGACGCTTGCTTCGCAAGGCGTTGCCGCGTTCACTGCAGACCGCAAGCGCCCCGCATTGTCCGCAACCCCACCTTTCTCGCCTCGCATCGTCCTGACCTTGGGCCAGGCCGCCTCGCCGGTTCGTGTCGACCGCACCCGAGGGACAGCGCCGGACAAACGGCAGGCCCCGGGCTTTGCTCAACCAACACGGACAAGGACATTCATCATGGCATCGCTCAACCGTTCCGCACCGATAGCCCGCCCAGCCGCCCAGCGTGCCACCACCCTCGAGATGGTCCGCCACGCTTGCCCGGACAGCGCGCAGGCACAACGCATCTCCGAAAGCTTCGGCCTGGCCGTCGTCGATAGCGACGGTATCCGCGAACTCCACCGTGCCCAGCTCATCGAAAGTGCCGTGGCACTGAAAGACGGTCTCGCCGAAAGGGCCATGCAGATCCACATGCAGCGCATCGTCGGCTCCTTCGTCGGCTCCGCCTACGGCGCGGGCCAGTTCTATAGCCGCTCAGTCACGGAAGCCCGCGATCTCACCACCAAGCTTTCCAACGACTATCGCGACGAGGATATTGAAGGCCCGGTCGGCTTCGACAGCCGCGCCCAGCGCAAGCGCGAATTCGCAGCCGACATGGGCCTGCAGGCCCACGTCCTGCGCATGGCCGCCGAAGGCGCAGTCAGCGCCTATGAAGAGATCACTGGTGAGACCTGGAAGCCATATGAGCGGGCAGGCGCTGCTGCCGCCGCTCCATCGATCGACCAGAAGGCGGCTTCGCTACAGATGTCCGCTTTCGACTGACGGAAGGGGCGAAAGCCCCTTTATCTCCGGAACAAGGCCGGTGCGCGGCGCGCACCGGCCTATTCTGTGTCGTTTGGCTAGCCTTGCCCCTCACGGTTCGTCCCGGTTTGCGGTCTAGCTGCGCCCGGAGATGGTCGGTCGCAACGGCAAGCCGTCCTCCACTGTCGTTCCGGCCCGCCTGCGATGATCGAACTATCAACCAGGATGCCAGCGGGTGCGCCGCTTCCGGCCTCCGCTTTCTCGACCGCCGTGACGAACCGCGAAGGGCGCGGTTCGCGGGGTCGAGGGATAAGATCATGAAGAAGTCAGACAAGAACAACGGCGAACGTGCAGACATCTATGCACGCATCACCGACAAGATCGTTGCCGCGCTGGACGAGGGTGTGCGGCCATGGCTGCAGCCATGGAGCGCGAAGAATCTGAGCGGCCGCGTTTCGCGGCCCTTGCGCCATAACGGCGAGCCCTATTCGGGCATCAACGTGCTACTGCTCTGGTCGGAGTGCATGGCACGCGGCTTTTCGTCATCGACATGGATGACGTTTCGCCAGGCATTGGAACTTGGCGCTTGCGTCCGCAAGGGCGAGACGGGCTCGATGGTCGTTTATGCCAACCGTATCAGCAAGATCGAAACTGACGGCGAGGGGCGGGAGGTCGAACGCGATATTCCCTTCCTCAAGGCCTACACCGTCTTCAATGTCGAGCAGATCGACGGCCTTCCTAAAAGCTATGCAGTTCCGAGTGAGGACAATACCGTGCGGCCCGTTGACAGGATCGCGCACGCCGATGCCTTCTTCGCGGCGACCGGCGCCCTCATCCGTCATGGTGGCGACAAGGCTTTCTACGCGCCGGCGCCGGACTATATCCAGATGCCTCCGATCGAATCGTTCCGGGACGTGGAAAGCTATTATGCAACGCTTGCCCATGAAGAAATTCACTGGGCTGGTGCACCCCATCGCCTCAATCGTGATCTTTCCAGATACACAAAAGACCGGTCGGAGCGGGCCCGCGAAGAACTGATTGCCGAGTTGGGTGCGGCATTCCTTGCGGCCGACCTCGGCATCGTTCCGGAGATGGAGCCGCGCCCGGACCATGCGAGCTATCTCGCGTCATGGCTTTCGGTTTTGGAGAGCGACAAACGGTTTATCGTCCAGGCCGCAGCGCATGCGCAACAGGCCGTCGGTTATCTGCACGCGCTTCAGCCGCACGATGAGGCCGCATAATCCTCCCGCAAGTTGGTCGCTATCCCGGGCCGACTTGCATAAAGATTACGTGTTTTACGCAATTGACTGGAGGTGCCTATGAAGCAGTTTTCTTATTCGGACATGAACCGAGCCTCGGGCGAGATCCTCGAGGCCGCATTGGTCGAACCGGTGACGCTCACCAAGCGAGGCAAGGAGAAGCTCGTCATCTTGACCGCGGAGCAGTATCGAAAGCTGCTCGGCCGCTCCCATACTGCCGCATACAATCTCGACGACGCACCAGACAAAGTCCACGCCGAGTTGATGCATGGCCTCGACGAGTTGCTCGAGGACGGGCAGGTTTGACGCGGGGGATGTCGTCCGTTTCCATTATGGCTGGAAGCGTCAGCAGACGCCGGCGAAGAAACAGGTCGCAAGGCGCGACCGGTCTGTGTCGTCGTCCGTGCCAGGTGTTGTCGTCCTGTTCGCCATAACTTCGCGAACGCCGCAGCACGAGCGCCTGTTTCTGCCGATCAGCCAGATCGAATGCCGGCGCGCCGGTCTCGATTTTCCGTGCTGGATCATTCTCGACGAGTACAACCGGGTCGAACTCGACAAGGCCTTCGATTTCGAGTGCGCCGTTCCGCTCGGCAGTTTGAGCCCGGCCTTCCTCAAGAAAATCGCCGCACCGTTAAGGATGCAGCGGCGAGCCGCAGGGTGGCGGCCTTGAACCGTTCATGAGCCGGTCGCACACGCACGCTGATTGCCGTGCCAATCCAGTGCGCACCAAGGCACGGCCTGGCTTCAGTCATCTCCGGACGGATCTAAGTTGCAGCGGGGATTGTGAGCCGGTCTTGACGATGTCCGAGGGCGTCTGGTGCGGAGATGCGTCTGCCGAAAGCGCGATCTGCCTGACGGAGCCAGGCGCCGGATCCTCTCCGCGCAACAGCTCGCCCCCGCGGTCTCGATGGGGCATGTCTGACCGGAAATCGCCTCGCACGCTCGGCTCGATCGTCCTCCCGCAACGGCCGGCTCGTTTTCTTCCCCTGGCGATGACCACCCCACATGACAGGTCCTGTGGGGACCCCGGATCTGCCGCCATTCCTCGCGAGACAAGAAAGCCTCGGCCAAAGGCCGTCCTTCACTTTGTTACGGCCCCAAGGGGTGCGGTCCGATCGTTCCCGGTCTCATCGACAGCCATCGAGGCTGCGATGGGCGCGGCCCGAGCAACAGAAGGATTACGACTATGGCAACCATCGGCTCTTTCACCGCTTCCGAAAACGGCTTTACCGGCACGATCAAGACCCTCAACCTCAACGTCAAGGCCAAGATCGTCCGCGTCGAGCGCACCTCCGACGACGCTCCCGATTTCAGGGTCCTGGCCGGCAATGTCGAATTTGGCGCCGGCTGGCAGAAGCAGGCTCGCGAGAGTGAGCGCGACTACATCTCGGTCAAGCTCGACGACCCGAGTTTCCCCGCGCCGATCTACGCAACGCTGACCGAAGTTCAGGGGCAGGAAGGATTGCAGCTCATCTGGTCACGCAGCACGCGTCGCTGATAAAGCCGAAAGCCCCGCTCGATCCGAGCGGGGCTTCTGACGTGTTACTTGTTCAGCGCGTCCTTCAGCGCCTTGGCCGGTTGGAAGCTCAGCTTCTTTGCGGCCGCGACCTTGATGGTCGCGCCGGTCGACGGATTGCGAGCCTCTCGCTCAGGTGTTTCCTTCACCTTGAACTTTCCAAAACCTGGTAGGGACGTCTCGTTGCCGGCAATGGCAGCCGCCGTGATCGAAGCGATCACAGCCTCGACGATGGCTTTCCCCTGTCCCTTGGTCAGGCCGTGCTCTCCGGCAATCTTGTCGGCGATTTCGTTGGTGGTGGTCATTTTTTCTCTCCGCATCATGAATGACCCGGAATCCCTGCCACTGGTGACCGCCGCTGTCATCGGCACGCTGCGGCAAATTCCGTATAAGAACGCGATTGTCCACAAGTACCAACGAGGTTTGCGACCATCCGCGGCAAGCGTCGATAAACCGGAAGCTGGTATCGAGCCCGCGTCGACATTTTTGGGTGCCATACGGAGAGGAAAGTCTGCTCAGTCCGCCCGAGGGTGCCATGGCGGCATGAAGGCCTCAAGGACGAGCGGTTCCCCCAATTTTGCCTCCGCTCCGGTGCCCTCCTCTCCGACAAAATCGGCTCCCCCACTCGCCGGCTCCGCCGGTCGCCATCGCGATCCTTGACCCCTCCATCCCGCCATGACCGGAGCGCTCGTCTTTCACAAACGTCAAGGAGACGACACATGACGAACGAACTGGATCGGACCATCGTTGAACTCAAGGCCGAGCTGCGGAACGCACATCCGGACGAGCGCTGCCAGATCGCAGCGGAACTCGAACTGGCGCTGGCCGAACGAGAGGTCTTCGTGGCGGAGCAGGAAGGCCGCATCAGCGCCGAGCCTCCCTTTTGAGGGAGACTTTTGCCATGTTGCCAAGCCTAACCGTCGGATCGACCGACGGTCAGGCTTGAAGCTTCGCTTCGCCGTCAATGATCGGGTGAAGTCGTGGCGGCGGGTTGTCCGAAAAAGCTCGGTGCGGGGCGGGGAGGGGACCTTGCTGGAAATGGGGCCTTGGTCTGTATCCGCGCGAGCGCTTCTTTCTCAGAAGCTCGAGGAAGAGTTCGACTGCATCCTCCTCCCGCGTGAAATGATGCATCATCCTCTGACCACCGGCGCCAATGCGCCCCCACCTGCGGATGAGGCACGCTTCACCGAACAGGGTCGGCTCTATCGACATGGCATAGTAGCGGGCCATGTTTTTCGTGGCGTCGACGCGTTCGACATATAGCTCGTAGGGTTGTGCAATCATTGCGGCATGATCGTTGAGAGCGGACTCGGCGTCCAACGAGAGATTTGAATCGATCGACCTCGATTGATTCATGACGATGATGGGTTGTCGGATGGGCAGGATGATCCGGGCGAGACGCCTGGGGCGGACGGTGCTATTCGCTGCCGCTCTTGGAGCCCGCAAGCGGTCTCCGCCCATTCGAGTGACGCCGCCCCTCACGCGGTTGCCGCATCGTCAGCGCGATCGCCCGAGTTCTTTGTGCAGCGTCAGCGACCTGCGCGATGCGATCGTGATCCGACCGAGCGCTGTTGATTTGAACCCGGCTCCGTGTAGAGGGCACAAGGTGGGGTCGCGGGCGGAACATGCCACTCGCCATAATGCAGACCAGCCAGCCGGCGGTAACATTCAATTCGGGTCCCAAGGGGGTGGCGGTATGTCTCCGTCCGCGACCCGCCAGATCCATGCAGACATGTCCGGTCGTGCGTCGATCATCTCGCGGAGCGATGCCTCAAACCGATCATCGGCATTGGGCGGCACAATATAAAGCGCCGTGGGTTTAGGGCGAGCCTCCGGCAGAATCGCATTGGCGAGTGGCTGGCTGGTGGCGAGGTTGAAACGCAATCCTTTTACCGTCTTGCCCCGCAATCGTACGAGCTTTTCGAGAAGCCGCTCTTCATGCGCATTCTCCACCGGCAACCACTGCTCGGTGACGGTCATCAGAGCGATCTCATTGATCGTCACAAGGCCGGCCGAGCCAGCTTCGATCGTCGCGATTGCGATCAGATGGTGGCGGTCATCGCTTTTCCAGAGTGCCAATTCTGCCTCGAACCGCCGCTGCAGCCTCCTCCACACCGTCTCTTCTAGATGCAGGCGAAAACCCGGCATGTGCTTGACGACAACCTGCTGCCCGCTTCTCGCGGCTGCGAACTCCTTAATCTCACCGACCAGCAGCATCAGTTTTTTCGGCCCGGTCCCTGACCTTGCCAATGCCGCCATCGCCTGGCTGCGTCGCTGCTCTATCGCAGCCTTGTCGTCGGTTCGAAATGGCTCCGGCACGAACAGGCGTTCTGCAAGCGGCTCTCCCCGCACCGACATGGTACGAGCAGCTTCGATGAGATGATGATAGATTTGCCACCAATGGCGCTTGCCCGACCAATAGGACGTCCATTCGGTGAGGCCGCTTTCATGCCAGAGGAGATGGAGAAGTGCGCGCAGCGAAAGTCGTTTGCTGTCGTTCTTGACGCTGTCTGATTGCGATGAATCAGTGTTCTCTGGTCCCGACGCCCCGCGCTTCGACAATGGAAAATCCAGCTTCAGTGCCGCAAACCCTGCGACCGCATCCAGCTTGATCGCTGTCCCCATCAATGCCCCGAGTCCGGATAGCTCGTAAGGCGGTTCATAGGATGGGCAAGTCGCATGGTGATCCCCGCCGGAGAGCGGCATACGCTTGACGACCAACTGCCCACCAATCTGCGCGATATACATGGGCATGCCTGGCTCCCGGCAGAGGCAAAGCGGCCGGACCTTCAGCCGATAGGCCTCTGCGAGCGCTTCCGCGTAGCTTTCCTCTTCGCCATCGAATATCCGGTCGACGATCCGCAGCCGCCGAGTCTCTCTTGCCGACTGTGAAATTCTTACCTCGGGCGTTCGCCAATCCATGGCATCAGTACCCGTTTTCCTTCAGGTAAAAATCGATCGCCGCCTGCATGATCACTGTCATCTTGACATCGTTCTCATGCGCCGCCCTTTTCAGGCGCGCCTTCGTCTCGTAGTCCAGCGCAACATTGACATAGAACTTCGCGTCGCGCTCTTTGGCGCGCTTCAGGTTTTTGAGTGCGTGGCGCGCTCGTTCCCCCGCGATAGCGCTTGTGGTCGCCTTCTGCCGGCGCGCACTTTCCGAGAGATTGGGCAGGATAGGGGCTGCGACCGGCCGCGCCGGTTCGTCTTTTGCGTGACGCTCGATCGATCCCGCATTTCCACCATCAGCATTGAGATCGGCTTTGGCCGCCTTCGATGCGATGATGAAGTCGTCAAGGCCCAGGCTCGGCTTGTTCATGCGGCAATGCCCTTGAGATGGATTGATCGTTTGCTCTCGATTTCCGTGACGAGCGCCTGAACTTCGGCGCGGGCTTTTCGGACGCTGTCGGTCAATTCCTGCATTTGCAAAGTCCCTAGGCCGTTTTGAATTTCGCGATAGATATTGCGCTCGAACAATTCTGTATCGAGCAGGCTTGTGCGATAGGCGGCGTCCTGCAAACCAGCGACGAATGGTCGAATATAGCGATAGGCTTCGAGGTTACGGGCCGGGACGGTCACGCGCGTCTTCACATTCAGGTGCTGAATTCTGGACCCTGCTTCGTCGTTTATCTCGTTGACCAAGGCGACCGCCTGCCCAGCCGCCTCGATCTCCTTGATCGCCGGCTGGATAGGAGAAATCACCAGTTCCGACGCGCGAATGATGCTCGTCTGAAAGGAGCTATCGACGCCGGGGGCGTCGATGACGATGAGGTCGAAGGAAGCTGCAAACCGATCGATCGCTGTTTCGAGCGATCGTGATGTCGAAGCCGTTTTGACTTCGATGTTTTCGGGCACATTTTGCTTGTTGTGGCACAATCGCCACCAGCCCGACAGGTTCTGCCTGCTGTCGGCGTCGATCAGAAGCACCCGCTCGTTTCTAAGTGCATACTCCCCCGCCGCGAGCGTTACGAGCGTGGTCTTGCCCGCGCCACCCTTATTACTCACTGCGGCATAGACTCGGCTCATCTTGATCGATCCTCTGACGGCTGGCGTACCTCGCTTCACGAATATAACTATATGAGTATAGCAATCGTCAACTCAAATGCGGGACTTCAGACATATTCTATGGGCGATGGTCTCTAGAATTTGAACGCAAGGCACCAACGCGCGCTGTGTTCGCTCGATGTGCCGATGCAGACTAACCATATTGAAATATAGCGTAAATATCCCGTGTGAATAAATGGTGTGAACACACCTTCATCGGGTTAGCTCACCGCTGATCGCTCTTGGGTTGGCTGATCACCGCGCCCGTAGCAGTTTCGCTTCTTGGGTTGAAATTTGTTACTAAAATAGTATATCTGTTTTTGGCAGGATACGCAAATTTGTGATACAAATTTGCTGACGATCGACGGACGAGCCGTCGATGGCGCCTGCGGCGATGTTTCAGAGAGGCTGAAATGGCGGCGAGCCATCGCAGGGCGATCGAACGGGGAGCGACGAACGAGCGAAGGGACCGGGTCGTGCACGCGCGTTTCAGCGCATCCGAAATCGCCGCGATCACGCGCGTTTCTGAGGAGGCCGGACTGACCATCTCGGCCTTCATGCGGTCGTTGACGCTGGAAGGGGCAGGGGTGCGACCCTTCTTTACCGATGACGACCGGGCGGTTCTGGATCTGCTTTTGTCGGACATGCGGGCAATCGGCGTGAACCTCAATCAGCTGGCGCGCGTCGCAAACACCGGCGGCCATATCCAAGCCGACCAGATCTCAGCCCAGACGGCGGATATTCAGAAGATCGTAGCGGTCGTGATGATCGAACTCAGGAGCTTCGCGGCACGCGGTGCCCAGCGCCGGCGAGGCGCGGCCTGATGGAATTCTTTCTAGGCGCTTTCGAAAATGAATGGGAGCGGCGCAAGGCCGCCTTGCTGCACGAACGATCGCTGGGCCGGGGCAAATATTTGGAGGACGAGGAGCGCCGCCGCGGAGTAGTCCCGACCGCATCTCTCATCGGTGGTGGAACACTTGGTCGCGCCAAACTCGGTTGGCGTTCGACCAGATTGCGGCATGGGAAAAGGCGCCGCGCAAGCGAACCTTCCATGCGAGATCGGTTTGCATCGCTGGCATCGGGTGGCCAACCGGCGGTGGTGAAGATGGCGTCTTTCGGTGGCGGAGGACGGCTAGGGGCGGTGATCAACTACATCTCGCGCAACGGCGACGTCGTCGTCGAAAACGAACGCGGCGAACAATTGCGCGGACGCGACGAACTTTCCACGGTCCGAAATGAGTGGGGCCATCTGATGAAAAACCGCGCCGAGAGCCGCGACATCGGGACCTTCGTGGTTGAGGTGAAGGAGCGGTTCGATCCTGCATCCGATCTCCACGAGAAGGCGCGGGCGGTCCTTAAACGTGGACTCGGCGACCGGATGTTCGCCTTTGCCGTATTGACTCGCGACGATGGCAAGGGCTTCTCCATCGACGGCGTCGCCGTGCTGCGGGACGGCGCGGCCGAGCGCCTCACGGGCGATGCGAAGGCGTCGCGGATCGTTGAGGGACGTCTGAACGATGAGGGAAGGGAGCAGAGTGAGCCCACATCGTTTCGCTTTACCGGTTACGGCAATGGGACCGACTACGGCACGGCCCGCCTGCGCGACCTTGTCAGCCGATACGATGGTGCGGTTTACGACGAGCAAGGGGGTGCGATCGTGGACGCCAAGCAGGCCGGCGATGTTGTGCAGCGGAAATGGCGCGACGGCCTGCATAGCCGCAAACCACGCGACATCATGCACGTCATTCTGTCGGCGAGGGCGGGTACGCATATCGGGGCCTTCCACTCCGCCGCGCGAGACTTTCTGGCGCAGGAATTTGCCGGTTACCGCTATGTATTTTCCCTACATGATCCGTTGAAGGACCCGAAGCTTGAGGAGGCGGGTGGCAGGCGGCCGCATGTCCACGTCCATGCGATCGTCGCTATGCGTTCGGACGCAGGCCACAGGATCGAAACGACGATCCCGGCGTTTCGCCGCTGGCGCGTGACCATGGCTGACAAGGCACGGGCCCACGGCATCAACATGGAAATGACCGACCGACGTGAGCGGGTGAGTGCTGCGGCTTATACCAAGAACCAGGTGCGTCCGACGGACCGCTATGGGCGAACGGAACATGAGGGAACGAGCGACGCGGCGCAACGAAGATATGATGCCAAGTGCTCGGATGAATATAGCTTTCCGCGGACAGAGCCGAGCCGGCGCTATACTGAATTCGCTAAGCATGAGTGGGCGACTTTAGCTGCAGGAAACGACGATGCAAGCGTCGAAAGGTTCGCAAGATCGCATATTATGCGTTTGGAATCAGACACAAAGAGCAACGATCCTCGATCGCCCGAAGTGGCTGGAGCGGAAAGTTTGCGCTCGCAATTCATAACGCATCTGGTATCTTTGGAAAAGATCGTTTCGAGGGATGAACCGATGCGTCAAATGAGCCGATCCGAGTTCGAGGCCTACGAAAAGCACGTCGAAACCGCCTTGTTTCAGGCGGAACGCGTTATGCCGGCAGCCGAGCGCGCGACTTTCGACGATATTGCTTCGGCAGCCCGCGAACACGTGAACGTGCGACGCGAGTTGATGGAACTGCACGAACAAAGTGGTGAGCGGCCCGTCGGCGATGGGTTGAAAGAGGGAGAACGAGACGACGCCAACGCGCGCTGGGACGAAGCCGTCGCCCGCCATGGCCGCAGGACCGTCGAAGAGGCAAACGAGGTCATGCTCGAGGTGGAACATTTCCGCGAAGCGATCGAGTTGGCGGATGCGGCGGAAATCAATGCCAACAAAGTGTCGTTGCAGGCCAACTTGAACCTTGAGATGGCGCGCGCCGGTGAGCTCGGTGCCGTCGGCAATAGCTTGATCCGCGAAATCGCGGAGATGGATCACGACCTCAGGATTGCGATCGAAGCGGCGGAGCGGTCACGGGAGCGCGGCATCAAAATGACATCGGAGAGGGAGGGCACCTTCGTTATCCAGGCTGTGCCCGCCGCCGAGAAGGAGCGAGGCGATCAGGACGGTGAGCCAAGCCGTGTTCGGACCGAGGGAGAAGAGAGAAGGCCAACTACCGATGGGACGCAGCCGAGCCTGGAACGCATAAGTTCCGGAGCAGGCGACACGACGCGCGCCGATCCGGCCCAGCAACGCATGCCGAGGCTGGAGGAACCCCAGCGCGAAACCGGCGAACGTCGAGATCGCGAACGCGACGACCGCGAGCGATAAGGAGGTCGATTTATGCGAGACGAACGACCCATCATCATCATTCCGGAGGGCTCAAGAGAGGCCGAAGAAGGCCTCGCGAAGGTCTTCGGCATCGTTTTCTGGGCGGTGATGGCAATTGGCATTGTTGATCACACCCTGACGGTCGCCTGGAAATGGGGGCTGTCAACCGTGGCGGCGCTACGGGAAGATATTCGCAAGGGTGTCGAGGGTGATGAGGGTCTCCCTGCGGCAACGGTGCCTGATCGCCTCGATGGGAAATACCGCAGTAATGAATGTCGTGCTCGCTCCTGCCGAAGCGCAGGGTATTTAAGATCGGTGACTGCATCTACGCGGACAGTCCCGCGGCATAAGTCCGGTTCGTTGCAGCGCTGAGAAACCGCTGTGGCCGCATCGTAGACGTGCCGGAACATAGGGGCTACTCAAAAGTGGTCAGGCGCTCGCGGACAATCTCCCGCATCTGCGCCGCGCGTTCAGCGCCCGCTGAGCCGTCTGTCAGCGGGTACGGCAGAGTTAGATTAGCTAGACCGCGCTCAAGCGCCGCTACGAGTTCATCCATGGCGCCATCCGCGGCCGCGGCCGGAATACCCGCCGTGGCAGCAAAACGCTTGAAATCCGCTCTCTTCAACCGTTCGTCCTTGCCGCTGATTTTGAGCGCCATGCGGTCACTCTGCAGGTTTGGAAACACCCGCGTCGTCACTGCATCGTAGAGCGGCGCCATCCGGACGGAGCTAAAATCTCTCCGCCGTGGCTCCGCGATTTTGAGGACGGCCATGTTCTTCAGGTGCATATCGCCATCGGCGATCAACCAGGCAAACAGTGCCCGCCGCAAGATCAATAGCAGGTCAGCATCCGGGTCAGTAGAAAGCGGGCGTAGGGCGGCCGCGATCCGCTCCATGGTGCCTGTATATTTATCTTCCGCACGGACGCCCAGAACGGATGTCATGTCCTCAAGCGCCAGACGGCGCATGTCATCCAGGCTGGTACGGATATCGAACCGCTCAACCGCGAGCGCATGCGGCATGCCGTCTGGCATAGCGACGAGCGCGGTGGCGGGCACGACGAATCCTGCCGCCCGGCCAAGCTCCATAGATTGCCATTCGATCGCGGGCAGCGCCTCGAAACCCGACATTCCGGCCGGTTTTAGAATATGCGTGAACGGCCTGTTCGTACTGGGGATGAGGGTGCCGTCCGCATCGAGGAACATCGGCGCCTTAATTTGCACGCCAGAGAGGCGCGGTGTCGCGCCCGTCGCGAAGATCTTTGCAAGGTTCTGGTCAAACGTATCCTGGATATTGCCACGGCCCGGGCCGGCATAGGTCCCTGTGAACAGGTGTTCTGCCGTGAAACTATTCAGCCTCGTCAGCAGAATATCAGCTGGAAAGTCCGCCAGCTCGCTTCGCCGCTTTACAATAGTGATGTTCGACATGTAGCGCTTGCCGGTCCGCAGCTCGGCGCGCTCGTCCGGGTTGTTTAGCACCCGGTTCAGCCAGCCTTCAGGCAACAATGATTCAATGAAAGGGGGCAACCGGCCGGGCGTAGTCTGGCGCACGAGCGGCGGACCGTCGGGGGCGGACGCCTGCCATCGCCATTCGAATCCATCATGCGCCAGGTTGCCGATCGGCGCCCCATGCCATGCCACGATCAGATCGAGCGCGGCTTTGTTGGTGACGGCGACAGCGGCCGCCGGATTCCGTTTGAGGAAGCGTTCGGCGGCACTCCCTTCATCAAGCCAGTCATTGTCGCGGGCAAGCTTGAACACCGCATCGGCGGCGCTTTCCGGAGTTCCGTATTCTCCGATCAAGCGCGCGGCGATTCCTTCTTTCATCGCTTCGTCGAACGAGGCCGCGTGTTCACTACGGATGCGAAAGGCCTCCAGAAAACGCTGGCGCAGCGAAGACACGTCCACACGCAGTTCGCCCATGGCGTCGCCAACCACCGCCTGAGAGACGGAAGGGTGGGCCGGCGCTTTGTTCTGAATGATTTCGAGCGCCCTGATACGCTGCCGCTGCGCGCGGCGGCCGGTCAGGAACAGGCGGCCATCGCGCATCGGACCGAGTAGGACGGCGCTGGCGCCCGACAGGTAGGCGTTCGGATAAAGATACTTTGCGATGCGGACAGCATGAGTCCGCACCGTCTGGTCTATGTCGTCGTCTGCATCTACATAGATACCGCGCATCAACTGCACGAGCTTGCCGGCCTCCGCCTGGCGATGACCACGCATTTTGTCAATGTTTTCGCCGACGAGATGGAGAGGCATAGATGTAACTTTCGCGTATTTCAGATACGGGAAAGTTACATTGATTAGTTTGCAGCAGCAACATAAAACGAAACTATCGCGTATATGAAATACGTGAAAGTTTCGAAATTGGACACGCTACGCCTATTTGGTCATAATTAGCACCGTCGAGATTGGGTGCACACAGAGCTTTGTCAGTAATGACCGCGCCTTCATAAATATGGCTTATTCCAACCCGATTTCGGCCGGATCAGGAATGGTTTGCGCCAAAATCTCCTGGATGTTCTTCCGCCGTGAAAACGGCATATCCGGCGCAGCGGCAAGCGACGCGGTAATCGCAGCCTTCAAACGAGTCCCTGTCGGCACCAATTTTCGTTCGATTTGGGCCCTCCGATTACCGGCCGGTGCGCTTTCAGAGGAAGTCAGCGTCGATTTTGCCTTCTCAACTGCGTTGGGTCCTGGTCTTCTCCGAATGCTGCGTGCCACCTTCTTCGCGCCTGTCCCAGCGTTTTCAGTGGTCATCTGCATGTCCGGCGGTGCGGGCGCTTCGTCTGTCTCGGGGTCGAGATTTGATGCCTGATTATCACCCGTAGAAAGGACCGGAACTGGGAGTGTGACAACAAACTCCGTTTCCGGAACGTCAACCGGATGTTCCGCCGCATATTTTGCCGCACTCTTGAACGGTTCGCTGAGATGGTAGCGAAGCTTTGTTTGGAAGATCGGACGCTGACCCTCGACCAACAGGATGAAACGATCCTCCGGCATCTGCCTGATCTCCTGCGGCATCATCAGGTCGCGCTCGCGAATTTGCTCAACCCTGGTCCGGCGCGGCAGTCCCATCAGCTCAAGCGTACGCGACTCCGACTGGTAGCGGATGGTTCGCTTGCCGAGTGCCCGTGACGCATAGTCCGCGGTCGCTTGGTCGTTGGCGCCGAGGATGAGCTGCAAGCCGCAATTGCCGAGAAGCGAGTGTCGCGCCGTTTCTCCGTAGATCTCATCAAGGTTTTTGAGGTCCTGAATGACGAAGGCCATCTTGATATTGTAGCCGGCCACATAGGGCAGCTTGTTCATGATCTCGTCCATCTTCTTCAGCTGGCGGAATTCGTCGAGCAGGAAATAGACCGGGAGAGCATTTTCGTTATGCTCACGTGTCAGCAGATCCATTGTCTGCTGCACGAAGAGCGTCAGCAAGGGCCTCAGGATCGTCATGTCAGTTATATTCGGCGCCAGATAAATAGTGACCGGCCGACGTTGAAGCGATGCCAGATCGATGTCGGTCACGTTGGTGGCGGCAATAACGCGCTCATTGCGGAAAGGCGCCAGCGCTTTCTGAATATCGAGAAGGGCAGAGCGCGCTGCTCTTTCGTTAAGAGCTATATAGGCGTTGAAACTCTCGGACGTGAACCGAGAGAGGTCGGGCTCCTTCTCCTTGATCAGCTTCATCAGGACCTGCAGGTCGACGCCTGCGTTGAAGAAGCTGTTGACCTCGCCAAGGTCGCGCCGGTTTTTGTATTGCGGGCTTTCGAGCACATAGCTGATGACCCCGGCAATCACCTGCTGGGCGATACCCTGCCAGACGGCGTTCTCCGAACCCGATGTCTCAGGAATGAGAATACTCGCGATGTTCTGCAAGTCGAGCGTGCGGCTGCCGCGATCGGTCCGCACGAAATCTAGCGGGTTCCAGCGGTGCGTTTTCGCCGATCCTGGCGAAAACAAATAGACGCCACTGCCGTTGCTTGCCCGGTATCCGGCGGTGTGTTCGAAGATCTCGCCCTTCAAATCCGTGACGATCATCGAGCCCTTGTGCATCAGGGCGTTCGGAATGACATAACCGACGCCCTTGCCGGAGCGCGTCGGGCCGATCACCAGATGGTGGCGATCGTCCTTGCGGCGAAGAGTGTTGCGTCCGGCGCGGCCGAAAATATGTCCATCCTTGCGGAACCAGCCGCCGCGCCGGAGCGACGCCGTGTCCTGAAATGCGGCGTCTCCCAGCGGGTTAGCGGGCCGGCGCAGTCCAAATGCAGCCGCAGCAGCTGCGATAGCGATCGCCGGGACCAAGGATCCGATTGCCGCCAGCCGCAACGGCCGACTGTTTGAATAGACGAAGAACTGCTGCAGCGGCGCGAAGGGATTGGTGGTCGTCATCAAATGCAGAATTCGGCCATCCTTCCAGACAAGCTGGAGGATCAGACTGTAGCTCATCATCCAGACGGCTATGGCGATCAGCAGGCAGAACAGCAAATAGATTGCGAAATACGATCGGCTCATGTTGCGCGCCGGGCGTAGTAGATCTCCGATACACCACGGCGGCCACCGTCACGACGCAGCTGGATCACCACCGGTATCACCATCCGGATGTAGGACATCAGGTCCTGCTTTGAATAGCTCGACGACAATCCCGCCTGCATCATCATAGCGAGCTGCTCATAGGCGCCCATCGGCGTGTCGGCATGCACGGTCGACATGCTGCCGGGATGGCCGGTATTGATGGCACGCAGGAACGCGAAGGCCTCGGCGCCGCGGATCTCGCCAACGAATAGCCGATCCGGCCGCATTCGTAGCGATGCTTCCAGCAGCGATTGGATCGTCACATGCGCCGTCCCTTGATCGCCACGAGATGCGACGAGATGGACGCTGTTGCGATGCGGCGGAACGAGCTCGCGTGTGTCTTCGAGCGTCAGAATACGTTCATGTGCGTCGATGCTCTTCAGGCAAGCATTGAGAAAGGTCGTCTTGCCGGTTGACGTGCCGCCGCTGATCAAGATCGACACACGTTCACGAACCGCCGTCTCGATGAACTCATGGATGCGGTCTGCCTCAAGGAGCGCGATGAGCCTTTGCTCGATCCCGCTCAATCCGCCGACGGTGACCGACACCTTATCGAGCGCACCGGTGTCACGATACTGCGTCAGCGTGAAATCACTGATCACCTGCTTGCGGATCGAGATGGCGCCGCCGTCGGGCGCTGCCGGTGGAAGAATGACCTGAACGCGCTCGCCGCTCGGCAGCGTGGCACTCAGCAGCGGATTGATGCGGCTGATGAACTGGCTGCTGGCGGCTGCCACCCGCTCAGCGATATGTTCGATCTCGGTCGCCGTCAGGGCCGGGATTTCATGAAACGTCATATGCTGTGAGCCGAGACGCTCGACGAATACCTCACCCGGCCGATTGACGGAAACCTCGACGACTTTTGTGTCGGCGAGAAACTCTGCCAGCGGGGACAGTGCCCGCTTCAGGAAATAATGCGGATCATTGTCTGACGTCACGACCCGTGCCAAGGCCTCGCTCATGCTTGATCTCCTTCAAGGCTTCCTCGACCGGATCCGGATACATGGCGGAGAAGTCGAGATCCTGGCGGACATAGACGAAGATGCGCTCACCCTGGTGGACGCTGATCGTCGGGGGAATTTTGAGGTTCTCTCCGAGCGGTTGGTTGGCCATATCGGAGAAGGTTTGGGCAATCGTCTCCCGGGCCAGATCGGCGGCGCGATCGGAATTGGACTCTCCATTGCTGTTGCTTCTGGCGCTGTATTGGCCGCTGCCATAGCCTGTGAGGTAGGACGAGCCGGCGCCGACGATTGAGAGCAGGATGGCCGAGCCGAAACGCTCGCGCCATTTGTTGTCGACGATCCCGGTGAGGCCCGATCGGCCGAGGTTGTCCGTGCCGATGCTGTTCAGCCGAACCGAGACGCCGTCGTCGCGCAGCAGCCGGGTCCAGATGACGAAAATGCGCTTCTGTCCCCGGGTGATGTCCGACTGATATTCGCCGATCAGCCGCGTTCCCGTCGGAATGAGGACCCGACGGCCATCAAAGGAATAGACATCCTGCGAGGTGATGGCGCGAATCTGGCCGGGCAAGTCGCTGTTGATGGCGGTTTCGAGAATGCCGGGGATGAGCGTACCCTCCGGGATCATCGCATCCAGCCGGCCGATCTGGCGTGCCTTGGCCGAGCGGTCATCAATCGCCGAGGCTGTGGCGAGGAACTTGCTGTTGCGATCCTCGCCCGCCACAGTGGGTGCCCCCTCGGCAGCGCCACCAGCCAGCGAACCGTTGCCGCTGTCGGCTTTGGCCGAGTCGGCCACGATCTGCTTTGAGAGAAATCGCCTCGGGAATTCCTCGGCCGGCGGCTGCTGCTTCTGTTCGCCGGTTTCGACGGTAACGGGCGGCGGCGGCACATCGAATGCCGTCGTATCCGAATGGTCGTCCTTCTTTTCCTCCGGCGGCTCGGGAAGCTGGATGATGTTCTCTGCCGGCTTCTCTTCGGGCTTGTGCTCGTCGCGGAGAAAAGACGGCGGGCGGAAAGTCGTCGTGGAAAATTCCTCGTCACCCTGGAGAACATCCAGCGGACGCTTTTGCGGTGCGAAGACGATCACGTAGGCAAGTGCTGCCCCGCCGAGCAACAGTGCAGCGCCCCCGACGAGCTGCTTGCGTCGGGCGCCCCGATCGCGCACTTCAGTCTCGTCCGCAGCCAACATTGCTTCGAGTTCGGGCGATCGTTTCATCCGTTGCCGCTCTTTCTTCTTAATTTTGCCTTGTCGTCGGGCGCGGGGCCCATGATCGCTGGATCCGGGGCGCCGAAGTCGGGCTTTCTGAGATTGAAGATGCAGGTCCACTCACTGCCGTCCCGCAGCGTGTATTGCGTCGCGGTTCCGTCGACGACGATGTAGTCGCCCTCGCGTCGGAAATTGCGCAGCGTCTCGGTGAAGTCCGCGTTGACAGCAAAGATCGCGGGCACTCGCTGGCTGAATTTGAAGAAGGTCTTCTTGCCGTCGTCGAAGACCATGAGCGGCTTCAGCCGGCCATCGCCGGAAAAGGAGTAGTCGATGTTGACGTTGGCCTTGTCGATGCCCGAAATATTCGGGTAGCCGGCGCGGGCCTCCGCCTCCTTTTGAAGCGAGGCGTTCAGGTCCTTGTCGGGGTAGATGAAGCGAATGCCGAAGACCTTTTTGTTGTCCTCGGGCGCGTAGTCGTTGAGCTCGAGATAATAAATGCGCTTCGTCGTGACGACATTCATGTTGGTCGCGACGTTCTTCGCCTTCGGCTTGACGAAGAGGATATTGCCCTTGTCGGTCGGCACCACGTCCCAGCTGTCGGTGTCGCCGACGGCGATCGTTTCGAATTTCTCCTCTTCGTCGAAGATAATCATCGTCGAGACGCCGTAGGTAGCAAAGACGCGCACAACATTGTTCGGCTGATAGACGACGCTGGTGACGCGAGCATCGAGACGTCCTGCCAAAGGTGTCTCGGCAGCTCCGGCGCTGTTGGTGCCAATCATAGCTGCGACAGCGATGGCAATGAGAAACGGTTTGATCACTGGCCGCTCCCCGTCACCGTTTCCTGGTCGCGACGATAGTCGTAGACCTGGAAGCCTAGCGGGTTCTCGAACCGCCATTCGTTGGTCGCCGGCGTCTCGGTGTAGCGGTAACGAACCACCGCGATCCAGTGGCTGGTGATGGAATCGGTGTCGGAGAGCTCCGTGGTCGAAAAACGGACGATGCCGGTAGAGTTGTTCGGGAAGGTGACCGAAGCAATTTCCGTGGTGATGCGCTTGTTCTTGCCGTAGAGCTTGGCCGGGTTTTTCGGATTGGTGGCGCTGTAGAGGTCAGCCAACTCGCGGGCCGCATTGCCGGTCGACAGCAGTGCCGCGATCCCGAAATTCTGCTCGATGGCAAAGGGATCGTAGCCCTCGCGAGCCCTGATATACCGGACGATATTGGCCTGAGTGATCGCCTGCTGTTCCGTGAGGTTCGAAGGCCGCGTCAGCCCGCTCTTTACCTCGATATAGCCTGTGCTTTTGTCGACTTCGACGATATAGGGCTCGAAGCTCTTGAGTGGCACCAGCATGACGAGGGCGAGCAGGCTCAGCAGTGTGATGCCCCCGAAGATCGTTGTGACGAACCACGCAATCATGCGCGAGCGCTTCGCCTTTTTGACGATCTCCTGCTCCCAGATATCGCCGCTCTGATAATAGGTCCGCAAATTGATGTCTTTGGAATTGGCCATGGCAAATGACTTTTCGGAAACGGTTCCGTTTAGGTTGGCGTGCTATTTTGGGTGATGCGTGATTGCATGGCGGCGCGTGTGCCCGAGGCATCGTCATCACCGCCGTTTCGAAAGCGATCGCGCAGGCCGCGACCCGCCCGGAAGGCGGCACGACCACTGCTGCGCGCGGCATTGCCGGTTGCTCGCGGCAATCGCACGCCGGCAAAATGGGCGCTGTTGGTTGCGGCGCTGCCGATGCCCGTGGCTATCCCGCCGGCAATGCCCTGGCCGAGAGACTGGATGTAGAACATCACGAAGCCGCCTGCGGCGCAGAGCAGCAGGAAGCCGGCAATGTCCGCAAGCGTCAGCGTTCTCGAACCACTGGCGGCGTCGATCTTAGACAGTTCGGGATTCATCGCAGCGATCAGGAAGGCGGCGATGACGTAGATGAACAGCGGGATCAGGGCGTAGGTGAGCAGCTGGTTGAACCAGCCGACGCCATAGCGACGTGTTCTCTCAAACAGCATGCAGCTGATGAAAATCGGCGAGGTCCCGATCAGCGCCCAGAGCATCACCTTCGCGAGGATGAGAATGGCGAGCGCAATTGCAATGAAGACGCCGGCGCCGACCATGATGAGGATGCCGATCATGCTGGGCAGGATGGTGAAGTAGCCGGACTGTTCGGCAAAGGCCGAGGCCGCCTGGCTGGCGGTGCGCCAGATCATCGACATGCCATTGGTTGGCTCGGTAATCCCGGTGCCGGAGGCTGCCAGGATCGCGCGGCCGACGTCCTCGGGCGTGTCGTTGATCCAGTGATAGAAGAGGTTGTTGAAGTTGCCCCAGGAGCTGACCAGCGCGAGAATGATCATCATACGCACGATGCGCCCGACGATTTCGCCGACGCTGAGACGAGCTGTGCCCGTGACAAGCTGCACTCCGTACCAGGCGACATACACGACGAACAGCGTCTGCAGCAGCGGCATGATCTCGTTGCCGACGATCGTATAGGCTTTCTCCGAGAAGCTGGTCCCGGAGTTCTCGATGCGGTCGAGCAGATCGCCGAGGAAGTCTTGCATTGGCGCGTTCCTATTGGTGATCCTGATCCATCACGCCGGCTGCGGCGAAGGCTGCAGCCGGATCGTTCACGCGGCGCATCGGTCCGCACTCCTGACGCGGAACGTCCGCAAAGGAGGTGAGATTGGCCGGCCGCTTGCATGGGGCCGTCTTTTCCTTGACGGTGCCGCAGCCGACCACAGTTGCCGCGACCAGAAGGATGGCCGCGAAGCTTTCAAATTTTGCCATGTCAGTTCCCGAAGGCCAGGGCCTTCTTGGTGTTCGAGATATCGGTGAGACGCCGCTGGTTTTCCGCCTGCAGCGATGTGACGGCGCCGTTCATGACGCCGATCATTTCATTGAGCGTCAGGCCGGATTGAACCTGCAGCTGCGTGTTCTGGTCGATCGAGCCCTTGATGTCCTGCGCCGTACCGATCTGGGCTCCCGCCTTCTCGAAAGCGCTGCGCCGGGTTTCAATCGCCTGCTGTGACCCGTTGACGAGGGCTGATACCCCCAGCACCGTGTTCACCAGCTGCTCGTAGGATTTGTCGCCCGAGAAGGTGCTGTCTTCCTTGCCCGACAGCGATTTGACCAGCTGCAATCCGTTGATGAACGTTGTCGCGGTCCTGGCGATATCGCCGCCCATATTGCCGAAGTTCGGAACACCCTCTTTCAGGATGCTGTCGAAGGACGGCATCGCCGAGACGCTGAAGCCGCTCCCGACGGCTAGGTCCTTCAAAGGCGATGCAGTGCTGCCGCGATCGCCGGTGACCGCTCTTAGCGTGTCCTCGACAGTCGTCAGGATATTCTTGTTCGTGTCCAGGATCTGGTTGGTGGTCTCCGCGGTCTTTTTAGCGACCTCATAATTGGTCCTGTCGATCACCGGCACGTCGGCCAATGCGATCGCAGGCACAACGAGCAACGCAATGCCGATCGGAACGGCGGCTCTCATATCGGTTCTCCTATCATTGTGGCTGTAGCATCAGTTCAACCTGATCCTCGTTTCCCCGTTTCTCGATGCAGGCCCTCTTCTCATCGCTCCAGATAAGGTTCTGGCGCGGGTCGCAGAGACCAGTGACGTCCCGAGGTTTTTCACTCCCCTCGTCATCGGCCGTGCTTCGCGACGAGCCGGAAAGATTGGCCGAGGACAGGGCATTGCGAGCGTTGACAAGATCGGCCCATGGCGGTACCCAGCTTAATGACGTTGTTCATCATCTCGAGATTGGCATTGCGGACCGTGGAATTATGGTCCCAGCTATCCTGGATAGTGCCGGTCTTGACTTGACCGAGCTGTTGATACCAGCTCGCCACATTGGCTAGGCTGTCGCCGGTCGCCGCGGTCATTCCCATCGCGTTCAACGTCGAGGAACGCAAGCCGGTATAGGCCGTCTCGCCACCCCCGAAATTGAGGGGTATTCCCGACTTGTCGGAGCCCCCGAATGCCGGCAGCCAATTCTGTGTGATGCTGCGGACGTAGCCCTCCGTTTCCTTGAACGGCGGAATGCCGCCAAATTTGTTCACATTGCCCGGCCCGGCGTTATAGGCAGCAAGCGCCAGCGAGACATTGCCGTCGTAACGGAGAAGCTGCTGCTTGTAATAGCGCGCACCACCGCGCAGGTTTTCCTCGATGTTGTTCTCGTTCACCCCGAGCTGGTTCGCCGTCCCCGGCATGAGCTGTGTCAAGCCGGTGGCGCCGGCGCTCGACTTGGCGCAGGGGTTGAAGCGGCTTTCCTGGTAGACGAGGGCGAGGAACTGGTTTTCGTCCACGCCCTCCTCGCGGGCGACGCGTCGCACCAGACCGGAGATCTCCGGGTTGGCATTCGCTGCACCGACCGGATCGTTGTCGCGGCCCGCCCGATAGACCGAGCATGTCACCGAGGTGTGGATTGTATGGCGATCGTGATCTGTATCCTCGATGTTGTCAGTTGTCTTGTCGCGCTCCTTGTGTTCGCCGAGATTGATGTCATCGATCACCGGCACGTCGGCCTTTGCAACGCAGGAATTGAAACCGGTCAGAACCAACGCGAGGGCGAGGACGGGCAGGGAGCCTTGGTTCATGCGTCGCCCTCCCAATTACAAAAGGCGGGGAGCCATGCAGCCGCATCATCGCCGTGGATCTCACGCAGACGCGCGCATTCCTCGATCGTCTCCGTCCGTCCCGACAGGACCTTGATCAGATCTGGCATCGAGCTCAGATCGAGCCTGGCGATCACACTGTCATTGCCATGCTTGATCAGGAAAGCCCGCTTCTCCGGCGGCGTGTTGCGGATGAAGTTGAATTCCTTCACCGTCAGCCCGAACCGGCCGATGTAGCTTTCCTCATCAGCCCGCGGATTGGGGAAGTGGATATTGGTCGCCGATTGTTCGATCAGGGTGTGGGCCGCCGGCGAGCGGACGATGTCGGCGGCCGACTGCGTTCCAAATCCGACAATTCCATTCAGCTTTCGGATCGTTTTCATCTTATCGACGATGAAATCGCTAAAGGTCTTATCCTTCAGGAGCCGCCAGCCTTCATCCATGAAGATCATCACCGGCGTACCATTGAAGAGCTCGTCGAGGCGGTGGTAGATGTACATCAACGCTGGCGTGCGAACCTCGCCATTGTCGAGAATGCTGGTCATGTCGAAGCCGAAGGTGGTTCGACCGGAGAAGGACAGAACGTCATGGCGGGCGTTGAACAGCCAAGCCTTCTCGCCATCGATCCACGGCCTGAGACGCGCATGGATGTCGTTGGGATCGGCACGAGACCGGCCGGTCAAGAGACCGGAGAGGTTTGCCAGATTGCGCTCGGCGGCCGGTTCCTGCATCAGCCGAACGATGGCACGCTCGAGCACATCCTCTTCTTGTTGATCGAAATCGCCACCGTCGCCACGGCGCAGCATCGTTTTGAGGAGGCGCAGGAGGAATTCACGGTTCTCGCCGGTGTTTTCGAGCTGCAGGGGATTAAAACCGGTCGGCGTTCCCGGGGTGAGCACCTCATAGGTGCCGTTAATCGCCCGGATGAAAATCTCAGCACCGCGGTCCTTGTCGAAGAACACAGCCTTCGGCGTCGGCCGCACACGGAACGCTTGGGCGAGCAGAAAGGTCAGCGCCACGGTCTTGCCTGAGCCGGTCGGGCCGGTCACCAGGAAATGGCCGATATCGCGCTGATGGAAGTTGAACCGGTAGGGGGTCTGGCTGGTCGTCTCCAGGATGGTGACCGGACTTCCCCAATGCAGACCATCGCTTTGCCCGGATGCGAAATTGTGCATCGACGACAGGCCGGAGAAATTTGCGCTCGATAGCATCGCCTTGCGCGCGATGTAGGCGTGGTTGCCGGGAAGCTGAGCCCAGAAGGTGGCCTCGGTATTCAGATCTTCGCGCAGCCAGTTGATATTCATGTCGGTCAGGCAGGCGCCGAGTTCGGACACCGCCTTGTTGATGCCATGGAGGTCACGCGAGAGGCATAGCAGGGAGAGATGGTGGAAACCGAAGACGGCCTCCTGGTTGAGCAGGCTGTTCAGCGCAAAATCGATATCGTTTTCGACATCGCTGCCGGCCTCGTCGGAGGCGGCGATCTGCCGCTGGAGGCGGGTGATGCGCTCCTGGGCGACCGGCTTGTCGGCGATCGTGAAGGACTGGGTGAGGATGAACTCGTGGTTGACCTGGAGTAACCCGTCGAGCATGCCGGGGCCGGTAAAGGGAGGATATTCCTTGATCGAGAGCATTGCGCCATAGCGGTTCTCGTCCGGCGTGGCGCCCTGAGCCTGCAATGTTCGCCTCGAGAAGTGCAGCCTTGAGGTCCCGACGTAGTTGGCGATACCCATCCGCGGCAGGCGCATCTTCCGCGGGATGCCGCAGGTCAGAATGGTGTTCAGGAACTCCGCCGGCTCCGAATAGGGTTCGCCGCCGCGATGGATGACGCCAAGTGTGCAGGCTCCGTATTTGCTAAGATCGCGCACGATGTTGCCCGTCAGCTCCTCAAGTTCGCCGATGGCTTCGCGCAGCTGCTGGTCACGCAAATCGCGGCCGGCCGTGCGATCCAGCAGGCGCCGGAGTCTATCGCCGATCGCAAGCGGGCCGCGCATGCCCGATCTCACGATGGTGAGATAGAGCTCGTTGGTGAACATCCGTTTTTGCGCAAGAGCTGCCATGTAGCGGCGGTCGAGCGCAGCACAGAACGGGTCTTCGAATGCACCGTCCTGATCGGCGTCGACCTGACGGCGGATCACCGTCGACCAGATCGAAAAGCGGCTTGATCCGAGGGCCCGGATCATTGTGTTCTGAACGGCCGACCGCATATTGAGCTCAGCCTGATCCTCGGTCTGAAAGAACAGACCATCGAGCTTGATGATGCTGATCAGCGCACCGTCGGCGAGGTTGACGACGGTGTCCGCCACATGCCTGAGATAAGGGATGTGTTTCGCCATCGGCAGCTCGCGGTTGCCGATGGCGCCAAAACCGAGCTCTTCGCGCACGACCTTCAGCATGCTTCAGGGTCCATAGGAGTTCGCGCCCCAGAAGACCTTGTTCGGCGTCCGCGGCGTCGATCGCGTTGAGATCTGAAGGACATCGAGGATACGAGCGTCCCAGCTGCAGAGAGTGAACAGGGTCAGATAGCCGACGGGGGCGGTGAGCAATGCCCATAGCCTGTTGGTGGCAAGCCAGGCGATGATCGTCAGACCCATGACGATGATGGCAGCCATGTAAGGCACCCCCCACAAGGTCGGGGAGCGCGTCAATCCTATGATCAACGGCGTGAGGGTCGGCTTTGTCACGTCGGGTTCGCTCATGGTTCAATGCCCGACGACGGATATGAGCGCATCGACGATGCCCGGCCCGCCAAAGACAAGGCCTATGCCGAGTGCGACGCCACCCACGAGGAACCAGCTGAGACGGCCTGCAAAAGCGAGGAAGCCCATTGAAATGACTGCAATGATCGCGCAGAGCCGTCCAAATGGACCGGTGATGAAGTCGACGATCGCTTGCATGACAGCCTGAAGTGGCGCGAAAGCCTGGCTCGTTTGCTGCGCCATCGCAATATCGGCGCAGAACAGCTGTGCTGCCGCGACGAGTGAGCAGATTGTCACGATGCGGAGTGCCCGGGATTGCCGGAAAGTATCTGCGATCTTCATATCCTTCTCCTCATGCGGTTAGAATTGCATCACGCCGCCGACGAACGTGGCGGCGGTGGTTGCGCCGATGACGCTGTTGCTTTGAGTTGGCGATCGGTCACCGTCGCCTTGATGCGATGCGCCGTCGCTTTCGCCGGGGGTCGGGAGGCCAAGCTGGTAGTTCAGGATGGCCGCGACATAGGCGACGGTTTCGCGGAAGGGCGGCACACCGTGGTATGCGTAAATCGACTGTTCGCCGGCATTGTAGGCGGCTGCGGCAAGCAGTGGGTTGCCGAATTCGTCGATGAGCGAGCGGAGGTAGCGGACACCGCCGTCGATGTTGGAAGTGGGATCGCAGACATCGCGCACCCCGTAACGTTGGGCCGTCGCCGGCATCAGTTGCATGGCGCCGCGTGCACCTTTCGGGCTGTTGCGGACCCGATCGAACCGGCTCTCGGTCCAGGCGACCGCCGTTGCAAGGCTCCGGTCAACACCGTGCTTGTCTGCAGCGGCGACGACCAGATCGCGGATTGCTGCCGGGCCAAGCGGCGACGGTCCGCAGCGATCAGTGGATACCTGAGCATGACTTTTGTCGCTATGAAGTTCGCCGACATATCCGTCTGCCTGCGGAGCAGAGCCGCGCCATGAACTCGTGGGGACGTCCAAATTAGCTATACGTGAATAGTAATCCTCTATCACGCGATTTTCTGTGGTGAGAATACCGCCGCCGCCGATCGTAAACTCTTGTTCCGCGCCTTCTTCCGAACCTGACGAAACTCGGCTTGGCGTGACGCTGCCGGTCTGTTCTAGGTCTGAAAAACGAGTAAAATCAAACGATCTAACCTCATTTGCATCGACATTCTGGGTCATTGTGCTGGCTAGCGCTATGATCGCTACCGGGGAAATGATGATCTTCATTGCACTCCCTTCATCGAGTATTGGGCTCGATAAAAGCGGTTGTCGTTTCCTGGAAAACCCGCTACGCTAATCACAAAGCATTACTATATGCGTTAAGTGCTACATCGAAAATGTGGATTGTGGAAGCCCGAAAAGAAACTTTTGAGCGAGAGTTTCAAATATGACGAATTTAGTGAAGCTACGCGGTTGGACTTGCAGCATGGCGCTGATCGCGGCGACAGCAATGTCATCATCGCCCACCTTGGCCGCGGGCGTGGTCGACGAGCCTTATGTGAAATCGCTTGCTGCAGCGGGGAAGACGGTGCTGGTCATCGAGTATTACGACGGCAACAGGAAGGTCGTCGGCCGACAGGGATTTGCGTCAGCGACCGGGTTTAAAGCCGCGTCCCCGACCGACATCCGCGTTGACGACAAGGTTAGGCTTCATCTCTATGGCGTCGAACCGTGTGCCGGCGAAATGGTGAATCGCAAAGAGAATTTTGCCGGACGCTGCGATGACTTCGCGCAAACTCAGCTCGAGATTCTCTTAAGGAACCCAAAGGTCCTGTTCTGCCGTGCCTTTGTCTCGGAGGAGCATGCGCCCACACAGGATGCCACCTGCTTCGGCTACTACAATTTTCCGGGCACGCTCGACACTGTCGAGAACCTTGAAGAACAGCTCGTTTCGCTCGGTGCGCTGAGGCTTGCGAAAAAGCCGGACGGATTACCGATGCGGCCCGATCTTGCCGAGGCTGAAAAAATCGGCCGCAGCGGGTTCGGGATGTGGGCGGATCCGCGGGTGCAAGGGCAATGAGGGGTGGGCTCTCAGTCCTCATCGGCGTCGCATGCTTCGCAGTCACGCAAGCGCATGCGACGTCGGCGGGCTATTTCGCACTGAGCGAAAGCGCCGTGTTTGAAAGCGGCGATACCTGGTCGCTCGGAGGACAACGATACCGTCTCTATGGCGTTCAGTCCTGCCTTCGCGGCACGACCTTCACCAACACGGCCGGCGTGAGGCAGGACTGCGGTGAAGCGTCACTCGCTGTCCTTGTCGCTTTTGTCAGGGACACGGGCCCTTCTTGTGCTCCCATCGCCAAGGCGTCATCGATCACCTATGTCGTGTGCTTTGCGACGGTTGCCAGGCAGCGACTGGACCTTGGGACGATATTGATTTCAGAGGGTTACGCGTTTGCTGCGCTCGACGCTAAGGGGCTTCCCATCAACGCGGCCTATTCGGTCGCCGAGCAGCAGGCGAGGGGTCGCAAGGGGGGCCTTTGGCAGTTTTCGGACGTAAAGCATCCGGCCGTCCTGCTCAGTCGTGCCGCCAAGAGCGATCAGGTGAGGCCAAAATGAGGCGTTCTATCGCTGTTGCCGTAGTTGTGCTGATCTCCATCACGAGCCCGGGTCAAAGTGCCGATCTCGTGGAGAATTTGCAGGCAAACACAGCCCCTGCCGGTCCGCAATACCTTCCGCTGATCAAGGGAAGGGCAGCAGTTGTTAGCGGAGACACCCTTTGGTTTCCGCAAATGGGGATAAGGGTGCGGCTCGACGGCATCGAAGCCTGCCTGCTACCTCAATGGGCCTTTGATCCCACAGCTTCGAAGGAGCTGACGAGTCCGGCGCCGGTTCCATGCGGCGCTCTGGCGCAGGCTTGGTTGAAGCGGGTGGTCGACAACTCTGTCGTCCACTGTACCCCTTCGCATTATTTTGTGGCCGGCGAGCCCTCGGCCCGATGTTTTGCGAGGGGACGCGATCTCGGTCTCGAAATGCTTCGCGTCGGATGGGCGCGCACCGTCGGGCAGCAGGATCCCGCATACCTCGCGGCCGAGCGGTATGCCCGGTCGGCGCGTTATGGGCTGTGGGGGACCTACGTGCTCGACATGGGAGAATGGCGGAAAAACGCCATCGACCAAACGATCGCACGTCTCCCAATCGCTGACTTGAATCTTCTCGCCGGGCGTAAGAGCGAGTTTACGCCGCCGTTTGGGGATTGGCGTAACAGGCCGCGCAGGACAGACCGCTGACAAGGAGATATTGATGAGACAGATCCGGGCAATCCTTCTTGCTCTCTCCGTCTTCGGCCTTCCACTTCAAGCCGCCCAAGGCAGCGAATGGGGCTGTGAGGTTCTGCTCTGTGCGGCCTCGGATAACCCCTCATGGCACGAAGTTGAATCCTGTCATCCACCGATGGAGCGATTGATCACGGCAATGAAACGCCCAGGCTTCTCCTGGCCGACATGCCCCGAGGGTGGTGCCGGAAAGCCCGGCTACGATCGCTATGCAGATTGCCCAGCGGGCTGGCAGCCAGTCGCGGGCGATCAGGACTATGATCATGGGCGATCCGGGGAGTTGTCGCGCTGCAGCCGGACCGTCAGAGTTTGTAACGGGCGCACGCCGCAGAGTGCCGATAGCGACCGGCAGGAAAACACCCGTGAGGGCATCACCCGGGAGTTTTTAGGGCGAAACAGTTGCGAGTATCGTGAATATGTCGCGCGGCCGTTGCGGGCGCAGCCTTATTATTTCGACATCAAAAGCGAACAGGGCGGCACGGAGCGGCATTATTTCGACTTGAGGCATTGAGGCGCTGTCGAGCATCAGTCAGCCAAAGAAGGGCGCAACCGATTCGAGAATTACCCTGTGCGTTTCGGCGTCAAAGCTTACCCCTGTGGCCACGACAAAACGTGCCAAATATTCGAGCTTCTCGCGGGCCTCCGAAGTGCTCTTCGGTGGCCACGCAATGATATCGGCCCGCAGCCGGCGCTCCTCATTGCTGAGCTCACCCCCGCCCGCAAGATTGTTCTTTCGCAGCGGTTCCTCGCGTATCGACGGCGCGAGCAGAACGACCATCGAATGATGGCGGGAAATTAGGTTGGCAAGCTGAGGTCGATTATCGTCTGCCATCTCTCGGCCCGGGCACTAATTTCGGATTCGCTCGGCCGGTATGTGGGTGAGATCTGTGCATGGTAGCCAGACGCGGTGCGGGTGATGTAAGAGGGGTGGGGACAATGGCGGGCTGCCTTTTATGACGACAAAGTTTGATAAATACGTTGAGGATAAAGGTCTCGTTGAGACAGCCGACCCGGAGATCGACAAACCCATTTACCGTTGTCCCGGCTTTGAAGGCTCACCCCAGCTCGGCGAACTTGATCGCCGTATTTCCGAGGCGCTCCGGGACGCGCGCGACAATACTGGGTTGACTAGGGCGGAGGTGGCGCCGTTCCTCGGCCTGCACGAGCAAGTCTACGGCCGCTATGAGCGCAATGAGACGAAAATGCACGTCACCCGGCTCATCCATTTGAGCGAGGTACTGGATTTCTCACCGATCGATTTTATCATGAAAGCTGCTCCTTATCGGTTCGGAAAGACGCCGGCCGAGGCCGACAAGCGACGGAAGCTCATCAACGTGGTCGAGTCCCTTCCCCCGGACGCAGTTGAGTCGCTCTTGGCGCTTGTGGAGGCCATGAGCAAACTCCGGCCGGACGGGGAATAGAGTGTTCCCTGCTCGCTACACGAGGCGGGATAAGATCGTATAATCATGATAGTTGAACCAAATCGCTCTGCGGTGGTTTGAATTACCTGATTGCCCTTGATAGTGGCCTTCACGTAGTCTGAGGATGAAGACGATTGGGGATGTCGGCATAGACGTATTCCCCTGGAACGGCCGGGGCGATCAGGCCCGACATGAAGCGTTCGATGTTTGATAGGCTGTTGCTCGCGACGAGTGTGCAGAAATTCCCGCTGTTCCAGGTCACGAAGCAGTGCTGAAAACGGCGCTTGACGGCATCCGACATCTCCGCAAGCGTAACCTCGTTCCGATTCATCACGGTCAGCACTGCCACCTTTTTTTCGATGATATCGGTTGGGCCGAAGAAGCGTGCCTTGAAGCCGTGATCCTTCTGCAATTCGCGTCGCTGATATTCATCGATGTCACGGTTTTTGAACTTTTCGACGAAGAAGAACAGACCATCATCTTTCAGATGCTGCGAGACGAATTCGATCTGATCGGGCCGGTTCGGGGAATACATCTGGAACGTCGTATCCTCAAAAATGATGTCGAAGCCCGAAGCGAATTTGGTGAACTCCCGTCGCGTCCGCAGAAGATCTTTCCGCAGGTGATGGAAGGGGCCGAGAAAGAACGTCGCATGCGGAGGATCGCCGTAGGCCATGAAGCTTTGATAGTTTTCCACGTTGGGACTGCATGACAGGCTTTCGACACGACCTTCGGCCAACTCAGAGATCGTCCGCGCCATAGTCCCTTCCGCTGTGCCCAGCGAATAAAGAGTGAGCGGTGCGGACATGCCCTGACCATATCGGAGGATTGCGTGTCCAAGACGGCATTCTTCCTCCAGCCGGTAGGGGATGCTTGCATGGTAATGTTGGTCGAAAGGTCCGCGGCGCCGTTCGTGAAGGAGGATGAAACGGTCGAGAAGCCTATCGCCGCCTAACAGTCTCCGGTCCACATGTGGTTGCTTGATGGGATTTCCCGACCGGCCGGCGGCCGTTGCTCCAAAGAAGCCGGCGAGTTCGTTCAACCGCGGAGCCCGTTCGCATTCTTCAAAAAATGAGGAGAAGTCCCGCATGTCGTGCTCCATTGATTCGACACGCATCGATGCTCCCGTTGCCAAGACGGATGTCTGCCGTTCGATGGGAGAACAAGCATCGTGCCGGGGCACAATTGCAGGCGGTTGATCCTGCAGCCGTCACAATCCGGCTATTCTTTCAAAAAACTGTCATAAAATTCTGCGTTGCAGCAGCCAGACGGAAATCCCGCCACAGTTCGTAGAAAAGAATGCCGCCGGTGAACGGGGGTTTGCGAGTCTTAAGATTGAGGAGTTATGAATGGTCGGTCCTGCAGCGTTTGACCCGGATATCAGACGCGCAGAACATACCGCAGTTGCTCGTGAGTATGAGTGCTGGCGATCCGTTCGCGCGGACGTCGTGCGCAGGAGCGGTGTAGGGCGGCAGGAAACAAACCTTACCGCGGAGAACCACGCGATCCTCTTGAACATGCTTGGCGCTGCAAAAGCGGGCGAAGATTATGTGGATGGCCGCAGGGTCGCATTTACGCAGAGGCCGGCCGGATCGCTCTCATTCATTCCGGCAGACCACAATTGGAGCGGCTGGGACGATGGCGATCCGACGGCGTCCTACCTGTTCATCACCATTGGCAAGAAATTCATCCTGGATCAGTTTGAGAATGTACCCGGAGCGGACCTTGATCGGCTCATGCCGAAAATCGGTTTTGAGGACACGTTAATCCAATATGCTGCCCGCAGCATCCGCTCCGAAATCGGCCAGCGGGATGCCTTGAGTTGTATGATCGTCGAGAACCATGCGCGGACGATCTTCGGGCGGCTGTTCCGTAGTTCGGGCCAGAGGCGACATTATGTCAAAGGCGGGCTGTCACCCGCGGTCCTGAAACGCTTGATCGGAAGGATAGAAGCCTCACTGGATGGGTCTTTGAGCCTGGCTGAACTTGCAGACGAGGCGGGTTTGAGCGAGCATTACCTGTCGAAGGCGTTTCGGCTTTCCACGGGTTTTCCGCCACACGCATTCATCATTCGAAGAAGAGTTGAGCGGGCGAGCGAAATGCTCCGGTATTCCAGTCGCCCAATAACGGAGATCGCCTATGCATGTGGCTTCTCAAGCCCCAGCCATCTTGCGGCAGCTTTCCATCGTGTGATCGGCGTCACGCCAAGGCAATATAGAGCAGACTGGAAGACATAAGCCCGTTAAGGCGTCCGAGCTGAATAGAGCTGGATTTTGAAAGTGCGATGTCGCTTCATCCTTTAGGCTCACCGCCACGCAAGCTCTGCGTCTCTATTTCGGCGGCAGCAAGATGAATCAAGATGCCAGTATTGCACCGAACCTCGCTCCGGATCGCGCCGGATTGCTTTCGGTGCGACGCTTCTTTCTGATAAGCGCCTTCTTTGCTGCAGCCGGTCGCAACGCCTACTACATAGGTGCCGTTTGGATGCTAGCGGCGTCGGGCAACAATGCTGGCTCCATTGCTTTGTTTCTGGCTCTTGGCAGCACCTCGGAGTTTCTGTCGAGTGCGCCGGCTGGATATCTCGTCGATCGCGTCGATCGCCAGCGCCTCTGCATGGTAGGCGACTGTGTCAGGATCGCAATCTTGCTGATGACATCTGCTGCGCTCGTCCTACAAGAGCCGGACGCCGTCCTTTATGGCTCAGTGATTTTGTTTGCGGTGGCCGACCGGCTGTATCTTACGGCCTCCTCGGCAATGGTGCCGTCGATTGCGCGATCTGAGAGCCTGGTGGCCTTCAATTCACTGGCTTATTTCGCTATGCAGTCGGGCAACATGCTGGCGGCGATAGCGACCGGATGGCTGCTAAGCGCCAAGCCCGGAACGGCATGCTTCCTCTTTGCCGCCGGCCCATTCGCGATTTCCCTGCTCAGTATGTTCCGGACCGCTCTCCGCTATCGAATCCTGCCGGTCGACCGTTGCCGCCCGGCGCAAGTTCCGCGCGAAACGTCCGAAGGCGAGGAGACGAGCCGCGTGCCGTCGTGTCTTGTTCTCAGCTACGTGTTGATCTACGTCATGGGTATGCTGATCAGCGCGCTCATATCAAAATATGTGCTCGAGGATCTTCAGGGGACTTCTCTGGAGTTCGGCATGCTGGAATTTTATTGGGCAGCCGGCGCGATCATCAGCATGCTGATCCTGACCTTCAGGCGGTTCAGCAAGGTGGATGGGCGGGTCACTCCGATCATCGTCCTTTTGGCGGGCGTGGCCATGACAGCATTCTATCCAACGCGGAATCTGGACGTTGCCAGCGCCTTGATGGCGCTCCTTGGCGCTGGTTACAACTTGTCACGGGTACTGATCGATGTCGAGATACAGAGGCTCGTATCAAGCACGAAGCTCGGACGAGCGAAAGGTTGGGTACACCTCGCCTGTATGGGCTTCAGCCTGCTTGTCTATGCGGGCCTCTCTGTTTCCGGAGACGCACTAACTTCGTCGGCGGTGTTCCTTGCTTTTGGAAGCGGAATGATCGCCGTCATTGTTGCCGGCTATGGATTTCACTTGGTGAAAAATAGAGCCTCATCACATCGGAGCATGCCGTTATGACCGGGCCTACAGATGCTGATGTTCCGGCGGTTTCGAAGCATGACGTGTTGGAATTGATCGGTACCCTGTTTCCGTGGATCGCCGATTACCGGCGACGGAGCCTGGCGGATTATGCTCGAGCCGCGTTCCACGCCGAGCCGCCTGCAAGCAGCTGTGATGCCCGGCGCCACGCGCTGTCTCTCCTTCAGCGATGTATCCGCGGGGCGGCCAGGAATGCGGGGTTCGCGGACCACCGGGCCAGCTACATTGCGGCGGAGTTCGCCAATGCTCCCGTCATGCAAGCCGGCCCGCACCTGCATTTGGTAATCGAGCCGGACGCCTATTACACGCATCTCTTCAGTCTGATGGGAGTGAGCGCGCATCGCCGTTCGGCCTATGTCTCTTATGCGGTATCGACAGTCAAATTCGTCGAGAGGGGTCGGAAGGGGCCCGGTTGGCTAAAACTCGGTGGCGATGCGATCAACGTTTTTGGGCTAAGCCGGAGCCAGATGATCCCCTACAGCGTTCTCGCGCGAAATGGCCCTTATCGCTTCGCCCTCAAAAACGTCGAGCGCGCCCAGGACGGAGATCTGGTTGCGCGGCTGCGCTCCGAACTGCCGCAAGGCGAGTTTCCGTCGGCTGCGCTGGCAATCAAGCAGGCTAATGCATCCCTGTGGAACCGATATTTCGATCCGGGCATCGATTTCCTGCAAATCGATGATGAAGATGTGGCCGACCTCGTGGTCGAGCATCTTCAAGATGAATCATCCTGGCTCGCCCGGCATATGTTTAAGAGAGGAGGGTTCGTGCGTTGTCTGCTGTCTTACATCGACGCTCTTGCCGACAGTCATTGGCAGGGCTGGTTCAAGAACACGACGGACCTGTTTTGGGGCAGCGATCGCGGCCACCTCTTTCCGTTGCGGCTGGCGGATTCCCGGCTTGAGGCAAAAGGAGCGGAGCATTTCGCGCTCGAATTCGGTGCGGATGCCGTGATCGGGGCGCTGCAGTCCCGCAAGATTATCCCGAACCTGTACTTGATGTTCATCGTCATGGCGATATTACCGGGCGTGCGTGTCCTCGGCGGCAGTCGGCATACCGTGTACTACCCCCTCATGCGCTATGTCTTTTGCCGTGCGCTCGCCATGAGCGGAGATTACGAGTTGCGCACCACGATCGCCGCCGACCGAAGACCGGGTATCTGGGGACATCGCGTGCTGCTGGAGGACGCCGAACCCTTCTCGGAGCTCGATATGCTGGGGCCGGGCAATATTCAGGCAGTGCTCAGGAAGTATGGAAGTCTGTCACTGGAGGATGCCTGCGGTGCCCTCGACAGTTTCGTTGGCGATCCGTTATGGGCCTGTTTCAAGACCCGCCAAAATGAAGGGCTAGTGGGCGTGAACGATCCCGAATGGGCATTTTCATAGGTGCTATTTTGGCAGCGCATTTTCCAGGTTGTCGGCGCTTGATGCAAATAAGCAATTCTAACTCAGCCCTTCGGCTTCCTCCCAGCCTTCATCGGTTGCGGTCTATCTCCAGGCAAAGGTATAGAAAAAAACTGTGAGATATCTATTGATAGGGCGTCCGCGAGGCGATCCAGTAAATCAATAGAGACGTTATATTTTCCTCTCTCCAAATCACTGATCACGGTCCTGTCGACACGCGCATCTACCGCGAGAACTTCCTGCGTAATGTTCTGCGCTGACCTGTGATGTCGCAAATTCCACGCGATGCGCGCACGAGTGTCCATGCACAATGGGCAACATCTTGCATAGCATTAATCCATGGAATATATTCGACATAATAGCTATTTAAGTTCCAAAAACGCTTCATTCGGCGCCTTTGTTCCTCGTTAATACAGGCGAGGGGCGTCTCTCAGAGGAAGGCAAGCGCAATGCATGATCGGGTGGCAAAGCGGTTCGTCGGTGACTCTCGGCCCAACATGTGTCGGGCTGAAGAGGAGAGCAATCAAGCATCGCACCCGGTCGATATCCATGTAGGCCAGCAGCTTCGCATCAGGCGGGTTCATTCCAACCTGTCGCAAACCGAACTCGGCCAAAAAGTTGGCCTGAGCTACCAGCAGGTCCAGAAATATGAGAGTGGAAAGAACCGCATCAGTGCGTCGATGCTCTATGAGATTGCCAGCGGTTTGAACGTGCCAGTGGGCTGCTTCTTCGATGGGTTGCCGCAACCAGGTTCAGGGGAGGGCGCGGCTATCGCAGCCGAGGCAGATGAGCGGATCGCTTATCTCGCCACCTCAGAAGGACGCCGCTTTGTCGAGGAGATACTTCGTCTTCCGCCCAAACTCAGGACTCGCACACTGGCGGTAATCAGGGCAATCGCCGGAGCTGAGGACAAACCCGAAGGAGATTGATGGTCCCGTGATGCCCGCAGATTTTAAGCAGGCGGCCACCTCTTTCCATTGCGGCTGGCGGATTCCCGGCTTTAGGCAAAAGGAGTTCTGCTCGAACTCCCTGCGGATGCCGCGATCGAGGCGCTACAGTCCCGCAAGATCATCCCGAACTGTCCTCGGCGGCAGTCGGCATACCGTGTGCTACCCCCCTCATGCGCTATGTCTTTTGTCGTGCGCTCGCTATGAACGGAGATTACGAGTTGCGCACCACAATCGCCGCCGACCGAAAACCGGGCATCTGTGGACATCGCGTGCTGCTGGAGGACGCCGAACCCTTCTCGGAGCTCGATATGCTGGGGCCGGGCAATATTATGGCAGTGCTCAGGAAATATGGAAGTCTGCCACTGGAGGAGGCCTGCGGTGCCCTCGACAGTTTCGTGGGCGTCCATTATGGGCCTATTGCCATAAGGAAGGGCTAGTGGGCGGGAGTGATCCCGAGTGCATTTTCGTAGCGTATGTCGTTGTCCCAAGAAGACTCTATTCAAAGCCGGATATGGTCCGTAGTGCATTGTAGGGATCGAAACCTAGAATTTTCGAGAGTTCCAGAAATTCGATGACGTCAACTCTGCGCTGGCCGCTTTCCAAGCGAGCCACGAACGACTGATATTCTCCAAGTTTTCTGGCAAGCTCAATCTGCGTCAAGCCGGCGGCTTCGCGCTTTTCAATCAACAGCGCAATGAGCGCTTTATGTCGTTCCGTGCCGAGTGTCTTCTCCACGCATTCACCCACCACCGATTGAGATGGGCTCTTTCGTTATATCTGATTTTCAGTTATCTTAAATTCAGATATTTCAGAGTCGACCCGCGGCGTTAAGGACTGCGATCAGGCTCGCGCAGATTTTCGCGGGCATGTGGGTCAAGGATCTAAGGGCAATGGACGATCCGGTAGCAAAGCGGTTCGCAGGTAACTCTCCGCGGAACGCGTTTCGGGCTGAAGACGACAGCGACCAAGCATCGCACCCGGTCGATATCCATGTAGGCCAGCAGCTCCGCATCAGGCGGGTTCATTCCAACCTGTCGCAAACCGAACTCGGCCAAAAAGTTGGCCTGAGCTACCAGCAGGTCCAGAAATATGAGAGTGGAAAGAACCGCATCAGTGCGTCGATGCTCTATGAGATTGCCAGCGGTTTGAACGTGCCAGTGGGCTGCTTCTTCGATGGGTTGCCGCAACCAGGTTCAGGGGAGGGCGCGGCTATCGCAGCCGAGGCAGATGAGCGGATCGCTTATCTCGCCACCTCAGAAGGACGCCGCTTTGTCGAGGAGATACTTCGTCTTCCGCCCAAACTCAGGACTCGCACACTGGCGGTAATCAGGGCAATCGCCGGAGCTGAGGACAAACCCGAAGGAGATTGATGGTCCCGTGATGCCGGCTGAGTATAAACAAGACCTCGCCACGGAATTTTGCAGCAGCGCTATCAATTTTGCATTTGAAACGCCCTTCATAATCTCGCGGAACAGTGTCGCCGGCAGATCAAGAAACCTTTCGCTTCCGCCCGGAACGAAGTGATTGCGGCCGCGCGTCCTTTGGGTCGATGTCCGCAAACAGCTCAGAAACACTTACTGATAAGACTTTTGCGAACGCTTCCAAGGTCGCAACAGTAACGTTTTCTCTGCCTCTTTCGACCCGCCCAACGTAAGAACGGTCAATTTCGGCCTCCAATGCCAAACGCTCTTGGGAGAGGCCTCTATCCACTCGCAGTCGCCTTAGATTCCAGCCGATGGTCCGCCGCACGTCCATCGTGTAACAAATGCATATTGGCGGCTTGACAATCGACGGACTGATAGTCCCTAATTAATTCTAGCCAGGCGCGAAATTTGCCGAAGATTGGCCTCTCTCACCGGGGGCGGTCGGCACTGGAAAGCACGAGCCTCTCTGACTTGGAGATACACAGCAATGCATGATCGGGTGGCAAAGCGGTTAGCGATCAACTCTCCGCGCAACGTGTTTCGGGCTGAAGACGACAGCAATCAAGCTACGCATCCGGTCGATATCCATGTGGGCCAACAGCTTCGCATTAGGCGGGTTCATTCCAACCTGTCGCAAACCGAACTCGGCCAAAAAGTTGGCCTGAGCTACCAGCAGGTCCAGAAATATGAGAGTGGGAAGAACCGCATCAGTGCGTCGATGCTCTATGAGATCGCCAGGCGTTTGAATGTCCCGGTGGGCTGCTTCTTCGATGGGCTGCCGCAACCAGGATCAGGGGAGGGGGCGACTATCGCGCCCGAGGCAGATGAGCGCATCGCTTATCTCGCCACCGCGGAAGGACGCCGCTTTGTTGAGGAGATACTTCGTCTTCCGCCCAAACTCAGGACTCGCACGTTGGCGGTAATCAGGGCAATCGCCGGAGCTGAGGATAAACCCGAAGGAGATTGATCGTCCGGTGATGCCCGCTGATTTTTAGCAGCCGGCCTCATGTTTCCGTGTCTGCCTTCAGGCGACATGAATTCTACCCATGGGACCGTTGCGCTCGATGAGCGTGCCAAATTCGGCCGAGCGCTTGGCGAGATCATCGATGATCTGCTCTCCTGTCTTGCCGAACGCTGCAATCGGTAGATGACGCTGATGGAAGTCCAGCTCTTCGAGCTGTTCTCCGCCGAGAACGATGGGGAGAAGGTCGATCTTCAAGGATCCTGCCGGATCGAAGATGCATGTAGCGACCACGCTCTTCCAGACGTCTGGCGAACTCCATTCGGTTTCACCCTTTTCGGTGTGGAAGAAGAAGTTCCCAAGACCGTAGAAGACTGGGGTGCGGTTGTAGATCTCGATTGGCTGCAGGACCGGTGTCCCGTGGCTGACGAAGGCGTGGGCACCGGCATCAATACAGGCATGGGCGAATGCCCTGACCCAGTCCGGCACGTCGCGCCAGTTCGGCTCCCAGTGATGATGGTGCAGATAGGCGATAACGAATTGCCCGCGAGAGCTGGCCTTTGCAATTGCCGCCAGCTGGTTTGAAGCACTTTCAGGATCAATCGCGATAACACGCCGGTTGGCGTCGGAGCGCCGGAAAATGGTACCGTAAAAGTCGACTTCCTTGTCATTGTCTAGGATTGGAGGATCATCGGGCTGGGCATAGTTTGCCCGTTCCAGCTTGGAGCTTTGAAACGTCGCCTGAATGGTTTCCAGCATGTCGAATATGGCTTGATCCGCCTCGAAGATCCTGGTCACGTCCAATTGGTTCACACCGGGTCTGGACGGACGGCGGTTGCGCGCGTTCTCTGCATACATGTTTCGAGGTCCAGGGCCGGCATCCATTGCCAGCAAGGCTATATGTCGGCTGCCGAACGTGGCCGCACCTGGCGCCGCGGCATGATCGCGGTCAATACCAATACCGGCATGGAGAAATCCGTGGACACGAACCTCCTCGAGCGTAGACATAATACCTGGTGGGCCAAGATCGAAAGCATGGTTGTTGGAGAGCGCCAGGGCGTTGAAGCCCATTTGCTTCAGGGCATCCAGGACAAAGGGGTCGGAATACCCGAAATATGAACCTTTCATGGGAGAGCCACCGTGCCGCCCCAGGATGGTGCCTTCGAAGTTGGTGAAGGCGACATCGGCCTTTTTCAGGACGTCCACGATTTGCAGAAAGCCGGGATCCCGGCAAGTTCTGACATCGTGATGGATTAGCGACTGGCCCGTCATGGCCACGGTAAAAGGGGAGGGCATCGGTTTTCCTGCGGTGTTCAATTGGGATTCAACCGGGAGCTTTGATGCTGGTTCCGGTGGTTGACGGCTGGCGCGATCTCTCCATTCCATCGAGCGCCGCGCCGGTTCACGGCGTCGCGGAAGGGGAGATATCGATTCCGAACCATTTCAGACTAAGCGCTTTGAGTGTTCCGTCTCTGACGCCGTCATCGATAGCCTTGTCGAAGGCCGCGACCAGATCGGTATCTTCTTTGCGGATGCCGACCCCAACGCCTGGCCCCCACAGTCCGCCTGACAGTTCCGGACCGTAGAAGGCCGCTGTCTCACCATCCTTACCATCAAGAAACGTCTTCCATGTGAAATAGTCGGCAAGGCCGCCATCGATGCGGCCTGCGGCGAGATCCAGATGGAGATTGTCCTGGGTGTCGTAGCTTCGGATCGTTGCAACTTTGCCGAAGAGCTCGTTGAGGACGGCTTCGGAATTGGAGGATCTGAGGACGCCCAAAGTCTTGCCGGAAAGTGCTGATTGGAGCTGCCCTAGGATTGCCTGTTGCTCTGCGCCAACGCTTGTAAGGTTGATTTTGGCCTTGGTGTCGGTTGCCGGGAGCTGAAGGTCCTTTCGCATTACCAGCTGATTGAAGCCGCCGGCATAGGGGCGCGAAAAGGCAATAGATCTCCTGCGCTTTTCCGTGATCGCCATGCCGGACATGATCGCGTCGAACTTGCCGACGGTCAGCGCCGGGATGATCCCATCCCAGTCCTGAGCGACGAACTTGCATTCGACTGCGATGCGTCGGCATAATTCTGTGCCGACCTCTATGTCGTAGCCGACCAGCTTTCCTTCCGTATCGATCATGTCCCAGGGCGGAGAGGCGCCTTCAGTCGCAATCGTAAGCACTTTGCGATCCATGGCCTGGGCGGCAGTCTGGCCCGTGAGAGCGATGAGCGATACTAGAAGTATGGACTTGAGCATTTGCTGTTTCCCTTTTTATAGTGAACGGATGGATGGTTGATCGTCCGGTTTTGTGTGGGCTCGCTTGTCTATGGCCTGTCTAAGAGGCCAGAGCTTCGAAGACTTTGGGCCGGCTTTGATGTTCCTTGAATTGCTGGTGGGCGAGTGCGCGAGATGCATCTCTAGCGTTCGAAAGAATGCCGAAACGATGAAGTTCAAAAGCAGGTAAAGAAGACCTGCCGCCAGGAAGACCTCGTAGGGAGCGAATGTCTCCGAGACCATCCGGCGGGCAAGCCCCGTGATCTCAAGGAGCGTGACGGTGCTTGCCAGCGAGCTCGCCTTGACCATGCCAATGACTTCGTTCGCATAGGAGGGAAGTACCATCCTGAACGCCAAAGGGAATATGATCAGCCGGATCTGCATCAGTCTCGACAGGCCGAGTGCCTGCGCTGCTTCGGTGATGCCGCGTGGGACGGCCAGTATGCCTGCCCTGAATACTTCGGTCGTGTAAGCGGTGCTGTTCAAAGAGAATGCGGCGAGGGCACACCAGAACGGTTCACGCAGCAACGGCCAGAAGATGCTCTGACGGACGACCGTCAGCTGGCTGAGACCGTAGTAGACCAGGAACAGCTGCACGAGTAATGGTGTGCCGCGAAACACGTAGGTATACGCCAGTACCGATCCCGAGAGGGCTCTGTTCGGGGATGCTCTGAGAAGGCTGAGGGGCACCGACAGTATGAAGCTGACCACCAGCGATAGAAGTGTCACGGAAAGGGTTAGGAAAATACCGTGCGCCAGCACGGAAATGCTTTCGACGATCAGGTTGATGTCCATGGCCGTGGTCCCCTAGTGGCCGGGAATCTCGATGCGCCGCTCGAGCGCGCGGAACGACGCGAGCGACATGCTGGTGAGGGCTAGATAAAGTGCCGAGGCCACCAAATAGAACGTGAGCGGCGCCCTCATCGATCCCGCACCGATAAAGGCCACACGCATGATATCGGTCAGCCCGATGACCGACACGAGGGAAGTATCTTTCACGAGGGAAGCCCAGAGATTACCGTAAGCGGGTAGGGCGACGCGCATCATTTGCGGCAGGATGACGAACAACCAGATCTGCCATGGTTTCAGGCCCAGACTGCGCGCGGCCTCCGCCTGTCCTTGCGGAACACTCATGATCGCCCCGCGGAAAATCTCCGCACAATAGGCACCAAAGACGATCATCAACGCGGCTATACCGGCGGCAAAGGCATTGATTTCGACATAGCGGCCCGTCAGCGCAGTGATGGCCGCCGTTCCCCCGAAATAGACGACGAGAATGATGAGCAGTTCGGGCAGGCCGCGCACGATCGTCGTGTATGCCCGTCCAAGGAGGGCTACGACATCCCGTTTTGATAGTTTGGCCATGGCGACAAACAGACCGAGAAGTGATCCCAGTGCGCCGCTTACCAGCGACAGTACAACTGTTATCTGCAGACCATTGAAGAATTGAAGTGCAAAGCTAAGCACGCATGTCCTCTCCGCCTTATGTCGGGTTGCCCCTCGGAATAAGGTCGACTTATGTATGGTTTCTCATCAAAAGAGCGCTTACTACCGGAGATAGTATTATTAATACCTATAATCTCAAGTAATATTCGCGTTAAACCAAGATTTATACTTTGACAATTTGGCGTCAATTTATAAGGTGTTCTTAATTGCAATAAGCGAAGCTTATACGCCGCTCCCGTCATCCTCCGAGAACCTCTCTTTCACGGCGATGACGCTCGGGCTGGTCAAACCATAGGACCGAAAAATATGGTCGGCAAAACCACGACGGGAGTGACGATCCGGCAGCTACAGATTTTTCGCGAGGTTTTGCGCGCGGGATCGGAACGGCATGCCGCGAAGATCCTCAAGATCACCCAGCCCGCCGTCAGCCAGCAGATCAGGCAGCTTGAGCTGGAGACTGATCTTACGTTGTTTGCGCGGGAGAATAATCGGCTGATACCGACGGATCGCGCCTGGGATCTGCTGCACAGCGTCGACGGTGCCCTTCAGAGCGTCGACCGGATCCAAAAGTCGATTGCTGCCATTCGCAACGAAGAGGCAGACTCATTGAGCTTGGCTGCTCCGGGCGTTTTCTGTCTGAACGCCATCCCACGGGCCATCCAAGCTGTCCGTAAGAACAGTCACCTGTCGTTTCAAATCAGATCCGGCAGCTACCAGCAGATTGCAGAGCACGTTCTAAACGGCCGGGCCGATCTGGGAGTTTCGCGGCTGCCGCTCGATGAGCGTGCCTTCGATTGGGCACCGGCCGCCACGGCCAGGAACGTCTGCCTGTTCCCAGCAGGACATCGGCTGGCCGCCAAAGAAGTGATCACGCCAGAGGACATTGTCGGTGAACCATTGGTGGACATAGAGCCCCAGTTTGCCGCCCATCAGATGAATATCAATGCCTTGCGTTATAGGGGCATGGAGCCGGATCTAGCCGTTGAATACGACGCGAACGGCCATGACGTAGGCTTCGTCGCGGCCGGTGTCGGAATTTCGATCATCAACAGCCTGATTGCGCGCGAATATCGGCAATTCGGGCTGGAGTTCAGGCCGTTCGAGCCTGGCGCTGTCTACCACTACGTGGTGTTTTGGCAACGGGGGCGGCAACTCACCGCCGGCATGCGACAAACTGTCGATGAGTTAGTGGGCGCCTTCACAGCGACGTAACGAGGTGTCCAGCGCCGCGCGTCGGTCTTGGCAGTGGGTTTAGACTTTCAGAATGGCGATGGTATCGAGCTGTTTCGGCACGACGCTCGACAAGAGGGATGTCTTGGCTTTCCCCGTGGCCCTCGAAAATCTCTGGTTTCGTCGGGATTTGCGCCCAGAAATCAACGACCATCGATAAACGTTTGTCAGCCCATCCTTTCAGAGGCGTGGGAGCCTGGGCTTGCTGGGAAGACTACTGTGCGGTTTCCATTAATGAACGTCCGATGATGAATGTGAGCATGAACGGCACGCGCCAGTACTTGACTCTCGACATCTCGACCGATCGAGACATAGTCGTCGGCACTCTGGGCGTGGGTAATGCGGGCGGTATCCTGCTCGATGATTGGGCCCTCATCCAGGTCGGTCGTGACATAGTGCGCTGTCGCCCCGATCAGCTTGACGCCACGCTCATAGGCCTGCTTGTAAGGGTTGGCACCCTTGAAGCTGGGCAAAAAAGAGTGGTGGATGTTTATGATCCGCCCTGACATCTCCTGGCACATCCGGTCGGAAAGAATCTGCATGTAGCGGGCAAGGACGATCAGATCAGTGCCGGTCGTCAGCACCAGTTCCCTGATTCGCTCCTCTGCCTGCGGCTTGTTTTCCTTCGTCACTAGGATGTGATGGAAGGGGATGTCGTGGTTGACGACGATCTTCTGATAGTCGAGATGGTTAGATACCACCCCGACAATATCGATCGGCAGGGCACCGATGCGCCAGCGATAGAGAAGGTCGTTGAGGCAGTGGCCAAAGCGCGACACCATCAACAGAACCTTCATCCGGCTCTTTGCGTCGTGGATTTCGGATGCCATGCCGAATTTTTCCGCGATCGGTTTGAAACCCTCGACAAGCTGGTCCTGCGTCACTCCTTCTTCGGAGATGAACGAGACGCGCGTGAAGAATTTTCCCGTGTCGAGATCGTCGAACTGCGATGAATCCAAAATGTTGCAGCCCGCAGCCGCAAGATAGCTTGAGATTGCGGCAACGATGCCGCGCGTTGATTGGCAAGATACTCTGAGATAGTAGGATTTCATCGTCTTCTTCCCCGCTCACAAGACTCGTTCAGGCTTGATCCATCAGTTTGATGAACGTGTCCATCTCCTCGGTATCGATGCCGACGAGGTGGCGCTTTTCCGGATAGGCTCCAGAGCGCACATCTTCGGCAAATTCGCTGAAGGCGGCGATGCGCTCGCGCTGCAGCCGATCATGTTCGGCGGCGAAGTTGCGATAGACTTTGGCATGGCGCGGATAGTGGTCGCGGTTGGCGCCGAGCACGTCGTCGGCGAAGAGATATTGGGCGTCGCAGCCGCTGCCCGCGCCCATCGAGATCATCAGCATCGAGGTGTTGCTGCTGATGGCCGCGGCGACATCCCCAGGCACGACTTCGATTTCGGCGGCGAAAGCACCGGCCTCTTCCAGCGCCCTGGTCTGCCGCCAGATCTCGGCCGCACTTGCCGCCGTCTTGCCGACGGCGCGGAAGCCGCCGGTCCAGGTCGCCTTCGAAGGGATCAGCCCGAGATGGCCGCAGACAGGGATGCCCTCGTCCCGCAGGCGCCGGATCGTCTGCAGGCTTGCGGCGCAATATACCGCATCGCCACCGGCCTTCAGCGCCGCGAAAGCCGCACGCAGATAGTCCTCCGCCGAGACATGGTCGCCATATTCGAGCCCCGGAATGGCAAAGGGAGTGGGCGCGGCCTCGCGAAAGACCGGCCCGAGCAGCGAGGGCGGCACCGAGACGATATCGATGCCCGCTTTTTCGGCGGCTTCCGCCTCCTCCAGCGTGGTGACGCGCAGCATGGTGAGCTGGCGCTTGCCTTTTTCCGCAAGCAGATCGGCGACGGTTGCGCGTCTATGTTTCTTCATCGTCAAATTCCTTTGAAAATACCGGGTGAAAATATCGGCCAGCTCACGCGGCCAGCAGAGATTTCAGCTTGATGTCGGTGGCTGCGAGTGCTGCCGGGTCCGGATGGGCACGCGCGGCGATCAGCATTTCGGCGAGCCTGATGTCACGTGCCACGGCATTGCCTAGCCCGATGCCGCTTGCGGCGATCAATCGGCCGGTGGCGTCGAGATGGAAGAGAATGAAGGCGCCTGCGCCGAGATCGCGGCGATGATGCGTGACGGCTCCTTCGGCAAGACCCGCAATCTGCAGCGTCATGTCGTATTGATCCGACCAGAACCACGGCACGGATGAAACGGCCTCGTCGAGGCCGAGCATGTTCGCCGCAGCCAAAGTGCCCTGCTCCTGGGCGCTGCGCCAGGATTCGAGCCGTACCCGCCGGCCGCCATAGATCGACAGCGGAAAGGAGCAGCAGTCGCCGGCGGCAAAAACATCCGCTGCGGAGGTCCGGAGATGGATGTCGACGGCAATGCCGTTGTCGATGGCGAGGCCCGCTCTTTCGGCGATCTCGACATTCGGTCGGGCACCGATGCCGACAAGGACGAGATCGGCTTCGATCGCCTCACCTCTCGACAATCTGATCTGGGCTTTGCCGTTTTCCGCAGTCAGCGCCTCGATGGAGACGCCGCAGCGGATGTCGACGCCCTCGGCGCGGTGGCGCTGGGTGATGAGATGGGCGATCTCCTCCGGCACGCCGCGCTTCAGCACGCGTTCCAGCCCTTCGATGACGGTGACCTCGGCGCCGAGCAGCCGCGCCGTTGCCGCAAGCTCCAGTCCGATGAACCCGCCACCGATGATGGCGACATGCCGTCCCGGCTTCATCACATCACGCAGCGCCGCCGCATCGTGATGGGTCCTCAGCGCGCGAATATGCGGGCTGCCCTGCGGCGCGCCGGGGAAGGAGCGTGCAGCGGCACCCGTCGCAAGCAGAAGCTTGTCGTAGGAAAGCACGGTACCGTCCGAAAGCGTGACGGTCCTAGATGCGGGGTCGAGATCCCTTGCCTCGAGGCCGGTCAGCAGCCGGATGCCGTTTTCGACATATTTTTCCGCCGTCGCGATGAATTTCGGATCGCTTGCATCGGTGGAGCCGGCCTTCGAGAGCGGCGGCCGTTCATAGGGCGGAAGCGGCTCGGCGCCGACTAGCGTTACTTCGCCGGCAAAGCCCTTTTCCCGCAAGGCGAAGGCGGCGCGCGCACCGCATTCGCCTGCCCCCAAGATAACGAAATGAGCCACGTCCAGCTCCCTCAGAGCGAGATGAAGACGGCGCCGTCTTCGATCTTGACCGGATAGGTCTTGAGATTGACGCAGACCGGCGCACCCTTGGCTTCGCCCGTCTTGTAGTTGAAGCGGCCGTTATGTTTCGGACATTCGATGATCTCATCCATGACAAGCCCGTCGGCGAGATGGATATGTTCGTGTGTGCAGAGCCCGTCGGTGGCGAAGAATTCGTCATCCGGGCTGCGATAGACCGCGAAGGTGCGCCCGTCGTGATCGAAGCGGATGACATCCTCCTCGTCGATCTCGTCCTTGCCGCAAACCTGGATCCAGTTTCCGCTCATCTTATCCTCCCTCGATTGTCGTTATTGCGCGGCCGGAGCCAGCTCGTTGTGGAATTCCTCGCGATAGGGCCGCGCGGTGGCCGGCAATTCGCGCTTCAGGAAATAGTCCTCGTTGCGCAACTGGCGCAGGAAGGCCGGGATCATTTCGCGATAGCCGGAGAAGATCGACGCGTTCGGTGCCGGCAGGTCGTGCTTGATCATCGCGTGCAGCTGGGGCAGCGCATGGTAGGGCACCATCGGGAACATGTGGTGCTCGACGTGGTAGTTCATGTTCCAGTAGATGAAGCGGCTGATCGGGTTCATATAGACCGTGCGGCTGTTCAGCCTGTGGTCGATGACGTTGTCGGCCAGGCCGCCGTGCTGCAGCAGTCCGGTCAGCACATGGTGCCAGGCGCCGTAGAGGCGCGGCAGGCCGATCAGCATCAGCGGCAGGATCGAGCCGGTGGCGACCGCGACGGCGATTGTCGCCAGATAGATCGCCAGCCAGATACGGGCGAAGCGGATAGCCTTCGGCTGCTCCATCTCCGGAATAAAGGTCTTTTCCGCCGCGCTGACGCCGCCGAAGGCATTGCGCAGCATATCGACGACGGCATGCCAGACGTCGAGAATGCCGACGAAATTGAGGATTAGCCGGAGGAGGTCCGGCGGCCGCATGACGGCGATCTCCGGATCGCGGCCGACGATGACTGTATCGGTGTGATGGCGCGTATGGCTCCAGCGCCAGGTCACAGGATTGCGCATGATCATGAAGCAGGCGATCTGGTAGACGGCATCGTTCATCCAGCGCGTCTTGAAGGCGGTGCCATGGCCGCATTCGTGCCAGCGGCTGTCGGAGGCTGAGCCATAGAGCACGCCATAAGCGAGGAAGAAGGGCAGCGCGATCCACGAACCCCAGAAATAGATGCCGAGCCCGGCAAAGACCACCATGCTGCCGAGCCAGATGACCGTGTCACGGATGGCCGGCGCATCGGAGCGCTGCATCAGCGCCTTCATCTCCTTGCGCGGAATTTCCGTATGATACCACTCAGCCGCTGCAAGGCCGTTTTCTATCGCCGTCCTGCCGCTCTCTCCGAGTAGATCGTAATCTCTTTGTCGCTTTGCTCTTGCCACCACCGCGTCTCCTGTCAGACGAACAAAGGATATTGCAAGGCATGCTCCGATCTCAACGCTGCGATGATGATTTCTATCAAACTTATCATTGTCGCCTAGTATTTGATGATAAACTTATCATAAATACGGCTTGCCAAGTCCACGGGACTGGGGAATCCTGTCAGCGGCGAGGTAGAAGCCTTGCATAGAAAGAGGATGGGAATTGGCGGCAAAACGAAGACCGACAGCGGCCGATGTCGCACAGGTTGCAGGCGTTGGCTTGGCGACAGTCGACAGGGTCCTGAACGGCAGGGCACCCGTGAGAAAAGAAACTGTCGATCGCGTCAAAGAGGCTGCAGAGCAGCTCGGTTATCACGCGCTGCCCCTCATACGGCGCCGGGTGTCGGCGAGGATCGCAAACGTTCGCCTAGGATTCGTGCTTCAGAAGCAGGCGGATCCGTTTTATCAGAACGTTGCCACTGCTCTCCGTCGAGAGTTTTCGTCGAGACTCGAGGTCAGCGGCAAGCTTGAGATCGTCTTCGTGGACGAGATTTCTGCCAGGTCGCTGGGAAAGAAAATTCTAGAGGTAGGGACCAGGACCGACGCAGTTGCGTGCGTAGCGATCGAACATCCGCTTGTCGTCGAAGCCATCGATGAATTAAATCTCCAAAGGAAGTCAGTCTTCACTTTGTTATCAGGAATTTCCGCCAGCGGGGTCACCGGGTATATCGGTCTAGATAGCCGCAAGGTCGGCCGCACAGGCGCTTTCATCATCTCCAGGATGGCCCCTGCCAAAGGTAAAATTGCCACACTCGTGGGAAGTCATAGATACCGAGGCCAAGAAGTCAGTGAGATAGGATTTCGATCCTTTTTCCGCGAAATAGGAGACGAAGCGCGGCTGCTTGAGACTATTGTCAATCTCGATGATCCAGAGGTGGCTCGAGAAGTCACGACAATCCTCCTTGACCGTCACGTCGATCTGGCCGCGATCTACGATGCGGGTGGGGGACGGGACGGTATCATTGAGGCAATTCGAACGCACAGCAGTGGGCAGCGACCAGTCGTTGTATGCAACGATCTCACCGGCGCGACACGATCCGCCCTCATCGACGGTATTGTCACCTGCGTCCTTTGTTTACCGGTCGAGGCATTCGCACGTGCCGTCATTGACGAGATGATTGCATCCATCACAGGCTTACGCGCGGTCGCGCCAAACCGGACTTTGCCGTTCAACGTGGTTTTTCCCGAAAACTTGCCGGCATAGTCCGGCGACTTGCTTAAGGTCTTAAACTGTGAGCTGCGGAGGGTTGTCCATTAACCTCAAGCCGGGAAGCTGGCTCTGCGAGCGGGCAGATCGGGTTGGCAAAGTCTGAGGGATTTTCCACCGCCTCCAGCTCTAGTTCTCTCCTTTCAGAGCATGCCTGACTCGGAGGATAGTGATCGCAACAGTTCCAACAACCACAGGAACGGCAATAAGCATGATCACCGGATCGAAATGGAACCCCGCGTGATCTGCTGTCTCATATATCAACTTCAGCAAGCTCATCAGATAATAGCTGATCGCGATAATCGAAAAGCCTTCGACCGCGCGCTGGATCTTGACCTGCGTCGCAGCCCGATCGGCCACTGCTTGAATCTGTGTCGCGTTTTGAAATTCGATTTCGACCTGAATTCGGGTCTGCAGCAGATCGAGCAGGTGCATCGTAGCTCGAGATAGCTGCTCGAGCCTCAGGGCGGTCGCCTCGCAGGTTCGAACTGCAGGCTTGAAACGTCGTTCGACAAAGGTACCAAAACGTTGGAAGCCGGGGACATGGGTTTCCCGTAGGAGGGCTATCCGCTCTTCAACGATTTTGGCGTAGGCAGCGGTCGCTCCGAACCTGTTTCTGGTTTCTGCAGTGGCCGAGATGATATGCGACGAAAGAACCGTGATCTCGTTAAGCAGGTCCTTGTGCTGATGTGCCGGAGTACTCAAGTTGCGATTGGTCAGTTGAACGAGCTCCGCATCATATGCGCCGAGAAGGGGGGCAAGGCGTCGCGCCTCCGGCAATCCGAGCAGTGCCATTGCTCTATAGGTTTCTACCTCGCAGATGCGACGCACCATGCGCCCCAGGCGATGCGCGTTCAGGTCCTTGTTGAACAGGATGATCCTGCTTGAATTGTCAGGTCTGACCCGAAAATCGGAGCAGACTTGCGCCGACCCACCACCAATCGAAGACGCCGCGGTATCGCCGAAATCGAAGGATTTCAGAACCGGTCCCAATTCCTCAGGAGGATCTCCCAGGACAAGGATACTGACGTGGCAAACAAGACGAGGAGCATACAAACCTGCCAGCCGCGCAAAATCATCCTCGGTGAGATCCGATTCCGGCCAACGCCCGGGCTCCGAATGCAATTTCCGCAGGCGTGTGACCGTGACGAATTCAGTATGCCGTTCGACCCTGACTGAAATCTCGTCATCGACTTTCAGGCTATCGTGGAACTCCTTGATCGCCCCATCCAAGGGCATGAAAGCAATGTGCTCGACGATCGCCGGACCGGTGAAATAGATCGACGGCCGCGCGTGAAGCTCGGAGTTGAAGTCGGCTGTCTCCAGCTTAAAAGGAGGTGGACTGGAGACATGGAGCGTGGAAGCTGGTGTGGTCACCGAAACTGGTTCTTCTGCGCAATTAAAAGTCACGTCTATTTTCCCCATTCCCATCAACACCCGAACCGGCGAACCTATATGAACCGTACGCAATCAACTTGACAGCCCCGCTGGCGCAAAGAATCCACCGGCCCGGTGAGTGCTCCGTGAAGAGCCGCTGAACGTCTACCCTCTAAGAAACGTCCGCACGATTGTCGCGCCAGCTATATTTCGGACAATATCCGAGAACGTCTCGGGCTAACCGGCTTGAAACGAGGCTGCCATGCTCTTCAATCTGTCCTTGGATCCGAACATCGGGATAGTAGGTGGCCATAAGCGCATGTGTTGGCTGCGCCATTACGGTATCATCTGCTGCGATCACAAAATGATGGAACCCGCTGAGGTCTGAGTTCAACGCAAGCGAAATAGCTTGGGCACAGTCGCGGCTGTCGACGTAAGACCACAGGTTCCATTTCTGAAGTTCTGGATTCTGTTCGGTAGCCTTGAACTCATTGTATTGGTGGGGTTCCTTTACCCAGGAAAACCGCAGACCAATCATCTTGAGAGAAGGATCCCAACGGCAAAACTCGGCTGCGACGGCTTCGTCCACAAGTTTGGACAGAGCGTAACTACTTTCCGGCTTTGAGGTGACGCTATCGTCGACCGGGAAATAGGGAGGTGGCTCGGTAAACGGGATGCCAAGCAGGGTCTCGCTGCTTGCAAAAACAATGTTTTTGACGCCTGCGATCTTTGCCGCCTGGAAAACATTGTAACTGATGGCGGTATTTGTGTGAAATATGTGCGTGCTCGGAGCGACTTTCGCGCCCACAATCGCAGCAAGATGAACAATCGCATCAATTTTCGGTTCGAGGTCAACGACCGCATCCAGAACCTGGCCGTAATCCCGCATGTCAACCTTAGCGGAGGGCCATCTGGTGTCGGAGGATGGTGCCGCATCAATCCCGATAACCTGATGCCCCTCTTCAAGAAGGCGCTCAATCGCAGCCCGTCCAACTCTTCCACTGCTTCCAGTTACCAGAATTTTCATGAGATAATCTCCCTTCGTAGCTTCTAGGCGTCGATGCAAAAATGTCTCAACTTCAGCGCCTTTTCCCTTAGCATCCGAGAACGTCGGCGAGCTCTGCCAGATCCTTGACAGCTATGTCGCACTCGTCGTCGGCCACCAGATCAGTGGTCTGATCCGGCCCATGTTCGGTCGACCTAAGGACGAAAAAGGTCTTCATTCCGCACCCTCGCGCAGCCTCAAGATCGTCATTGTGGGCGGCGACCATCGCGGTCTCCTCGACCGACAGGCCGGCGCTCTCCGCCGACCTGAAATAGACCTCGGGACGTGGTTTGTAGTTCTTCGCCGTTTCGGCGCCCAGAATGACGTCCCAACGCAAGGAGGCATACTTGGAGAGCCACAGCATACCCGCCACGTGTCCGTTAGAGATCGGACCGACGGCGAATCTCCGCTTAAGGCGATCGATCGCGGCGACCGAGTCCGGCCACGGGTCGAGCCTTTCCCAGGCCTTGTTAAGATTATCGAGGCTTTGCGCAGTAAACCGTGTAGCATCGACGCCGCTGTAAGCCAAAGTCACTTTCAGATTTTCCAGGTTCAAGACGTCAAGGGGTACCCAGGAGCGCTCACCCGTACGAACTCTTTCCATTGCCGGCTGATAGAGAGAGCGCCAGTCGGTGGCGAATTTATACGGATCAATAGCGGTGCCTTGCGAGGAAAAGAACTTCTCGACGTGACGAGCGACACTGCCTCGCCAGTCGACAACGGTGCCGAACACGTCGAAACCGAGAAGCTTTACGTCCTTGAAATCGGGCATCTCAAAGTCTCCTTTTTGAGCGGCCGGACGCTGTTGCCCGCCATTCGATCAGACAATTTTGGGCTTCACGTACATCAGAGCGATCAGCGCAGTAACGGTCCAGACGGCTGCGACGAGATAGATGCCGGTGTCCGGGCTTCCCGTCATGGTCGTCAGGTAACCGATGATGAAGGGTGCGACGAAACCGGCGGTGAGGCCGATGCTGTTAACGAACGCGATACCCGTAGCCGCAGCCTTGCCCTTCAGCACCGCAGTCGGAAGCGTCCAGAAGACAGGAAGCGATGCCATGACGCCGCTGATCGCCATGCTCATGCCAAGGACGACTAGCACTATGTTCGCCTTGAAGACCGTGCTGACGATGAAGCCCGAGATGCCAAGCATACAGCTAGCAAACAGGTGCCAGCGGCGCTCGCCGACATTGTCCGAATGACGGTTGACGAGCAGCATAACGACGACCGCCGCCCCGTATGGGACCGCCGATAATATCCCCAGCTCGATAGTGTCGGTCACGCCCGCATTTCGGATGAGTGACGGCATGTAGAAGAAGACGCCTGTCTGGGAGAGAACGATCCCGAACAGGATGCCCGCGAGCAGCAGCACGCCTTTGTCGGAGAAGATAGCCCTGAAGTCGATGTCATGCTTGCGAAGGTCTTCGGTATTGAGATTGCCACGCAGCGTCTTCTTCTCGGAAGGCGAAAGCCACGAAGCTTCCTCGATGCTGTTGGTCAGCCATTTGAAGACGACGAGCGCCATCAATACAGCCGGAAGTCCTTCGAGTAGGAACATCCATTGCCAGCCTGACATACCTAGCGCGCCATGTGTTCCAGCGATGATGAATGCCGACACCGGAGCGCCTAACACGCCAGCGAAGGGCGCTGCGAGATAGAGCAGCGACGTGATGCGTGCGCGGCGATGGGCCGGATACCAATTGAGCAGATAGAAGATTACACCCGGAAAGAGCCCGGCTTCGCCAATACCAAGCATGATTCGAAGAAAGTAGAAGGAGAGTTCCGAGTACACGAACAGCATCGCCATGGAGATGCAGCCCCAGGTAAACAGGATTCGCGCCAGCCACCGTCTCGCTCCAAAGCGGTGAAGCATCAAGTTGCTCGGGACTTCGGCAAGTGCGTAGCCGATGAAGAACAGCCCAGCTCCGAGCCCGTAAACTGCCTCACTAAAGTTTAGCTCAGCATTCATGGGGATCTTGGCGAAGCTGATGTTGATGCGGTCCAGGTACGAAATCGTGTAGCAGGCAAGAAGGATTGGCAGCAGCCGCAGCGTTACCTTTCTGTAGAGGGCGTCCTCTGTGTCCTCGCCCACTCTTTCGACGCGCGATATCGTCGCATTGTCGGCGCGTTCCATCATGCGTTCTCCTCACGATTATATATGTGTTTTGCTCCGCCTAGGCCCGTCACTTTGACTGGTCGATCAGAGTGCTCCTCTGCTCCTGTGTGAGCGGTCGGATTTCATGATTCTGCAGCAACATGAAGAGCTTTGCAGTTTCCTCCAGTTCTTCCGTTGCGTACTGGGCATCCTTGAGAGTCTTCCCCGCGACGACCGGACCATGGTTAGCCATCAGCACGGCATGATGATCTGCCGCGGCGGCTCCTACCGCCGCGGCCAGGGCTTCGGCTCCGGGAGGAAAATACGGCACAAGCGGCAGGAAGCCGACGCGCATGACGTAATAGGCTGTCAATGGCGGCATTACGTCCCGCTCGTTAACGTGTCTGAGAATGCTGACGGCCACCGAATAGGTCGAGTGCAGATGCACGACCGCGCGCCGACCATGCTTGCCGCAGTACATGCACTGATGAAGGAAAGCCTCCTTGGTCGGATTGTCTCCGCTCTCGTGCACGCCGTGGGCCGAGAAGCAGGAGAGCCTTGCCGGATCGAGCCCGCCGAGCGACGCGTTTGTCGGTGTCATTAGCATGCGACCATCCGAAAGCCGGACGCTTATGTTTCCTGTCGAGCCGGCTGTCAGGCCCCGGTCGAAAAGCGACTTGCCCACGTCGACGATCTCGTCTCGAACCTTTGTTTCCTCGGATATCGTCGCGGTCATCAGAGACGATCCCATGCATCGATGAAGAAACGCCGGCCACCGAAGTTGCCGGACTTCAACGCAAGCGAGAGGGGGCGACCATTGCTCATCGCTCCGACCCACGGCACGCCGGGAGCGATTTCGTTGCCGATCGCGAGCTGGTCAACGCCGAGCGACTTCACGACGGCACCGGACGTCTCTCCTCCGGCCACGATCAGTTCGTTCACTCCGTTCTCTACTAGCTTGCGCGCGATCTCAGACAGGGCCTTCTCTACAAGGTCGCCGGATGCCGAGACACCCATCCTGCGCTGGTTGGCCTTCACCTCGTCGGGCTGGGCGGTGGCGTAGATGAGCAGCGGCTTCTTGCCGAGCCGTCCGGACGACCACTCGATAGCCTCTCGGACGACATCTCTTCCTTCAGCGAGCCTTGCAACGTCGATCCGGAAACCCTCGTGATCGGCCAGCATTGCCGCAACCTGATCGTTGGTGGCGACGGAGCAACTCCCGGAAATAACCGCGCGATGTCCCTCCCTACCGAGAGAGAGAGGGACTTCCGGGCTGGCCTGGTCACGAACGAGATAATGAGTCAGCCCGTAGGCAAGACCGGACGCTCCGGTGAACAGCTTGAGATCCTTGAACCCTTTCGCGATCTCGATGAGATCCCCATCGGTTATCGCGTCGACGACAGCGATCTGGGACGCACCCTTGTCCGCTGTCGCAAGCCATTCGCCGATCGCGGATGCCCCGTGCTTTACGGTGTCATAGTAGCAGCCGCAGATCTCGGCCTTGGACTGCGGGCCGAGAACCCGTAGCAGGTTTGCATCCGTCATCGGTGTCAGCGGATGGTTGCGCATTCCCGACTCGTTTAGCGGCACGTCGCCGACGAACAGGTTGCCCTTATAGATCGTCCGAGCGTTCGCCGGAAACGCCGGACACGCGATGGTGAAGGTTTCCCCAATCTCCGCCAACATGGCATCCGTAACCGGCCCGATGTTACCTTCGGCCGTGGAATCGAAGGTCGAGCAGTATTTGAAGAAGAATTTCTCCGCTCCTCGACGTCGAACCCACCGGAGAGCCGTCAGCGATTCCTCGACCGCCGCTTTTTTGGCGATCGTCCTCGTCTTCAGCGCGACGACGATGGCGTCGGCGTCGATTTCCCGGTCATCATCGGGAACGCCAATGACGACTGTGGCTTTCAGCCCGCCCCGTGCGAAGATATTGGCGACGTCCGTCGCTCCCGTGAAGTCGTCTGCCACGCAGCCGACGACCAGCTTTCCGGAGATTGCCATGGATCACCTCATGATGAAGGGGTTGGCAACGTCCTCGGCCGTCGAGATCATCACGCTCTTCGTCTGCATGTACTGCTGGATCGAGGCCATGCCGTTCTCGCGTCCGATGCCGGAGTGCTTGTAACCGCCGAGCGGCGACATGTAGCTGATGACGCGGTAAGTGTTCACCCAGACGGTGCCCGCCTGGATGGCTGCCGAGACCTTGAGGATGCGGCGCATGTCCTGCGTCCAGAACCCGGCGGCAAGGCCGTAGTTCGTGTCGTTGGCGATATGCACCGCTTCCTCATCGGTGTCGAACGGGATTACCGAAAGCACGGGACCGAAGACTTCTTCTTGCGCGATCCGCATGTCGTTGCGGACGCCCGAGAAGATGGTTGGCTCGACGAACCATCCGTTGGAAAGTTCGGGATTGCTCGGTCTGCCGCCACCGAGAACGCATTCCGCGCCTTCGTTCTTAGCGATATCGATGTATCCGAGGATCTTCTCGAGCTGCGGCGGCGTCGTCACAGGGCCGACCTGCGTGTTCGTCAACAGCGGGTCACCCATGCGCGCCGTCTTGGCGAGATTGACGATCTTCTCCAGGAACTGGTCGTGGATGCTGCGCTGGACGAGAAGGCGCGAACCCGCGATGCAGGTCTGGCCAGTCGCTGCAAAGATGCCTGAAATGACCCCGTTCACCGCGTTGTCGATCTCGGCGTCGTCGAAGACGATGTTGGGGCTCTTGCCGCCGAGCTCGAGGGTGACCTTCTTGAAGTTGCGGGCAGCTAGCTCGCCGATCTTGCGCCCGGTCGCTTCGCTGCCCGTAAAGGCGATCTTGGCGACGTGCTTGTGCGTGGTCAGCGTCCCGCCGACATCCGCACCGAAACCAGTGACGACGTTGAAGACGCCCGCTGGAAAGCCTGCCTGTTCGACAAGCTTGGCGAATTCCAATGTGGAGGCGGACGTGAACTCGGACGGCTTTGCGACAAAAGTGTTCCCAGCAGCGAGCGCCGGCGCCAGCTTGTAGGCAAGCAGCAGAAGGGGGGAGTTCCATGGCGTGATGCCCACGCACACGCCGAGCGGTTCGTTCCGAGTGAAGTTGAAAGTCTCCGGCTTGTCGATTGGGATGACCGCGCCTTCGATTTTGTCGGCGAGACCCCCGAAATAGTAGTACCACTGAGGAATGTACTTGAGTTGGAACAGCATCTCGTTGATGAGCTTGCCGTTATCAGTGACCTCGGTCCGAGCGAGATGCTCGGCGTTCTCTGCAATGAGGTCACCAAGGCGTCGAAGAAGATGACCGCGTGCGCTGGCGGTGAGCGTCGGCCATGAGCCGCTGGTGAAGGCCCGGTACGCAGCCTCGATCGCGCGTTCGGCGTCTTCCTTGCCGCCCTTCGGGATCGCTGCCCAGACCTTGCCGTTGAAGGGGTTCTTCGTCTCGAAGGTCTCGCCGCTGGCAGCGTCCTCCCAGCGGCCGTCGATGAACATCTTGTATGTCTGCATTGTCTTTCTCTCTTCTAGCATCCGAGCTGTCGAGCAAGGTCTTCGAGATCGTCGGCGACGTAGTCCCAGTCCTGCTCGGCCGTCAGGTCGGTTGTCTGACCCTTGCCGTATTCGGTGGGTCTTGCGATGAATGCGGTTCGGAGACCCAGGCTGCGCGCGGCGGCCAGGTCGTAGTTGTGCGCGGCGCACATCATGACGGCGTCCGGCTCCAGATAGAGGAGCTTGCAGACACCGAGATAGGTCTCGGGATCGGGCTTGTAGTGTTGGAATAACTCGCAGGAGAACACGTTGTCCCAAGGAAGGTCTGCGTGCTTCGCCATGTTGACCAGGATGGCGACATTGGCGTTCGACAGGGGGCCAATAATGAACTTTGTCTTCAGCCTGTGCAGGCCGCGCGAGGCGTCCGGCCAGCCTTCCAGACGATGCCAGACCCTGTTGATATGCATCATTCGGTCGTGATCAAACTCGGGAAGTGCCATCTCGTCGAAAACCGCCTTAAGTGCGTCGAAATGCAGTTCGTCGAGGTTCGTCCACGGCAGCTCGCCGCTTCGCACGCGCGCCTTCTGCGGATTGTAGCGATCACGCCAGCGGTCGACGAGATCGGCCCAATCGACGTTCATATCCTGGGCGTTTCCCCATGCCGTAAGATCGCGAATGATTGAGCCGTGCCAGTCGACGACCGTGCCGAAAGTGTCAAAGACAATCGCCTTGATACCGGACATCACAATTGTTCCTTCTTTCCTGCCGACACCCGTTCGAACGTCTCGACGTGCTTTTCGGCGACCCAGTCGCGAACGGTCCCATCAAAGCTGAGAAAGTGCGGCGTCTTCAGGTGGAAGTCGAAATCAGCCTTTGAGCCGTAAACTTCATAGAGGTAGATGCGCTCCGGTCGCTTTGGATCGCGGCAGACGTCGAACACTTGGCAATTCTGTTCGTCACGGAGCGATTTGGCGGCGTTCTCGATTATCGCCACGTGGAAGCGCTCTGCGAACTCTCTCTGGACGATGAATTCGACGACGACGACGTATCCCGTGCAAGCGGCCGCGCTCATGCGACTTCCTTCCGGACAGCGCCGAGCGCGCCGATGACGCTGCGGGTCATGTCCGCGCAGTTGGCTCCGCCGCCGTATTCCATCGGAACCGCGGTCTTCGTGGAGAGGGTGTGCTCGACCGCAGCCTCGATAAGACGCGCGGCATCAGCAAGTTTCGGCTCGCGATGCTTCACCGCCAGCCAGTCGAGCATCATTGCTCCCGACAGGATCATGGCGCTGGGGTTGGCGACGCCTTTCCCGGCGATGTCAGGCGCCGTTCCGTGAGCGGGCTGGAACAGTCCGTAGTGCTCGCCGATGTCGGCGGAGGCGGCCATTCCCATGCCGCCGATCAGTCCGGCTGCGAGGTCGGACAGAATGTCACCGAACATGTTCTCAGTCACGAGAACGTCTAGGGCCCAAGGCTTCTTCACCATATTGAGCGCAAGCGCATCGACGTAGGCGTAGTCCTTCTGGACGTCCGGATGCTTCTCTGCCACTTCGTCGAAAATCTTCCTGAAGAAGGCCATCGAGCTGAAGACGTTGGCCTTGTCCACGCAGGTAACAACACCGGGCCTCCCACGGCGCTTGCGCTGCGCTGCGATCTGGAAGGCGAATTCGGTGACCCGCTCGGTACCCGCGCGGGTGATCTGCATCGTGTCGTAAGCTTCCTGGTCGTCCCGGATCTCTCCACGGCCTCGGGCGTAGAACAGGCCTTCGGTCTGTTCGCGGATAAGGACGAAATCGATCCCTTCTGCACGCGGATCTGACAGCACCTTTGGTAGTCCCGGAAACCAGCGGATGGGGCGTACCCCTGCGAAAAGGCCGAACTCCATGCGCAGGTCGAGCTGGGGAATGATCTCCGTGCCATCAGGGAAGCGGATGTCTGGCCAGCCCATGGCGCCGAAAAGGATCGCATCGGCCTTGCGGCATGCTTCAAGAGCGCTCGCGGGCAGGGCTTCCCCGGACTCGGCGTAGAATTGTGCGCCTGCCTGATGGGTTTCGAAGGACATGGGTGGTGCGCCAGCCACCTTGACGGCAGCGTCGATGACTTCGAGGCAAGCGGGCATGACCTCGCGGCCGATACCGTCTCCAGGAAGGACTGCGATCTTGAACGAGTTTTTCAGGGATGACATTATTCAGCCTATTCTAAAGATGATTGAGCCCGAGGCGTTCGAGGAGAGCGAGCAGTTCCGTGCCCGCACGCTCGCGGTGCGCCCTGTGAATGTTTCTGGCCTTCTCGCGGTCTCCTGCGCGAATTGCCTCCACCAGAGCGGCGTGTTCGCGCGTGGAATTCACGGGCTTCGGACGCATCTTCAAAGTCAGCATCCGAACGCGATGTGCACGGTCGATGAAGTTGAGCACCACCGACTTCAGCATCTGGTTTCCGCCCAGCTCCAAGAGCTGTTCGTGGAACCGCGCATCGGCCTGCGCCCAGCCTTCCAGATCGTCTTCCGACAATGCGTGATCCATGTCGGCGGTCGCCCTTTCCAGACCATGAAGCTGCTCCTCGGTAAGGCCGCGCCCGGCGGCTAGTTCGGCCGCCGTACTTTCGAGGGACGTGAGGATCTCGTAGATCTCCTTCATATCCGCCGTCGACACGGGAAGAACACGCATGCCGTGGCGGGGGATCACAGAAACGAGACCGTCCTGCTGCAGGCGCATGAGCGCCTCGCGGACAGGGGTGCGACTCATGCCGAGCTGAGAAGCGACCTCCTGCTCGGTTGCCTGGAAGCCAGGCGGCCATTTGTTGTTCAAGATAAGCTGCCGAAGCTTGAGGTGAGCCGTCGCGGTCATAGTTTTCGCAAAGGATTCCTCCCTGATCTCGGCCGTTTCGGATTGACTGGTCGACGCCATGTGATTCCTCCTGGTCTGGCTGGTTTGTTTAGCCTTCGGCATATCTGCGCCAACTGTGCTCAGGCTTATATCCGAGAACGGACCTAGCTTTCTCGATCGAAAGCAAGGTTTCGGTCCCGTGGGCCGGACGCTTGAACGGAACGCCCGGATACCATTTCGCCACGAGCTCTTCGTTTGACGTGCTCATCACGCTATCGTCGTTAGCGATGATGAAGACTTCAGCACCCGTACCCTGCCATTCAAGCGAGAGCCTGATGGCCTGCGCACCGTCGCGGGCATCGATGTAGGTCCACAGGTTAAAGCGACGGCTGCCTGGGTCCTTCTCGAAGTCCGGGAAGCCCGCATATTCGCTCTCGTCCATAACGTTAGAGAAGCGGAGGCAGACGATCTTGAAATCCTTGTCCCAGCGGCAATACTGCTTGGCCATCTCCTCGCCGAGGTGCTTGGAGAGCGAGTAGGACGTTTCGGGGCGGGATTCATACTCCTCGTCGGCAGGGAAGTAGTCCGGCTTGATCGCGTAAGGGATGCCGAGCAGCGTCTCGCTTGATGCCCAGACAATGTTCTTGATGCCGAGCAGCCTGCAGGATTCGAACACGTTGAAGGTCGCGATCGTATTCACCCGGAAGACCTCGGCCGGGGGAACACGGCCCGGCATCGGGACGGCGGCCAGATGCACTACGGCATCGGTCCTCCGGTCGTGATTCCAATCGTAGCCAGCGATGGCCTCCATGGTCGCCCGCATGTCCTCGAAGTCGACCTTGATGAACGGGCACGTGTTCGATCGCGGCTCGACTGTATCGGCGTTGACGACGTCGTGGCCGTTCTCGAGAAGATCCTTGATCGTGGCCCGGCCAAGTTTGCCGCTTCCGCCTGTCACTATTACTCGCATTGAAATATTCCTCCTGAATATCTGTTATGGTTAGCGGCTGCGGCCGACCGCGACGGCGAGGATGATGAGCATCCCGCGTGCGATCAGCTGCTGGCTGAAGTCGAGACCGCCAAGGATCAGCCCGTTGTTGATGACACCGATGAGCAGGGCGCCGACGATGGAACCGATCACGGTTCCGCGTCCTCCGAAGAGGCTGGTTCCACCAAGCACCACGGCTGCAATGACGGACAGCTCGTCGCCCTCGCCAAGCTGGAAGCGTCCCGACTGCAGGCGCCCGGCATAGAGCATGCCCGCGATCGCAGCGGCTGTTCCGGTAAGCAGCAGCACCTGGAACTTGATCTTTCGGACATCAACGCCACTGTAGCGGGCTGCGATCGGGTTGCCGCCTGCGGACATCACCTTGCGGCCGAATGGAGTCTTGCGCAGCGCGATATGGGCGATGGTGCCGAGAACGGCGACCCATAGGACGAGCACGGGAACGGGACCGATGTTGCCGGAGCCGAAGATGAAGATGAACGTGTCATCGATGATCGGAACAGGGGAGGTGCCGCTCACCCACATCCCGACGCCGCGCGCGATCCCCATCATGCCGAGCGTCACTAGGAACGACGGAATGTTGAGGTAAGCTGTGAGGCCGCCGTTGATCGCGCCGACCAGCAAACCGAGCGCCAAACCCGCCAGAATGCCAGGGACAAGGCCATAATGCGTCAGCACCAGGCCAGCGATCACGGATGACAGTCCAGCGATCGCGCCGACGGAGAGATCTATTTCGCCTGCGGAGAGGACGAAGGACATCGCCATGGATACGATCGCGACGATCGCCGTCTGCCGAAGGATGTTCAGCAGGTTATTCGAAGAAAGGAAACCGCGGTCCTGCAGCAGGATCGCAAACACGATGAAAATGACGACGAAGCCGATATAGACGACGTAATCGCGCCAGTTGCTGTGCCAGGGTCTGCGGAGAGATTGTGAGTCAGCCGCTGGCTTCAAGACTTTGACCTCAGTGGACATTTTGGGTTGCCTTCTGAATCGCGACCTGCAGACCGAGTTCGGTGCGGATCAGCGGAGATTGCGTTTCATCGCCGGCACTGGTGGCCCAGCTTTCGATTTCGTCGCGTTCGATCTCGCGCGCGAGCCGTCCGTTGTTCATGACGAGGATTCGGTCACTAGTTGCCAGCAACTCGGCTGGCTCGGACGAGATGACGATGACAGACTTGCCGGACGATGCGACGCTGCGGATCAGTTCGACGATTTCGGACTTGGAGCCGATGTCGACGCCCGCTGTCGGTTCGTCGAGGATGACGACCGAAGGGTTGGTAGCCAGCCACTTCGCAATGACGATCTTCTGTTGGTTTCCGCCGGAAAGGTTCCTCACCTTGTTTTCCGCAGAGGGCGTCTTGATCCTAAGTTGCTTGATGAGATCGGACGTCAACGAACCTTCCCGCCGACGGTCGATGAAGGGGCCGCGGACGAGCTGGTCTATCTGCGGCAGGCCGAGATTTTCGCCGACGCTGTGCTCGACGACGAGACCTTCGTCGTGGCGGCTCTCGGGAACCAGCACTATGCCAGCATTGATCGCGTCCGAAGGTGACTTGAATTCCACGGCCCTCCCGCTGAGCTCCACGGTTCCCGCAGTCTTCTTGTCGACACCGAAGAGGAGGCGGGCGAGTTCGCTCCGGCCTGCGCCCATGAGGCCCGCGATCCCTACGATCTCGCCCTTGTGAACGTCGAAGCTGACGTCGCTGGGCTTTCCCGAGGGCCCGGAAAGGCTACGCACGGTCAACGCGGGATTACCGCTGCGGTCAATGGAGCGCGCCTGGTACTGGAAGCCCGTAACACGCTTGCCGACCATGTGCTGCACGATCGAGTCAAGCGTGAACTCTGAAGTCCTTCCGGAAGTCACGTTCTGACCGTCACGCAGTATCGTGATCTCGTCCGCGATGGTCATGATCTCGGTCATGCGGTGCGAAACGTAGATTACGGCTGTTCCCGCGGCGGTGAGCTTCCTCAACATGCCGAACAAAGTGTCGGCTTCCTGTGCGCTCAGCGACGAGGTCGGTTCGTCGAGGATTAGAATCCTGGCCTTCTGGTGGATGGCCTTCGCGATCTCGGTGAGCTGGGCCTGGCCAGGGCTGAGTTCGGAAACAGCTGTCCGGGGATCGACCCTCAGATTGAGCTGCCCGATGATTTCTGCTGCCTGTGCGATTTCCCGGCGCTCGTCGACCAAGATCGACAGGCGGCGGGGCTCGCGGTTCAGGAAAATGTTCTGGGCAACCGACAGCGTGGGGATCAGGCTAAGGTCCTGGAAGATCATCTCGATCCCGAGCCTGCGGGAGTTCTCCGGAGAGTTCGACGACATGTGCTCGCCGAAGACCTCGATGGATCCCTCTGTCGGTGTGACGACACCCTGCAGGATCTTAAGCAGGGTAGACTTGCCCGCGCCGTTTTCCCCGACCAGCGCATGGATGGTTCCAGGCTGGATCGTCAGGCTGACACCGCGCAATGCGTGCACGCCGCCAAACGATTTCCGGACGTCGCTCATCCTTACGGCCGCGACGCTTTCGGTGATTGATTGAGGTTTCATGGTCGTTGTCCGCCGCCGGGGGATGGGGAGCGACCGGAGTCGCTCCCGCGCGCCTTTAGTTCATTGCGTCGGTGAGGATCTTCGGAGCTTGGTCGCCGTTCGACTGCGGCCATGCCTCGATCAGGTTGTCGCGGGTAACCGCAAGCGCAGGGAGCACGACGTAAGGAGGTGCGTCCTTTCCAAGGAGAGCATATCCCGCAAGGATGCCCTCGGCATAACCTGCGCCGTACGGACGCTGGGAGCCCGTCCCTTTCACATAGCCCTTCTTGGCCATGTCGAGCGAGATATTCACGCCCAGATCGCACGTCGTGATCACGAGATCCTTGGCGGCGCCTGCCGCACGCGCTGCCGAGAGCACGCCTTCGGTCGGAACGTCCCATACAGCCCAGATGCCGTTGAGGTTCGGATGTGCGGTCAGCATGGCGGAGGCTACGCGCTCAGATTCACTGGAGAAGTCCGGACCGCCGACGCCCGTTTCCTGCACGACCTTGATATCTGGGTAATCCTTGATTGCTTCCCTGAAGCCCACGAGGCGCTCCTTCGTGGCGAAGAGGTCAGAAGCGTGCGGAATCAGGCCGATATCCCCCTTGCCATTGAGAGCCTTGGCCATAAGTAGCGCGGCGACCTTGCCCATGCCGCGGTTGTCCGAGGAAACCAGGCTGACGTAGTCCTTCCCGGCAACCATTCCGGCGCCTGTCTGGTCGAGGAAGACGATCTTAATCCCAGCAGCCGCAGCCTTCTTGTAGGCTGCTGCCGTGGCAGACTGCTCGGCAGGGACGGTGATCATAACGTCCGGCTTGAGGGCCATGACGCTCTCAATGTCGGAAACCTGCTGTTCGGCGCGGTAGCCTGCGTCCGTCGTGGCTACGATTTCAATGCCAAGCTCTTCAAGAGCCTTCTTTTGTCCTGCCATCTGGGCCTTTGCCCAGTCGGATGCCGTGTAGTGCATCACGATGGCAGCCTTGGCGTGCTTGGCCTTGATCTTCTCGATCTCGTCTGGCGACAGCTTGAGATCGCTGGCGAGCGTAGCCGCTTCGCCGTTCGGTCCCTTGGCCGGATGGCTCTCGATATCCTTGATCTGCTGGTCGATGTCGATCGCGAACGCGCTGGGCGCATATGATGCGCTGAGAGCGAGGGCGGCGACCGCCATCAGGCTACGAATTGGCTTGCGAATTTCTACGTTCATTGGACTCCTCCCAACGAGTAAACCGCGAATGCGTACGTCTTCGCATCCGGTAACGTATACATTAATCCGATTTGGGGCGGAGTCAACCTGCTGGTCGGGCTTGAGACCATCAAGATCACCAAACGAGCGCAAGATCAGGGAAATTTGCGGTTGCAGTGTGGGCTACAACGACGCAGACGGATTGAAGAGGTACAAGGCGGCTGCTGAATCTGAATTGTGGGGCCGAGCGGAAAAGGTTCACGCGATGGCTTGATGGCAGGCTTCGATCCGAGATTCGAGCCTTGGGCGATCCACGCTCATTTGGAGTAAGCAGAGTGCTGGCCGATAAGTAAAGTTCAACGTTGCATTGAGCAGAATTCGCGCACCGCCACTTGCGTACGCCATGTCCATACGCATTAATGTATGCGTTAACGCATGCATTGCGAAATTCAGATGAAAATTGCTCACCTATTTCGCCAAAATATGCGTTTGAATTTGAATTCCGAAAATAACAAGGTTCGGCTCCAAGGGTGATTGGAAGGAACTCGCCCGGATAGGTCCAAGCGAAGCGCAGTACAATCATTCGATTATCCTTTGGAAGCGATTCCGAAGACAAGAGAGTACTGCCCAATGTTCATAAGGGAGGATGAGCAGATGAGCGTATCTGCCAATAAAGTCGTGCCGCCTCAAACCAATTCTGTACTGACCGGTCTGGAGCCAGCGGTATTCTTCGGCTTCTTCGAGGAGCTAAGCGCAATCCCGCGCGGATCCTACAATGAAAAGCAGGTCAGCGACCATATCGCTAACTTTGCCCGTGCCCGCGGTCTTGAGGTCTATCAAGACGAAATCTGGAACCTTCTCATTAAGAAGCCGGGAACGCCCGGTTACGAGAATGCCCCGACGCTTATCCTGCACGGCCATACGGACATCGTCTGCGAAAGCGATGAAGGGGTAGAACATGATTTCGAGAGCGTAGGCATCAAGCTCCGCCTCGACGGCGACTTCATTCATGGAACCGGAACCACGCTCGGCGCTGACAACACGGTCGGCGTTGCGTTCGCCATGTCGCTTCTCGCTTCCGACGACACCCCGCATCCGCCGCTGGAAGTGGTTTTGACCGTCCAGGAGGAAGTCGGCAAAGGCGGCGCTCAGCATTTCGATGGCACGAAACTGACAGGCAAGCGCCTGCTCGACATGAACTGGCATGATCCGAAGTCGCTGTTCGCAGGCTGCGCCGGCGACATCTCTGCGCACTTCAGAATCCCGCTGCAATGGTCCGAGCGCCCTAACGGACAAGAAGCTGCGCGGCTACGCGTATCGGGCCTTAGCAGCGGCCATTCGGAGTTCGATATTCATCTCGAGCGGGCGAACGCGATCGTACTGCTCGGTCGCTTGCTCCGCCTCGCGATCAAGGAAGGTGACGTAAGCATCGCCAAACTTGAGGGCGGCGTGAACCGTTATGTCATTCCGGGTGAAGCCGAAGCGCTTATCAGTTTTGACCGCTCCGTATTAGGGGCTTTGCGCAGCAAGATCGAAGCGGAGGCTGCAGCCATCGCGGCCGAATACTCGACAAGCGATCCGAACCTGAAGATCACATTTGAGGAAGACCCGGGCCTGTTCTTTTCCGTCTTCTCGGAGAATGTCGCAACGGGCGCGGTCAACGCAATGTGCCTGCTGCCGAATGGCGTCCAGAGCCGCAGCCTTATTGTCGACAACCTCGTTGAGAGCTCCAACACCGTCGCACTGATCTCCAACGACCAGGAGCGCATCGAGATCACCTCGACGATCCCGAGTGCGGTCAGCTCGCGCCGCTACAACATCGTCGATCGCATCCGGCAGCTTTCGGAAGTGATCGGGCTGGGCGCATCGGTCGAGACATTCGCGGATTGCCCGGAGTGGCCGTACAACCCTAAGTCCCGCATGCTGGCGGCCGGACGTGCGGCATACGAGCGGGAATTCGGTGAGCAGCCGCACGTCGAAGTCTCGCATTCGAGCCTTGAACTCGGTCTCTTCCGCAAAAAGGTGCCGGACATCGACATGCTCTCGATTGGACCGGAGGCGTTCGACGTTCACACGACGCGCGAACGCCTCAACCACACCACCGTCGAAGCCACCTGGCGTCTCCTAAAGGCGCTGCTCTCCGAACTGAGGACCTGAGGCTCCCGCAATGACCATTCCCGCATACTTTGGAAACTTTCCGTTCCCGCCGGACGAGAAGAGACCCCATCATTTGACGGCGGACCGCTTCAAGATGTTCATCTATACGGGCAACAAGCCCTATTCGAGCGACTTGAACTACCTGCTTGCCAGCACCGACAAGATGACCACGGGCATCTACCAGCTGGCACCGGGCAGCAACTTCGACCCCGCTGACATCCATGCGGGGGACGAGGTCTACTACGTCCTCGAGGGCGAGGTGCACCTGCTTAACCCGGAAACCGGACAGACCGAGCGGATGGGGCCGGGGGACTCGATCCTCATACCGATGGGCGTGCCGCATCGCGGCTACAACTTCACTGACAAGGCAGCGGTCATCCTCTTCTGCATAGCGCCCCGGATTTGGGACGAGAAGGGTCCGCCTACTGGCTACTTCGGTGCAACGCGTCTCTTCAAGTCCGAACGGGGGGCTGCCGAATGAGCCTGAAAAAGCTTGCGAACTATCCGGTCGATGGCGCCGAGGCAAGGACCAAGGGTGACCTCGTGAAGGTTGCCCGCGAGGATCGGGTAAATCTCATCTTCGGGCAGGACCATCCTGTCCTGATGGAGCTGTGCGTGACCAACGATTACATGCACGTCGGAGAGATCGTGATCCCGGTCGGCGGCGTTGGTCCCAGAGCGAGCGAACCGAACAGCCACGATGGCGACGCGATCTTCTACATCCTTAAAGGCCCGGCCACTTTTTACGTCGCCGAGGGCGACGAGACATTCCACGTCCGCGACGGGGAGGCGTTCTTCCTGCCAGGGGGCGTCAGCTATCAGTGCCTGAATTACGGCTCCAATCCCATCCGGATGGTTTTCACCATCGCGCCTGGCCTCTGAGCCTTTGATTTCATCGCTTCAATGAATTCCTCCGCGGGATCGTCCCGCGGACAGGAGGAGTGTGTCTTGTCACAACAAGGGAGGAACCTCGTGACAATTTTCAAACGACGTACCGTGCTTGCCGCCGCTGTCAGCCTGGTGGCGACCGTCAGCTTCAGCCCTGCGTTCGCGCAGGATCCCGGCTACAATGCCGTGTTTCCCGGGATCTTGATGAACAAGGACATCAAGCCGACAGGTCAGGAAATGAAGCCGGTCAAAAAGGACAACCGCCCTCTGAAGGTTGGCTTCCTTCCGACCGCTATGGACACCTACTATCAGCGCGTTCTTGCAGGCGTGAAGGAAGAGATCGACAAGCGCGGCGGCGCGGACACGATCGATCTGCTCGTTCAGGCTCCGAGCAGTCAGTCGGCCACGGATGACCAGATTAGAACCATGGAGGCTTGGATCAACGATGGTGTCGATGCCATAGCGGTCGCGCTATACAACGAAGGCGCTCTCCTGCCGTCCATCCGTCGCGCCACGGAAGCGGGCATCCCGATTTTCCTGTTCAACTCCCCGGTCGCCGACAACCCGTATTATGTCAGCGACATCGGCTACGACCAATCGGACGGCGGCCGCGCGCAGGCCCAGTGGCTCGTCGACACCTATGGCGACAAGGAAGTGAAGGTAGGCATCCTCGAAGGCCTACCCGGTCCCCACACGAGCCAGCGCATGAAGGGGTTCAACGAGATCATCTCGAAGCATTCGAACTTCAAAATCGTGGCTCAGCAGCCAGCGGGCTGGGTGCGCGCCCAGGGCCTTTCGGTGACCGAAAACATGTTCACGGCCAATCCGGACATCCAAGTGCTTGTCGCTCTCTATGACGAGATGGCACTCGGCGGACTGCAGGCACTCAAGGCCAAGGGCCTGAACGGCAAGGTCGCGATCGTGGGCTACGAGAACATGAAGGAGGCCAATGACGCGATCCTGACGGGTGACTTCGCGGCGACGGTCGATACGGGCGCCAAGGAAGAAGGCAGGAACATCATCCGTGCCGTCGACGAATTTTTGATGAAGGGTCATCCGCTGCCGAAGAAGATCTTCGTCGCGCCCAAGACCTACGATGCCAAGAACATCAAGACGTTCGACCAGAGTGACTACGTCTACGTCCCCCAACAGAAGATGTGATCACGACGCGGCCCCCACGCCGGGGGCCGCACTCAATCCGAGGATCCTAGAGATGACCCACAATCCGCTGCTTGAAATGAAGGGTATCGGCAAGCGCTTCGGCAACACGGTCGCGCTGCGCGATATCGACCTCGCTATAAGCGCCGGTGAAGTGCTCGGCCTGGTAGGCGAAAATGGAGCGGGGAAGAGCACGCTCATGAAAATCCTTGCCGGGGCATATTGTCGCGATGGCGGTACGATCTCGGTGCGTGGCAAGGCTGTCGAGCTCGCTGATCCGAAGGCCGGAGCAGACGCTGGCATTGCCATCATCTACCAGGAACTCAGCCTGTTCCCCGATTTCGATGCCGCCCAGAACATTTTCGCGGGCCGGGAACTGCGCACCAGTGATTTCGTGCTTGCTCCGTTGGCGCACGCCCGCATGCGCAAGGAAGCACGCCGCATTCTGTTCGACGAACTCGGTGTCGACGTACCCGTCGACCGCCCGGTGGGAGAACTCAGCCTGTCAGACCGCCAGATGGTGGAAATCGCCAAGGCACTCAGCACCAACGCCGACATCATCATCATGGACGAGCCAACGGAGGCTCTCGAGGAAGTCGAGCGCAAGCAACTCTTCGCCATCATCAAGCGCCTTCAGGCGGCTGGTAGGGCGATCATCTATGTTTCGCACCGCATCAAGGAACTACTCGGCATCTGCAGCCGGGTGATGGTTCTGCGGGATGGGCGCACTGTCGCCGACCTCCCGGTCGCAGATCTCGACGTCGACAAAGTCGTCAGCGCAATGATTGGCGGATCGCTGTCCAAACAGTTTCCTCCCCGTGTCCCTGCGAGGTCCGAACCCTCTCTGGAGTTGCGGGGCCTCTCGAAGGCCGGAGCCTTCGAGGATATCTCTTTCTCGCTCTCGAAGGGCGAGATCTTCGGAATCGCCGGGCTCGAGGGCTCAGGCAAGAGCGCTCTGCTACGAGCCCTTTTCGGCCAGCGGCCCTACGACAGCGGGACCGTTGTGATCGGCGGCAAGGATGCCCCCATCGTCGACGTCACCGACGCGATCAGGAAACGGTTTGCTTTCCTGCCCGCCGAGCGCAAGGTGGAAGGGATCTTCCCCGAGCATTCCGTGGGCTGGAATCTGTCTATCGCAAACCTCGGTGTTCTCGGCAAAGTCACGCTGAAGCCGGCCCGTGAGAGAGAGATTGCCGGAGACTACATCTCCAAGCTGGGCGTCAAATGCGACGGCCCGCAGGCGGAGATCGCGTCGCTCAGCGGCGGCAACCAACAGAAGGTCATGCTCGCCCGATGGCTCCTGACCCAGCCGAAGGTCCTGCTCCTCGAAGAGCCGACCAGAGGTGTCGACGTCCGAGCAAAATCCGAGGTCTACGCACTGGTTCAGGCCGCTGCCAAAGACGGTTGCTCCGTAATCGTCGTCTCGGCGGACAACGCCGAACTCCTCGGACTTTGCCACCGCGTGGCGGTGATGTTCGAAGGCAAAATCACCACGGTGGTCGATGCCGCCACGTCCAAGGAAGAGACGTTGGCCCTGCATTCGGTCAGGCCGCCGGAAACCCTGAACACCATGGGAGGCATCAATGGCTGAAGTTGCAGTCACTCGTCCACGGCTAGGCTTCAAGGTCGGCCGTGCCAGCGGCAACGCTGGTGTCTACGTCGCATTCGTCATTCTTCTGATCGGGCTGGGTTTCGCGGCTCCCCGTTTCTTCACCTTCGGCAACATGACTGACGTCCTGCGGCAGGCAGTGCCCATCGCCGTCATTGCTTTCGGTGCGACTTTCGTCATCGGCATGCGGGGCATTGACCTCTCCGTCGGCTCGACGCTCGCGCTGACGGGGCTTGTCACCGCCAATGTTCTCGTTCTCGGATACCCCGTTCCCGTCGCCTGCTTGGCAGGCCTCGCGCTGGGTGCGTTCATCGGCCTCGTCAACGGCTTCCTGATCACCAAGGTAGGGATTACCGACTTCATAGCGACGATGGCGATCATGGTCGTCAGCCGCGGCGTCGTCATGGTTTACACACAGGGCATCCCGATCACGGGCGCCTCGGATCCGGCCTTCCGCGCCATCGGCCAGAGCTATCTCGCGGGCATTCCAGTCCCTGTGATCCTAACCGCCATCGTGTTCGCTGCGGCCTACTATCTTCTCTACTACACCCGTTTCGGCCGCTTCGTTCTGTCGATCGGCAGCAACCCCGATGCGGCGCGGCTCGTGGGTATCCCCACGGACAGGATCAAGATCGCAGTCTACGTGCTGGCCGGGGCGCTCTCCGCCTTCGCCGGGATCATGCTGACCTCCCGTCTGGAATCGGCGATGCCGGAGGCAGGACAAGGCTACGAGCTGGACGTTATCGCCGCGGTCGTCATCGGTGGCACCGGGCTGTCCGGCGGTCGCGCGACGCTCTTCGGAACAGTCGTCGGTGCCGTTCTGATGGCGGTCGTTCGCAACGCCCTCAACTTGCTGAACGTCAACACCTTCTGGCACCAGATCGTGATCGGCACCATCATTCTCGTTGCTGTCGCAGCCGACCGCTTCAACCGCAGCCGGAAGGCTTAAGAGGTGGAAAACGTGAAGTATTCCGCACTGCGCAAGGCCGTCCTCGACGCCAACTTCGAACTCTATGAAAGCGGGCTCGTCATTTCCACGTTCGGAAATGTCAGCGCCATCGATCGCCACAACGGCATCGTCGCCATCAAGCCGAGCGGCGTCTCCTATAAGGCGATGAACACTAGCGACATCGTCGTCACCGACCTGGATGGCACCATCATCGACGGCGACATGCGCCCGTCGAGCGACCTCGACACCCACATCGAGCTCTACAAGAGCTTCAAGGCGATTGGCGCGATCGTTCACACTCATTCCTTCTACGCCACGGCCTGGGCCCAGTCCGGCCGTGCGATCCCGGCGATGGGGACCACCCATGCCGACTACTTCAACGGCACCATTCCGGTGACCCGGCAACTGACGGACGCTGAGATCCGCGACGACTACGTCCGGAACACCGGGAGGGTGATCGCCGAAGCACTCGGCAACAATGATCCGCTCGCGATTCCCGCGGCGCTGGTAAACGATCATGGCCCGTTTTGCTGGGGTGTCGACGCCGCCGACGCGGTCCACAACGCCGAGATGCTGGAGGCGGTCGCCAGGATCGCGTTCCATTCACGCCAGATCAGCCAGGAGAGTCTCGAAATTTCGGCGGCACTCCTCGATCGGCATTTCCAACGAAAGCACGGAAAGTCGGCCACCTACGGCCAGCCCGCGCGATCAAAGCAGGTATGACGATGTCGATTGTAGCTGGTGTTGATTTTGGCACGCTGAGCGTCCGCGTGACGCTTGCTGATACGGAGCGCGGCCCCCTCGGCACTGCCATCGCGGAATATCCGCTCGGCAGATCTCGCTCCGAGCCCGATCTCGCGACACAGTCGCATGCCGACCACATGGAGGGGCTGGTCCGTGCCATGCGCAGCGTCTCTGACGAATGCGGGATCGATCCGACGACAGTGCGCTCGATTGCTGTCGACACCACCGGATCATCGGTGATCCCGGTGGATCGCAATCTCAATCCTCTGAGCGATTACTATCTCTGGTGCGACCACCGAGCCAAGGCCGAGGCCGAGGAAATCACGGCGACGGCGCACGAGACCCATCTCGAAGCCATCGAATGGTGCGGGGGCACCTACTCGCATGAGTGGGGATTCGCCAAGCTTCTCCATTGGCTCCGGCACAATCCCCGACTCCGCGACCGTTTCGGCACCGCGCTGGAACATTGCGACATGGCTGCCGCCGTCTTGACAGGTGTCACGGACAGCTCCGCCGTGGTTCGAAGTGTGTGCGCGATGGGCCATAAGTGGATGTGGAACCCTAAATGGGGCGGGCTGCCGTCCCAGGCGTTCCTTTCACGCGTCGATCCGCTTTTCGATGGAGTTCGGGAGAAGATCGGTGGGACCTACCAGACTTCTGCCAAGGTTGCCGGCCGCCTGAGCCTCGAATGGGCGGACAAGCTCGGATTGACCGCGGGAATTCCGGTCCCGGTCGGAGCCTTCGATGCGCACTGGGACGCAATTGGAGCAGGCTGCCGTTTGGGCGATGTCGTGAACGTGATCGGGACCTCGACCTGCATCATCGCGGTGAGCGAACGCGTCAAACTGATTCCGGGAGTTTGCGGCGTAGTGCCAGGAAGCGCCCATCCCGACCTAGTCGGCGTCGAGGCTGGCTTATCCGCGACGGGAGACATTTTCGACGCTATTGCTCGCCGCGCATCAACGACGGTCTCGAAACTGTCCGAGGGCCTTGGGAGGATTGAGGGCGGGAAGACGGGCCTCATGCGGTTTTCCTGGGATAATGGTGATCGCACCGTTCTGGTTAGGTCTGATCTTGGGGGCATGACGATCGGCTGGCACCTGGGGCACACTGCACAGGACGAACTCTATGCTGCGATCGAAGGAACGGCGTTCCACACGCGTATCATTCTCGAGCGGATGGAACAGCACGGCGTTCCCGTCCACCGGGTCATCAACGGCGGCGGCGTGCCGCAGAAGAACGCCTTGCTCAACCAGATCTACGCCAACGTGCTCGGCAAGCCGATCCTCGTGCCCGACGGCCTGCCCACCGGACTGGGATCAGGTATCTTCGCAAGCCTTGCATCGAAGGACCACGGAAGCATCGAGACGGCTCAAGCGGCCATGTGCGTCGGCTTCAAGAGGTTCGACCCGGACCCGGCGACCCGCGAGCGCTATGAGATGCTCTACCAGCTCTACAAGCAGGTCTACATGGGATTCGGCACGTCTGGCCGAAGCAACTTCTCCGAGGTCCTCGGCGATATCAAACGCATTGCGGCAGGTGAAGAGGTGCGTTCCGACTTCGGACAGCGGGCGCAGCGGAAGGTAGCCTCATTATGACGAACGCATTCGCGCAGTCGGGCGGCGCGCGCGTCCGGGACTGGAAGACCTCATGACGGCGCTTCCCTCGATACGCGCGATCCAGTCGTTCGTAGCAGCCAGCCGCTTGGGTTCGTTCCTAGAGGCGGCGGCGCAGCTCCAACTCACTCCCTCGGCGATCAGTCACCAGATTCGCCTTATGGAGGAGGACCTCGGGGAGAAGCTGTTCCACCGTATCGGACGCAACGTGTCGCTCACGGATATCGGCGAGCGATACTATCGCGATCTTGCGGAAGCGCTCTCGATTATTGAGCACGCGACGAACGAGGTGTCGAGGCGCAATAGCGTCGACGTTCTCAGTGTGGGATGCGTTCCGAGCCTCGCATCACTCTGGTTGATGCCGCGCCTGCCGATGTTTGAGCAACTCTACCCGAACATCGAGACAAGGTTGCTCTCATCGTCGGATCCGGCCAAGCTGAACGACGGTTCGGTCGACGTCGACATTTGCTTCGGCAGCGTTCCCAAACTCGGCTCGATCGCTGCGGAAGAGTTTCCCCTGGAGACGATCGTAGTCGCGTGTTCGCCGGAAATCGCATCGGGAGAGAAGGCCATCCGAAAGCCGTCCGATCTTCTGGGCCAAGCTTTGATCCGATCGGAGCAGACACTATACAGCTGGCACCAGTGGGCCAAGGACCACAATCTCGAAATTGACCTTACGCGCGGCCCGCGGTTCCGTGACGCGTTCATGGCGATCGCAGCGGCTGTGGAGGGCAGAGGGGTCTGCCTCGAGAGCTACCGCCTGCTAGAGCGCGACGTCGAGAAGGGCAATCTCGTTCTGCCATTCGGCATGACGGGACCCAATATGGGCTGCCACAGCCTCACCTACGTTAGGTCTCGGCTCCGCTCGCCGAAGATCAGCGCGTTCAAGGCCTGGCTAGAGACGGTCTGGACTGATGACAGACAGGTAGTCGAGATCATTCAAAGCAAACCGTTGAACGATGGCCGCCGTCGTATGGCGTGAGAGGACTGCGGATGAGCTGGGAACCCTTCAAGATGTTCGAAGCGATGATTGAAGGCCTGCCTCCATTTGACAAAGAGACCTTGGCTGCAGCCACCCAGATGAGGGATCGTTTCGTTTCGCAGAACTGGCCACCTCAGCCAAAGAGCTTGCGGGAGCCAGCCTGCAGCCCGGGTTGCCAGCGTGCTCCTTCGAGCCTTGGATGCCCTGAAAAGTGATCCTGTACCATTGGGTTACCGGCACCTCGTTTGGGTGCAGACATCGTCGGCGGAAATGCTTCTTCTGTTCGATTTAACGTCACGTGGCTGACCGTTACCGCCACTGATTGCGAGCGATAAAGCCTTGCGATTTAAAGGGAATGCGTTACGAATCCTCACAAGATCACAATAATTGATGTTCCTTTGTGATTTTGTGTTGTTATTTTGCGCGAGGTGCGCCACAATAGGATCGGTTAAAAGGGAGGAAGACTTGTCAGCAGCAGTTTCGATCCGTGATCTCGCGAACGCCATCCGTGTCCTGTCGATCGACGGGGTTGAGGCGGCAAAATCCGGTCACCCCGGTATGCCGATGGGCATGGCGGATGCAGCGGCCGTCCTTTTCGGCAGTCACCTCAAATTCGATGCAAGCGAACCTGGGTGGCCCGACCGGGACCGGTTCGTCTTGTCGAATGGCCATGGTTCGATGCTGCTGTATAGCCTTCTCCACCTGACCGGTTATGAGGATATGACCGTCGAGGAGATTCGCAATTTTCGCCAATGGGGCTCGAAAACACCGGGCCACCCGGAATACGGCCATACAGCCGGCGTAGAGACGACGACCGGTCCACTGGGGCAGGGGATCGCTTCCGCTGTCGGAATGGCTATCGCGGAGCGGCGCCTGGCAGCTGAATTCGGCACTGCGCTCGTCGATCACCACACCTACGTCTTCTGCGGAGACGGATGCCTCATGGAAGGTGTCGGTCAAGAAGCCGCCTCGCTGGCGGGCCACCTTCAGCTCGGCAAGCTGATTGTCCTCTACGACGACAACTCGATTACAATTGACGGTTCCACTGCGATCGCGTTTTCGGAAAATGTCCTCGCGAGATTCGACGCGTACGGATGGCACACCCAACGTGTTGATGGTCATAATCCGCAAGCGATCGACGTAGCGATCTCAAACGCGAAAGCGGATGGATCGAGACCGTCCCTTATCGCTCTGAAAACAGTAATTGGATACGGTTCCCCGTCGAAGGCGGGAACAAGTTCCGTGCACGGCGCGCCGCTGGGCGAAAGCGAAGCCGCCGCTACAAAAGCGGTTTACGGCTGGACGGCGGATGCTTTCGAGGTCCCAACCCAGATCCTGGGAGCATGGCGCGAGATTGGCGCAAAGGGTGCCACGGCGCGCGGGGAGTGGCAAGCGCGGCTCGAAGCAACGGGAGCTGACGTCAAAAGCGAATTTCAGCGTCGAACCGCCGGCTCATTGCCGTCGCACTACGCGGAGGCGGTGAACGCCGCGAAGACGAAACTGCTGGACAAGCCGCAATCGGTGGCCACACGCAAAGCTAGCCAGATTGCCTTGGAGGAGCTGACGGAGTTGCTTCCCGAAATGATCGGCGGCTCGGCGGACCTCACGCACTCGAACTTGACGCGTGTTCGGGCCGTCGACAGTGATTTCACCGCCGTCAGAAGCGGGCGTTATGTCAGCTATGGCGTGAGGGAGTTCGCGATGGCTGCTGCAATGAACGGCATGGCGGTCCACGGCGGGTTCATTCCGTATGGCGGCACTTTCCTTGTGTTCTCCGACTACTGTCGCAATGCCATTCGCGTGGCGGCTCTGATGGGGGCTCGCTCTATCTTCGTGATGACGCATGATTCCATCGGCCTTGGCGAAGACGGCCCGACGCATCAACCAGTCGAGCACCTCGCAAGCCTCAGGGCCATGCCAAACTTGCATGTATTCCGGCCCGCCGACACGATCGAAACGCTTGAATGCTGGGACATTGCGATAAGCAGCAAAAATACGCCATCCGTCCTGGCGCTATCGCGGCAGAATGTTCCCCAACTGCGTACGGAACGCGACGGCTCCAATCGCTGCGCGCGAGGAGCATACGTGCTGCGGGAAGCCAGCATGCAGCGCGCCGTCACGCTCATCGCGACGGGAACGGAAGTTGCGCTCGCGATTCAAGCCGCCGAGGAGCTCGAGGCGAGAAACATTCCAGCTGCAGTCGTTTCAATGCCAAGCTGGGATCTCTTCGAAAAACAAACCAAGGACTATCGACATGCGGTGCTGGGGGACGCACCCCGCATTGCAGTTGAAGCACTCTCGAAGTTCGGCTGGACCAGATATGTGGACAGTGAAGACGACGTCATTGGGATGTCGGGCTTTGGTGCATCCGCGCCGGCGGAGACCTTGTACGAAAAGTTCGGAATTACCCGTGAATCGATTGTCGCGCGCGCTGTTGCGAGGGTGAGGGGCGACCGATGAGTGCTTCGCTAACTCTCACCGGCGAAGGAGCCTCCTCCCAGCACCAGTCGGTCGATGCGTATCTCTCGACATGGGCCGGTAAGGACCAATCGCGTCAGCGCGTGACAGCACTCGTCAACGGAATCTTGGACGCGGCATGTCTTCTATCGGAGCGGATCGCCACCGGTTCGCTGGAGGGCGATCCGGCGCGGCTCGTCGGATCGAATTCCGATGGAGACGCGCAAAAGGCCATCGACGTTGCTTCTCACGAGTTGTTCGTCGAGATACTGGAAAGGGCAGGGGCCGGGTGGATTCTCTCCGAAGAGGCTGATGAGCCGGTTGTGTTGAACGGTTCCGGCTTCGGTGTCGCTATCGATCCAGTCGATGGTTCGGGCAACGTTGGATTGGGCGCCCCGGTGGGCACGATCTTCTCGATCATTCCCTTCACAGAAGGCGAAGACCCATTCCTGACCTCCGGCAGGCGCCAGGTCGCCGCCGGATATGTCTCCTTCGGCAACACGATCGATGTCGGCTTCTCTGTCGGAGACGGAGTTTTGCTGGCGACGATGCATCCACAAGCCGGCGAGTTCTTGATCGTGAGAAGGCAGGTCAAGATACCGACGACCACCTCGGAACTCGCTTTCAACGCGTCTGTTCACCGCCACCTTCAATCTGGTCTCCGCCAGTATGTTCAGGATTGCCTGGCGGGGAGGGACGGGCCGCGTGACCGCGATTTCAACATGCGCTGGCTTGGATCTGCAGTCGGTGAACTCCATCGGATTCTGCTCAGAGGCGGTGTCTTTTTCTACGCCGCCGACAAGAGACCCGGGTATCAAAATGGACGGCTTCGCCTGGTATACGAGGCAAACCCGATCGCGTTCCTGATGGAGCAGGCAGAAGGGCGGGCGACGGATGGCACTTCAGCGATCCTGGACAAGATCCCGACCTCCCACCATTGCCGCACGCCGCTCGTCTTCGGTTCAGCGACCGAGGTCGAATTAATCGCGCGCTATCTCAATTCCAATCGAACCAGCGAGTGAGATTTCATGGCCAGGATTACGCTCCGCCAACTGTTGGACGACGCCGCTGAACGGGGATACGGCGTTCCCGCGTTCAATATCAATAATATGGAGCAGGCGCTTGCCATCATGGAGGCTGCCAACGACACGGATTCGCCTGTCATTTTGCAGGCGAGCCGAGGGGCGCGGGCTTATGTCAACGACATCATGCTTAAGCACATGATGGATGCAGTGACGGAGATCTATCCGCATATCCCCGTTTGCGTCCATCTTGATCACGGAAATGAACCAAGCACCTGCGTCACTGCGATTCAACATGGCTTCACTTCAGTGATGATGGACGGGTCGATCCGTGCCGATGGAAAGACGCCGGCGGACTGGGACTATAACGTTAAGGTCACGAAAGACGTCAGCGAGATCGCTCATTGGGCAGGCGTTTCGGTGGAAGGGGAGCTTGGTGTTCTAGGCTCGCTGGAGACCGGTATGGGCGAAGCCGAAGACGGTCACGGTGTCGAAGGCAAGCTTGATCCACATCAGCTTCTGACCGATCCGGACGAGGCCGCGAAATTCGTCAACGAGACGAAGGTGGACGCGCTTGCCGTCGCAATGGGAACCAGCCACGGCGCCTACAAATTCTCACGTCGCCCGGACGGAGATGTTCTGGCAATGGAAGTGATCGAGGCGATCCACCGGAAGCTGCCGAACACGCATCTCGTCATGCATGGTTCTTCGAGCGTGCCAGAGGAGTTGCAGGAAATCTTCAATCGGTTCGGCGGCCTGATGAAGCCGACCTGGGGCGTGCCGCTTGAGGAAATCTTGCGAGGCATCCGGCATGGCGTACGAAAGGTCAACATTGACACGGATTGCCGTATGGCGATGACGGGTCAGGTGCGCAGAGTGCTGGCCGAGGATCCGAGCGAATTCGACCCTCGCAAGTACTTGAAGCCCGCAATGACGGCACTGTCAAAGCTTTGTCGCGAACGATTCGAGGCGTTCGGAACGGCGGGGCGCGCAAGCTCCATTCACGTCATCCCACTTGCTGAAATGGCGAAGCGGTATCGGGTCGGATCGCTTTAGGTCGGGCAGCGACAACTGAAATGGAAACGCGGTGAAACGGGACATGAACGAGAAGAAGAGCATCTGGATTGGCACTAGCTGGAAGATGAACAAGACGCTCGCCGATGCCGAGCATTTTGTGCGCGGTCTCAAGTCAGGCTCGACGGATCATCCACGCATCCAGCGCTTCGTCATTCCGACTTTCACAGTTCTTCGCGAGGTCAAGGCGATGCTCGCGGAAACCTCCGTCAAGGTCGGCGCCCAGAACATGCATTGGGCCGAACGTGGCGCGTGGACGGGCGAAGTCTCGCCACTGATGCTGAAGGACTGCAAGCTCGATTTGGTCGAACTCGGCCACTCTGAGCGGCGTGAACATTTCGGTGAGACGGATGAAACAGTGGCCCTGAAGACAGAAGCCGCCGTCCGGCACGGTCTCACTCCGCTCATCTGCATAGGTGAGACGTTAAGAGATCGCGACAGCGGAATCGCTTCGAAAATTTTGGCTACCCAGGTGCGTGGCGCGCTTTCGAAATTGACCGCTGCGCAGCAGGAGGCGGAGATCCTCTTTGCCTATGAGCCCGTCTGGGCGATCGGCGAGACGGGTGTTCCGGCGACCGCTGACTACGCTGATGCGCGTCAGGCCGAAATTATTGCTATCGCCGAGGCGGTGGTCGGTCGGAGGGTCCCCTGCCTCTATGGCGGCTCCGTCAATGCCGAAAATTGCGAAGAACTGATTTCGAGCCCGCACATTGATGGGCTTTTCATTGGCCGGTCCGCATGGGAGTTCGAGGGATACCTCGAGATTCTCCGGAAATGCGCCACCAAACTCTAAGGAGAAAAACATGAAGATTGCCGTTGCAGGAGACAGCGCTGGCGAAGGTCTTGCCAAGGTTTTGGCCGAACACCTGAAAGGCCGCTTCGACGTGTATGAAGTGTCCCGAATCGATGCGGACCTCGATGCTTTTTATGCCAATCTGTCCGAACGCGTGGCCTCGGGTGTTCTCGATGGCACGTATGACAAGGCGATTCTCGTTTGTGGAACCGGAATCGGCGTCTGCATCGCAGCGAATAAGGTGCCGGGCATCCGGGCCGCTCTGACGCACGACACCTACTCCGCCGAGCGTGCTGCCCTTTCAAATAACGCGCAGATCATCACGATGGGCGCCCGTGTCATAGGATCGGAGCATGCCAAGGCAATCGCCGACATGTTCCTGGGTAAAACGTTCGATGAGCGTAGCCAATCAGCGGGCAACGTCAGGGCGATCAACGATCTCGACAGCAAGTATCATACGAGCGCACCGACTTTAAGCCGCTAGGCGGATCGGCGCGGATCAACCCGACTGGCGGCTCTGACCGGCCCGACCGCGAATGGGGCGGGCCGTCTACCTACAAGGTTCAGCGGCCGCCTCGACTAAACAGTCGACGGTGATATTTCGTTCAGGACCAAAAACGACGCCGCACTCCAATCACAGTGGGAAGATCAAAGAAACCCCGTCATTTCAGCAACGAAGTGCGGAAGTGTTCCATGTTTTCCTCGACGCTCTCGCGGCTAAGGTCGCCGGTCTTCCTGTCGCGGATCATTTCGAACATGTGTTCATGAAGCCCGACAGCCCGCCACTTGCCACTGACTTCAAGCGATTTCTGGACCCATGGTGCGACCATGTTCAGCACGAAATCCGCAACCACGGCGATCAACGGGTTTCCCGCAGCCTTGTATATGGCTCGATGAAAATCGAGGTCGGCCTTAAGGAGTTCGTCGATTGGGGAGTCCGGGTCATCCGACAGTCTCTTCAGCCGGTCGATGCACTCCCTCATGATGGCAAGATCTTCGTCCGTGCGCCGCAACGAGGCGAGTTCCGAACAGTTACGGTCGAATACGAACCGCAATTCCATCAGCATTTCCGGCGTCGAACTCTGAAGATAGAGTTGGAACATCGCAAGCGGCATTACCGGAAGGCCTTCGTCCTTCCGGATATAATTGCCAAAGCCATGTCGGGTCTCGACGAGACCCGACACCGCAAGTGTCTTAATCGCCTCTCTAATCGGAGTGCGGCTGATGCCGAGAAGCTGAGCCAGCTCCTTTTCATTGGGAAGTTTGTCGCCGGGTCCAAGGTTTCCTTTGGCAATTTCGCCCGTAATATAGTCGAGCGCTATGTCCAACCTGCTTGGGATTTTTTTGGGATCAACAGACAGCATTCCTAGTCACGCTCCAATCAGAAAATCAGGAAGGTACGAGGTCATACCGCGTTTTGCGTTTTCCGACAAATGCCAACGGTCAAGCTGGCCACTTATCAAAGCTATTCGCTGATCTGCCCCAACCGCTTCGAGGCTTTCGGGTCGAACGGAAACATCAGGCCAGCGGCCAGGAATCCGCCGTCGACGTTCAGAGTGTGCCCAGTGATATAGGCAGCTTCGTCGCTCGCCAGGAACACCGCGGCGTCGGCGATTTCCGACGGCTCGCCATAACGACGTTGCGGTACGAGTCGATGATAGGCTTCGCGCGTTTCGACCGTATGCATGACCTTCGACACCTCGGTCAATATCGGACCGGGCGCTATGTTGTTCACGTTGATTCCCGATTCCGCGAGTTCGACCGCCATCACCTTTGTGAGCAGCTCGACGCCGGCCTTTGAGGCTCCATAAGCCGAGCGGCCGACGCCGCCTTTCTGACCGGAGAGTGAAGCAATGTTGATGATCCTCCCATAGCCCTTGGCCGCCATGATGCGCGCGAAGGCCTGCGCCACGAGAAATGTTCCCGTCAGATTGATCCGGACAACGCGCTCGAACTCCTCCCTTGAGCTTTCGAGAAACAGCGTAGTCGCGCCCACACCAGCGTTATTAACGAGTATGTCGACGGTTCCGAATCGGTCGACCGTTGCCTTGACGATCGCCTCCACGTCTTCGGTGACCGAGATATCGGCCGCAACGGCCAGCGCCCGGTCGCCAAGCCGCTCCGCGGCCTCGTCAGCAACATCCCGATCGCGGTCAACGATTACGACGTTCGCGCCTTCGCGAATGTAGGCTTCAGCAATCGCTAGTCCAATGCCCCGGCCAGCGCCGGTCACCACGGCAGTGCGTCCTGACAGTCTCATCTTTTCCTCCATTTTCCGAGATATGAGGTATAAGGTATAAGGTATGACCTTGACAGCGTTATGAGCTGCTTCTATGAGTATTGTCAAGAGTGGAGCACGGCTGAAGTACGGAGGCAGGTATCTTCGGCCGAGGGAAATTGGGAGAATCCGATGACATCAGCTGGTAAGCTCAAGGCCGTATTTTACGGCGACGACTTTACGGGCTCGTCCGAAAATCTGGCACAGTTCCATCGGAGCGGAGTGAAGGCCAAGCTTTATCTGACACGTCCTTCGGTGGACAAAGTGGCCGCAGATTCTCAACATTATGACGTGCTTGGTTTCGCTGGTACCGCGCGGGCATTGTCGGGAGCTGAACTCGCCGAGGAACTGGATAGCGCCTTCTCGATTATGCGCACTCTCGACAGCTCGTTCATTCAATACAAAATCTGCTCGACCTTCGACTCGTCGCCGACTGTCGGAAGCTATGGTGCGGTCCTCGATCGCGCTGCGGCTCATTTCGGCAAAAGGGACGTCTCAGTCCTCGCCGCCACTCCAGATTTTGGACGCTACACCTGTTTCGGAAACCATTTTGCTCGCTTCGCCGACAGGATCGAGCGGCTGGACCGTCACCCAAGCATGTCGCGCCATCCCCGGACCCCAATGCAGGAGGCCGATCTGCGCATGCACCTGGCCCGGCAGACGGACATGGAGTTCATCAACATTACGCTTCCCCTGATCCGGAATCGCTCGGCGATGGACGACCGCGTGTTCAAGGCCTTTCAACAGGGGGTAGGGGTCATTTTCGATGGTCTTGAAAACACTGATCTGGCCGCTGTCGTCGATCTGCTTTGGGCTCAGTCTTCGAGGCTACCTATGTTTGCGCTTGCAGCTCAAGGTCTTGCGCAACAGCTTGGAGCTCATTGGTCACGTTTGGGGCTGCTCTCTTCGCCGAACGCTGTAAAGACGGAAATAACCGGAGTCGAAAATCTGCTGGTGCTGTCCGGCAGCTGCGCGCTCCAGACTGGTCGCCAAATCGCCACGGCGGAAGCTGCTGGCTGGAAGATGGTCCACTTGGATGTCTCCAAGATCGAGTCCGGCGACCATGCCTCGGCAGTTGCCTCGGAGGCTGCTCTAAAGGCCGTCGAAGGCCTCGATCGCGGCCGTCCCACAGTCATTTACACCGCCCGCGGCGAGTCCGGCCGCGTAGAGGGTGGCGATGTCCCAGCCGAACGTTTGGGAGCCATATACTGCGACGTCGCTCGTGCAGTGCGTCGTGTCGTTTCCTTGCCGCGCATCGTTTTTTCCGGCGGTGACAGCTCAAGCTATGCGGTGCGTACGATCGGAGCCGAAGCGCTCGAGATCGCTGTTTTCGACGAAGTTCAGAATTGCCACGTCTGCCGTTTGCAGGCGCCAGGGGACGCCGAGATCGATGGCCTCGAAGTCATGCTGAAGGGCGGGCAGATTGGTGCCGATGATTTTTTCCTCCGCGCCAAGGCGGGCACTGTCGGTTCGGTGGCGGCATAAGGATCGGAAGATGCACAAGAAGATCATCCTCGAAGCTAGGGTCAACGAGTACGCACCGCGTACCTCCAACCCAAATATTCCGTACACCGCCGACGACATCGTTGAGGCTGCCGTCGCAGCTCGAAACGCTGGAGCGGCGATCCTCCATTATCACGCGAGAACTCCGGATGGAGGCGCGACCAACACCGTCGAAGCGAACGCCGAAATCATCCGTAAAGTCAGGGACGCAACGGATCTACTGATCCTCCCGACTCTTGGCTTCATCTCGAATGACTCCGACGCCAAGAGGCGCATCGACACGGTTGCGACACTGGCATTGGATCCGGCCACGCGGCCCGACATCGCTCCGATCGATACGGGATCGGCCAACCTCGAAATTTGGGACGCCGAGAAACGCACCTTCGAAAACCCCGAGCGGTTGTATCTGAACACGACCGAAAGCCTCGCACACTATGCGCGTATCTTAGCCGAAAGAGGCGTGAAGCCGAAATTGGTCTCGTGGTCCGTTGGATTTACGCGTCGCGCCATTGCCCTGATGGATGCAGGTCTCGTGGTTGGTCCTGCCTACTTTCTCCTCCACCTCACGGGAGGGCGATACATCACCGGGCACCCGCCGACCGAGGCTGGTCTGATGGCGCATCTTGCTTTCCTGCCGGACGACAGGCCCGTCGAATGGACGGTCAATTGTCTGGGGGGAAATCTACTGAACATCGCTCCTGCGATTTGCCGCCTGGGCGGCCATATGGCGATTGGCATCGGTGATTACCCCTATCGTGAGTTCGGTACGCCGACAAACGCGGATATCATATCCCGCGCTGTGGAGGTCGCCCAAAAAGTCGGACGCGAGCCTGCCACACCCGACGAGGCTCGCGCGATCCTGGGATTGGAGAGCGCCTAGCGCCAGTGCGGATGCAGCGCGCATGCACGCGCCATAGATTTCGATTTTGTGAGGTATGACGTCATATCATGGTCAACGCAACTGAGAAGATTCAAGCCCTGTCAACCGAGCTGTCGTCGCCGGAACGCGTGCTTCTCCGGGCTGAAGGTGTGCAAAAGTCGTTCAACGGTGTTCCGGCTCTCGTCGACGGACGACTTACTCTAAAGGCCGGTACGGTCCACGCTTTGTGCGGTGGCAATGGGGCGGGTAAGTCCACGTTCCTTAATATCACGATGGGGTTGCTCCGTCGCGATGGAGGAACAGTCGAGATCGATGGTGAACAGGTCGACTTCAAAAGCGCGGCGGACGCTCTGCGCCAAGGGATCGCCATTATCACCCAGGAGCTTTCTCCAGTTCCCGAGATGACCGTCGCCGAGAACCTTTACCTTGGCCGTGAACCGAAGAGGCTTGGGGTTTTTGTCGATTTCGGTCAGATGAGCAAGGACGCCCAAGCGTTCCTAGATGAACTGGGTTTTGAGGTTGACGCCCGTAAGAAGATGGGGGAACTGAGCCTCGCCCAGGTTCAACTCGTCGAAATCGCGAAGGCTCTGAGCTATCGCGCACACATCGTCATCATGGACGAGCCGACGTCGGCGATCGGTGAACACGAAGTCCACGTCTTGTTCAACGCACTCCGCAAGATCACTGCCCGCGGTTCTGCGATTATTTATGTGTCTCACAAACTCACCGAAATCTTCGAGATTGCTGATGAATACACGGTGTTCCGTGATGGCCGCTTCATCGAAACCGGAAACATTAAGGACATCGATCGTCGTCATCTTGTGACGCAGATCGTCGGGCGAGAAGTAAAACTGGTCGAGAAAGGCAAGCCTCTTGAAGACGCGCCGATCCTCCTTTCCGTCTCGAATTTGGCCAGAGGCTCCCACTTCCGGGACATATCACTGGAAGTCGCCTCGGGCGAAGTCGTGGGCATTTACGGGCTGCTCGGGTCCGGACGAACCGAGTTCCTGGAGACGATATTCGGGCTGCATTCGCCTACGGGAGGGGAAGTTGTCTTCAATGGCGGCCGGGTAAAACCTGGGAGTCCAAAGGAGGCGATCCAACGTGGAATGGCGATGGTGACCGAGGATCGCAAGGACAGCGGGCTCGTGCTATCGGCGTCGATCGCTCACAACATCACGCTCTCCTCGCTCGCCTTGATGGCTGTCAGTGGTTTTATCCGAGGCGACAAGGAGCGGAGCGCGGTCAAAGACATGATTGCCTCTCAACGAATCAAATCGGCCTCGCCGGACGTCGCCGTCGAAACATTGTCGGGTGGGAACCAGCAGAAAGTCGTGTTGGCAAGGTGCCTCCTGACGAACCCGAAGCTCCTGATTTGCGACGAGCCGACGCGCGGCATCGATGAAGGTTCGAAACAGGAGATCTACGCGTTCCTGCGCGACTTCGCGGCAAAGGGTAACGGCGTACTCGTAGTTTCTTCCGAGGCACCGGAGATCATGCAGCTGAGCGACCGGATCGCGATTTTCAAGCAGGGCCAGCTCGTCAACATAATCGACGGTGCCGAGGCATCACAACAGACGCTCATGGATTTGGCGAGCTGATCGACAGCGCCAATCGGTCAATGGGAGGATTCGAGTAATGAATACAATCGCTATCGGAAAATCAGGAAGCTTCCGCGCCGGAGAGATCATAAGGCAATTCAGTATTGTCGTGGTTTTCTTCCTGATCGTCGCGTTCTTTTCGTTCGCCAGCCCGTATTTCATGAGTTGGCCGAACTGGCTGAATCTGGTTCGCCAGTCGTCCATCAACGGCATTCTGGCGATCGGTGTCACCTTCGTGATCCTGACCAAAGGCATTGACCTGTCCGTAGGCTCGGTCATGGCAATTGCCGGCATGATCGCGGCCAGCCTGGTAACCGAAACCAACGAACATTTCGTTCTTATCGGCATCTTGGCCGGACTTGCTGTGGGCGCGGGCCTCGGCCTGGTGAACGGCGTCCTCGTGGCGGCAATCAAGGTTCCGCCGTTCGTGGTGACGCTTGGAATGTTGAGCGTGGCCCGCGGTCTGACCTTGATCTTCTCCCAAGGAAGCCCGATCCCCAACCTTTCCGACGCCTACAAGTGGATTGGCTCGGGTCAGGTCATGTACATTCCGGTTCCGATTATCATCCTGTTTCTCGTATTCATCATCGGATGGGTCGTTCTGAATTACACGACCTTCGGTCGCTACGTCTACGCCGTTGGCGGCAATGAGAAAGCTGCGCGTACGAGTGGTATTTCGACGAAAATCATCGTCGGCGCCACCTATGTCATCTCCGGCCTTCTGGCTGGTTTGGCTGGGCTTGTGTTGACCGCACGTACAACTGCGGCACTGCCCCAAGCTGGCATCGGCTACGAGCTCGACGCCATCGCCGCGGTCGTCATCGGCGGCACGAGCCTTGCAGGCGGGCGTGGTTCCTTGCTCGGCACTCTGATTGGCGCGTTGATCATTGGCACCATCAATAACGGCATGGATCTGATGGGGGTGTCGTCTTACTACCAGCAGGTGCTGAAGGGCACCATCATCGTGGTCGCGGTCATCGCCGATCAAATCCGCAAATAACGAATTTCGGAATTGCCGCCGGCGTGGCCGGCGACAATGCCCGGTCATGCAAGGCGTGTTCGGGCAGTTTTTAAACCAGAGGAGATCAAGAAAATGCAGACGTTTAGGAGGAGCCTGCTCAAGGCAGGCGCGGGACTGGTACTGGTCGCGGCGACAATGGCCGGACCAAAACTGGCGTTCGCGGAAGACAAGATCCGCATCGCAGCACTATCGTTCGGCGAGTCCGGCGAATACATGAAGGCCTGGTCGACCGAAATCAAGAACCATCCCGCCGTGAAGTCCGGCGAGGTCGAGATCACCGTCTTCGACGGCAAGTACGACCCGCTGACCCAGGCCAACCAGATCGACACCGCGATCACCCAGCAGTTCAATGCGATCATCATGGCTCCGTTCGACCTTGAGGCCTCGGCACCGCCGATCGACAAGGCCGCCGAAGCGAAAATCCCGCTGATCGTGTCGGCGCTTAAGACGAAGTCGACGAACTACACCGCGTCGATCATCGTCAACGACACCGAAGGCGGCCGCATTATTGCTGAAGAGCTCGGCAAGCGCCTTCCGAACGGGGGCAACGTCGTCCTCATGGAAGGACCGATCGGCCAGTCGGCCCAGATCGAGCGCCGCGCCGGCATCGACGCTGGCCTGGCCAAGTTCCCGAACCTCAAGCTCATCGAGAACAAGACCGGCAACTGGAGCCGCGCCGAAGGTCAGGCTCTGATGGAGAACTGGCTGCTCGCCCATCCGGGCCAGATCAACGGCGTCCTCGCGGAGAATGACGAAATGGCGCTGGGTGCGATCGAAGCGATGAAGAGCTCCGGCATAGACCTCAAGACCGTTCCTGTCCTGGCGATCGACGGTATTCCGGACGCCAAGCGCGCCGTGAAGAAGGGCGAGATGGCGGTTAGCCTTTACAAGTACGCCCGCGCCGAAGGCCAGGGCGCGGTTGACCTCGCTCTTCGCGCGATCAAGGGCGAAAGCTACAAGCCGCAGTCCGAAATCTGGGGCTCGCTGATGGAATGGAAAGACGGCACCCAGAAGGACTACACCGTGCCGTGGCTGATCCTCGATTCCACCAACGTAGAAAAGTACATGTAATTGGACGGCGGCGGACGGCCCGCGCGGGCCGTCCGCTTACAATACAGGGAAATAGGATCGACCACCATGTTGGAAAGAAAACTTGGAAAGACGGATGTGACGCTCACCTCGCTGGGGCTGGGAACGTCGCCGCTCGGAGGCTGCAACGTCGACGTCAGCTTCCCGACATTCGAGGCGGTGGTTCTCAAGGCCTACGAACTGGGTGTCCGCTACTTCGACACGGCACCCTTGTACGGGCTGGGGAAGTCGGAACACTCCCTCGGCCACATCCTGAGGAACAACGATCTCGTGGGCAAGGTCGTCGTCAGCACCAAGGCGGGACGCATTCTCAAGCCGGAAAGCCGCGCCAAGCGTGCCGAAAGTCTGTATGGCATCGACTGGGTTAAGGCGCTGCCGTTCGTCGATGAGTACGACTATTCTTATGATGGCATCATGCGTGCGTTCGAGGACAGCCAGCAGCGCATGGGGATGGACCACATCGATATCCTCTATCTTCACGACGTGAGCGGCGAATGGCATCGTGAAGCGTACGACACGCATCTGTCGGCGCTTAGGACCAGCGGCTACAAGGCGTGTGACGAGTTGCGCCGGACGGGGTCCGTCAAGGCGATCGGCCTCGGTGTCAACGAGACCGCTTCGGTCCTGCAGGTGGCGGAGGAGTTCGATCTCGACTGCTCCATGGTGGCCGGACGCTACACCCTTCTGAACCATGGCGCGCTTGAGCATTTCTATCCCGAAATGCAGCGTCGCGGCATCGGCATCATCGCTGCCGGAATCTACAACTCGGGCATTCTCGCCGAGGGCAGCAAGTCGATGACAACGACGCGGACCTATGATTGCCAGCCTGCGCCTGAGGCGATCGTCCGTAAGGTCGAAGCGCTCGAGGTTGTCTGCGAACGCCACGGCGTATCGCTTCCAACCGCCGCCACCCAGTTCGTCTATGCGCATCCAGCGGTGACCGCTGTCGTCCAGGGAGCGCTGACGCGCGAGCACGTCGTGGGGAATGTTGCCGCGATCTCGGCGCCGATCCCGGCCGCGTTTTGGGACGATTTGAAATCGTCCGGCCTCATCCCCGCGGCCGCGCCAGTACCGACGGCGTGACTCTCATGACGATCGACTTGGCTCAACCGAGGCCCTCTGACATCCTGGTCACTTACCGGATCGAAACGGCGGGTAGCCCCGAGGCATTGGCCGCAAAGATAGCGAGCGACCAATCGACTGGGACGTTCGTTGACTTGCCGGGCGAGACACCGGAGCTCAAAGCCCGCGCGGCCGCGAGGATTGTGGGGTTTGAGCACCTGGATGCGATCGAGGTCGCGTCTCTTCCCTCAGAGGGGAGAAAATTCAATCGCGCCCAGGCGACGATCGCCTATCCGCTGGAAGCGGTCGGCACCGATTTGACGGCGCTGACCACGATTGCGCTCGGCGGCGTTTGGTCCATCAAAGGTTTTACCGGGCTGCGGGTCATCGGCCTGCAACTGCCGTCAGAGTTCGACGGCGTTTATCCCGGCCCTCAGTTCGGCATCAAGGGCTCGCGGCGCCTGACTGGCGTTTACGAAAGACCAATCATTGGCACGATCATCAAGCCCGCACTCGGCCTGACCCCCGACGAGACAGCGGAAGTAGTTGCCGATCTTGTCGCTTCCGGCGTCGATTTCATCAAGGACGACGAAAAACTGATGTCGCCACCTTACTCCTCGTTGGAGGCACGAGTGAAAGCGATAATGCCTGTTATCCGTGACGAAGAGCAACGCACGGGTAAGAAGGTGATGTACGCCTTCGGCATATCGGACGTCGATCCTGACGAGATGGTCCGCAAGCACGACATGGTGGTGCGCGAAGGCGGCAACGCCGCAGTTATCAACATCAATTCAATTGGCATGGGCGCTTTCCTGTTTCTGCGTCGGCGCTCGTCGCTGACTTTGCATGCCCATCGAAACGGCTGGGATCTTCTCACTCGACACCCGGGTCTTGGCTTCGACTTCTCGGTTTACCAGCAGCTTTGGCGCCTGCTTGGCGTCGACCAATTCCAGATCAACGGGATCGCTGCCAAATACTGGGAGCCGGACGATTCGTTCGTTCAGTCGTTTCATGATCTCCAGAAGCCGATCTTCCGCGACGCCGACCGCCCCCTGCCGGTCGTCTGCTCGGGCCAATGGGGCGGACAGGCACCTGAGACCTATAGAAGAACGGGGCAGACGGTCGACCACCTGTATCTCTGCGGTGGTGGCGTGGTCAGCCATCCCGGCGGGCCGTCGGCGGGCGTGAAAGCGGTCCGTGCCGCCTGGGACGCCGCCGTCAGCGGAATCGATTTGAATGAATATGCCAAATCGCATCCGGAGTTGGCACAGGCGCTCGCCAAGTTCGGCTCAAAGACCGTATCAGAAGGAAAGTGACAAAGATGGAATACCGTCAACTTGGCCGGTCAGGTCTGAAAATCTCGCAACTGGTCCTTGGCTGCATGAGCTTCGGCGTCGCCGATCGCGGCAACCATGCATGGACGCTGTCCGAAGAAGACAGCAGGCCGTTCATCAAGGAAGCGCTCGACCTCGGCATCAATTGCTTCGACACGGCCAATGTCTACTCCGACGGAACCAGTGAGGAAATTGTCGGCAAGCTGCTGAGAGAGATGGTGCCTCGTGACGAAGTCGTTATTGCCAGCAAGGTCTACGGCAAGATGCGTAATGGCGCAAATGCGGTCGGACTTTCTCGCAAGGCGATCATCGCGGAGGCCGAGGCGAGCCTCAAGCGGCTGGGGACCGACTACATCGACCTCTACCAGATCCATTTCTGGGACAATTCTACGCCCATCGAAGAGACCTTGGAGGCACTGACCGATCTGGTTCGGAGCGGCAAGGTCCGCTACATCGGGGCAAGCAATTGCTACGCGTGGCAGTTCGCGGGCGCTCTCTACAAGTCTGACGCTGCCGGTTGGTCACGCTTCGTTTCGATGCAAGCCCAGATGAACCTCCTCTATCGCGAGGAGGAGCGGGAAATGCTACCTCTCTGCAAGGCAGAAGGTGTGGGGATCATCGCCTTCAGCCCGCTTGCTCGCGGCCGCCTCAGCCGGCCCTGGGAGGAGACCAGCCTGAGGTCCCAGACCGACAATGTGACGGCCCGGTTCTACGGTCACGCTGACGACGCGGACCGGCAAGTCGTGGACATTGTCGCAAAGATCGCAGACACCAAGAACGTGTCGCGGTCACTCGTTGCGATGGCTTGGCTCAACAGCAAGGCGGGCGTGACGGCTCCGATCATCGGCGCCACGAAGCTTCAGCATCTGAGGGACGCGGTCGCCTCTTTGGACGTCAAGTTGAACGACCACGAGATCCAGGAACTCGAGGAGCCCTATTTGCCACACAGGGTGGTGGGCTTGAACTGAGTTATCTCAGCGGGAGCCTAGCTGAAGCGGTCGGCAAGTGGTGCTGTCTTTCTAGACGTGCACAGGTCGTTTCAATCTCGGTTTCGGGACGGCAGCCCATAGAAATTTTCTCGTCGGCGAGTGGCCCAAGCAATTGACGACGACCGCTCAAGTATCATCGCGAGGAACAAATGCCCATGACCCGTCGGTTTGGCGTCAGCGATAGCGAAATCGAGGCTGCCGCACACCTCATGCGATGTGGGCAAGTTGTGGCGTTTCCGACCGAGACGGTCTACGGCCTTGGAGCGGACGCTAGCAACCCAGCTGCGATCGATCGAATCTACGAAGCCAAAGGACGCCCCCGGCATAACCCGCTGATCATCCATGTCTCGGATTTGGAGATGGCGCGGAGAATGGCGCATCTCAGTCCGGTAGCAGAGTTGATTGGTGCGAAATTCTGGCCGGGACCTCTGACATTGCTTCTGCCCAAAAGGGCCGACGCCGGGCTCGCCTCCGCAGTCACTGCAGGCATGAACAATGTCGCGATCCGTTTTCCCTCGTCAACTGTCGCGCAACGACTGATCCGGGCGGTCGGTTTTCCGGTCGCGGCGCCCTCGGCTAATCGCTCGGGAAAGATATCTTCGACACGGTTCGCAGAGGTTGCACGCCAGTTGAACGGACGAATAGCGGGGATCGTTGAAGAAGACGAATGCGATCACGGACTTGAATCGACGATTCTGTCTCTGGTCGGGCTTCCGATCATTCTGCGCCATGGATCGGTTCCCCAGGAAGCCCTGGAAGCTCTACTCGGTCCAATCGGTGAGGACAGTATGCCCGAGAAGGTCGCGGCCCCGGGCCAATTAAGGAGCCATTACGCTCCGGAAGCCACAGTTCGGATGGATTTCAACTCTCCAACAGGCAACACGGTCTGGGTCGGTTTCGGCCCGGAAAGCAAGGGCTGCCAGCTAACGCTATCCAGTTCTGGCGACATGGAGGAGGCTGCACGCAACCTCTACACCGTCATGAGCGAAGCCGATGCTCTCGCTGGGCCAGGTGGCGTGATCGCGTTCGCGTCAGTGCCGCTGGTCGGTATCGGAAGGGCAATAAATGACCGATTGAAACGTGCTGCCGCGCCTCGTTCGACGTAAGCCGATCATGTTGATTCTGCCCGACCGGTGTGGATGAGCCTCCAAAAAAGCTTGCTTTTATAGGTATGACCTTATACCTTACACCTTACTGATTGAGGAGTCGGTCCAAGGAGGTGTTCATCAAACTGGTCTGAGAAATCGAGGCAGGCCGCCGGCGCGGCTGGGCGCGGTCTTCTCATCAATTCCGAAGCGGGCTCTTCCCAAACAATGACGGCAAGGCTGAGGCCCGGTCGTCCGGTACCTTCTATCGACATCTTGAGGACGACTACATGACTGAACTCGAAATTAGGGCGCTCGGCAAAAGCAACGTGAAGGTCACTTCACTCGGGCTAGGCACCGTGCCGCTCTCCGGCTTTAACGCTGATGTCTCCTACGACGAATTCGAAGCCACCATTCTTGCTGGATATGCTGCCGGCATCCGCTACTTCGATTGCGCGCCTATGTACGGCTTCGGGAAATCCGAACATTACCTCGGTCACGCGCTCAGAGCGAACAAGCTGCGTGAAAACGTCGTGGTGAGCACCAAGGTCGGGCGCGTGCTAAAGCCCGCAAGCAAGACGAAGAAGCTTGAAACCGTCTACGGCATCGACTGGATCGACCCGCTTCCGTTTCTCGACACCTATGACTACACCTATGACGGCATAATGCGTGCATTCGAAGACAGCCAACAGCGTCTTGGGCTTGACTATATTGACGTTCTTCTGGTGCACGACGTCGGACGCGCTTGGCATGGCGACCAGAGCGAGTTCTACTGGGATCAGCTCCGAGCCTCCGGTTACAAGGCGCTCGACGAGCTTCGGTCCAGCGGCGCCGTCTCAGCCATCGGCCTCGGGGTCAACGAAACCGACTCTGTCGTCGGTGTCGCGCGTGAATTTCCGATCGACTGCTCGCTGATCGCCGGCCGCTACACCCTCTTGAACCACGCTCCTCTTGAGGCGGCTTTCGACGAGTTGCTCCAGCGGAACGTATCCGTAATCGCGGGAGGTATCTTCAACTCTGGTATCCTGGCGACTGGAGTTGGCGGCGCCACCGCCACGTACGACTATGGCAAGGTTCCGACCGCCGTCGTCGAAAAGGTGAAGGCTATCGAAAACATTTGCTCAAAACATTCGGTGAGCCTGCCCGCAGCTGCGATGCAGTTCGTCTACGCGCATCCCGCGGTAGCCACTCTCGTCATGGGCGCGAAGAACCAATCCGAAGTTGACCAGAACATCAAAGCTATCAACGAGGCGATATCCCCTGCGTTCTGGGATGATTTGAAAGAGGCCGGGCTGCTTCCGGCGAACGCTCCGCTGCCGACTGGCCGATGATGACCAGGGATACGGTCCGCCGCAGCTTCAATTGTGACGCGATCATCGACCCTGTCGCGTTGAGTGAGATGCGCGCAAGTCTCGAAGCGCTCGTCCGGGCATATGGCGACCTTCTTGCGGTGTACTCGTTCATGCATTTGGCGTTGAGGGAGAAGAGCATGCGCATTCTTGTTGGTGAACTCGCCGACCGCGCCGCCGAAATAAAGCGGTCGATTCGTCACGCGTGGCCCGTCGCGCTTGGTTTCACACGCGATGCCCACGGCGTGGTTCATCTCGAAAACACCGACCGCCTGCTGGTCGAGGCGGACGGGCACCTTCAGCGCGGCGTGTTCAGTTCCGACGCGACGCTGCTGGGTTTGCTTTCGAAAGCGGCGGCCGAACTGAATCGTTCGGCCGCTATCCTGGGCACCACGACCTTCGATACGAGCGCATGCTGTGGAAGGTCTCTATTTAAACATGGGGAGGAAAACCATGGGAGCACATTCGATCTGGGTGCTTGAATACTCGCGCAGCCCGGTGCACCCGGTCAGCGGAGTGTTCTACGGCGCTCACAATCAAGGCACGATGAACCTGCCGTTCGCCTACATTCTCATTAAGACAGGAGAGGCCGTGGTGCTGGTCGACGTCGGGCATGACGCCGCCGATTTTGGAGGGCAGATCGCCAATTCAATCGGCGTCACCGGATGGACGCCACCTGACATCGTTCTTGCGGAATGCGGGATAAGGCCCGCAGACGTCACGCATGTCATCCTCACGCACGCGCACTTCGATCACATCGGCGGCCTCAAGTTCTTTCCGAATGCGAAAATTTTCATTCAGAAAAAGGAGTTGGAATCCTGGATGTGGATTTTGGCAAAGGGTCGCCGCTTCCGTTCATTGCAGGCGGGATTGAATCCGGCGGACATCCTCTATTTGACCCAGGCGAATATTGAAGGCCGCCTTGAACTCTTGGAGGGGGAACGTGAGAATTTGCTGCCCGGCATTCATGTCTACCCCGCCTTCGACACGCATACGGCAGGATCGCAGTATGTGGTGGTCGAGCCCGGTGATGGAGCCGAGAAGTATGTCCTGTCTGGCGACGTCATCTATACCTACAGCAACATCACGGGCGGGGACGCCAACGACCCATGCTTCGTACCACCCGGCCTCGCCAATGGCAGCCAGACACGCCTGATCGAGTCCGCCGATGAGATGCTCAAAATCGTCGGCATGGACGAACGTCGCATCGTTCCCATGCACGAGGAGAAGTTGTCAGAAATCTATCCGTCACGCTTGACCGATCGCGAGCTCATGCTCGTCGAGATATGTTTGGCCGACGGAGAGCGTTCCAGGGTGTGACGGATCAGAAAGCCCGCGAACGCGAAGCACGTCAGTTCACAATCGTCCTCCCAGGCGATGCGCAGAGAGAAAGGCCGGGTGTCGATGACCCCGGCCTTTTTCCAATTCACCTTGTTCACATCTACCTGAGCAGAGGGATCAGCTGGCTGACGGAGTTCTTCGCGTCGCCATAGAACATTCGAGTGTTCTCCCTGAAGAACAGGGGATTTTCGATCCCCGAATATCCGGTACCCTGTCCGCGCTTCGAAACGAACACCTGCCGCGCTTTCCATACCTCCAGAACAGGCATGCCGGCGATCGGCGAGTTCGGGTCGTCCTGCGCCGCCGGGTTCACGATATCGTTCGAGCCGATGACGATGACGACGTCGGTCTCCGGGAAGTCCTCGTTGATCTCGTCCATCTCGATGACGATGTCGTAAGGCACCTTCGCCTCGGCGAGGAGCACATTCATGTGGCCAGGCAATCGACCCGCCACAGGATGGATGGCGAAGCGGACGGTCTTGCCAGCTGCGCGCAGCTTGCGCGTCAGTTCCGAAACCGCAGCCTGCGCCTGGGCCACCGCCATTCCGTAACCTGGCACGATGATCACGCTTTGCGCGTCGTTGAGGGCGGTGGCCACTCCGTCGCCATCGATTGCGATCTGCTCGCCTGTGATCTCCATCTGCGGCCCAGCGGAGTTGCCGAAGCCCCCGAGGATTACAGAGAGGAAGCTCCGGTTCATGGCCTTGCACATGATGTAGGACAGGATCGCACCGGACGATCCGACAAGAGCGCCGGTCACGATGAGCAAATCGTTGCCGAGCAGGAAGCCCGTGGCCGCCGCCGCCCAGCCGGAATAGGAGTTCAGCATCGACACTACGACGGGCATGTCCGCCCCGCCGATCGCCATGACGAGATGCGCGCCGAGAAGAAACGCGATCAACGCCATCAGGTATAGCGTCCATGATCCCGCATCATTCATGTAGAGGATCATCAACGAGACCGAGATGACAATCATGGCCGCGTTGCACAGGTGGCGGCCGGCGAAGATCAGTGCTTTGCCGCCGATCCGTCCAGAAAGCTTTCCGTAGGCGACAATCGATCCGGTGAACGTGACCGCTCCGATGAAAACACCGATAAAAATCTCGGCCTCATGAATGACATGCTCGCCCGCAGTTGCGAATGTGTGCACGCTAAGATCGGAATTAATGCCAATCAGGACCGCCGCGAGGCCGACGAAACTGTGCAGCGCCGCCACCAACTGCGGCATCCCCGTCATCTCAACACGCTTCGCCAGGACAGTGCCGAGGATCGCGCCGACGACCAGAGCAGCACCGAGTGCGCCCGACAATGCGACACCTGGTCCAAAAACAGTGGCGATGATGGCGATGCCCATGCCTGTGATACCATACCAGACAGCGCGCTTGGCGCTTTCCTCGCCGGAGAGGCCGCCGAGCGCGAGGATGAAGAGTACTGATGCCGCGATATAGGCGGCGATCTGAATTCCATTGGTCATAGGAGCCTCCCGCTCAGGACTTTTGAAACATCATCAACATGCGTCGGGTAACCATGAAGCCGCCGACGATATTGATGGTCGCGATCAAGACCGACAGGCTCCCGAGCAACGGCACTAGCCAGCCGGGGGAGCCGATCTGCAAAAGAGCACCGAGCACGATGATCCCGGAGATCGCGTTGGTGATGGCCATCAAGGGCGTGTGGAGGGCATGGCTCACGCCCCAGATCACCTGGAAGCCCACGAAGCACGCGAGGACGAACACGATGAAGTGCGCCATGAAAGCAGGCGGCGCGTACGCGCCGACCAATGACATAAGGAGCCCTCCCGCGAAGAGCAGGCCGACCTGCGTGCGTGTAGCGGAGCGGAAGGACGCCATTTCAGCAGCCCGTTTTTCCTCGATCGTGAGTTCCCTTGTCTTCTCCTTCGGCTTCTGCGCGGCAATCGCCTGCACCTTGGGCGGTGGTGGAGGGAAGGTGATATCACCACGAAACGTCACTGTTGCGCCGCGGATAACATCGTCGTCCATGTTGTGAACGATCACGCCATCCTTGCACGGAGTAAGGTCGGCGATCATGTGCCGGATGTTGGTAGAATAAAGGGACGAGGATTGGGCTGCCATCCGGCTTGGATAGTCCGTATAGCCGATAATTGTCACACCATTGTCCGACACCACCTTCTGATCGACGACCGTGAGCTCGCAGTTTCCGCCGCGCTCTGCAGCGAGGTCGACGATGACGGATCCTTGTTTCATGGCCGCAACCATGTCAGCTAACCAGAGCCTCGGAGCGTCGCGACCGGGTATCAAAGCGGTCGTGATGACGATGTCGACTTCCGGAGCAAACTCACGAAACTTGGACAGTTGCTTTTCACGGAACTCTGGCGACGACGGAGCCGCATATCCGCCGGTCGCTGCTCCGTCGCTCTGTTGTGCGTCAAAGTCGAGATAGACGAACCGAGCTCCCATGGATTCGATCTGCTCAGCCACCTCAGGCCGGACATCGAATGCGTAGGTGATCGCGCCGAGGCTGACGCTGGTGCCGATCGCCGCCAACCCCGCTACGCCGGCACCGATGATCAGCACCTTTGCCGGTGGTACTTTTCCAGCCGCGGTGATTTGTCCGGTGAAGAAGCGGCCGAAATTCGCCCCCGCTTCGATGACAGCACGGTAGCCAGCGATATTCGCCATAGAGGACAACGCATCCATCTTCTGAGCGCGGCTGATGCGGGGCACCATGTCCATGGCAATGACGTTCGCGCCGGAAGCTCTTGCACGTTCGAGCAACTTCTGGTTCGCCGCAGGATAAAAGAACGAGATCAGGGTCTTTCCAGGCGAAAGTAAAGTAACTTCATCGTCGGACGGCGGCCGGACCTTGATGATCACATCGGCGGCCGCGACAAGCGCCTGTGCGCTCTCGACGACCGCAGCGCCAGCAGCTCGGTACTCGTCGTCTGAGATGCCCGCCCTAGTCCCGGCTCCTGTCTCGACCATGGGGTCGTGTCCAAGCTTTTTAAGTTGCAATGCCGAGTCCGGTGTCAATGCGACGCGCGCCTCAACGTCCAGCCGCTCACGCAGCGCTCCTATCTTCATCCAAAATCCCTCCTGTTCCAACCAAAGCGTCAGCGCTTCCAAGCTGCGATCTTCCGCGCCGCTTGGGTCCATCGAGCGACGGTCGCCAATCCTCGCTCGTCGTGACCCTAATATCATTAAGCCGTCGCCCTCACAAGAAAACTAAACAAAATCACATTATAATATGTGATGATGTTACTTTGTATTGTGGGGAGCTTGATGTTAAAGATCCGATCCGTGGCTTCGGAGGACTGAGAATGAAGAGAGATGATCGAAGGCAGGCCATCATGGACCTGTTGGTCGAGCAGAGGATGGTGGACCTGGACGACCTATCCGATCGGTTCGCAGTATCGAAGATGACTATTCACCGAGATCTCGACGATCTTGAGCAGGCGGGGATGCTCCGCAAGATCCGTGGCGGGGCGACCATTGAGGCAGGAGGCCAATTCGAAAGCGATTTCCGGTTCCGCCAGCAGCAGGAGGGCGACGCCAAACGACGTATGGCCGAAGCGGCTCTCGAACTCATCGAGCCCGGAATGACGGTCATGATCAACGATGGCTCGATGGCGTCGGTACTCGGCGAAATGTTGCCGCAGAAAAGGCCCCTGACGGTGATCACCAATAATGCCGCGGTAATTGACCGGCTCAAGACGGAATCGGGCGTCAACCTGATCGCAGTGGGCGGAAGCTATTCGGTAAAGTTTAACGGCTTTTTCGGCGTTGTCGCCGAAGAGACCCTGTCGCGCCTGAGCGCCGACATCGCCTTCATTTCTACGCCAGCCATTTCAGGTGCGCGTGTTTATCACATGGACGATAACGTGATCCGCTCGAAACGAGCAATGATCGCAAGCGCTGCGCGTCGGTGTCTACTCGTCAATCACAAGCGTTTCAATCACACTGCTCTTCATGTCCTCGCCACTGTCGACGAATTCGAAGTCATCATCACTGACCAAGAACCGCCGGACGGCGCCCGCGTGGCGTTAGAGAGAGCCAACGTGGCACTTCGCGTCGCATCACTCGAGAGCGAGTGAATATTATCGGAAAGGTCCTTTCGGGTGAGCCGGGTAATGAAGCCGCTGGGACTCGAGTCGACCTCGTCGCTGGCCCGGGCCTTTGTCACGGCCAACTCTTTAGCTCGAATGCTGGCACACGCTAAGCCATCGCGAAACTCCGCAATCGGGTAACCGCATTCGGTGATCTGAGCTTGCCATCCGCTCTGAAGTCCTTCTTACCTCCAGAGGGAAGCGGGCGTCTTCGAAACTTAATTTTTTCACCCTGTGGGCACGCCGCGTAGATCGGCCAGTCAAGTCGGCCATTTAACGGGAATTAAAGGTATTACGTATAAGGTTATACCTTGAGGTTTGTTCCAACAGATTTAGTCAGGTGGTGGAGGAATAATGCGAGACATTCGGAAATTTGGCGTGGCGCTGCGTTTGTCGATCGCTTTTGGGTTACTGCTAATCGCAATGGGAGTTCTATCTCTTTCGTCAATCAAGCAAGTGAATGAGATTAACGCCAAGCTCAGCCTCATTAATGGCAGTAACAGCCAAAAATACAGGAACGGCGTCGATATGCTCGGAGCGGTCCGTGACCGAGCGGTGGCTTTACGCGATATTGTGTTGACTGACTCAGATACGGATCAAGCGACAACAATCGTGATGATGAAAAAGCTGCAGGCGTCCTATGCCTCCAATTCCGCGGAATTGCAGAAGGCTGTGAGTTCTGACGATTCCAGCACTGCCGCTGAGCATCGTCTCGTTGACGCTCTGAAGGCATTTCAGACTGAAGCGGAGCCACTAATTGCCGAAGTTATCAAGCTGACAGTTGATGGGAAAAGAGAACAGGCAAAGCCACTCCTCTTAAATGAACTTCGGCCCAAGTTGACGGCATGGATTGGTGGTTTGAGCAAATTGATCGATTACGAGCAAGCATTGAACCAGGGCGTGGGCGGCAAGGTTAAAGCGGCTTCTGAGGAGTTCAAGTCCCTGACACTTACCGCCCTAAGTGTGGCTGCTTTATTCGGAATAGTCGCGGCAGCGCTCACCACCCGCTCAATCATAGCGCCTCTGGCGAAGCTGCAGCAGTCAGTCCGCCAAATGATAGCCGGGGATATGCAGATTGACCGGGTACTTGAGCGACGGATGGATGAAATCGGTCGGCTCGCCAGGCAGATATCCAGCCTCAAGACGCATATTTCGGAAAAAGCTGAACGCGATGCCACGGCGGAACATCGTCGACAGGACGCTGAGCGGCAGCGTTTAGAGAAGGAAGCGGAGGAGCGCCAGCGCATTGCCGAAGAGACGAGTTCTGCCGTTGAACAAGTTGCTGAAGCTTTGAAGCAATTGTCGCAAGGCAACCTGCACATCCAGCTCAACCGGCCTTTTGCGGGGGCTCTTGAGCCGCTCAGATTGGACTTCAATTTGGCGGTTCGTCAACTTTGCGATGCGATGTCTGAGGTCAACTATAATGCGCAGGCGATTGCTGCCGGTGCTGAAGAAATCCGTACATCGTCCAACGATCTCGCGACCCGGACGGAGCAGCAAGCTGTGGTTGTGGAGCAGACGGCGTCGGTCCTGGCAGATATGACAAGACAGGTGGTGGACGCAAGCCATAGAGCACACGAAGCAGGGGTCCTGGTAAGCGAAACCAAAGAGAATGTAGAGAGGTCAGGCACTGTAATGCGCGAGGCTGTTGAGGCTATGACGAAGATACGGGTCTCTTCAGTCGAAATAGGCAATATTATCGGCGTTATCGATGAAATCGCGTCTCAGACAAACCTTTTGGCCCTAAACGCAGGCATCGAGGCGGCTCGTGCTGGTGAAACTGGTCGCGGTTTTGCGGTGGTAGCGCAGGAGGTCAGAGATTTGGCACAAAGGTCTGCGGCGGCGGCAAAGGAAATCAAGTCCCTGGTTGAGGTATCTAACGTACACATAAATGATGGTGTCCAGCGCGTGCACCAAGCCGGTAATGCCTTGGGGCAAATCGTTATCCAGGTGCAGAGCGTCAATCAAAACGTCGACGCCATTGCTCAAGTTTCTCGCGTGCAAGCGGACGGGCTCAAGGACATCAATTTCTCAGTAGGGAAGATTGAATCAGCGACGCAACAAAACGCAGCTATGGTGGAAGAGTCGACGGCTGCCGTCAACAACCTGGCGAAAGAGGCAGCATCGCTTTTCGAGATGTTATCCAGGTTCCAGATAGATGACGGGAAAGCAAACACTGACTGCGCTGAACAGCCATCGTTCTCTGTGGCCGTAGCATCGTCAACGGCGGTCCTGCAAAGCAGCGTATCAAGGTTCACAGCATGACCTGCCACTAACAAATTACTGCAGAGTGATTTAGAGGCTAACGAAGCGCGTATCCGTGAATGCCCGCCCCGAGATATTCTCTCACGGGCGGTCGACGCGATATCTGAGATGTACGGAGCCAAGGTTGGCTGGTTCGACGCTGAGAAGCGTGAGCCTTACCTTGTCCGCGAGCCCATCGTCACCGCCCTCGAATATAGCCGGAGAATTCGACTTGCCTCCGATCGCCGGAAAGACGACCACACTGACCTCATCAACAAAACCCGCGTTCAGGAAATGCCCATTCGTTTGTGCTCCGCCTTCCAGCATCAGACGCTTCACGCCGAACTCTTCGCCGAGAATGTCTAGCGCGTATTTTAGATCGACGGCATCAGCCTGGGACACAATATAGGAAACTCCGGCCTGCATCAGGCCCGCCAGGTATACGTCGTCTACATCTCGTGCGGTCAGGACGACAACGTGAGCGCCATCGATGTCGCCCTTGTCCCAGCGCAGCCGACCATCTTTATCGACGATCACGGCGAACTCGTTGGCATCTGGATCGGCGATATGGACCGGTCGCTCGGCTTTGCCGGTTGTTTCATAGGGTTGGTCGACGGCGTCGGCAAATTCCTCTCCCGTCGCTCTTCCCGAAAGCCAGGCGTCGGCGCCGATCTTCTCATGCAAGGAATCGTAGACGTTCACGAGTTCATCAATCGAATGGCCGGTCCCCTCGGCCCAGTCGTTGACGATCAGTCGGCCGTCCAGCGGCGACATCATGTGACAAATCACATATGGTCTTGTCATTGGACTATTTTCCTCTGCTAAGCATTCGCCATCAGCGTCCGTAGTTTAACCACGCCACGAACTTCTCTTTCCAGTCGGGATGCCAACGTGAAAGAGCCGGCCGGTTCAGGATCATATCATCGGCTGCCCAGAGGATCCGCCGGGCATCAATCTGCGACGTGACCGCGTTATCCGGGCAAATTATGTAGAAGTCCCCGTTCAGGAGACGAGCCAGGAAGTATTCCGCCACCTGCTCGGCCGTCCATGCCTCATCCGGTTTCGCGGCGCCCTGTGGCTTAAAAGCCATGTTCATCGGTGTCCATGTGTAGCCTGGGACGAGAAGATGTGCCGATACGCGGCCTGCGGTCACCTTCAGTAACTCGTGCGCCAGCTGTTCGGTCAGTACCTTGACCGCTGCCTTCGCCACAGAATACGCAGCGTTGCCTGGAGGAGTCGTGATACCTTCCTTGGAACCAAGGTTGATGACCGCCGAAGTGCGGCTCGACTCAATCAGGTAAGGCACGAAAAGGTGCTGCGCGGCCAGGACACCTCCGAAATTTACTTCGATCTGACGTCGCCACTTTGCGGGATCGTCCCAGGGGCCTGCTCCCTGCGTAATGCCTGCGTTATTTACAAGCACGGCCACCTCGCCGAACCGGGAAAGCGTTTCGTCGCGCAACTTCGTCAGCGCTGAGAGATCCGACACATCGCCGCTCACGCAGAGGGCGTCGACGCCAACTGTTGAGGCAACATTCTGGAGCGCGTCCGCGTCTAGGTCGAACAGCGCAAGCCGCATGCCGCGGGCTGCAAAAGTCCTCGCAATTGCCAACCCGATGCCGTTCGCAGCGCCCGTGACGACTGCAACGCGGCCGGGAGCAACGATGCCTTCCATTCTCTCGCTCATGTTTTTCCTTCTTATCGTGACTCGTGGCTCTGAGCAGTGGAAGTCGCACCGCAGTCGTAACATCCCGCCAGTGCATGCGAATTCCCACTTTTTCGCTCCACTAACGACCGCCCTTACAAACTATGCCATCGCCTTCAAGCCAACTTCAGCCAGATCGGACCATATTGGTTTGCGGTAAGCGCGGCGCCGTTTCATCGTTGGAAAAAGATAGATTACTCGACCGAACGCTTAAAGTGAGGCTAATTGCACACGCTGATGATCACTGCTCATGCATCGCGACGAGTGAGACGCCGTGCTGAGGTCCGGGGTCCCCCGAGGGGGTGACCATTGCGGATTTTCCTGCAGGTCACCTTGATGAATTTCGCTCACCGCCGCGGTCGATTTTGCTCATGTAACAAAAGTGGCTCTCCCTGATTTTCTTAGGCGACGTCTTGGGGCGACCCGGGCGTCGAGAAAAAGCAATGGAGTGAAATCATGACAGACAATAAACCCCTCGCTTTGGTGACTGGCGGCTCGTCGGGGATTGGCCTCGAGCTTGCAAAGCAGTTCGCGCAGAATGGTTTCGATGTCGCCATCTCCGGCTCCAGCGACAAGGTAAGCGAAGCGGCCGACGTCATCCGACGCTTAAGCGCGGCGGAGGCCTATCCATTCAAAGCGGACGCCTCGACGTACGAGGGCGTCGAGAGCTTCTGGACCTTCACCCAGGGACTAGGCCGCCCAGTAGAAGCCGCTGCTCTAAACGTTGGCGTCGGTATTGGTGGTGCCTTCGTGGACAACAACCTCGATGATGAGCTTCGCCTCCTCGCAATCAACGTCACGGGTACCGTCCATATGGCTAAACGTGTCGTCCAGCACATGGTTAAGAACGGCCGCGGCAGGATTCTCATCACCTCCTCGGTTTCAGCGACACAGCCCACTCCGTACGAAACCGTCTACGGCCCTTCAAAAGCGTTCGGTTACATGTTCGCGGAGTCCCTGCGGGAGGAGTTGCGCTCGACCGGGGTCACCGTGACGGCGCTGCTTCCAGGCGCCACCAACAGCGACTTCCACGCAAACGCCGGAATGGGGGGCACAAAGCTGGGCGGCCTAAAGAAGAACGACAAGACGCTCGTCGCCAAGCAGGGGTTCGAGGCCCTCATGAACGACGTGGACCATGTCGTTGGCGGAGATCAGGAGACCAAGCTGCAGGCGATAGAAAACCGGACGATCCCGGAGCCCGTCAAAGCCGCCCGCCAAGCCGAGCTGACTCGACCACAGTGAAGGAGCCCGTCATGTCGAATCTTAAAGAGAAGGTCACCATCGTGACAGGAGCTTCGTCGGGAATTGGAGCGGCGACAGCTAAACGCCTTGCGGAGAAGGGTGCGCGCGTAGTCCTTGCCGGCCGCAACGAGGGACGCCTCGCGAAGATCGTCGAGGAAATCACCAGATCGGGCGGCATCGCCAGCCACCACGTTGCCGATGCGACCGATTTCGAAAGCACCAAAATGCTCGTCGCTTTCGCCAGGAGGACATACGGCCCTGTCGATATCCTGGTCAACAATGCGGGGCTCATGCTCTTCTCATATTGGAAGAATGTCGCGGTCGGCGACTGGAACAAGATGATCGACACCAACCTGCGTGGCTACTTGCATGCAATCGCTGCGGTGCTGCCTTCGATGTTGGAGCGAAGGTCGGGCCGAATCTTGAACATGAGCTCTATCGCTGGCGTCCATGTCGGCGATGCGGCAGGCGTTTACGGCGCGACAAAGTTTTTCATCCGCGGAATCACCGAAAGCCTCAGAAAGGAGGTCGGGGTCGGAAATGGAATTCAGATCTCGATGATCAGTCCTGGCGTAATCGACACCGGCTGGGCCGACAAGGTCGAAGACGAAACGGCTAGGAAGATCGCTGGCGAGCTCAACAAGCAGGGTATTCCGCCGTCGTCGGTCGCGGACGCCGTGATCTATGCCCTAGACCAGCCTCCGGAGATCACGATCAATGATATCGTCGTGCACCCAACTCGGCAGGACTGGTAGATCGCCGGCGCTGGATGCTGGTCGGTTTTCAGCGCCGTTGATTTTGAGCCTCCAAGACTGCCAGCGGGTAGTAAGTTCATTCAAGGCTGGATCCTGTTCGGCGTCTGCGCAATCTCACCTGTGCATTGGGCCATCTCTGGCCTGAGGATCACGAAGCCTTATTGCGTAACCGTGGGCAGCTTGGAGGTTGTCTTTATGTGCGGCGACCCTCGCCCATCTCGTCAACCGAAGACCACGACGAGACGCTAAAGTCGACACTCTGGGCCCGATCGCTCAACGTGCCCAAATCGGACATCTCGAGGTTGACTTTCATCCTGCCTGCAACAGCACCAAACTCCTTTAGGGCATATGTTTGAGTGCCTTTTTCCCGCATCAAATAACGGGGTAGACAAGGCCAATCGAATTGGGAATGAAGGAGCGGTTTGCAACTCCGTCTCGGTTTGTGTAAAGGCAATTTTAATTCAACGCAAGCGTGAGTATCGTTCACCCATGGCATCGACGCGAGCGGATCTAGCCGACCTTGAAGCTTTCGTCGCGATCGCGCGGGCAGGAGGGTTCCGAAAGGCCGCCGCAATTCGCGGCGTCTCGGGCTCCGCTCTCAGCCACTCGATCAGGGGCTTGGAGAATCGCCTCGGCGTTCGTCTGTTTCATCGGACAAGTAGGAGCATAAGTCTCACCGCTGCCGGCGAAGTGCTCCTTGCCGAGCTTGAACCACGTTTCCTCGGCATACAGGCCGCGATCGATCTTCTTGACAGCTTCAGAAGCGGGCCTAGCGGCAGAGTGAGAGTGAACACTCTCCGTGACGCGGCCCAGCTGCTGATTGCTCCCCGAATGCCAAGCTTTCGGCGCAGCTACCCAGATGTCGAAATCGAAATCAGCGTTGACGATCGCTTTATCGACATGGTCGCGGAAGGCTTCGACGCCGGAATCCGTTACGGGGGAACCGTCCCCGAGGGAATGATCGCTTCGCGCCTGACGCCCGAACTCGAATGGGTCGTCGTCGGTTCGCCAGCCTATCTCAACGAGCGCGGGCGACCCGAACGGCCGACGGACCTCTTAAAACACGAATGCATCCGGATCCGAACCGGTACAGATCACGTCTACAAATGGGAGCTCGGCAACGGGGATTGCATGGTGGCTCTCGACGTTCCGGGATTGCTCACGCTCGGAGATTCGGAACTGTCGATCCGCATGGCGGAAGAGGGGTGCGGTCTCTTCTATTGTTTGCGGGCACGGGTCGAGGACAAACTCGCCGCTGGCGTGCTCGAGGTAGTGTTGCCAGACTGGACGTCGAATGGGCCAGGTTTCCACGCCTATTACGTTTCGCACCGACAGGTGCCGTCGGCTCTCCGGACATTTCTCGATCACCTTAAGGCGCCGATTTCGGATGTATGAAGGCTGACGATCCTACAGCTAAGGCGGGCCGCTAGCCAAACACTTCGCGGCTCCCGCAACGGCGACCGCAAGGCGTTCCCAATATTTCTTTGCTGCCGATTTACGGCGGTACGAAACCTACTTCGCGCAGAATACGAGCAGATTGTTGCAGGACCTTAGCGGTCCGGCTGTGCATCCTTTTGACACCACGACTGACGCGCAGACTTGCATGAATGTGCACGATGAAAGCGAATTCAGATGAAAAAACCTCATCCATTTCACGAAATAATGCGTTTGAAATCGCAGCAAAAAGCGAAGATGGTTCGTTGCAAGGAGGCCTCTGAGCTTGGATCAACCGAAAGCATAAGCTGGCCCCGAGCCCACGATTTCCTTCTAGGAGTGAGCCCAATTCCGCGCCTATGAGGGCGTCCAGCACTTCAATATGAAGGCGTCAATCTCCAGGTCTTCGGCGACTTCATCCACGGCACGGGCATGACACCGGGCCGGACAACATCATTGACGTCGCATTGCAATGTCCTTGGTCGCGTCGGACGACATTCCGCATCCGCCTCAGGAGTTCGTTTTGACTGTGCAAGAAGAAGTCTGGGCGCGGAAATCGGCGCTTCGACGATGCGAAACTCACCGGCACGCGCTGCCGAGTTCCATAAATATGCTTACGCCTGAGACCTCGAATTTTGAGTGCCTTGCGCGCGACGTGAGGGGTCGATGGTTCGTATCCTTTCGACTGCACCAGACGTCGTAGGCGAACGAGGGCGCTCCCGATGATGGGTTGAGCGCCCTTGGCGTGTCAGGAGGAGTCGCGCCCCTCAAGAAGGTGCAGGGCGGTGACGAGTACGAAGTAGCTTTGCAATGAGGTTTCGACCAAGGACTAAGTCCTTGTATGAAGGGTTCGAAATGGCTGAGTTGCCAGGCGGCGGAAACAGCGTTCCCACGTTGGGCGGACCTGGATCCGCCAGATTCGCAAACCCCAATGTGGTCCGACCTCCGTGAAGCCCCGGATCATGTCCCAGGACGGTGGTGTAGCTTAGACGACCACGGCTCATCCCAGAGGGCCGGATGAGTGTCAGCTTGCTGCTGGCAGGCTGATGAGGGGATCATCGCTCATTGTGGCGATTGTCTCAAGTGTCATGTAGCGGGATCGCTGGACGGCCCATTCATCGTTCTGTTCGAGCAGCAGCGCACCGACCAGGCGCACGATGGCGTCGTCGTTGGGGAAGA
>NZ_ML133657.1:0-237913 GCF_003985135.1 Rhizobium fabae
AGGCGCTTTACGCAGCCGCGACAAATCCCAACAGGATTTGCGCTGGACGCGGGGTGGAGCAGCCCGGTAGCTCGTCAGGCTCATAACCTGAAGGCCGCAGGTTCAAATCCTGCCCCCGCAACCAAATTCCAAATACACCATCATCGACACAAAAGCCCGCCTCGTGCGGGCTTTTGTATTTGGTAACGGGTCGAGGAGTTAACCCCTAATCAGGGACCCAAAAGAAGGCCAAGCCCACCAAGCGGCACACAGAACTTCGAAGCATGCCTTAGAAGCCAAAAGCCTAAAGAAACCCCGGGAAAATCAACACCTTCGAACCTGTTTTCTCAGCATCGATCAGGATCGGGAAACATCAGTCCTGCCTTACGGAGCCCATCGACGCGGCGGTTGAAGTCCTCGGGGTTTTGAAATGGGAGGACGCGGCGGCGGCGTTCGATGGAGAAATCGGGGTTTATCTGAAGCGCCTTCTCCCAGGCCTGCCGGCTCTCCTCCATTCGGCCGAGGTGGCCGTAACATGACGCAAGCAGCGCATAGGCTGTTTCCGATTGGGGATTTTGCTGGAGCCGTCGCTGAATGGCAACAATCGCTTGCTCATATTCGCCGAGAGAAAATCGCGCATCGGCGAGAAATTGGAGCAGAATTTCCGGATAGTGTGGGTCAAGCCGCATCGATGCGTCAAGTGTCTCAAGGGCATCTGCGGGATCGCCGGAGAATATCTGGATATGGGCCATCAGTATGAGGAGTTCGGCAGAGTTGGGCGAAAGCTCGAGGCCTCGCAGCACCTCTGCTCGCGCCCGGTCCAATTCGCGGTTCCACATGCAGGCCATGCCCAGTGCGAAGTGGCCGGTTGGCTGTTCCTCGGCCATTTCCACTGCTTGCTGCGCGAGGTCCATGCCCATCCGCAGCGAGGCTTCCGGATCGCTGCTCCAGGCGTTGACGTAGTCGAGCACGTGGGTGAAGGACATGAGCGCCAGGGCCGCTGCATATTCTGGATCGATGGCGATGGCATCCGCCGCCAGGCTGCGGGCCGCCATGTTTCCGGTTCGGGTGTGGGCCGATGCCTGCTCCCGGCCACGCAACAAGAACTCGTAAGCGCCGACATCGACCGGGCGCCCTTGTCCTAACCGGCCCTGGTCGCGGTGCGTGAGGTTCAGCCTGAGCGCCGCCACGATTTCCTGTGTGAGTTCGTCCTGAACCGCGAAAATGTCGGTGAGGTCGCGATCGAACCGGCTGGCCCAGATATGTCCGCCGTTGTTTGCGTCGATCAATTGGGCGGTGACACGCACCCGGTTACCGGCCTTGCGCACGCTGCCCTCAAGAACATAACGGACGCCAAGCGCCTTGGCCATGTCAGGCACGGAAGCTGTGACATTCTTGTAGACGAAAGACGAGTTGCGGGCGATCACATGCAACTCGGATAGTTTCGAGAGGTCGGTAATGATGTCCTCGCTGATGCCGTCGGAGAAATATTCCTGTTCGGCGTCACCGCTCATGTTGTTGAACGCCAGCACGGCGATGGAGGGTTTGTCAGGAACGACCCTAACCGAAGGCATTTCCGTTGCGACCGGCTGCGCTTTTACTGGCGGCACCAGGGTGCTTCCGATCCGAAGGGAATAGACCCGCATTGGTTCGGCGATATTCTTAAGACGGATCGGGCCGAGATCGGTCACCGCAAGATCAAGACGCGCCTTCACCTGGCGATAAGCATCTTCCGAGAGGCAGATGGCGCCAGGCTTGGCAACGCCCTCCAACCGGGCGGCAATATTGACGCCGTCACCCATCAAGTCGCCGTCGCTCTCCTCCACGACATCGCCGAGATGAATCCCGACCCGGAATTCGATGCGGTGCTCAGGCTGGACACCGGCATTGCGCTCGACCATGGCTGTCTGAACTTCGATCGCGCAACGGACGGCGTCCACAACGCTGCGGAACTCGATGAGGCTTCCGTCTCCGGTGCGCTTGACGACGCGGCCATTGTGCACCGCGATGGTCGGATCGATCAGATCACTGCGCAGTGTTCGCAGCCGCGCCAAGATGCGATCCTCATCCGCACCGGCGAGACGACTGTAGCCGACCACATCCGCGACCAGGATCGCCGCAAGTTTTCGCGCCAAGCTCATAGCTTTTGTTCCTTGTCGGACCAAAATAGCACAGAGTGGCCGTTAACGTCGCCGAATCCTACCGCGGCGGTGTAACGCGGTTTTGAGGACTTGAGCGGTTAATCTCCGTCTTTGAGAGAAAAGGCGAGCACATAGTCGCTGGTGTCCTTCGAATATGGCGCCCCGCCGACCGAAATCAGGACATATTGCTTGCCGGTCTTCGGCGAGATGTAGGTCATCGGCGTCGCACTCGAGCCGACAGGCAGGGGATATTTCCAGAGTTCGGTGCCGTTTTCGGCATCATAGGCGCGAATGTAATAGTCCTGGAAGCCGGCGAAGAAGACGACGCCGCCGGCGGTTGCCGACGTGCCGGCGTAACTCGGCAGGCCCATGGGCATCGGAAGATTGGTCTTGAACTTGAACGGTCCGAGCTCCTCGGCGGTTCCGGCCGGCACCTGCCATGCAATCTTACGGGTGTTCAGGTCGATTGCCGTGACGGTACCGAACGGCGGTTGCGTGCAGGGGACGCGGAGCCTCGAGGTCCACATCTCGGTGGTCATGCCGTAGGGCGTGCCCCGCTGCGGGGCTGATGGCCCGTGCGCGGTCGTCGTCAGGGCAAAATCGACATAGTCTTTGCGAAGAACGAGCGCAAAGAGGCTGGGCACGCGGATGTCATTCATAAAAACCCGGTTGTTGGGCAGGTCGACGGAGACGCTTCCCCAGTTGAGGCCGCCGAGATTTCCGGGTTGCTGGATCGCCTGCTGCGTTCCGATCGGCGTGAAATCGCCATCGTAGCGCATGTTTCGAAAGGCGATGCGGCAGGCCAGCTGATCGAACATCGTCAGGCCCCAGGCCGTCTGCTCGCTCACATGTTCCGCGCCGACCGTCGGCATGCCGACGGAATAGGGTTGGGTCGGAGACAATTTCTCTTCCGGCGCGCCTCCCTGCTGAGGCACCGGTTTTTCCTGAACCTCGGCAAGCGGCGTGCCGGTCTGGCGGTTGAGCAGGAAAAGTTGCCCATGTTTGGTGGTCTGCAGCAGAGCAGGCACGGTGGCGCCATTGCCGTCGGGCAGGTCGATCAGCGCCGGCTGGGACGGCAGGTCGTAGTCCCAGATGTCGTGGTGTACGGTCTGGAACTTCCATCTCTCGCGACCGGTCGTCACATCGAGCGCCACCAACGTCGCATTGTACTGGTCGGCGAAGGCGGGGCGGTTGGCGCCGTAGTAGTCCGGGGTGGTGTTGCCGAGCGGCGCATAGATGAGGCCGAGCTTGTCGTCGAATGCGGCTGTCGTCCACATGTTGGGCGTCGCCCGGGTATAGGTCTGGCCCGCCGGCGGAAGCTTGGTGATCTCAGGATTGCCGAGATCCCATGCCCATTCGAGCTCGCCGGTGATGACGTTGAAGGCGCGGATGACGCCCGAGGGCTCGCCTGTTTCCTGATTGTCGACGACCCAGCCGCCGATGACGATCAGATTGCGGGCAATCAGCGGCGCCGACGTCTGGAAATAATAGCCTGCCTTGACCTCGCCCATGCCCTGGGACAGCTGGACGGTGCCATTGTCTCCGAAGTCCTTACACGGTGCGCCGGTCTTGCTGTCGATCTCAAGGAGACGGGCATCGATCGTCGTCTGCACCAGACGCTCGTTGCAAAGGCCGTCGGCCGACTGAGCCTCTTTTGGAATCTTGTAATAGCCGAGGCCGCGACAACGTTGCCAATAAGGCGCGGTCGCCTTCGGATCGAAGGTCCAGCGGGGTTTCCCGGTATCGGCGTCGAGCGCTGCAATCACATCCGTCGGCGTGCAGGTGTAGACCGTATCACCGATCTGCAGGGGCGTGTTCTGATCGGCGCCCTCGCTCTTGCCGGTGCGATATGTCCAGGCGAGGTTCAGCCTGGAAACATTGCCGCGATTGATCTGATCGAAAGCTGAATAGCGATCCCCTGCCGTGCTGCGGCCATAGGATGTCCAGTCGGAGGGCGTGTTGTCGCCTTTGGCCGCTTTGTAGGCGCTGATGTCGGCCGACGGGCTAACAACCCCATGCGGCGTGAAAGTAAGGCTAAATCCCGCAGCGAACAGGACGGCGGCGAGCAAGGCGCCGCCATGGAAGATCCTGCGATTGGCGTTCGGCGAAAGCGACGGGGCAAAGAGAAGCGCGAAGCCCGCCAGCGCAAGCGGGGACATCACGCGGGCAAAGAGCGCCCAAAAATTGAGCCCCGACTCCCATAGCGCCCATGGAAGCGTGAAAACGGCGACGAGCAGAACGATAAGGCCGCCGGATGCCTTCCGGCGCCACAGCAGTAGCGCGGCAACCAGATAGGCAAGCCCGACGATCGCGTAATAGGGCGAGCCGCCGAGGCTGAGCAGCAAGGCGCCGGCACCCGCCAGCCCCAAGCCGATGAAGGCGAGAACAATTGAGAACAGGATAGCCAGAAATTTCATAGTCCCCTCATCCAATTCGCCGCCCGATCATCCTATTTCATCCCTGACCGTCGAATGGCCCCTCGGGAGGCACAGGGCCACTCGCTTGATGGTCGGGTATCCGTCTTCGGGAGAGCGGCGCTTTCCCGTTCAATTTTTTCCTGATGTACCTCTGGTCACTGACACGCGTCCTCGTTGCAGCAAGGATGCGACGGCCGCATTGCGGCGGCAGCTTGCCATTCCAAATTGCGTCAATACTTCTGAAAGGGGCACAGATGGTTCTCGGCGAAAAGCTTGATCTGGCGAACGGGAGGCCGTCAGGATTCGACTATATGCGATTATTGTTAGCTTTTTCAGTGCTTTGGATACATACGGCGCGCGTCACATATGGCGATGACCTCTTCCTCTGGGAGTCGCCCCTTCGTCCGCTCCTCAAGTCCGTGCTCCCGATGTTCTTTGTCTTGAGCGGGTTCCTGGTGGCGGGCAGTCTCGAGCGATCGAAGACATTGATCTCTTTCTTAGGTAACCGGTTTATCCGAATCTATCCTGCACTCACGGTAGAGGTATTGCTGGCTGCCTTTATACTCGGGGCGATCTATACAGAGTATGACCTGCGTGACTATTTTACCGATCCGCAGTTCTTTACATATCTAATGAATGTCACCGGACATATTCACTTCAATCTTCCCGGCGTGTTCCTGGATAATCCTGACGCGGCGATGGTGAACGGCCAGCTCTGGACAGTGCCCTTCGAGCTCGAATGCTACATGGTGATCGCCGCGCTCTTCGTGCTCGGCGTGGTCAGGCGGCGCGTCATCGCCCTCATCGCAACACCGGCATTGATCATAGGCTTCGCCATTGCGCGATACTGGAAACACGAAAGCGATTGGGGCGTCATGCCGACGACCGCATCGGGCAATCTTCTCATTTGTGCCTTTCTGGCGGGGGTGACTTTCTATCTCTACAAGGACAAGATTGTCTGGGATGTTCGAATATTGCTCGTCTCCGTGGCGGTCATAGTGGGCGCCTATTGGTTCACATCCTTCGGGGATTTCATTGCTATACCGGCAATGGGGTATGTCACCGTCTTCCTCGGTCTCACCTCGCCCCCCAAGCTCAGCATCCTGCGCGGCGCCGACTATTCCTACGGCGTCTTCCTCTACGGCTATCCGATCCAGCAGGCGTTCGTGGCACTCGGGCCCTGGGCGCATAATTGGTGGTTGAACGGCATTGTCTGCAGCATCGTCGCCACCTGCTTCGCCGCCTTTTCCTGGAGATTCATCGAAAAGCCGGCGTTGAAATTGCGCAAGCAAGTCACCTGGCTCGAAAATCTCAGCCTGCAGCGTGGTGCAAAACGGGAGTTGGCGGGCGCGGTCTCGAAATAGGCTTCCCGATGCGGCCGGAAACTCCGGCCGCACGAATTCCATCGCCGGTGCTTAACCGATACAAGATTCGCAGGGCTCGCCATCGTTGCGAGCCCTGTTTCGTTGATGCATGCCGGTCGCTCGGCGCGTCTCAGCGCTTACCGCGTAAGCCTATGCTCGCACTCACCTTTTCATAACCGTCAAATGAAGGTCCGGTTCGGCGGAAGAGGGCGGTGGTTGCATCTCCAGCTCTTGTATAATCCCGCAACAGGCAAATCTTTCCGGTCGCGACATCCCTAGATTTCCCGGTTTTGGACGGTCACGCTCCTTCGCCGGATGAATAGTCGAATATTCCCCGGCGTGGTTCGGTCGGTTTGTTCGCGACGTCTTAGCGATATTTTAACGATAACGGATAAAATACTTCGATCGAACTTCGTTTCGACTTTGAGTTTTGTCGTGTCATCGAAGCTGGCGGCGGCAGCTTGAAGGAGGTCTGAAGAGAGGAGTCGTAATGCTGAAGAGCGTGCTCGTCGTGATTGCCGTCTCCATCGCCGCCGGAGCGACCATTCGCGCCTGGGCCTTTGCGGCTTTTGCATTTCTGCTGGTCACGGCCTTGGGCATCGTGATCCTGCTGAAGGGTTCCTCTTGGACGGAAGCGGTCGTTTCCTGTCTCGAGGTACTTGTCCTGATGGAAATATGCTATCTGGCTGGCCTGTTCGCTTTTTCCTTGTGGGGGCATATTCAAAAGCGCCGGAAAAAGAACGCCATCGTCGACCGTTCGCCTGCGACCGGCAAGGGCCCTAACGGATGAGGCCATTGCTGTTAAACGCTGCTGAGCTGCGCGAGAGATGCCCAAGGCGCGGCGCGATCTTTTAGAGTTGCCTACCGCGCCTCAAGTCTTTCGTTTTCCTGCATGTCGTGATTGCGCGGCATACTCAGGAGTCCAGCCTGGGCAATAGCGCGTGCCGGGAAAGCAGGGCGGAGAGCGTCTTCGCCATGATCACGAAGTCCCATGCGAGCGTCCAGTTGGACAAATATTCGACGTCGAGGGCGAGCCTGTTCTGATAGCTAGCGTCCTTGCGCCCACCGGTCTGCCAATGGCCGGTCAGGCCGGGGCGGACGGCCATGTAGGCATAGGCATGCTCACCGTAACGCGGCAATTCTTCTCTGGTGATCGCGCGCGGCCCGACCAGGCTCATTTGACCGAGCAGCACGTTGATCAATTGCGGAAGCTTGTCGAGGCTCGATCGTCCCAGGATATCGCCGACGACGGTTGCCTGCTGGTTGGGCGTTGCATCGGCGCTTGCCGTGCGGAACCTGCGGCAACGGAACTCTTTTCCTTTGTAACCAACCCGAATATGGCAATTGAAGAGGGGACCCCGATCACTTAGCGTGATGATGGCTGCCACGGACAGAAGGAGCGGCGACAGCAAGAATAGGAGACCTGCGGCAACAATGATGTCCAATGCGCGCTTTAGAATTCTGCTGATTAGATGAGATTGAGATGAATTGAACGGACGCCTTTCCTGTCGAGCCCTGGCGAAATCCTGCCAAGGTTCGGTGAGGTTTATGCCCTGATTTTTTCCCGCCACCCGCGTCTCCATCGGCCATTCGCAGAAATCACAGCCAAAGCTTGTTTTAATGCAGGTTTGGTGTCTGTGACCGCGGTCATATCATAGAATAAATTCTTTACGCCTATAAGTAAATTTTATGATTATTTGAAATAATTCATCTTGCTTTCTTGTAGAGATAAGATACTTCCTGTTGCGTATTTTGTTACTCAACGTTGTTATTATGTTTTCTGGTTTATGCCTTTGGTTGTTGGCCGTATTTTATTGTATAAAAGTCGTCATTCACCCAAAAATGGTTTTCAATGTCAGAATTATGTATGATTTTTATTATATATAAATATGAGCAATCGTCACAATTATGTATAGTTTAAACACGAAATTTTTATATTATTATTATTTGACTTTCTAATTTAATATACTACGAATGCTGTCCGACGATAACAAGCCAGTTAGTCTTCGTGGGGTTTCGCGTATGGACGGGTTAATTAGCACCAGAGACAATAGAGCCGGAAGAGTCGCCGCCCGAATGGGCGAGGCGGTTACTTGTGGTTCTGGTGCTGAATACGGTGGCAGAGCGGATTTGGATCACGAGTTCCCGTTTTCCCGGTCGAGTGTTCGGAAATTTCGTCGTGGTGAAGTCATTGCCGGCGCCGGTGTCCTGATCGACATGTTTGCCCGCGTCCAGCGCGGGATGGTGAGTGCGAGCGCGCCCTTGCCCGATGGACGGGAGTTCATCGTCGAAATCATTCCGAAGGGCGGCTTGATCGGAGAGTTGGAGGTGTTGCGCAGGCAGTCTCTCAGTCTCGAATATCGGGCCTCGTCGGACTGCGAGCTGCATTTCTTCGACGGTCGCTTGCTGCGGGAGTTATGCGCAAACAATCCGCAATTTCAGGTGAATATCCTGTCGAAGGCGCTGGCGCGTGTTTCCGAACTCGAACTGCGCCTCATTTCCAACGCCGGGGCGAATCTGAAACAGAGGTTGGCCCGGACGCTGCTGCGCCTTTCCGCCCTGTATAGAATGGATGCGCAGAATAGCGGCGACGAACTCGTCATCTCCCAACACGATCTCGCCGCGACGCTGCCTGCCTCGCGCGAAAAGGTCAACCAGTGCCTGCGGCGCTTGCGCGAGGGCAAGGTGGTCGATGGGGCACAAGGCAAGATCCGCATTCTCAATCGAAAAGCGCTGGAAGCTTATGCCGAGGGCGTGTGATCCCAAGCTTGAGGCGCCGCCTCGATAAAGGCCAATGAAATAGCAAAATCTATTCGAAACCCGCCGCCTGGCGGGTTTCGTTGTTTAACGGCATGCGAGGGATAGCCGGTGGATGTGGGTTGAAGCCAAGCCGGCGCAGTGGAGCATATCGCCGAAACCGCTGTCGGATTCGGGCTGTATTCCTTAGACTTCGCTCTCCGAAGCATTCTTCCAGTATTGCCACCCTTCGCCCTGGATCAGTCCATGATCAGAGAGGTCCTTCCAGCCTTTGTAGGTGCCGGTGTCGTCATAGACGAAGTGATCGATCTCCTTACTCGAGGAATAAACGGCATATTCCTCCGTATGTTGGGCTCGGTGCGCCGCATCGGCGACCTTATGAACGAAGGTCGACAGGAACTTGAAGTGCAGGAGGGCGCCGGATACGCCGGGCGCTCCGCGCATCTCGCCCAAATTCAGGGAAAGCGGCCAGACCTGGTGCGACGACTTGAGGAACAGACGTTCGCCGGCCACATAGACCAGCGGTATCTTGTTGAGCGCGGGACCATCCCAGAGCCGGTCGTGGAAATAGACGCGCCCGCGAACGCCGCCCTTGATCCATATCGTCGAATTGCGTTTGTCGAAGTGCGCGACATAACCGGATCGGTCGAAGAGATTGCAGATCTCGAGCGGATTTCGACCGGGTTCGCAAATGTTTTCGACAACGGGAAGCGGGCTGTACATGTCGATCATGACCGAACGGAGGGAGCGGCCGCCCATGGATTCGATATAGCCAGTCAACTGATCGATCGGCCGGGTGTCGCAATGCGGATAGACCAGGAACTCGTCCGCATCGACGTAGAGGACCCATTTGTCCCGGCAATGACGGTTGATGACCTCGTTGATCCAATCGTTTCCGAATCTCGCCGCCTTGTAGGATCCGTGAGCGGAGATCAGGGAGACGTCATCGAAGCCGGACAGCAATTCGACGGTGCCGTCCGTCGAGCCGTTGTCGATGCAGATGAAGTGCTCGAAGCCGAGATCGCGATAATATTGCAGAAAGAATGCCAGCCGATGCCCTTCGTCGCGGATCACGCAGATGAGGACGTGGCGAGCCCGCTTGAGGTCGCTGCGCAGCAGGTCGTAGCGAAGCTGCCGGGCCTTGAGCGAGCGACGAAGGCGGGCTTTGACAAAATGGGAGATACTGGCGGCGGAAGCGCGATAGCTCATTTCAGGTCGAACCAACAATGCATCGTCATACGGCATAGTCGCCGACCAGCAGGCTCTGGACCCGCGGATTGGGTCCATGATTCTCAATCGCGTGGTGGATGCGTGCTCGTATCGACCGGTATTTATACAGCACCTTACGATCGAAGCTTATTCCGCGATACAGCGAGTTGTAAATCGGATGTGCTTTGCGCAGGTCGACATAGACTTGGCTTTCCGTGTCGGTCCACGGAAAGAAGGTTCCATGCCAGGGCTTCGGATGCGCCATATAATGGACGATCGACAAGGACGACATGTTCACGAGATGGAGGAACTGCTTGGGAAAATTCCAACGGTTCGATATGAGGATGAGCGAGGAGCCGCAGACGTAGTTCAATGCGCCCTGATCATGTTTGCCGTCACATGCTTCGGGATTTCTGGCAAAAAGCTCAAGCGCCTCCTGCCCGATCCAGCCGTTGCGATGGAACTTCAGCACTCCGGCGTTGAAATAGTGGCTGTCCTTTCCCGTGTCGAGAAAGTCGTGGATCGCCGTGTAATCGCGTGCCGCGAAAAATCTGCCCTCGGGAACGACAGCGCTTTCGAACGCGCCGAGATCGCTGACGATCTGGGTATCCCCATCGAGGTAGATGATCTGGGTATAGTTGGCAGGCAGGACTTCGCAGAGGACCAGTTTGGCCATCGTGCTGACGCTGATGCGGCCCTGAAAATGCGAACTGTCGAGCTTGCCGAGTGAGTCCTTCAGCGCTTCGGTCGCATCGATCAATTCGACCCTGCTTGCCGCAAGCAGTGCTTTCAGCTCTCCGAAATTGTCCAGATGCTCCGACATGAGGACGCAGACATCGGTTGCCGGGCTTGCGAATTTGCGAGCCTGAAGCGCCGAGAGGATAGTCGGAAACGAATACTCTACGTCCGTGACGTAGACGAGGCACTGATTGTTCATGTCATTACCCTTCCGGTTGCCTGCAACAGGAATGAACCGTTGTTGTCTTTCAGGTCGAGGGAACAGTTGTTGATTGAGCCGGCAGACCTGTCGTAAGACGGTCCGGTCCGGTATATATTGCGGGTGGCAGCCCTGCCTGTTGGATGGAGCAGCGTCTGGTTGCTGGCGGCTTTTGGGTGTTTCGTTGTTGAGATATTCGCCATGAAAAGTGCCTTGCCTGTCTCGAGGCAGTGTTTCGATATCTTGGCCCGCCGTAGGAGGATTTCTGCGCGGACCACTCTCGGGATGCAGAGGGAAGGAGGATTGTCATGCTGATCATCACACTCGTGGCCGCGCTGGTTTCGATCGCTGCGGGCGCTTTCATCCGGGCCTGGGCCTTCGCAATATTCGCATTCCTCGTGGCAATCGGCTTCGGCGGCGTGGCTTTCGCGGACGGGTCTTCGGTGATCGCGGCGACGCTTTCCGGCGTCGCCATCCTCGCTCTCATGGAAATCGGCTATGTCGCGGGTGTGTTCCTGTCGGGATTTGTACGGCGCAGCGCCAGATTGCGGGAAAACAGGTCCGCCCCAGACAATGTCGCTGCCACGAGTGAGCATCAGCAGAGCTGACGGCGGGATAAAAACTGCAGCGCATCCATCCAGAGACGGAGGGGCGCAGCTTTCAGACCGCTTGATTTCACCGGCAATCCTTGAAGGATGCATCGCCGCCGACCGGCCGGGCCGGCGCATGGCAGCGGCGCATTGCCGCCGTCTCTCGCCATGATGGAAGTTCGGGCCGGCCGTCATCGCGTTGCAAACGTCGGCGTTCTCGTAAGAGATGCCGATGCCTCCGGTGGACGCCGGGTTGCGAGTGTTCGAGTGGTTGGACGCCGCGCGATGTAGGGGCCAGTGAGGCAGCCCACCGCCAGACCGGCGGTGGTGCTGAACAGCAGGCCGAGATCGGTGCCGCTTCCTGAGATCGCCGCAGAGCCGATCTGCGCGATGGACGCCATGATGGCGGCGTTTCCGATCGCATGCGTCTCCCGATCGCCCGATATGCGCCGGCCGGACGACCTCACAAGACTATACAGGAAGGTGGCGAAGAGAAGGGTGCCTGATAATCCGACATTGGACAGCAATGCGGCGATGAAGCTTGAGGCTCGAACCGTGCCGAGCCCGGCGCCGAAGGTGGCGGTATCGACGAAGGCGATCAATGCCAGCGTGTTCCAGGCGGTGCGCTCTTCGCCGGATTGCGACTGAAGCTTGTCCGATACAGTGGTGTTGACGAGACCGGCGATGGAATCCCACGCATCGGGGACAAGGCTGAGCGCGACGATGGCGCAGGGGATCAGGAACAGCGTGATCACCAGGAACGTCACATGCGAGGCGGCGGTAGGGCCGCGGATCAGTCGTTTCAGGCAGAACAGCACGAACATGCAGACGGCGAAGATACCGGCAATATAGGCGGTGGTCGACGTGCACAGGACGATCGTCGGGCAGATGAGGAGAGTTGCAAGCCCCGCCATGCGGCTTTGAACGCGCTCCAACCAAAGCATGAGCGTGAAGGAGAAATAAGCCAATGCGATCGCGCCGTAGATGCTCGCCTCAGGAAAGGGGCCGACGATGCGCTTGAAGCCGTGGATCGCCTCGGCCGTATGCATCGTATAGTTCGCGTTCCTGATGATATCGAGCAGGTGCGACTGGCCGGTGAGGAAGGTTCCCCAATCGATGAGCGCGAAGGCAAAGCACACGATCGAGGCGATGATCAGCTGCTGCGCGATGAAACGGGCGTATCCGAGCCTTGCAAGCCCAGCTACGACGGCAAAGCAGGCGAGGTCGCCGAGCAGATAGACGGACTGGCTGAGATTAGACGAGCCTGGGGCGAGCGGAGCGGCCACCGTCGACATCATGCCTGATGGGTCTCGTGCGGAGGAATAGACGAGGGTCGCGCCGGCAAAGATGCGGGGCAGGAAGAAGGATGACACCACCGAAAACAGGATGTAGGCGGCAAACCAGAAACCGGGACCCGGATAGGCGAGGCTGGCGAGCGCGGCCTGCATCTGAACGGGGCGCAGCAGGACGGCCGCGACGAGAAAAAGCACCAGAAGATGGCTCGGCTGAATGCTGCTGCCGCCAAGCGCTGGCAGCTGGAGAGCCGCTGCGGCGCCCAGCAGCGTCAGCAGGCAAAGGATCACCATGGCGAAGCGCGCGCCGTTGACCATGCAGAGCACGCCAAGGAGCAAGGTCATGAAACCGATCGGTTCTATCGACATGCTTCCGATCCCGATCCTAGAGGTGAACCGCCGAAGCAGCGCTTTTGCCGAAGGCCGGCATCCATCTTTCGGCGTATCGCCCGGAGCGAAAGCCGCCAGCTGTTTTCGATGATCACAACAGCCTCCTAATTTGATCCCGTCTGGGATATCCAGCCGGGAGCCGGCCGGCTATCTCGCGCCACATCAGACAAAGGAGCTGTCGAGCTCTGTTTTTGCTGTGGGCTCTGCAGCTGCGGCTGGGAGGACGGCGTCTGAAGAGCAGAGTCCAGGCCGACCTCGACGAGATCATGCGGCAGCAAGGCGGTCTGCTCGTCCGCCACGATGTTGCGATAGGTTCCGTCGTCATTGCGACGGACGATCCTGTAGTTCTTCTGCGCCTTGCCGAGACCCGGCGCGTCTGTGCTGATCTGGGCGAGTTGAGCGTCGTAACCTGCCTGCTCGCTCAGAAGCTGGGCCACCTGGATATCGATCGCCGCCCTGCCGATTGCGAGATTGACCTGGTTCAGCAGTTCCTGGTTTTCGCTGTTCTGCCTATTGACGATGTTGATCTTGGAGCGGTCGGCTTCGCTGAGGCCCTGGCGAGCCGTGGTCAGGGCAACTTCGAGATCGATCAGGGTGCCTTGAGCGTCCGCGACCCAGCGGTCGACCGAAACCTGACGCGAGTTGCTGACCAGGCCTTTGCTCACAAGGCTGTTGACGTTGTCCAGCTCCTTCTGGGCAAGATCGATTTGCCGCTTTTGCGTGCTGATCTTGGCGGTAAGCGACTCGACCTGCTGCCCATAGAGACGGGTGAGGTCGTTTGCCGCTTCCACCTGGCTGTCGATATCGACGCGCCGCAGCCGCATCAGGTTCAACTCCTGTGCCTTCAGCTTGTCCACATCGGGTGTGCCGACGAGTTCGGCAGGGATCTCGAAACTCTGCTCGCCGGTGATCTCGGCGCGCAGGCGCGCTTGGCGCATCAGGAGATCGCGCCGGTTGAGAACGGCCGTTCGGTAGGCGCCGGCAGCCTGGATCCGGTCGCGCTCGAAGTAGGTGTTGTCCTCGCGTTCCCGCAGGAAGCCACCGGCGATGCTGACCGCCTTCATCACGGTCATGCCGGGTTCAAAAGGATAGCGCCCGGGCGTCTGGACGGTTCCGGTCAGGAAGATCGGCGCATGCTCGGCAATCTCCAGGGCGATATACGGCTTGACCGGAAGTTGAGCCTTCTCGGCCAGCGCGGTGGCAATGGCATCGGCAAGTTCTTCGGTCGTTTTTCCATTCGCCTGCACGTGACCGGCAATCGGGATCGAGAGATTGCCGGTATCGTCGATGGTATAGACACCGTCGAGAGCTTCCCAGCTGGCATAGCGGGAATCCGAGGACCGCCATTCCACGACGCGCAGCCTTACCTTGTCTTCCGGCACGAGGGAGAATGTCTGCGCGCGGGCGACGCTCCAGCCGGCCATGCAGGAGAATGCCAGCAAGGCAAGTGCCGCTGAGATGAGACGATCGGACAAGGAGGTGCGCTGCATTGGTCTATCTCCGTTTCGTTATGATCGACGGCGAAGGCATTTCGCGCGGGAGGGGGGTGGCGAATTCGAGAATGCGGGACGGAGAGGCACGGCCGATGAGAAGATCGGACAGCGCCAGCAGATTGCCGTTCAAACGTCCCCACCGGTCGATCAGGCGGTCGTTGGACAGAGCGCCCGAAACGTTGGCCAGAATGTTGCGGCCGATCTGCGCGATCGCGCGGCCCTTCGACATCGTGCCCTTGCGGATCAGGTAGGCGGGATTGGCAACCTGCGAATAGCCGAGCCTTCGGCCCGGCTGGCGCCCGGATCGGACGCCGAGATGCACTCCGCGGGCGCCTTCAACCCGCACGGACCTGCCGTAGCGGGCGAGGGACCTGCTGAAATCGACATCCTCGAGCCAGCCGTAGAGCGGCAACTGCTCGTCAAAGCTCACCGCATGCTCGATAACGGGCGAAAGGCGGACCGCCATGTTGCATCCATAGGCGTTATAGACATCCGTCAACTGTTCGGCCGCTTCACCGGCGGTTTCGAGAACCCGCAGCGCTTCCGACCTGTCGAGGCCGCCGTCGAGGATGCCGTCGGCGAGGACTTCGCCGGTGGCGATCACGATCTCGGGATTCGTCGCGAAGACGCTTGCCATCCGCGACAGGAAAGTCGCGGCCGGAATGAAGTCGTCGTCCAGGAAGATCAGGATATCCGTGTCAGCGGCGGCTGCCTTGATGATCCTGTTGCGCTGGGAGGTCAGGCCACGGCTGCCGACGATGATGTCCAGTCCGCGGCGGTCGCTGAGCCCGGCGGCATCGTCGATCGCGGGCACGCAGACGATAAGCCGTTCGGCCTGGTCCGGCAGGCCGGCGAGGTAGTCGACCGTCTCCCGCAGTGTCGAAGCGCGGCCCGCCGAAGCGATCCCTACGGCAATTCTCAAAGCACGCCCCGCCATGGCTTCGGGGCCGCAAGGAACCCGCGCCTGCCCGCTCGGGCCGTCCTGGCTGGCTTTTCCTGCCGAGGCTGAGGTCATGACTGCATTCTCTTCGGTGCATGGTTGATGATCGCGCCGAGGATTTCGGCGCCGACATTGCGCATGGTTTCGATGACGCGCGTGGTATCGTCGATCGAGGTGCGTCCATGCGAAGTGACCACGAGGACGCCATCCAGCTCCGGCGCAATGGCATTGGCATCAGGCGACGTGGAGAATGCGGAAATGTCGACGAATATCGCGTCGAATTCCTTCTTGAGGTCGGCGAAGCTCAACTGCGTGCGACGAGAACTCAGGCGAATGGCCGGCGTCACGGCTTCGACCTTGCCGAGGGGAAGGAACTTCAGCGTCGAGGTGAGCGGCAATGCGGCCGTCTGGATCAGCTCGCCATTGTCGAGAACATCGACAAGGCCGATGGAACTATGAGGGGCGATCGATTTGCTGAGCGAGGATTTCTGCGCGGCCGCATCGATCAGCAGCGTGTGCGCCCCTGATATCGACGACAGGACTGCGAGTTCGCGAGCGATGGTCGATGCTCCGTTGCCGGGATCGACGGCGACCACACCGATGACGACCCGGCGTTTGCGCCGAAGGCCGACGACCGTCGCGCTGAGTTCCGCCATGCCGGGAATGACGGGATAGGCGGCCGTGCTGCCGCTGCCCGTGCCGGCGGCGAGGAAACGCGTGGGGTGCCCATTGCGGGTCTTTGTCGACCTCGACAGCAAAGTGACGAAGGGCAGTCCATTCGCATCCGCGATCTGATGGGGGCGGATAATCCGGCGGTCACCGGCGTGCCGTATCATGGCAAGGGCCAGGCCGACGCCGAGGCCAACTGCGCCCGCAAAGGCGATGATGAGCGTGCTGCGCGGCCTTGCCTTCGAGAGGGGCAGCGTTGCCCGCGAGATGATCGTGGCGTCGGACACGGGATAGGTTATGCGCTGCTTGGCTTCGGTCAGCTGGGTCAAGGTGCTTTCATAAAGGGTGCGGCGGGCGTCCGTCGCGCTCTGCAGCTCCGCAAGCTTGAACTGATCGCGCGGAGCATTGGTGAAGGTGCTCAGGGCGCTGGCGGCATCGGCCAGCCCGCGCTGCTGTTCCCGGATGAATTTTTCCAGCCAGTCACTGTATTGCCGGGAGGCATCGGCCTTCATTGCAATATTCTTCTGGATATATTGCCTGGCGAGCGTATCAGCGATGTCAACGGCCTTCTGAGGTGTCGATGCCGCCGCCGATATCTCGATGATCGTCGAACTCCCGATCCGGCGTATTTCGACCATGTTCAGCAGCGTGGCGATCGCCCAGTCCTGGAGCCGTTCCTTCTCCGTCTGCGGCTGCGCGCCGCGCGTTCCCTTGCCTGTTGCGTCCTGCGGGGCCGTATCCGCCTGCAAAGAAATCCCCATCAGCCAATTCTTCGCCCTGTCCTGCAGCGAGGGCTCCTGATCGACGAACTCGGGATCGCTATCGAGATCGAGCAACCTTACCGTTCCGCCGATGACGTCGCTGGATTTGGCGATCTCAAGCTGTCCTTCTATGAAGGCGTCTTCCGCGAAGGCCCTCTGCGCTTCGGAACCGTTCACCTGGGGAAAGATCACAAGTTGCGTGCTGGCGACGAAACTCGGCACGGCGGTCAGCAGGTAGCCTGCTGCCATCGCGAGGAAGACGATGGTCGTCACCACGATCCACAGCCAGCGCATTCTGACAAAGAAGAGCATATCCCGCAGGGTCAGCGGCGAATTACCCCCGCCGTTGTTTGCCGGAGACAGGGATATCGGGGAGACGCCGCTGAAGATGGTGCTTGTGGTCATGTCGTCCTAATCCAAATGGCGAGATTACGGGATAACCCGGTGTCGAGTGACCAGGGATTGGCAGCTTGGAGGGGACGGGGGAGTAGCGTATCTTCCGATTTCCGGCATGATCGACAGCTCTCCCCTTGATGCTCAGTAAGAGCCGCGTTGTGAAAACAGAGCGGGAATGGTCTTCGCAAGGATGACGAAGTCCCGACCGAGCGACCAGTTGCTGACATAGTGAGCATCGAGGGAGACCCGGTACTCGTAGCTGACGTCGTTGCGTCCGCTGGTCTGCCAGTGACCGGTCAGGCCCGGGCGGACGGCCATGTAGGCCCACATATGCTCGCCGTAACGGGGCAATTCCTCGACGGTGACCGGCCGAGGGCCTACAAGGCTCATTTCGCCGCGCACGATATTGATCAGCTGAGGAAGCTCGTCGATGCTCGATCGCCTCAGGATATCACCGACGGCCGTGATCCTCGGATCGTCCTTCAACTTGCGCGTTTCCTCCCATTCGCTGCGCGCAGCCGGGTTGTTTCGCAGCAATTCGGCAAGCTGAGCGCTCGCATCGGTCTTCATCGTACGGAATTTGAGGCATCCGAACGGCGCTCCGCCGACGCCGATGCGGGTATGGGAATAGAAGACCGGGCCGCGATCGGAGAATTTCACGATCAAGGCGACGAGCAGCAGAAGGGGCGCAAGCAGGATCAGCGCGGTGATCGCGACAAAAAAGTCCATCGCACGCTTGAATGATCTGCCTGCCGCACGCGGCCGCGACGAATGGAGATCGCCGCCTTTCGCGGACCTTCCGATGCGCGACCAGCCCTCGAAACTATGTGCTTCCCATGTCATCGGTGGTCTCCAAAACGTTTAGTCAAGAACCGTGTAAAGTTTGCTGCGCCGCAACCTGGTTGTCTGTTACCAAGGTCATAATCCTTAAGAATTTCTTTATGCTACTAACCCGCATAAGAGAAATCTGATTACTCCTACTGGCCTTCTTTTCATTTCAATCAACGTTATAACCTACTCGGAGGTGATTAATCCGCGCGAATTCATTTATTATTTTGATGTCATCATTTTGATTATTGCTGCTTTTTAACTCACAAGGACATTTTAATGAGCAGCACTCTTCAATGAGCGATCATTATTTGGCTTCATCGAGGTTTTTAGCTATGAAAACAATGTATTTTTTTGTTTTTCACTAAATGTAGACTTCATCTTTACGCTTTCTTTCGGTGATGTTATTTGACTCCTATATTAATGCAATATAAATGATGCAGTGCAGCATAACCTATGGTCATTCCAGTACTGGGAGTCATGCGCATGGATGGGTTGACACACGTATCGGATCGTAGGTCCGGCATCGACAGGGTGGGGATTCCGGCCGGTGGGGGCATTCATCTCAACAGCCGCATCGTTCTCGATGACGAATTCCTTTCCTGCCGCTCGAGCATCCGGCGGTTTCGCCGCGGCGAGGTCATCGCCGGTGCCGGCGTCCTCGTCGATACTTTCGCACGCGTGCATTCGGGATTGGTCAGCGCAAGCACGATGCTGCCCGACGGCCGGGAATTCATCGTCGAGATCATTCCGAAATCGGGCCTCATCGGCGAGCTCGAGGTCTTGCGCAGGCAGACGTTGAACCTCGAATACCGGGCCAGTTCCAATTGCGAGTTGCATTTCTTCGAAGGCCGGCTGCTGCGCGACATGTATGCCAGCGATCCCTCTTTCCGGGAAAAGGTCTTCTCCAGGGCGCTGGCGCGTATTTCCGAGCTTGAGCTCCGGATCATTGCCAATGCCGCTTCGACCCTGCAGGCGAGGCTGGCCAGCACGCTGCTGCGGCTCTCCGCCGTCTACGCAAAAGATGCGGCCAACAACGTGGACGAACTGATCATCTCGCAAAACGACCTGGCCGCGACGCTGCCAGCGTCCCGCGAGAAGGTCAATCAGTGCCTGCGGCGGCTGCGGGAATGCAAGATCATCGACGGAGGGCAGGGTAAGATCCGCATTCTCAACCGCAAGGCGCTGGAGGCTTGTGCCAACGGCGTCTCGGTGAAGTGATGCGCCCGTCGTCGCCTGAGGCTCTGCGATCCGCCGCAAATGTCAGCCTTTTCCCCGGCCTCGGCAGGACAAAGATCGATCGCGTGGTCATCATCGACGACTACTCGACCGCAAGAGGCGGCGCGACGGCGCTGGCCGTATTATCGGCCAAGCTGTTTCGCGGCCTCGACATCCCCGTGACCTATATTTGCGGGGACGGCGCGGCCAATGCGGAGCTTGCCGCGCTCGGGGTCTCGATGGTCGGGCTGAACAGCCGCGACCTGCTCAGCGCCGAGCGCGCGAAAGCTTTCGTAACAGGCATCCATAATGGCGCCGCCATCCGCATGATGGCGAACTGGATCGCCGCAAACGATACGGCCAATACCGCCTATCACGTGCATGGCTGGCACCAGATCCTGTCTCCCGCGATTTTCAGGGCGCTGGCGCCGGTCGCCAGGCGATGCGTGGTCCACGCGCATGATTTCTTCACTGCCTGCCCGAATGGCGCTTTCTTCGATTATCAGGCGCAGCAGATCTGCCTTCGCCGCCCGCTCGGCGGAAGCTGCATTGCAACGGCCTGCGACAAGAGAAGCTATTCTCATAAATTGTGGCGGGCTGCGCGCGGCTCCAATATCCTCCGGCTTCTGAGGGATCGGGCCGATTTCGGCCGGATCATCCTGTTGCACGAGAAGATGGCGAGCTTTCTTGTCGGCGCCGGCTATAGCCCCGAACGGCTGACGACGATCCGCAACCCCGTTGCTCCCCTGTCGATAGAGCGCATCCAGGCGGAGGCCAACGACGAGTTTGTCTTCATCGGACGGCTGGACGAGGAGAAAGGCGTGGAGGACGCCGTGGGGGCCACGCGCAGGGCCGGCGTCAAGCTCTGCGTGATCGGAGACGGACCGCTGATGCCGCTGGTCGCGGCTTCAGGAGATCACGTCAGGGCCCTCGGCTGGCAATCGCACGCCGAGATCGGCCCGACCATCCGCAAGGCGCGCGCGCTGCTGATGCCGTCGCGCTATCCCGAGCCGTTCGGTCTCGTTGCCATCGAAGCGGCCCGGAGCGGCCTGCCCGTCATCATGTCGCGCAGCGCCTTCCTCGCCGAGGAGATGGAGAGGGCGGGCATGGCGCTTGCCTGCGATACGGCCGATGAAAAAGCCTTTGCCGATACTTTGACGCGATTCAGCCGAATGCCGGGGCATGAGGTCCGCGCCATGAGCGAGCGGGCCTTCCTGAGGTCGCCTGGTCTCGCCTCGACGCATGAGGAATGGCGCGACGCGCTTCTTGCCGAATATCACAACCTGCTTTTGACGAATGCGGTTCCCGAGCTGACAGACGGTGTGGCGATACAAGGAGTATTCAGTTGACCCTTAAAGCAACAGCCTCTCTTCCCGATGCGAGAGCCTTTCTCGCCGATGCGCCTGTCCTGGCGAAAAGACGTGTCGCCGAGGCCGGAAGCCAAAGCGACAGCAAGCAGCTTCGCGTCGCCATCGTGCATTATTGGCTCGTTTCGATGCGCGGCGGCGAGAAGGTCGTCGAAGAGCTGTGCCGCATGTTCCCGCAGGCGGACATCTTCACCCTCGTCTGCAATCGGGATCGCATCAGCGATTTCCTCAAAACGCGCAATATTCGCACCTCCTTCCTGCAGAAGATCCCCGGCGCGCAGCGCCACTATACCAAGATGCTGCCGCTGATGCCCTTCGCCCTCGAGCAGTTCGATCTGCAGGATTACGATCTAGTGCTGTCGAGCGAATCCGGCCCTGCCAAGGGCATCATCACGCGCGCCGACGCTCTTCATATCTGCTATTGCCATTCGCCGATGCGATACATCTGGGATCAGTTCCATGTCTACCGGCATGGCCTTCCCTGGGTGGGGCGCGCCCTGATGTCGATCACGGCGCCGATGCTGCGCGCCTGGGACGTTACGACAGCCTCCCGGGTCGACATGTTCGTTGCCAATTCCGACTATGTCGCAAGTCGTATCCGCCGCTTTTACGACCGGGAATCCGTCGTCATCCATCCGCCCGTTGCGACCGACGATTTTGTGGTGGGGAAGGGGAAAGGCGAATTCTATCTCTATGCGGGGCAGCTGACCGCCTACAAGCGGCCTGATATCGCCGTTCGCGCCTGCACCGAGGCCGGCCGGAAACTGGTCGTGATCGGCGAGGGAGAACAATTGCCCTATCTGAAGTCGATCGCTGGGCCGACCGTTGAGTTTCTCGGCCACCAGCCCTTCAACGTTCTGCGCGACCACCTGTCGCGGTGCCGCGCGCTGCTGTTTCCCGGCATCGAGGATTTCGGCATCCTGCCGGTGGAAGTCATGGCATCAGGACGTCCGGTTCTCGCTTTCGACGCCGGCGGCGCCAGAGAAACCGTTTCCTCGCCGCAGGTCGGCTTCCGCTTCGCCCAGCAGACCACGGAAGCCCTGCTGGAAACCATGGCAGCGTTTGAGGAGGTCGAGGACGATATCGATCCGCAGGCAATCCGCGCGCACTCGCTGAAATTTTCCTCCGCCGTGTTCCGCGACAGTCTGGCGGGCCTTATCGAGCAACAATTGTCCCATCATGGCGAGCGGTCGGCCGACGTCTTCAGAAGACGGCCGGGCTGAGGGGAAGGGACGGAGCCGCCTGCTGTGCTGCCGCGACCGAAACCGTCTCAAACCGCCGACGAGGAATGATAGCAGATCATGTCAAGCGTATCTCAGAGGACGGCGACGGCGAGCATCTGGACGATCAGCGGAAAATTCCTGGCGCGCCTGCTCGATTTTATCAGTCTCCTTGTCCTCGCAAGGCTTTTGAGCCCTGCGGATTTCGGCCTGGTCGCCATTGCGACCTCCGTCCTTGTCATCGTCGAGGCGGTCCTGGACCTGCCGCTGACGCAGGCGCTGATGCGCCAGCCGTCGCCCTCGGACGAGATGTTTGCCACCGCCTTTACCCTCAGCCTGCTTCGGGGGGCGGCCATCGGCCTGCTGATGATCGTCATCGCCTGGCCGATGGCCTTGATCTATCACGACACCCGGCTTTTTGCCCTTGTCGCCGTTCTCTCGATCGCGCCCGCCATGCGCAGCATGATCAGTCCGCGCATGGTCCTCTTCATGCAGCGTTTCGATTTCAAACGCGAGTTTGCGCTCGATCTCATCACCAAGGGATCGACGCTGCTGTTCGGCGTGGGAGTGGCGGTGACGACAGGCAGCTATTGGGGGCTGGCGATTGGAGCGGTTGCGGGACCCACCGCTGCGATGATCACCTCCTATGTCTTTGCGCCGATGCGGCCGGCGTTCAGCCTTTCCGAGTGGAAGCATTTCCAGGACATGATCAGCTGGAATACGGTGTCGCAGGTGCTGAGCTCGATCAACTGGCAGCTGGACCGGCTGCTTCTGCCGCGTTTCAGCGGGCTGTCGACCTTCGGCGCCTTCAGTGTCGCCGATAATATCGCGGGCATTCCGTACCAGACCTTCGTCGGGCCGCTGCTGCGCCCGCTGATGGCGGCATTCTCGGTCGTCGAGGATCGCCGCAATCTGGTGGCCGCCTATCTGAAGGCGACGAATGCGATCACCTTCGTCGCCGCGCCCGTTCTCATCGCGCTCGCCTTTCTCGCCGAGCCGACCGTGCGTCTCCTCGTCGGCGAGAAATGGGCATCGGCCGCGCCGATCCTGCAATGGCTGTGCCTCGTCAGCCTGCTGGGGCTTCCCACGAACATGATGCCGCCCCTGGCCATGGTCTTGAACAATACCCGTTATCTCGCTCTCAGAATGTTTATCGAGTTCGCCGTCAGGGTGCCGGTTACCATCCTGGGCATCGCCTATTTCCAGGTGGCCGGCGCGCTCGGTGCGCGGATCGTCGCGATTCTCGTCGCTTACGCCGCGTCGCTCATCATCACGCGGCGGCTGATCGGCGCGAGTTTTGCCGCGCAGCTGAGTTCCTTTTCCCGGCCGCTTATCGCGAGCCTGCCGATGATCGCTTTCCTGCTTTGGGTTGAGCCGACGCTCGCCGACATGCCGGCCGGCCTGAACCTTGTCGTCGGCCTGTCGTTTTGCGGTGGAGCGGCGGCAGCGATCTTCTGGGGCTTCGCGCTGCTGGTATGGCAGGTTGTCGGAAGGCCCGACGGTATCGAGACAATCGTCGTCCAAAGGCTCATGCCGCGGCGAAACGGAGTTCTCACCTCATGATCGAGACAGGTGCAGTCCAACGATTGGTTTGGCGTTTTCGGAGGAGTGGAATGCGTTACGGGATATCTTCCAAGGCATTGGGTTTGCTCATCGTTCTCGGTCTGGGGGCATTGCCCGGCCGGCCCAGCGTCGCCCAGGAACCGATCAACATGAATGCGTATCAGCTGACGTTCGAAGAGAATTTCGACAGTCTCGACGTCTCGGCCTGGGGAGAAAAAAGCTCGCGGTGGATCGCCCATACACCCTGGAACGGCGATTTCGGCGATGCCCGCTTCACCGACCCGGCCCCCGGCTTTCCGTTTACGACAGATCAGGGAATTCTGAAGATCGAAGCGCGCAAGGAGGCCGACGGAACCTGGCGCTCGGGCCTGTTGTCGGCGGTGAACCCGAAGGGCGAAGGGTTTTCTCAGCAATTCGGCTACTTTGAAGTGCGGATGAAGCTGCCGCCGGGCAAGGGCGTCTGGCCGGCCTTCTGGCTCATCGGGCTCGACCGGTCGAAATATACCTCCGAGATCGACGTGCTGGAATATTATGGACGCGCGCCCTATGAGTTCAGCATGGGCTTTCATATCTGGCGCCAAGCTCAGGGCGGCCAGAACTCGACCGGCGGCCATTGGCAAACGGTTCAGGACGGAATTTTGAACAGCGAATATCATACCTACGGCGTCGATATCCAACCCGACAAGACGAGCTTCTATTTCGACCGTCAGTTCATCTGGAGCTTCGACACGCCGAAGGAGTTCCACATGCCGTTTTATCCGCTGGTGAACCTGGCGCTCGGCTCGGGCTGGCCGATCGATGAAACGCCGAACCCTTCCATTCTGCTCGTCGACTATATCCACGTCTACCAGCGCAAGCCCGCCGTCGCGGCGAATTGACCGAGTGGCTCGCGGGCGTTCGACCGTTCTATTGCCCGCGACTGCAGCTGAGGCCGGTTTCCCGGTCGAACAGATGTATCGCCTCCTCGTCGAAGAAGAGGGTGAGTTTCTCGTTGTCGCGGATCGGCGTGCGCGGCGGCAGGCAGGCCATCAGGCGCTGGTTTCCTGTCAGGGCGGTGATGACGAGTTCCGGGCCGGTCAGCTCCGCGACCTCCGAGATCGCCTCGATCGACAGGCCGGCGCCATCGGTGCGAAACGCCTCGGGGCGGATGCCGAGGATGAGATCGCGGCCATTGCCGGCCGCCTCGCGGAAGCGGGAGGGCAGGGGCAGGCTGGTATCGGTGCCTGAAAGCACCAGCCGACCGTCACGCAGCGTCACGTCCAGCAGGTTCATCGGCGGCGCGCCGACGAAGGTGGCGACATAAAGCGTTGCTGGGTAATTGTAGATCTCCTCCGGCGTGCCGAGCTGCTCGATGCGGCCGTCGCGCATGACGGCGATGCGGCTTGCCAGCGTCATCGCTTCGATCTGGTCATGGGTGACATAGACGACCGTGGTTTTCAGCATCTGGTGCAGCCGCTTGATCTCGGTGCGCATCTCCATGCGCAGCTTGGCGTCGAGATTGGAGAGCGGCTCGTCGAAGAGGAATACCTCAGGCTTGCGCACCAGCGCGCGGCCGATGGCGACGCGTTGGCGCTGGCCGCCGGAAAGCTGGCTCGGTTTGCGGTCGAGGAGGTTTTCGATCTGCAGGAGCTTTGCGGCATCCCGCACGGCCTTGTCGCGCTCTGGCGTCGGCACCTTGCGCATTTCCAGGCCGAAGCCGATGTTCCGATGCACCGTCAGATTGGGATAGAGCGCGTAGGATTGGAAGACCATGGCGATGTCGCGGTCCTTCGGATGCACGCCGAGCACTGAACGCCCGCCGATCCTGACATCGCCGCTCGTCGCCTCGGCAAGGCCGGCGATGATGTTCAGGAGCGTGGACTTGCCGCAGCCGGAGGAGCCGAGCAGGACAAGGAACTCGCCGCTTTCCAGTGCGATGTCGATGCCCTTCAGCGTCTCGACCTCGCCATAGGTCTTGCGGATGTTCTCGATTTCGAGCGCGCTCATCGCACGGGCTCCTCAGGGGATGACGGACCATAATTGCGGGGAAGGGTGGAGATGGCGCGCGAGGCAACTTCGGTTCCTGCTGTCAGGCAGGAAGCCAGAGACTTTCCATCCGCGAGCGCGGCGAGGAAGGCGGCATTGAAGACGTCGCCGGCGCCGATCGTGTCGACCACCTTGACGAAGGGCGCGGCGACCGACACCGGCAGACCGTCCGACCCGATCGCGGTGGCTCCGTCCGACCCGCGCTTGACGACGACGATCGCGCCCTCCGGCATGTGCGACCGGATCTCGCGGGCGGCTTCGATCGGATCGGCGATGCCGGCAAGCGTCGTCGCCTCGACCTCGTTCAGCAGCGCGATGCCGCTGCGGGAAAGCCAGGCGCGTGTCGCCACACAATTCTCCTCCGTCCAGCCGTCGAGCGGCCAGCCCGTGTCGAGGGCGACGGTGATGTCATGGCGCTCGGCCCAGTCGAAGAAGGCGCCATATTCCTTTGTCAGATCATCGGTCAGGAACGCGCCGCAGAGAAGCGCGCAACCGCCACGGAGCCTTTCTCCGTCGATGACGGCGAAGACGTCCTCGAGGCTGAAGGGCGGCAGGTGGCCCGTCGTCGTGAAGAAGGTGCGTTCGCCGTCCGGATGGGTGATGCCGACGGAGAGCGTCGTTCTCTCAGGGCGCACCGACCACTTCTCGGACCGGTGGCCGAAGGCTTCGGCCAGCCACCGGCCGAACTGGTCGCTGCCGATATTGGCGGCGATCTCGAATTCGACCCCAAGGGCCTGCCAGGCGAGCGCGCTGTTGCCGGCGGATCCGCCGACCCGCAACTCGTCATGATCGACGATGATTTCGGTGCCGGCCTTCGGCCAGGGGGCGGCCGGTCCGAGGATCAGGTCGACGTTGACGTTGCCGATGACTGCAAGCGGCCGCATTCATTCGCTCCGGGTGATCTTGGTGGATCGAACCGGCGTTCCGGCATTCTCCACGCGGGCATCGGCAAAAGCGATCATCAGCCGCTGGGCAACCGGCAGCATGGCAAAGATTGCGGCAAGGCCCGTCGCCGGGGCGAAGCGGATCGTCACCGCGCCGGCGACCGGCGCCTGCCCGGATGCGTCGAACAGGATGACGGGGGCGCCGGTCTCGACGGCGGACAACGCCATAGCGGTCACGAGGCCGGCGGTCTCGTCCAGGCCGCGAAACAGCACGACGCCGATCTCCGGTCCCAGCATCTCCATGGGGCCGTGGCGCAGCTGACCGCCTTCGAGAGAAAAGCAGGGGCGGCGCGACAGCTCCGTCAATCCGAGCGCCAATGCCTCGGCAACTCCCTGCAGACGGCGGCCCGAGGTGACGACGGTCGCGACGTTTTGGAGGGCGGCGAGGGCGGCTGTGATGTCGGGATCTTCGGGATTCTCGAGGACGGCAAGTGCAGCTTGGGGGTCTTCGCCGAGAGCGGCAAGGATCGCGAGATGCAGAGCGAAGGTCACCGTCAGGCTGCGCGTGGCGGCAAAGGCGAGCTCCGTGCCGCCGGCGCCGACCAGCGACGGGGCGGTTCTTGCGAGGAAGGAGCTGCCTTCAAGCGTCAGGCCGAAGGTCTCCTGCGTGCCGCCGGTCTCGTCGAACCAGCGCACGACCTCGGCGCTTTCGCCGGATTGCGAAGTGACGAAGATCGTCCTGCCGGTCAACGGCAGCGGCTGACCGAGCTGCTCGGAGAGCGGCAAGGCGACCGCGTCGATGCCGAGCCTGCGATAGAGCGGCTCGACGGCGCGGTTGACGGCATGCGAGCCGCCCATGCCGATCAGCAGCAGCCGGCCGGTCCGCTTCAGCGATGCCGCGGCCTTTGCGGCCATCGGCCGGGCAGTCTCATAGGAGGCAATCGCATCGGCGTGCTGGCGCGCCATTTCCCGATCGATTGCCATCAGTCCAGACGGATGGATTCTTTCCTCGGTCATCTTCATCCCTTAACGCCGCCGCTGGTCAGCCCCGAAATCAGGGCGCGTTGCATGACGAGACCGATCAGCACCGGAGGCAGGGCGGCGAGCACGCCTGCCGTGGCGATCAGTCCGTAATCGGAAACGCGGCCGCCGGCGAGATCGGCAATGGCGACGGTCAGCGTCTTGGCGCGCTGGTCCGATGTGAAGAGCAGCGCATAGAAGAATTCATCCCAGGCCAACAGGAAGGCAAAAAGGCTCGAGGTCGCGACCACGGGGGCTGCGAGCGGCAGCGTGATGATCCTGAGCGTCTGGAACAGGCCGGCGCCGTCGATCATGGCGGCGGATTCGATCTCGCGCGGGATGGAATCGAAGCCCGACTTCATCAGCCAGGTGGTGAAGGGAGCGAGAATGGTGAGATAAACAAGGGCGAGGCCGAAGACGTTGTTCAGCATGCCGAGATGGGAGAGGCCCATATAGAGCGGCACGGCGAGCGCCACCGGCGGCAGCATGTAGGTCGCGATCACCATCGACAGCGACCATCCCACAGACGGCGTGCGCGACACGGCCCAGCCGGCCGGAATGGCGAGCGCAATGGCGGCGATCGTCGCCATGCCCGCCACCTCGATGCTGTTGCGCAGCGATGAGGTGAAGGCGGCGCCGGCACTGTTTTCGAGCGTCGAAAGCAGCACCTGGTATCGCGAGAAATCGACCGCCTGCGGCCACCAGCGCAGCGGCTTTGCGGCAAGGTCCGCGGCCGGCGAAATGCTCATGATGAACAGCCAGAGGATCGGCGCCAAGATGATGGCGGCAAGCAGAAGCGCGCAAAGGTGAATGAAGGCGGAAAAGAGCGGGCTCTGGCGTTCCATCAGGCGGCACTCCCGGCGGTCTTGCGCACGAGCGCCGCGTAGCCGGCGGCAAGCAGCGTCACCAGCAGCGTGACGATCAAGGCCAGCGATGCGCCCGATCCTGCGCGCTGGAAGGAGAAGGCTTCCTGATAGACCAGGACCGAGAGCGTTCGCGTGCTGTTGGCAGGGCCGCCGCGGGTCATGACCCAGATGATGTCGAACACCTTGAAGGCTTCGATAGTGCGCAGCACCAGGGCCACCATCAGGGGGCCTGCGAGATAGGGTAGGATGACGAAGCGGAACCGGGCGAAAGGGCCGGCGCCGTCGACGAGCGCGGCGGCAGTGATGTCGCGCGGCACGGCCTGGAGGGCTGCGAGCGCGATCAGCGCCACCAGCGGGAAATTCTTCCAGCAATCGGCGACGATGAGGGCCGCCAATGCGGTGCCCGGTTCGCCGAGCCAGGAGCGGTAGGCGTCGAGCAGGCCGAGCTGGGTCAGCGCGGCGTTCAGCGCGCCGTATTCCGGATTGTAGATCAGCCGCCAGAGCGTGGCGTTGACGACGGTCGGCAGCGCCCAGGGCAGGATCATCAGGGCGCGAAGCGCGGTGCGGCCGCGAAACTGCTGATTCAGCAGAAGGGCGGCAAGAACGCCGATCACCATTTCGGCGGCGACCGAGACGATCGCGAACCATGCGGTGGTGATGAGCGTGCGCTGGAAATTCGAGCCGGAGATCATCTTCACGTAATTGTCGATGCCGACGAAGCCGCCCTCGGTGCCGACGAGCTTGGCATCGGTGAAGGAGAGGCCGACGGTATCGATCAGGGGCCAGCCGATGACTGAGATCATTACCACGAGAAGCGGCAGCATCAAAAGCCACGCGCGGGTTGTCAGCCAAGTGCCCGACATCGAGGCGACCCTTCTTCATTCATAGGTTTTGGAGACCGGGCGGCTGGCGCCGCCCGGGGTTTCATGCCGGGCTCAGAGGCCGCTGTTTTCAGCCGCCGACTTCAGTGCGTCCTCGGGAGAGGACTGGCCGAGCAGCGATTCCTGGATCGCCTGCTGCAGCGCGGTCGAAAGCTCCTGATATTTCGGCGTCGTCGGGCGCGGATACATGGCGGCGAGGCCGACCTTGGCAGCGGAGATCAGTTCTTCCTGGCCCTTGGTGACGGCAGGGTCTTCGTACGAGGAGGCCCAGATCGGCAGGCTGAGTTTGGCATAGGCGTTCTGCGTCGCCTGCGAGGTCATGAAGGCGATGTATTTCCACGCTTCGTCGGGATGCTTGCTGGCCGAGGTGATGCCGAGACCCATCGAACCGTTTACGGCCGAGGCCTCGCTCTTGCCGGCAACACCAGGTGCCGGCACGACGCCGACCTTGCCTGCTACCTTGCTGTCCTTCGGGTCGTTGGCCATGTTGTACATGTAGGTCCAATTCAAAGCGAAGGCGGCATCGCCGTTTTCGAAGACCTTGCGCACGTCCTCTTCCAGGAATTCCTTGGAGTTCGGGTTGGTCAGGCCGGAGGTATAGCTGGAGACCATGTATTTCAGCGCATCGAGGCCGCCGCCGCTCTGGAAGGCCGGCTTGCCGTCCTTCAGGAAATCGCCGCCATAGGCGCTGACCAGGGTGGTGTAGTCGCAGATCGCAGCTTCGGCCTGTGACCAGCTCCAGGCGATCGGGGTGGCGAGCAGGCCCTTGTCCTTGATCGTCTTTGCCTGTTCGGTCAGCTCGTCCCAGGTCTTCGGCGGCGCCTTGATGCCGGCCTTTTCGAGGATTTCCTTGTTGTAGAACAGGTATTTGGTATCGAGGATCCACGGCATGCCGTAATATTTGCCGTCATACTGGACGGTGGTCCAGGCGCCCGGCAGCACGCCCTTCTTCATATCGTCGGTGACGCGCGAGGAGACATCGACTAGCACCTTGTTGGAGGCGTATTCGGCCGGCCAGATGACGTCGAAGAGGACGACGTCGTAGCCGCCGCCGGAACCCTGCGCCAGCACCGTCTTGTCGTGCAGGCCTTCATAGGGGACGAATTCGAGATTGACCTTGATATCGGGGTTCGCCTTGGCGAAGGCGTCGGTCATGGCGCGCACATCGGCCTCGCTGTAAGCGGCCTGCGCCATGAAAAGCGCGTTCAGCGTCGTTTCGGCGAAAGCATGCGGTGCAAGAGACGCGCCGATCAAGGCCGCGCCCAGAAGCGTCTTGTTAAAAGATTTCAGCATTGCAGCCTCCAGTTTTTGACATTCACCCATCGCCGAGGGCGGGCTTCGCCGCCATCGGTGTTCGAGAAGGCACGTGTTGAAAACGTGCCGGTCCATCATCTCGGAGCGTCGTCGGAGGCCTCACCGGGCTTCCTGCGTTCCCTGGGACTCTCCGGTCCCTTATTAAGTCAAATGTATTGACTTAATACTTCTTCAACATTCTAATGGAGTCAAGAGGCAATCGCACATGAATGACAGTCGCCCGATCCGGGCCAAGAGCGGCACCAATCACGAAGGCACCAGCGCGCATAACCGGCGCGTGATGATCGATGCTCTGAGGATCAACGGTGCGCTCTCTCGCGCCGATCTGGCACGGGCGACGCGGCTGACCAAGCAGACGGTGTCCAATATCATCGAAGAGCTCGAGCGCGACGGTCTCGTCGGTTCGAGGGACGCGGTGAAGAAGGGTCGGGGCCAGCCCTCGACGCCTTATGGGCTGGTGCCCCAAGGCGCTTTTGCGATCGGCCTGCAGATCGACCGGCATGTGACGCGGGCGGTTGCCGTCGATCTCGTCGGCAGCGTTCTCGTGCGTGCCGAGGCCGGCCTGCCGCCCGGAGGACCGTCCAGAGGGACGAAGGTCATCCTCGATCTCGTCGACGGCGTGCGTTCGAGGCTTGAAATCATTGCCCGGCAATCGGAAAGACGGCTCGTCGGCCTCGGTGTCGCCATGCCCGGGCCTTTCGGCGTTGACGGCAGCGGCGACGATCCATGGATGATGGCGGCCTGGCAACAGTTTCCGCTATTGGAAACGCTGGCTGCCGGCACCGGGCTCGATGTCGGCCTGCAGAACGATGCGGCAGCGGCCGCGACCGCCGAGCGCATGGTCGGAGCCGCCCATGGTCTCGACCATGCCGTCTGTCTCTTCGTCGGCTACGGCATCGGCGCGGGGCTCATTCTGAACGGAGAACTCTACGGCGGCGCCAACGGCAATGCCGGCGAGATCGGCATGGCGCTGCTGTTTGCCGACGGCAAATCGACACCGCTCGAACATCGCGCCTCGCTCGCGTCGCTCTACGAGCATCTCTCGGCCGATCCTGCGGATCCCGCACTTCATGCCCGCATCAACGACCTTGCCTTGAGGGGCGATCCAAGCATCCAGGCTTGGGTCAAGGCGGCAGCAGTGGACCTGCGCTGGAGTATCCATCTTATCGAAACGATCTTCGATCCACAGACGGTGATCCTCTGCGGCAGCGCGCCGGAGGCGCTGGTCAATAGCTTGATTGCGGCGGTCGGCCCGCTGCTGCCTTCGATCGCCGAACGGCGCGGCCGGACGCTGCCGCGCCTGCAGTCCGGCATGGCCGATCCCTGGTCGGTGGCGCTCGGTGCTGCCGCCGGACCGATCAGCCGAGCATTCGATCCGCGTTTTGCTGCAATTTTGAAGGATTCCCTCTGATTTTGCGCTGAAGCTGGGCGTTGCACAGCAGTGCAACGGCAAAAATGCGAATGTTTTCGCAAGTTTTCTCGCGACCGCTGCGCCAACAAAGGGGGCTTTGTTGCAATATAAGCAAATATTCTATATCTTCTAAAATTGCGGTTATTTGAATGGAGGCATATAGAATTGCCAATATATTTGGGAAGCTCGCAAAGCTTCTCCGAATATTTCTTGTGACGCTCCGAATAACGATTGTGTGTCAGTTTTGTGACAACTAGAATTCGAACGTTTCATGTCATGTAATATTCATTGGCCGTGGTAATTTGAACCAGCTAATAGGGCGTGCGCTGAAAGTGCGCGTCCATTTTACGTTCGAGGTTCTCATGCAAGCCAAGCTTCTCGGCGCCGTTGGCGCCCTTCTCGCTACAGCGTTTCTTGCCGGTCCCGCTGCCGCCGCCGATAAGACCAAGATTGACTTCTGGTTCGGCAATTCCGGTGACATTGCAAAGCGTGTCCAGGAACAGTGTGATCGCTTCAACCAGTCGCAGTCGGATTACGAAGTCGTCTGCACCAGCCAGGGCAGCTACGACGCTTCCCTGCAGAACACGATTGCAGCCTTCCGCGCCGGCAAGCAGCCGACCATCGCCCAGGTTTCCGACGCCGGCACGCTCGACATCATGCTCTCCGGCGCTTACTACCCGGCAAACAAGCTGATGACCGACACGGGCTATAACGTCGACTGGAAAGATTACTTCTCCGGCATCGCAAACTATTATGCGACGTCCAAGGGCGAGATGTATTCCTTCCCCTTCAACTCGTCGACCGCTCTCTTCTACTGGAACAAGGATGCCTTCGCCAAGATCGGCAAGGACCATGCTCCGACCACCTGGCAGGAAGCCGGTGAAGACTTCAAGGCTCTGAAGGACGCAGGTTATGCCTGCCCGCTCGGCTTCGACATCTCCAACAACGAAGTCTGGCAGTACATCGAGCAGTTTGAAGCCGTAAACGGCGAAGCGATCGCGACGAAGAAGAACGGCTTCGAAGGCCTCGACGCCGAGCTGGTGTTCAACAAGAACCCGCTTCTCGTCAGCTACGTCAAGGACCTCAAGTCCTGGTACGACAACAAGCTCGCCGTCATCAAGAACAAGGCCGTCGGCCAGACCTTCGTCGAAGCTTTCGCTGCCGGCGATTGCCAGGTCATCCTGACCTCGGTCGGCGATCACGGCAATATCGGCCGTACCGCCAAGCAGGGCATGAACTGGGGCGTTTCCATGCTCCCGACCTATGGCAATGCAACCCGTCACAGCTCCTTTGTCGGCGGCGCTTCGCTCTGGGTCCTGAAGGGTCATTCCGACGCCGAATACAAGGCTGCGGCTGCCTTCTTCAATTTCGTCGCAAAGCCGGAAGAAGCGCTGACCTGGTCGACCGTCACCGGCTATATCCCGGTTCGTAACTCCGGCTTCGAATATCTGAAGAAGCAGGGTTTCTACGACAAGGCCCCCTATGCCGGCCGCGAACTCGCCATTCAGAGCCTGACTGCTTCGCCTGCTGACGACACCGCTCCGCACGGCATCCGCCTCGGCGGCCTGCTGCAGGTCCGCACCGAAATCGCCAACAGCCTGCAGGCAATCTTCGTCAACAACGCCGATGTCCAGGCTTCGCTCGATGGCGCTGCCGAACGCGGCAACCAGCTCCTGCGCCGCTTCCAGCAGACCTACAAGAACGTTCAGCTTCCCTGATCGACTGACATGAGCCGCACCCGGCCCGCATTGCGCGAGCCGGGTGTGTCTTTGTACACTCCATGCCGGCCGCGGAGGCGACGTCGCCGCCCGGTCCTAAACCAGATCCGGACGAAAACGACCACTCATGGAAAAGCGCGTCACTTTCTCCTCGACGACGATCGGATTGCTCTTCGCGTTTCCGATGCTGCTGCTGATCTTTGTCTTCTTCTATTGGCCGAGTGCGCAGGCGCTGTATTGGGCGTTCACGCTCGAGCAGCCATGGGGTGGCGGCAATGCCTGGGTGGGTTTCGACAATTTCAAACAGCTGCTCGGCGATCCGATCTACTGGGACTCCGTCACCCGCAGCATGATATTCGGCTTCAGTTCGACCGCCATCGCCATGGGACTGGCGCTCATTCTGGCGCTGTTGACGGATCGTGAACTGCGCGGCCACAAAATCTACCGGTCGGTCTTCATCTGGCCCTACGCGATTGCGGCTCCCGCTCTCGGCCTCGCTTTCCGCTTCATCCTGGCGCCGGAGGCCGGCCTCCTGTCTGTTATCAATCACGTCTGGCCCGGCCTCTGGAACCCTGCGCTCGACGGCAAGGACGCAATGATCGCCGTTATCATCGCCTTTTCCTGGAAATATATCGGCTACAACTTCATCTTCTTCCTCTCGGCCCTTCAGGGCATTCCGCGCTCGCTGATCGAAGCGGCCGCCATGGACGGTTCCGGGCCGATGCGCCGCATCTGGGATATTCAGCTGCCGCTGTTGACGCCGACGCTGTTTTTCCTGCTCGTCATCAACATCACCGAAAGCTTCCAGGATTCCTTCGGTATCGTCGACGTCATGACGCAGGGCGGCCCGGCCCGCGCCACCGATCTCATGGTCTACAAGATCTATTTCGACGGCTTCAGAGGGCTCGACTATTCGGGCGCCGCAGCGCAGTCCATCATCCTGATGCTGCTGGTTATCCTGCTCACCATCTTCCAGTTCCGCTTCATCGAGCGGCGCGTGCATTACAAGTGAGGTCGCGGACATGATCGAACGCACGCCGATATTCAACTTCATCTGCTATACGCTTCTGGCGCTCGGCATGGTGATCGCGCTTCTGCCTTTCGTCATCGTCATCATCGCATCGACCCTCGATCTCGAGACGGTCAATCGCGTACCGCTACCGCTGACGCCAGGCTCGCATTTCTGGGAAAACATACAGACCGCCTGGGTTCGCGCCGATCTCGGCAACAAGCTGTTTCACAGCATCATCTTCGCCACGGCGGTCGGCGCGGGCAAGGTCATCCTTTCCTCGATGGCCGCCTTCTCGATCGTCTATTTCCGCTTCCGCGGCCGGTATGTGATTTTCTGGATCATCTTCATCACGCTGATGCTGCCGCTTGAGGTTCGCATCGTGCCGACCTATTCGATTGCGGCCAACGCGCTGCAGCCTTTCCAGGCGATCCTCGATATCACCGGCATAAGCTGGCTGGTCGCTGAGATCACCGGCATTCAGATCAAGCTCGAATGGGGGCTGCTGAATTCCTATCCCGGCCTCGTTCTACCGCTCGTCGCAACCGCAACCGGTACTTTCCTTTACCGGCAGTTCTACCTGACGGTTCCGGACGAGCTTGCCGAGGCCTCGAAGATGGACGGATCGGGCGCGGTCCGGTTCTTCTGGGACATTCTGCTGCCGCTTTCGCGCCCGAACATGATCGCGCTGTTCACGATCATGTTCGTCTGGGCCTGGAATCAGTATCTCTGGCCGTTGCTGATCACCACCGATCCGAATTTCGGCATTGCGGTGACGCAGCTCAAGACCCTCATTCCGTCCGAATTCGGTCTGCCCGACTGGAACGTCGCCATGGCCGGAACCCTTATCATCATGTTGCCGCCATTGGTGCTCGTCATTCTGATGCAGCGCTGGTTCGTACGCGGCCTTATCTCCACCGAGAAGTGAAGGAGTAGTCCTTTGGCACCGATCTCAATCCGCAATGTGAAGAAGAGCTACGGCAAGAATCCCGTCGTTCACGGCGTCGATCTCGAAATCCAGTCCGGCGAGTTCATCGTCATCCTCGGCCCGTCCGGCTGCGGCAAGTCCACGCTGCTGCGCATGATCGCCGGCCTCGAGGAAATCAGCGGCGGCGAAATCGCCATCGACGGGCGTGTCGTCAACCAGCTGGAGCCGCGCGAACGCGGCTGCGCCATGGTGTTCCAGAACTATGCGCTTTATCCGCACATGACCGTCGCCGAGAATATCGGCTACGCCTTGAAGGTAGCAGGCGTTGCGAAGGCGGAGCGCGCCCGGCGCATCAACGAGGTCGCCAAGGCGCTCAGCCTCGAACCGTTCCTCGAACGGCGGCCGGCCGCCCTTTCCGGTGGTCAGCGCCAGCGCGTCGCCATGGGCCGCGCGATGATCCGCGAGCCGAAGGTGTTCCTCTTCGACGAGCCGCTGTCGAACCTCGACGCCAAGCTGCGCATCGCCATGCGCGCCGAAATCCGTCGCCTGCACCGCCGCCTCGGCGCCACCTCGATCTTCGTCACGCACGACCAGACCGAGGCGATGACGCTGGCCGACCGGCTGGTGGTGATGAACGGCGGCAAGGTCGAGCAGGTCGGCACGCCGGAAGAAGTCTATCATCATCCGGTCTCGCGCTTCGTCGCCGGCTTCGTCGGCACGCCGGCAATGAACCTGCTCGAAGGCACGATCAACGATGAAGGCGTTTTCGTCTACGATCAGAGCCGCAAGATCGCGCTGCCGCGCGAACGCGCCGCGCCGCTGAAGGGCAAACGCGTCGTGCTCGGTATGCGCGCCGAGGCCGCCCGGCTGGTAGCTCCGGATGCGCCCGGCGCATTGGTGGCGACGGCCGATTTCATCGAAGAGCTTGGCGCGAGCCGCGTCGTCCACGCCGATTTCGACGGACTGCCCTTTGCCGTGGCGCTGACCGAGGCCGTGACCGTGAAATCGGGCGATCCGATCGGCATCGCGATCGATCACAACGCGATCCATCTCTATGCCGCCGATACCGGCCGGATCATCGAGAACCCCGCCGTGATCAGCGCCGGCGCCGTTCACGCCTGAGCGCGCCGCAGCCGCTCCTGCGTAGGCCCGATATCAGCGATGGATCGGGTCGATCCAGGGAACGTCTTCCGGCTTCTCGACCGGCTCGATATCGAGATTGACGACGACGGGTTCCTGGCCCGAACGGACGAGCACGCATTCCAGCGTCTCGTCGCGGCTGGCGTTGATCTCCTGGTGCGGCACGAAGGGCGGGACGTAGATGAAATCGCCAGGGCCGGCCTCGGCGGTATATTCCAGGTGCTCGCCCCAGCGCATGCGGGCCTTGCCCTTGACGACATAGATGATGCTTTCGAGATCGCCGTGATGATGGGCGCCGGTCTTGGCGTTGGCATGGATCGTCACCGTGCCCGCCCAGATCTTTTCGGCGCCGGCGCGGGCATTGTTGATCGCGGTCGCGCGGTTCATGCCCGGCGTCTGCGCGGTGTTCGGATCGAGCGAATTGCCGGGAATGACCTTGACGCCATGTTCGCGCCAGTCGACGTGATGATGCTCGGGGTCGTCGCTCATGCCTTGCCTCCATCTCGGATTTGGTCAGTCTAGGCGGGAGCTGTGCAGCCGCCAAGCAAAAGGAAAGAGCAGACCCGATGAGCCACCTTCCGCAGATCGACTACGACAGCGCTTCCGAAGAGGTTCGTGCGGCGCATGACGAGGAAATCAGGCTGCGCGGGCGCATGACCAACATGAAGCGGACGCTCCTGCATTCACCGGTCGCCCATCGCATCTATGCCGAATGGTTCACGCTGCGGGCTGAACTTGATCCCGCGATCAGCGACCGGGAGATCTGGATCTTTTCGCATGCGATCTCGAAGGCGGCAAAATCGAAGATCGCCATCACCTTCTTTCGCCGGGCATTGATCAGGAGGGGTTTCAATCCCGATGCTCTGGAGCTTTCACAGGAGGAAGTGCTGCTTGCCGCCTTCGGCAAGGCTGTCGTGGCCGATTCCAACGCCGTTCCGGCCGAACTCTGGGCGAAGCTGAAGGAGCGCTATCCAACCAAGGTGCTCGTCGATCTCGTTGCCTTTGCCGGCATCATGCTGGCGACCGCCGTCTTCAACAATGTCGTCGAAGTGGATTTCGACGCAGAGCTTGAAGTCTTTGCCGAAGGCGCGGGTTCACCCGCCTCCTGAATTTCAGCCGAGCGAAGCAATGGCGGTCCTGACCGCGTGCCCGCCAGGCTTGCGCGGCCGGTATTCGAGGCCGACGGCGCCGTCATAACCGTTGGCGAAGATCCAGCCGAGGCGGTGGGCGAGGTCGATGCTGCCGGAGCCAGGCTCGTTGCGGCCGGGATGATCGGCGACATGGACGTGGACGACACGGTCGAGACGGCCGTCCAGCACGTCTTCGGTCCGCTCGTCCATCACGGCGGAATGGTAGATATCGTAGACGATGCCGATCTCGGGGCGGGCGACATCGTCAATGATGTCGAGGCCTTCACGGGTCGAGTCGAGGAAATAACCGATATGATCGATGCGGATGTTGAGCGGCTCGAGGCCGAGGCGCACACCGCTGCCTTCAAGGACATCGGCGCCTGATTTCAGGGTTTCGGTGAGCGCCCGGCGCTGCTCTTTGCGGCTCAAACCAGGGAGATCGTCTCCTGCCTGGGCGATCAGCACGGGCGCGCCGAGGCGCCTGGCGACGGCAACGGAATCGGCAAGGCCCGCAAGCCAGGCCTGCCGGTTGGCGGCGTCGGTCAGCGCGATCATCGGTTCGGCGACGAGGCTGGTGACGGCAAGGCCGGTTTCTTTCAGCGCCGCCTCGATCGCGTCCAAATCCTTGTCGGTCCAGCGCCAGAATTCGACGGCGGTCAGGCCGCCGGCATGGGCGCGACGGATGCGATCGGCAAAGCTGTCGTCCTCTTCGGCAAACAGCCATTCTATGCAGGCGGAATAGCGTCGCATGAAACCTCCTCCAGGGGTGGCGCAGGCTGCGACAGATCGAAGCCTGCCGCAAGAGGCGTTCTTGTGCTTGACGCCCGGATTCATTGGCGGAACACTCCGCGCATCGTGCCGGATCACCGGCTGCTTCGGGAGGAACACATGGATCTGGGATTGAGGGGAAAGATTGCCGTGATAACCGGCGCGTCGGTCGGCATTGGGCTTGCGATCGCCGAGGGGCTGGCGGCTGAGGGCACCGACCTGGTGCTGGCGGCGCGTGGCGGCGAACGGCTGGAGGCGGAAGCCGCCCGCATTGCCGAGAAATATGGTGTCAGCGCCACCGCTGTTGTCGCCGACGTGGCGACAGCTGGCGGGACCGAGGCGATCATTGCGGCGGCGGCTGAAAAAGGCGGCGCCGATATCCTCATCAACAATGCCGGCACCGGATCGAACGAGACTGTCATGGAAGCGCCTGACGAGAAGTGGCAGGCCTATTGGGACCTGCATGTGATGGCCGCCGTTCGCCTCGCGAGGGGCATTGCGCCGCAGATGAAGAGACGCGGCGGCGGGGTGATCATGCACAATGCCTCGATCTGCGCCGTCCAGCCGCTCTGGTACGAGCCGATCTACAATGTCAGCAAGTCGGCGCTGATGATGTTTTCGAAGACGCTCTCGACCGAGCTTATCCAGGACAATATCCGCGTCAACTGCGTCAATGCCGGCCTGATCCTGACGCCCGACTGGATCAAGACCGCCAAGCAACTGACGGCCGAGACCGGTGGGAATTGGGAAGGCTATCTGCAGGCCGTCGCCAACGAACATGCCTCCTCCAAACGTTTCGGCACGCCGGAAGAACTGGCGAATGTCTTTGTCTTCCTGAGCTCGGAACGGGCAAGTTATTGCATCGGCTCGACCTATTTCGTCGACGGCGGTATGCTGAAAACGATCTGACCATAGCTGGTTGCCAAGATAAGCTATAAATAATAGCTATTTTGTTGTATGTTCACGCTTTTGGCGCTATTTGCCTGCTATTGGGCAGGATGAATACTGCGATTCCAAAAGGCGACGACGATGCTGACGAAAAAGGGAAAATACGGGCTGAAAGCACTGGTCGATCTGGCGCGGCTGGCGCCGGGTGAAACCGCCTTCATCAACGACGTCGCGGCCCGCAACAATATCCCGAAGAAGTTCCTCGATACGATCCTGCTCGAACTGCGCAACGTCGGCATCCTGCGCTCGAAGAAGGGGCCGGGCGGCGGATATTCCCTGTCGCGGCCGGCTTCTGAAATCCGCATCGGCCATGTCATCCGCACGCTGGACGGCCCCTTGGCGCCGATCCGCTGCGCCAGCCGCACGGCTTACGAGGCCTGCGACGACTGCGCCGATCCGGAAACCTGTCAGGTGCGGCGCTCGATGACCGATGTTCGGGACGCGATCGCCGACATTCTCGACAATATGACCCTCGAGCAATTCGTCGCAGACGGCGGCCGCATCGAGGCCGAGAAGGAAGAGTTCCCGATCTCCGCCGCCAGCTAAAGCGGCGGCAAGCGAACCTGAAAGATTACGGCGCGTCGGCCGGACCGCTTCAGGCCGCGCCGGGCTTCGACGTATATTCTCCGGCAGCATGCATCAGCTGATCCCGCGGCAGCGACAGTGCATGGATGCGGGCATTACGCCAATGCCGATCGAGATTGAGCCCGATGCCGGCCGATGTTTCCCCCGCAAGTTCGAACAGTGCGTTTGCGGTGCCGAGCGCCGTTTCCCCGGCAAGGATCGCCGCCGCCGAAGCGGAGAAATGCGCGTCCGCCATCGTTGCTCCTACAGGGTTGACCTGAGCGATGTCGAGCTTGCGGCCGGCCCGTTCAACGGCTGCCGCCGTCGTTTCGATGCGGATGGCGTGTTCGCCGAGCCGGGCAAAGACGGCGGTGCGGTCGCCGATCGCGGTCATCAGGTCGGTCCATGCCGCCCGCGCAATGCCGAGGCTCACGCCAGCCTTGAGCAGCAGGCCGAGCGAGATGCCGGTCGAATATCCCGAGGGGGCAGGTGCAATTGCATCGGCATTGACATGGAAACGGCCGACGATCGCCGTCGCCGATCCGTTCGTGCGCTGGCCGAAACCGTCCCAGTCGTCGACCACCTGGATGCTTTCGTCGCCGCGCGCGAGGTAGAGCGTCACCGGGCGGCTGGGCGGTGCGGTGGCGGCAGCGGCGATCCAGTCGGCGAAGAGAATGCCGGGCGCCTGGCGTGTGCGCCCGCTCAGCCGGTAGCCCGGGCCTTCGGCCGTCAGTTCGGTGCCGTCGATGAAGGTGGCGGCTGCGAAGCGGTCACCCTCCAGCACACGGGCAAACAGCGATGCCTTGAGATCCTCGGCGGCTTGCGTGCGGAGGGTTTCCAGCACGCAAAAATGGTTTTCCAGCGCCTCGCCGATCGAGGCATCGCCCTCGGCGATGATCGCAACGATTTCGGCAAGCAGGGCGTTCGAGACGTCGAGCCCCTGATGGTCGGGCGGAATGGTGATTGCCGTCAGGCCCGATGTCGATAGCGCGTCGAGCTCGGCATGGGGCAGGATGCGGTTGATGTCGCGTTCGCTCGCCTGCCGACGGAATGTGGCGGCAAGGTCACGTGCCGTCGAGATCGCCTCCTCTTCACTTTCGATGCGGTGCGCGGGAGGCCTCAGGCTGTCATGAAACTGCGATACCGTTCCCATCGGTCACTCTTTCCTCGACGCATACAGGAGTGAGGGATCGGCCCTCGAATGATAAGGTCGGTTTTTCTCCAAAACCGGCATGTGTTGAATTTTTTTACCCGCTTGATTGCCTTGTCCCACGCTCTACTTACGGTTAGTTCGGGTTATTCGATCGAGAGACATGATGAGCGACACTCTTGCTCGCAAAAGCGAGGTTTGGAAAATGGCACGCCAGCCGAGGCCGCGTCTGACGCTGGATATTGCCGAGACCCCGACCTATGCGATCGGCGACATTCACGGCCGGTACGACCTGCTCGTGAAAGCCGAGGAGGCAATCCTGCGCGACGGCGCGCAACTGCCCGGGCGCAAGCTGATCGTGACGCTCGGCGATTATGTCGACCGCGGCCCGGAATCGGCGCAGGTCATTTCCCATCTCATGGAGCCGCCGCCGGAGGGCTTCGATCGCATCTGCCTCGCCGGCAATCATGAAAACACCATGCTCGACTATATCGACGGCTGGGTCTCCTATGACGACTGGATGCGCATGGGATCGGCGGAGCTGCTCAAATCCTATGGCCTCGATCCGGAGCATCTGCCGCTGGTCTTTCCCTCCGGCGCGCAGCTCGACTCCTTCATCCGCCACTCGCTGCCGCGGACGCATATCGATTTCATGCGGGCGATGCCGGTCATGCTGGACACGCCCCACGTGCTGTTCGTGCATGCCGGCATAGATCCGGCACAGCCGCTCGCCGCGCAGACGGACGAAGATCTGGTCTTCATCCGCCATCGTTTTCTGGAAAGCCGGGTGCCCTTGCCGAAACTCGTCGTTCACGGTCACACGCCTAACGACGAGCCCGACATACGCTCGAGGCGGCTTAATCTCGATACCCGCGCCTTCCGCAGCGGCAAGCTCACCGTCGCCCGCTTCTGGCAGGGCCGGGTGCATCTTTTTTCCACCTGACTTCGCCGACCTAGACCATTTCCGTTTTTCTCCGAATCACGGAAATGCTCTATCTCTTTGTTTTCACGCAATTCCGGACGCAAAACCGCTATGCACTTTTGCTGGAATTGCTCTAAACCGTTTCCCTCTCGATCGGCACGGCTTCGACCGGCCTTTCAGCCGGCTGGCTGCGGCGCCAGCCGCGCAGCACGACGTAGAAGACCGGTGTCAGGAACAGACCGAAGAGCGTCACGCCGAGCATGCCCGAGAAGACGGCGGTGCCGAGCGACTGGCGCATTTCCGCGCCGGGGCCGGTGGCGATGGCAAGCGGCAGAACGCCGAAGATGAAGGCGAATGCCGTCATCAGGATCGGGCGCAGGCGAAGGTGGCTGGCCTCGATGGCGGCCTCCACCGGCGACTTGCCTTCCTCTTCCGCTTGTCTCGCGAACTCGACGATCAGAATGGCGTTCTTGGCGGCGAGGCCGATCAGTACGATGAGGCCGATCTGCGTCAGGACGTTGTTGTCCATTCCCCTCAGCGAGACGCCGATCAGTGCGGCAAGCACCGCAAGCGGCACGATGAGAATGATCGCCAGCGGCAGAACCCAGCTTTCATACTGCGCCGCCAGTGCCAGGAAGACGAAAACGACAGACAGGGCGAAGATGTAGATGGCCGTGTTGCCGGTGTGGGTCTCCTGATAGGCAAGCTCCGTCCATTCGAAGGTGGTGCCCTGCGGCAGGATCTTGGCCGCCAGCGCTTCCATCTTCTTGATCGCGTCGCCCGTTGATGTGCCCGGGGTCGGATTGCCCTGGAGTGGCACCGAGACGTACATGTTGTAGCGCTGGACAAGCGCCGGGCCGCTGGAATCCTGGATATCCATCAGGGTCCCGAGAGGCACGAGCGCGCCCGTCGCCGAGCGGACCTTCAGGGCGAGAATGTCCTCCTTGTCCATGCGGTACTGCCGGTCGGCCTGGGCGCGGACCTGGTAGACGCGACCGAACGCATTGAAATCGTTGACGTATGAGACGCCGAGATTGATGGAAAGCGCGTTGAAGATATTGGGGATCGGCACATTCAGGAAGCGCGCCTTGTCGCGGTCGATCGACAGGAAATATTGCGGGCTCGCATCCGAGAATGTCGTGAAGACGCCGGTCAGTCCCTCCGTGGTTGCCGCAGCCCCCATCATCTGGCGCGCGAGGCCGAGCACGCGTGTCATGTCGGCATTTTCAAGGTCGGAGATCTGCATCTTGAAGCCGCCGGAATTGCCGACACCGCGCACCGATGGCGGTGGGATGGCGATGATGAAGGCTTCCTGGATGCTCTGCAGCTTGCCGAAGAGCTCGCCGATGATCTTGTTGGCGTTCTCGCCGCCTTCTTCACGTTCGGCAAAGGATTTGAACGGCACGAAAACGACGCCCGCATTCGAGGCATTGGTGAACGTTGCCCCGCTGAAGCCGGCAAATTGCACGGCATTGCCGACGCCGGGCACGGTGCGGGCTATATCGCCCACCTTCTTGACGACGGCATCGGTGCGCGCAAGCGAGGCGCCGTCGGGAAGCTGCACGACGATGATCGCGTAACCCTGGTCCATGGTCGGGATGAAGCCCGAGGGAACTCTGGTGCCCATGTACCAGGTGGCTCCGAGCAGGCAGGCAAAGGCGACCATCGAGCAGGTCAAACCTATCCAACTGCTGACCAGATGCCGGACGATCCACGAATAGCCGGAACTCATCCGGTCGAAGCCGCGATTGAAGCCGTTTGCAAGACCAGTTCCGAGGCGTGAGGCGATACTCTTGCGCCGCGTTTCGTGATCATGGGCTTTGAGCAATATGCCTGCGAGCGCCGGCGAAAGCGTCAGGGAATTCAAAGCCGATATCGCTGTCGTGACCGAGATCGTAACGGCGAACTGCCTGTAGAACTGGCCTGAAATGCCGGGAATGAAGGCCGTCGGCACGAACACCGCGATCAGCACCAGGGAGATGGCGATGACGGCGGTCCCGACTTCGTCCATCGTGACATGGGACGCCTGTTTCGGCGTCATGCCGCGCGCCAGATTGCGCTCGACGTTTTCCACCACGACGATCGCATCGTCGACGACGATGCCGATTGCGAGCACGAGGCCGAAGAGCGTCAGCATGTTGAGGGAAAAGCCGAAGGCCAGCAGGATGGCGAAGGTCCCGATCAGCGAAACAGGGATGGCGACGATCGGTATGATCGCCGTCCGCCAGGATTGCAGGAAGACGAGAACGACGATCGCCACCAGGAGCGCCGCTTCGGCGATGGTTCTGTAGACCTCGTTAATCGAATCCGAAATGAATTCGGTCGTATCGTAGACGATGCGATATTCTAGGCCCTCCGGGAAATTCTGCGAAACCTCCTTCATGAGGGTCTGGACCTGATGCGCCGTATCCAGTGCATTGGTTCCCGGCCGGGCGAAAATGCCGAGGGCGACGGCGGGGTCGTTGTTGAGATAGCTGTTGGTGACGTAATCCTGCGCGCCGAGCTCGATGCGGGCGACATCCTGCAGCTGCACGAGCCGGCCCGATGCCGTCGATTTGACGATGACATATCGGAATTCGCGCGCGTCGGAGAAGCGTCCCTCCGTTCGCACCGTATATTCGAACGCGTTCTTGCCCGTTACGGGCGGCGCGCCAATCTTGCCGCCCGATACCTGGACGTTCTGGTCCCTCAAGGAGGAGACGACGTCGTCTGACGTCATGCCGTAGGCGGAAAGCTTTTCAGGATCCAGCCAGATGCGCATCGAATATTGGCGCTCGCCGAAGATCTGCACGTCGCCGACGCCGTCGAGGCGCACGAGCACGTCGCGGATACGGTTGCGGGCGTAGTTCGAGACGTAAAGCTGGTCATAACGATGCGAGGGCGACAGCAGATGCACTACCATCATCAGATCGGGCGAACTCTTGTCGGTGGTCACGCCGAGCCGCTGGACTTCCTCGGGAAGGCGCGGAAGCGCGATGGAAACGCGGTTCTGGACGAGCACCTGGACCTTGTCGAGATCGGTGCCGAGCTTGAAGGTGATCGTCAGCGACATGGCGCCGTCAGCGCTGGAGTAGGAGGACATGTAAAGCATGTCTTCGACGCCGTTGATCTGTTGTTCGAGCGGCGTCGAAACGGTGTCGGCGATGGTCTGCGGATCGGCGCCCGGATAGGAGGTGCGCACGACGATGGTGGGCGGCGCGATCTCCGGATATTGGGAGACCGGCAACTGCGTATAGGCAATGCCGCCGACGACGAGAAACAGGATCGAGATGACGGCCGCGAAGATCGGCCGGTCGACGAAGAAGTGCGCAAATCTCATTGTCCGCTCTCCGCGCCGGCAGTTTCGGGCGCAGTATCCTGCCGCTCTTTCGGCAGTTCGGTCATTTGAGGTGTGATCTTTGAACCCGGCCGAGCGCGGATCAGGCCATTGACGATGATCGTCTCGGTACCGTCGAGGCCTTCGCGGATGACACGGTAGCCGTAGAGACGCGGTCCCGGTCTCACGGGCTTGGTCGAAACCTTGCCCTCGGCGTCAACGACATAGACGACGCGTTCATTCTGGTCCGCGCCGATCGCCTCGTCGGGGACGAGAATGGCCTGGTATGTGTTGGAGGCTTCGACCTGGATGCGGCCGAAGAGGCCGGGCTGAAGGACGAGATCGGGGTTGGGGAAGCGGGCACGGAGACGAATGGTGCCGCTTTGATTGTCGACCCGGTTCTCGGCGAAATCGAGCTTTCCCTTGAACGGCTTGGCATTGGGATCCGAGATCGTGACGGATACATCCAGTCCGCCGCCGCCCTGCTGGAGCTCCTTGCCGAGCTTGCGCGCCGTGTCGGCGAAATTCAGCAGGCGGCGCTCGTCGACGTCGAAATAGAAATCGATCGGGTCGAGAGAAACGATCGTGGTGAGCACGGTCTGGTCGGTCTGTACGAGGTTGCCGGCCGAAACCAAGCGGCGGTCGATGCGGCCGCTGAGCGGGGCCTTGATCTCGGTATATTCCATGTCGAGAGACGCGCGATCGGCTGCGGCCTGCGCACCGCGGACATTGGCCTCGGCTGAATCGAATTCGCGGCGGCGATCGTCCAACGTCTGAGCCGACTGGCTGCCGCTCGAAGCGAGCGATTGCGTGCGCTTATACTGCGCATCGGCGTAGACCAGGGTGGATTGCGCCGATTCGAGCGCGGCCTTTGCCTGATTGAGCGCGGTTACGAACGGCCGCTGATCGATGACGAAGAGCAGGTCGCCCTGCTTGACCAGGGCGCCGTCCTGAAAATGGATTTCCTGCAGGTAACCGCCGACGCGTGAGCGAACGGAGACCTCGTCGACCGGCTCGAAACGGCCGATGAACTCGTCGCTGTCGATGACATCGCGCACAACAGGCTTGGCGACGGTGACGGGAGGAGGGGCGGCCGGTGCGCCCTGCGCCATTGCGGCGAGAGGCATGAAGGTTGCAACACAGCCAAGCACCAATATCCGTCGAAGCGCGTAAGTCATACCGGTCCCTCCAATCTCGACGGCCGATCGAACGCCGCCGAACCTAAGATGAAGTGATGCTATTCTTATCTTGCTGCTTTGAACGAAGGCCTTTGCCCCCGTGATTTCCCCCGGCGTCCAATCCTTGGAAAGGAAGGCCGGCACGCAATGCACATCGGAAAAATCGTAACGCTATCAAATTGGTTATAAACGGCAGCGGCGAAAAATAGCAAATGCCAATTGGGTGCTGTTCCTGAATCCATGCAAACGTCACGGGGCGGCGTGAGCTCTCGACGATCTCGTCGCAGCCGGCGACGGGACGGCGAACCCGGCCCGGTCAAGCTCCGGTTCCAGCCTGCGAAAGATATGATGGTCGATCTCATCGGCGTGGCGCAGGGCGCCAATCTGGGCGTTTTGCGACGATGACGTTGCAGCACTGCTTATCGAACGGACGATCGCACCAGCAGCAGCTGCAGCATGCTTTCGAAGAACATCATGAAGCCCTCCGATCTGGGGAAGGGAAGGCTGCAAGGCAACCCCGACCATAGCTGCGGCATTTTGGCCGCGATTGCTGAATCTGCCGCTCGCGCTCTTGTGCGATGCACATGCTCAATATATCTGCCGATATCATAAGTATGCTTATAAATAGCCAGCGCAGGTTTTCATGAACGCGACACCCACCCTCGGTTTCCTTCTCCACGACGTCGCACGGCTGCTGCGCAAGCGGTTCGAGCAACGGGCGAAGTGCCTTGGGCTGACCCGGTCGCAATGGCAGACGCTTGCGTATCTCTCGAACAACGAAGGCATTCATCAGGGCGGCCTTGCCGACATCCTCGAAGTCGAGCCGATCACGCTGGTGCGTATCCTCGATAAGCTGGCAGAGCGCGGGCTGATCGAGCGCCGCCAGCATCCGACCGACCGGCGCGTCTGGCTGCTCTATATGCGCGAGGAGGCGCATCCGCTGCTCGCCGAAATGCGCGAGCTCGGCGATGTTACCCGTGGGGAGGCGCTGGAAGGCGTTTCGACAGAGCAGCGCGAACAGCTTTTCCAGATTTTATCCACAATGAAGACGAACCTGGTCCAGGCATGCCGGACCCCGGTTGACGAGAACGAGCTGAACGATGGCTGATCACCCCCCCTTCCGCGTCGTCGCCGACGCCAAGTCCCCCGTCCAAGAAAACGAAGCGAAACAGCAGGAAACGGTAGCCGAAGCGCCTTCATCCAATTCAGCGCCGGCTGCCGCCGTGGCTGCGCCTGGCGGCATCAAGGTCCGCCGCCGGCGCAGTCTCACGCGGCCGATCCTGTTCGCCCTGCTGCCGGTGGCGCTCGTCGTCGGCGGTTATTACTACGTCAATGGCGGCCAGGTCATGTCGACCGACAACGCCTATATCCAGGCCGATATGGTCGGGCTCACCACCGACGTCTCGGGCATCGTCGATGAGATCAACGTGCATGAGAACGAGGCGGTCAAGGCGGGGCAAGTGCTCTTCAGCCTGCGGTCGGATTCCTTCAAGATTGCGCTCGATGGCGCCAAGGCTCAGCTCGGCGCGCAGCGCAACCAGATCATGAATACCAAGGCCAGCTATCAGCAGTCGCTCGCCGAGATCACGCAGGCGCAAGCCGATCTGCCCTATTATCAGGATCAGTTCGACCGGCAGCAAAACCTCGTCAACAACGGCAGCGCGACGCAGTCGGCCTATGACGAAGCCAAGCACAATCTGGAAGCCGCGCAGCAGAAGGTTACTGTTGCCAAGGCGGAAGCCGCAACGACGCTTGCCCAGCTCGGCGGCAATGCCGACCAGCCGGTCGAGGAAAATCCGCTCTACCTGCAGGCCAAGTCGCAGGTCGACAATGCCCAGCGCGAACTCGACCACAGCGTTGTCAGGGCGCCGTTCGACGGCATCGTCACCAATGTCAATGCGTTGCAGGTCGGCTCCTACCTGCAGGCTTCGCAGCAGGCCTTTTCGCTTGTTTCCACCAACCATCTGTGGATTGCCGCCAGCCCGAAGGAAACCGAGCTGACCTACGTCAAGCCCGGCCAGACGGCCGATATCTATGTCGACACCTATCCGGGTGTGATCTGGAAAGGCAAGGTCGAGAGCATCAGCCCGGCCTCCGGCTCCAGCTTTTCGCTGCTGCCGGCGCAGAACACCACGGGTAACTGGGTGAAGGTCGTCCAGCGCATTCCGATGCGCGTCAGCATCGAGGATACCGACGGCAAGCCGCCGCTTCGCGTCGGCATGAGCACGGTCGTCGATGTCGAGACTGGACATGCCCGCGGTCTGCCCGATTTCGTCAACAAGCTTCTGGGCCGGCCTCAGGGCAAGGACCATGAGTAACGCTTCCGCTTCCCCGGCGACGCCGGTCGCCAATCGCGGCGCGATCACCGCCTGCGTCATTCTCGCCGTCATCATGCAGGCACTGGACACGACGATCGCCAATGTCGCGCTGCCCTATATCCAGGGCAGCGTGTCGGCCTCCGCCGACCAGATCAATTGGGTGCTGACCTCCTATATCGTCGCGGCGGCAATCATGACGCCGCCCTCCGGCTTTCTTGCCGCCAAGTTCGGCCGCAAGCGGGTTCTGCTTGTCGCCATCGCGGGCTTCGTGGCCGCCTCCGTTCTCTGCGGCCTTGCGCAATCGCTGAACCAGATCGTCGCCTTCCGCCTGTTGCAGGGGCTGTTCGGCGCATCGCTGGTGCCGCTTTCCCAGGGCATCCTCCTCGACATCTATACGGTCGAGGAGCGCGGCTCGGCCATGGCCCTTTTCGGCGTCTCGGTCATGGTCGGGCCGGTCCTCGGGCCTGTCATTGGCGGCTGGCTGACCGACCATATCAGCTGGCGCTGGGTGTTCTATATCAACGTGCCGATCGGCGCGCTCGCCTTCATGGGTATCGTCGTCTTCGTCACCGAGACGAAAAGAGACCTGCTCGCCAAGCTGGACTGGTTCGGCTTCGGGATGATGAGCCTTGGCATCGGCGCGTTGCAGCTCTTCCTCGACCGCGGCGAACAGCTCGACTGGTTTTCCTCCGCCGAAATCATGCTCGAGGCGCTGATCTGCGCCTCCGCCTTCTACCTGCTGATCGTCCATACGCTGACGGCGGAGAAATCCTTCGTCAATCCGAAGCTGTTTCTCGACCAGAACTTCACGATCAGCATGATCTTCATCTTCGTGATCGGCATCACCTATCTCGCCTCGCTCGCGCTGATGACGCCCTATCTGCAGACGCTGATGGGCTATCCCGTGATCACCGCCGGGATCGTCATGGGACCGCGCGGGCTCGGCACCATGCTGTGCATGTTCATCGTCGGGCGGTTGATCGGCAAGGTCGATACGCGCTGGCTGCTGGTGCTCGGTCTCGGCCTCACCGCCTGGGCGATGTACGACATGACCAGCTGGACGCCCGATGTCTCGCAATGGACGATCGTTTCCGTCGGTTTCGTCCAGGGCGCCGGCCTCGGCTTCCTCTTCGTGCCGCTGACGACGATCGCTTTCGCGACATTGCCTGCTCATATGCGCGGCGACGGCACCGGCCTCTACAATCTGTCGCGAAACATCGGCTCGTCGGTCGGCATTTCGATCGTCTCGGCGCTGATCGTCGAGAACACGCAGAGCAATCATGAATCGATCGCCGCCTACGTGACGCCGTTCAACCACGCTTTCAACGCGGCGGCGGCGCAGGGCCTCAGCCCGCTGACGGCGGCCGGCCGCGCATCGCTCAACGAGATCATCACGCTGCAATCGACGATCATCGCCTATATGGACGATTTTAAGCTGCTGATGCTGATGTCGCTTGCGGTCATCCCGCTGGTGCTGCTGCTGCGCAAGCCGAAGGCAGCGCCCGCCGTCGACCACAGCGCAGTGATGGAATAATCAGCGGAACGGCTTGCTGAGATAACGCGATCCCTGAATGCCGAAGCGCCATGGTGCTTCGGCATTTTTGGTGATGCCGATGCGTTTTCCCGAGACGGTCGGCACCGGCGCCGACGGCGTGATCGCATAGGGCGGACGGTCGAGCAGCCTGTCGTTGATGGCGATATCGATGCCGAGCGCCTGGCAGAGCTTGCCGGGACCGCTGCAGAGCGCCGTCAGCATGTCGGTGCCGCGCCGCTCCATCATCGCGGGGATTCCTGTTTCCGGCTCCAGCGCACGGATGAGTGCCGCCGAGCCCGGATGACAGACGAAGTTCAGGCACCAGTACATGCCATAGATTCGGTAGATGTAGACGTTGCCCGGCTTGCCGTACATCGCGCCGTTGCGTTTTGTCGGGCCGCGGAAACTGTGCGAGGCCTCGTCATCGGGGTAATAGGCTTCGGTCTCGGTGATGCGACCGCCGACGCCATTGACGGTCAGGTGGCAGCCGAGCAGGTCGCGAGAGACGGCGATCGCGTCGCGTTCGAAAAACGCTCTGAGGCCTTCGCCGGCAAGTGCGCCAACGCCGATTGCACCTGATGTCGTTCCACCGTCGGTCATGGCCGAGGCAGATAACATTCGCCGTGCCCGTCGTCATCCCAAAACCGTTTCAAGCCATTGGGCAGCGGGATTAGCGGCCGGCATTCGGATCGCGCATCGGGATCGAGGATGAGGTGACCGAGACGGGGTCGCTTGCCGGGAAGGAATCTTCCAGACCCTCCTCCAGTTCCTCTTCGAGCAGGGCGGGATCCTTGTTGCGCGCGCCGTCGCCATGCAGGGGTTCGATTGCCGCGGCAAGCAGGGCCTTGGCCCGCGAGATGGCGTTCTCCGAGGTCAGCTCAGGCGTGCTTCGCAGCCTCACGGCGATGCTGTCTTCACCTTCCCAGCCGAATTCGACGACGAAGCCGTCTTCCGTCTGGTAGACGGTGATATCGTTGAGTGCCATGGCCGTTCTCCGAGGGCGCTCATATTAGCAAGGCGCGTTTTAGTGAAGCGCGTTTTCGGAATTTTGTCGAGCGAAGACCTTCACCAGCCAGTCGACGAAGACGCGCACACGCGGCGAAAGCTGGCGGTTGCGGGGGTAGAGCAGGGAGACCGGCGTCTGCGTCGGCGGAAAATCCGGCAGCACATGGACCAGAGTGCCCTCGGCAAGGTCCTTTTCGGCATGATAGCGCGGGATCTGGATCAGGCCGAGGCCCAGCCTCGCGGCTGAAACATAGCTTTCGGCGGCGTTGACGGCGACGGTTACGGGAATGGCGACGTTGCGTAGCGTGCCGTCGACGATGAATTCGAGTGGCAGCAGGCTGCCGGTGCTGCTGGAATGAAAGCCAACCATGCGATGGCCGGCAAGCCCGTCAGGATGCTGCGGCAGGCCATGGGCCGCGATATAGGCGGGGGAGGCGAGCGTGATCTCGTCCAGCATAGCGACACGCCTGATGATCATATCGCTATCCTCGGGCGTGCCGGCGCGCAGCACGCAGTCGATGCCTTCGCGCACCAGATCGACCAGCCGGTCGCCTTCGCTCATGTAGAATTCGATCTCGGGATAGGCCTCGAGGAAGGACGGCAGGCTCGGCAGCACGAAATGGCGTGCGAGCGTACCGTGTACATCGACGCGCAGCAGACCCTTTGGCCTGGCGCCGGCAAAGGCGCCCTCGGCATCCTCGATATCGGCAAGGATCGACAGGCAACGCCGGTAATGGGCCTCGCCGTCGAGCGTCGGGCTGACGTGGCGCGTCGTGCGCTGGAGCAGGCGTACGCCGAGGCGGGCTTCGAGCTGCTTGACCGCGTCGGTAACAGTCGAGCGCGGCAAGCCGGTGTCTTCCGCGGCAAGGGTAAAGCTGCGGCGTTCCACGATGCGGCAAAATACCCGCATGGCATCGAATCTGTCCATATTCTTTGTTCGCCATCGTCGGATAGTGATGCCGAAGAATGCCTGATTATCCGCCAAGAGAAAAGCGGCATCCTCCTCTCACGAAAACGCGCTGTGGCGCAGGTGAAGGAGAATGAAAATGGCCAGCGACGAAAACAAGGTAGCACTGGTGTCCGGCGCTTCACGCGGTATCGGCGCAGCAGTCGCCCGACGCCTTGCCCGGGACGGCTTCACCGTCGTCATCAATTATTCCGGCAGTGCCGCTCGGGCCGAGGAACTGGCGCGGGAGATCGAGCAGGCCGGCGGCAAGGCGCTGACGGCAAAGGCCGATGTCAGCGATGCGCAAGCCGTCCGCCACATGTTCGATGCGGCGGAAACCGCCTTCGGCGGCGTAGACGTGCTGGTCAACAATGCCGGCATCATGATGCTCTCCCCGCTCGCCGAGGCTGACGATGCCAACTTCGACCGCCAGGTCGCCGTCAACCTCAAGGGCACCTTCAATACGCTGCGGGAAGCAGCCAAGCGCCTGCGCGGCGGCGGCCGGATCATCAACTTCTCGACCTCGGTCGTTGGATTGAAGCTCGAAACCTACGGCGTCTACGCCGCCACCAAGGCTGCCGTCGAAACGCTGACGGCGATCATGGCCAAGGAGATGCGCGGCCGCAATATCACTGTCAACGCCGTCGCGCCCGGCCCCGTCGCGACCGAGCTTTTCCTCAACGGCAAGTCGGAGGAACTCGCCGCCCGCATGGCGAAGATGAACCCGTTGGAGCGCTTGGGCACGCCGGAGGACATCGCATCCGCAGTCGCCTTCCTCGCCGGGCCGGACGGCGGCTGGATCAACGGCCAGACGCTGCGCGCCAATGCCGGCATGATCTGACGGAGGCGGGCGGCTTCAGGCTACCGACGATCGTGGGAAGATGAGGAGCAAGCCGTCATCGCAATTATGTGAACGATGATTGCGGCGTTTCCATTTTACAATCTTTCGGAGAGTGCTTATAAAAGATTATCGCGAGAGAGTGGAATCCCTGCTGCTCTCTTTCGAACCTCCAGAGCCTGCCGTACCCTTCTGCGGGTGCGACAGGCCCGATGTTTAAAGTCATTGCGGCCCGCTGAAGGTTTCCCCTGCCTTCCGGGCCGTTTCTGTTTTGCCCTTAACGGTCGTTCAGTCTGGTCTCTGCCAGAAGTTTCACCAGCCAGTCGACGAAGACGCGCACCTTGTTGCTGAGGTGGCGGTTCGGAGGGTAGACGACGTAGAGCGGCAATGGATCGCGGCGCCAGTCCGGCAGGACCTCGACGAGTTCACCCCTGACGATCGGCTCGCGCGCCATGAAGATCGGCACCTGCGCGATGCCGAGCCCCGCCAGCGTCGCGGTAAGGTAGGTGCGGCTGTCGTTCACCGCGGCGATGTAGCGGGGGGTAATCTCGATCACCTCATTGTGCCGGCGGAACTCCAAAGGCACCGTGCGGTTGTTCTGGGCGCGGAAATAATTGACCGAATGGTGATCGGCCTCCAGATCCTCCGGCCGTTCCGGCATGCCGAAGCGCTCGATGTAGATCGGCGAGGCACAGGTGATCAGCTCGACCTCGGAGACGCGGCGCGCAATCAGCGACTGGTCGGCCGGTGTGCCGGCGCGCAGCGCGCAATCGACATTTTCCGCGAGGTAATCGACCGTGCGGTCACTGACGCCGAGGTCGATGCGGATATCGGGATAGCGCTGATAGAAATCGCAAAGGGCCGGAACGATGATCGAATCGGCAAAGGCGCCGGCCATTTCGACGCGTAGCCGCCCGCTCGGCAGGCTCTGCGAGTTGGAGAGACTGCCGTCGAGTTCCTCCAGTTCAGAAATGATCTGAGCAGCGCGCTCGTAATAAAGCGCGCCGTCCGTGGTCACCATGACCCGGCGCGTGGTACGGTTCAAAAGCTTGGTGCGCAGATGCGCCTCCAGGCCCTGGATAAGATTGGTCACCGTCGCCTTGGGCATTGCGAGCATGTCGGCGGCGCGGGTGAAATTGCCCGTCTCCACGACGCGGATGAAGACGCGCATTGCCGAAAGCTGATCCATCGGTTTTCAAATCCGCAGTTTGCATTGCACTATTATTCGAGAATTGGAACAGTGTTATCGCGATATCGCTTCTTATTCCCTGATCTGAATAACAATATCTTTTTTGTACAAAATGCAAGTGTCAGGCGTTGTCCGCTTATGGCTTGCACGCAAAAGAGACCGGGACCATGACGGTGGAATGGAAAGATGTGATGCTGGACAAGGTGGCCATCGGCCCCGTTTCCGCACGCATCTACCAGGGCGCCGATTACGGCAAGGGTCCGCCGATCGTGCTTTACCTGCACGGCGGTGCATTTCTAGACAGCGAGAAGAACGTCGACCGGCCGGTGGCAATCAGCCTCGCCAAATCAGGCGCCATCGTCGCCGCCGTCGATTACAGCACGCTCTCCGGCAATATGTTTCCGAAGGCGCTGGAAGTTTCCTTCTCGGTTTTCACCTATCTCGCCAACAAGCAGCGCGCCGGTCTCGGCGATCGCAAATCGCTGCTCTTCGTTGCGGGCGAAGAGGCAGGCGGCAACATTGCAGCCGGGGTGGCGCTGAAGGCGCGTGACCAGATGCCGGATGCGCTTGACGGTCAAATCCTGATTTCGCCGCTGCTCGATCCATTCATGGGCACCTCTTCCATCCGCAAGGCCGAAGCGATCGGCATGCGCCAGCGCTGGACGGAAGGCTGGAGCCATTATCTGAGCGGTGGCGGCTGCCATCCTTATGCGGCGCCCTGCCTCTGCTCGCGCATTTCAGGCGTTGCCCCCGCGCTGATATTTACAGCGGAGGACGATCCTCTGCATGACGAGACACTTGGTTACGGTGCCCGCCTGAAAAAGGCCGGCGTCGGCGTGCGCCAGCATGTCCTTCCCGCCGGGACGGGCTGGCCCTCGATTTATGGTGGGAAATCCGGGGAAGCGCCCGACTGGCAGGAACACGTCAGCCGTCATTTCGGAAGCTTCCTTCAGGACGTAAGCGTCCAACCGCAATTGCATTGAAGAAGACCTGATATTTCGGCGGTCTTGAGCCGCAAGGAGAGTACTGATGACGTCCAGAAGTAAACGCTGGGCCCTCGTGGGCGCCGGCTTAGGCCTTGTTGCGTCCGTTTCCGGCGCCGCATTGTTTTTCGAACTGCCGATGAGCGCGACCGCCACGGCCGCTTCCGCCCCCGCACAGGCTCCCGCTGTGCCGGTGACGGTCGCCGTCGTCGCCGCACGCGACGTGACAGCCTGGGAGAATTTCTCCGGCCGTCTCGAAGCGGTCGACCGCGTGCAGGTACGCTCCCGCGTCGCCGGCGCCATCCAGTCGGTGGCCTTCCGTGAAGGTGCGCTGGTGAAGCAGGGCGACCTGCTCTTCACCATCGACCCAGCTCCCTACCAGGCAAGCGTGGCGCAGGCTCAAGGCCAGGTCGCTTCGGCCGAAGCCAAGGTCAGCCTGGCGCAGACCGAACTCGACCGCGGCCATAGGCTTTCCGACAACCGCACCATCTCCCAGAGCGATCTCGATCAGCGCCAGAGCGCGTTGGCCGAGGCTCAGGCGGGGCTGCGTTCGGCGCAGGCCGCACTGCAATCGGCCCAGCTCGATCTCGATTATACGCAAGTGCGGGCTCCGGTTTCCGGCCGCATCGGCAAGATCGAGGTGACCGCCGGTAACCTCGTCGCAGCAGGTTCTGCCTCACCGGCGCTGACCACGCTCGTTTCGGTCGATCCGATCTATGCGAGCTTCAACGCCAGCGAAGAGATGGTGACGCGTGCCCTTGCCCAGCTTCCGCAGACGGACAGCGCCTTGCCTCCCGTCGAGCAGATTCCGGTCGAGGTCGGCACGCTGACGGACAGCGGCACGCCGATTAAGGGCAAGCTGCAACTGATCGGCAACGAGGTCGACGCCTCCAGCGGCACGATCGGCGTGCGCGCCGTCTTCGACAATCCCGGCGGGCGTCTCATCCCCGGCCAGTTCGTGCGGGTGCGCATGGGCCAGCCGAAGGCTGAGAACAAGATCGTCATCAGCGACCGTGCCGTCGGTACGGACCAGGACAAGCGGTTCGTCTTCGTCGTCGATGCCGAGAACAAGGTCGCCTACCGGCAGGTCCAGCTCGGCACACTGACCGACGGGCAGCGGGTGGTCGAAAGCGGCCTGAACGCCGGCGAGAAGATCGTCGTCAACGGCCTGCAGCGCATCCGTCCCGGTGCCGTCGTTGCACCGCAGATGGAAGAGAAGGTCGCGACCGCGCAGTAAAGACTTCGCCTTCCCCATCTCGGGGAGGGCCGATATCCGAAATGACATGACCCGCCGGCGGCTGACAAACCGCCGGAGAGGGACGTTGCATCCATGTTCACCCCGGAGAGGGCTTTGATATGAACATCTCCAGATTCTTTGTGGACCGCCCGGTCTTTGCCGGCGTTCTTTCGGTCCTCATCGTGGTTGCCGGCCTGATCGGCCTGCGCGCGCTGCCGATTTCCGAATATCCGGAAGTCGTGCCGCCGTCGATCGTCGTGCGCGCCACCTATCCCGGCGCCAACCCCTCCGTCATCGCCGAAACGGTGGCGACGCCGCTCGAAGAGCAGATCAACGGCGTCGAGGGCATGCTCTATATGTCCAGCCAGGCGACATCGGACGGCGTGCTCAACGTGACCGTCACCTTCACGCTCGGCACCGATCCCGATAAGGCGCAGCAGCTCGTCCAGAACCGCGTTTCGCAGGCCGAACCGCGCCTGCCGGCCGAAGTCCGCGCCCTCGGCATCACCACGGTCAAGAGTTCGCCCAACTTCATCATGGTCGTGAACCTCGTCTCCGACGGGGACAATCACGACATCACCTATCTTCGCAACTACGCGACCCTGAACATCAAGGATCGGCTCGCCCGCATCGCAGGCGTCGGTCAGGTGCAGGTCTTCGGCGCCGGCGATTACTCCATGCGTGTCTGGATCGACCCGCAGAAGGCTGCCGAGCACAATCTTGCCGCCAGCGACATCAGCAACGCGATCAGCTCCCAGAACGTTCAGGCCGCCGCCGGCATTATCGGCGCCTCGCCGAGCCAGCCGGGTGTGGATCTGCAGCTCAACGTGAATGCCCAGGGCCGCCTGCGCACGCCCGAGGAATTCGGCAGTATCATCGTCAAGACGGGCGCCAATGGCGAGATCACCCGCCTTCGCGATGTCGCCCGCATCGAACTCGGTGCCGCCGATTATACGCTGCGTTCGCTGCTCGACGGCAAGCCGGCCGTTGCCGTTGCCGTCCTCCAGGCGCCCGGTTCGAACGCCATCGAGATTGCCGACAATGTACGCGCGACCATGGATCAGCTGCAGCTCGCCATGCCCCAGGGCGTCAAGTACGAGATCGTCTACGATACGACGAAATTTGTACGCGCCTCGATCGAGAAGGTCATCGATACGCTGCTTGAGGCTATCGCGCTCGTCGTCCTCGTCGTCATCGTCTTCCTGCAGACGTGGCGCGCCTCGATCATTCCGCTGATCGCAGTTCCGGTCTCGATCATCGGCACCTTCGCGGTCATGTATGTCTTCGGCTTCTCGATCAACGCGCTCAGCCTGTTCGGCCTGGTGCTTGCGATCGGTATCGTCGTGGACGACGCGATCGTGGTGGTCGAAAACGTCGAGCGCAATATCGAGCAAGGCCTGTCGCCGCGGGCTGCCACTTACAAGGCCATGAAGGAAGTCTCCGGTCCGATCGTCGCGATCGCGCTGGTGCTCGTCGCGGTCTTCGTGCCGCTCGCCTTCATTTCCGGCTTGTCGGGCCAGTTCTATCGCCAGTTCGCGCTGACGATCGCCATCTCGACCGTGATTTCGGCCTTCAACTCGCTGACGCTCTCTCCGGCGCTGGCGGCCCTTCTGTTGAAGGGCCATCATCAGCCAAAGGATTGGCTGACGCGGTTCATGGACGCCATCTTCGGCTGGTTCTTCCGCGGCTTCAACCGCGTCTTCGGCGCGGGCTCGAATGCCTATGGCAAGGGTGTGGGCGGCTTGCTGTCGCGCAAGAGCATCGTCATGGTGATCTATCTGGCGCTGGTCGGTGCGACCTACAGCCTGTTCAGCACGGTCCCCGGCGGCTTCGTGCCGTCACAGGACAAGCAGTATCTGATCGGCTTCGCCCAGTTGCCGGATGCCGCAAGCCTCGACCGCACGGAAGACGTCATCAAGCGCATGACCGACATCGCGCTCGCGCAGCCGGGTGTCGCCAATGCGATCGCTTTTCCGGGGCTGTCGATCAACGGCTTCACCAACTCGTCCAATGCCGGCATCGTCTTCGTGACGCTGAAGGATTTCGAGGAGCGCAAGACGCCTGATCTCGCCGGTGGCGCCATCGCCATGGCGCTGAACCAGAAGTTTGGCGTCATCCAGGATGCCTTCATCGCCATGTTCCCGCCGCCGCCGGTCAACGGCCTCGGCACGACGGGCGGTTTCAAGCTGCAGATCGAGGATCGCGCCGGCTTGGGTAACCAGGCCCTCGACGAAGCAACCAAGGCAGTCCTTGCCAAGGCCTACCAGACGCCTGAGCTTGCCGGGCTGTTCTCCAGCTTCCAGATCAACGTGCCGCAGCTCTATGCCGATCTTGACCGCGCCAAGGCCGAGCAGCTCGGGGTTTCCGTTACCGACGTCTTCCAGACGCTGCAGATCTATCTCGGTTCGCTCTATGTGAACGACTTCAACGCCTTCGGCCGCACCTACAGCGTCCGTGTGCAGGCCGATGCGAAATTCCGCGCCCAGCCGGAAGACATCGGCCAGTTGAAGGTCCGTTCGGCATCGGGTCAGATGATCCCGCTTTCGGCCTTGCTGAAGGTCGAACCGAGCACTGGTCCGGAACGCGCGAACCGCTATAACGGCTTCCTCGCCGCCGATATCAACGGCGGCCCGGCGCCGGGCTTCTCTTCCGGTCAGGCACAGGCCGCCATCGAGAAGATCCTTCACGAGACCCTGCCCGCGGGCGTCGACTTCGAATGGACGGATCTGACCTATCAGCAGATCCTTGCCGGCAATTCGAGCATCGTCGTCTTCCCCCTGGCGCTGCTGCTGGTCTTCCTGGTGCTTGCCGCCCAGTATGAAAGCCTGACCCTGCCGCTTGCGATCATCATGATCGTTCCGATGGGTGTTCTGGCTGCGCTGACAGGCGTCTGGCTCACCGGTGGAGACAACAACATCTTCACCCAGATCGGTCTCGTGGTGCTTGTCGGTCTATCGGCGAAGAACGCGATCCTCATCGTGGAATTCGCCCGCGAACTGGAGTTCGAGGGCAGGACGCCGCGCGAGGCCGCGATCGAGGCCAGCCGCCTGCGTCTTCGCCCGATCCTCATGACCTCCATGGCTTTCATCATGGGCGTCGTGCCGCTCGTCGTCTCCACAGGCGCCGGCGCGGAGATGCGCGCGGCCATGGGTGTCGCGGTCTTCTCGGGCATGATCGGCGTGACCTTCTTCGGCATCTTCATGACGCCTGTCTTCTACGTGCTGCTGCGGCGGCTGACGGGCAACCGTCCGCTCGTCCAGCACAAGCCGGACGAACACAAGGAGGAAGAGGCGGAGGTCATCCGGCTCGCGGCGGAATAAACGGAATTCAACCTTCCTTTGTCGAGTAAATCGGGCGGGAACTTCGGTTCTCGCCCGTATCGTTTTCAAACCATTGGACAAAAATGCGCCACGTCCGTCAAAACGGTTTGCAACGCCTGATGAGGGGACTATCAAAGACGGGCAACAGTTGGAGGACTGAATGACAGCTTCGGGTAAAGGCCAGGACCGCAGGCGGATCGCCTTTCTCGGTGCCGGCCTGATGGGCGCGCCGATGGCTCGCCGGCTGATCGGCGTGGGTTTTGCCGTTACCGTCTGGAACCGCGATCCCGGCAAGGCCGCACCACTTGCGGCAGACGGTGCGGTCTGCGCGGAAACACCCGCAGATGCCGTTTCGGGCGCCGATGTCGTCATTACCATGCTGACCAATGCCGAGGCGGTGGGGAACGTGCTGTTCGAGCGGGGGGCTGCCGATGCGATCACGTCGGGTGCTACCGTGATCGACATGAGTTCGATCGCCCCGCATTTTGCCCGCGACCATGCGGCAAGGCTTGCCGAACGCGGCATCCATCATGTCGATGCGCCGGTTTCCGGCGGCGTCGTCGGGGCGGAAGCCGGTACGCTCGCGATCATGGCCGGCGGCGACAAGGACGTGATCGACGGACTTCAGGATATCTTTGCGCCGATGGGGCGCGTGATCCGGGTCGGCCCAAGCGGGGCAGGCCAGCTTGCCAAGCTTGCCAACCAGCAGATCGTCGCGGTGACGATCGGCGCCGTGGCCGAAGCGATGGTGCTGATCGAAGCGGGCGGCGGCTCGCCGGCGGCCTTCCGGGACGCCATCCGCGGCGGCTTTGCCGAGAGCCGGATCCTTGAGCTCCACGGCAAGCGCATGGTCGAGCGGCAGTTTGCGCCCGGCGGCTCCTCCAGCAACCAGCTGAAGGATCTGAACGCCGCCATGGAGACGGCGAAAGCTTTGGCGTTGACGCTGCCATTGACGGCGGCAGTGCACACAGAATTCGGTGCATTCGTCGCCAATGGCCATGGCGAGAAGGATCATAGCGGCCTGCTTCTTCATCTCGAAGAGAAGAACGGCCGGCCGGGAGGAAAGCAGTGACGGACAGCCAATCACCCAAACGGCGCCTTCGTTCGCAGGACTGGTTCGACAATCCCGATCACATCGACCTGGCGGCGCTCTATCTCGAGCGTTTCATGAATTACGGCATCACGCCGGAAGAGCTGCGCTCCGGCAAGCCGATCATCGGGATCGCCCAGAGTGGCAGCGACCTTACCCCCTGCAACAGGGTGCATGTCGAGCTCGCCAAGCGCGTGCGCGACGGCATCCGCGATGCGGGCGGCATTCCGATCGAGTTTCCGACGCATCCGATGTTCGAAAACTGCAAGCGCCCGACGGCGGCACTCGACCGCAATCTCGCCTATCTCGGCCTCGTCGAAATCCTTTATGGCTATCCGCTCGACGGCGTCGTGCTGACGACCGGCTGCGACAAGACCACGCCTTCTGCGATCATGGCGGCTTCGACGGTCGATATCCCGGCGATCGTGCTCTCCGGCGGACCGATGCTCGACGGCTGGCACGAGGGAGAACTTGTGGGCTCCGGCACGGTGATCTGGCGGATGCGGCGCAAATATGCGGCAGGCGAGATCGATCGAGAAGAGTTCCTGCAGGCAGCGCTTGATTCAGCACCTTCGGTCGGCCACTGCAACACAATGGGAACCGCCTCGACGATGAACGCGCTTGCCGAGGCGCTCGGCCTTTCGCTGACCGGGTGCGGCGCCATTCCGGCTGCTTATCGCGAGCGTGGCCAGATGGCCTATCGCACCGGGCGGCGCGCCGTCGAGATCGTGTTCGAGGACCTGAAGCCATCGGATATCCTGACGCGCGAGGCTTTCCTCAATGCGATCCGCACCAATTCGGCGATCGGCGGCTCGACCAATGCACAACCGCATCTGGCCGCCATGGCGAAGCATGCCGGCGTCGAACTCCATCCCGACGACTGGCAGGTCCACGGCTTCGATATCCCGCTGCTTGCGAATGTCCAGCCGGCCGGCGCCTATCTCGGCGAGCGTTATCATCGCGCCGGCGGCACGCCGGCGATCATGTGGGAGCTGCTGCAGGCCGGAAAGCTCGACGGCAACTGCCCTACGGTGACGGGAAGGTCAATGGCCGAGAACCTCGAAGGACGCGAGGCCAGCGACCGCGAGGTCATCCGGCCGTTCGGCGAGCCGCTGAAGGAGCGGGCGGGCTTCCTCGTTCTCAAGGGCAATCTCTTCGATTTCGCCATCATGAAAATGAGCGTGGTCTCGGAGGATTTTCGCCGGCGCTATCTCCAGGAGCCGGGGCGAGAAGGCGTCTTCGAGGGCAGGGCGGTGGTTTTCGACGGTTCGGAAGACTATCACAAGCGCATCAACGATCCTGAACTCGGCATCGACGAGAACACCATCCTCGTCATTCGCGGCGCGGGGCCGATCGGCTGGCCAGGTTCGGCCGAGGTCGTCAACATGCAGCCGCCGGACCATCTGCTCAGGAAGGGCATCCTCAGCCTGCCGACCATCGGCGACGGCCGCCAGTCAGGCACCGCCGACAGCCCCTCGATCCTCAACGCCTCGCCGGAGAGTGCCGCCGGCGGCGGCCTTGCCTGGCTTCTCAGCGGCGACCTCATCCGCATCGACTTCAATGAGGGGCGTTGCGATATGCTGGTCGAGGACGCCGAGATCGAGCGGCGCAAGGGCAACGGCATTCCGCCGGTGCCGGCGGATGCGACGCCCTGGCAGCGGATATATCGGCGCTCGGTCACGCAGTTGTCGGACGGCGCAGTGCTGGAAGGAGCAGCGGATTTCCGACAGATCGCCAAAACTCCGCCGCGGCACAACCACTGATCTGGAGGTTGGCGGCTTCAAGAGGTCGGACTGCAACCCCCTTGATCCAAAAGGGGAAAGCCGTAACGAACAGTTCACCTAGTAACTAGTTCGGCCCTTGAGACAAGGCTTCTTTAATGCCGGCTTGAGACCATATTGCCAGTATGGAAGTTGCCAAGGTTGAGACCGCGTTGCCAGAAAATAAGTCCACACGATCCGAACAAGAGTTTCAGGATCTTCTGCGCCGGCTCGAACTCGCCCTAGATGCATCCCAGATCGGTGTCTGGGAGCACAGCATCGCCAGGGACGGGATCCTATGGGATGCGCAGATGCACCGGCTCTACGAGACCGGCGAGACATGCCGGAATGTGCCGGCATGGTTCTGGTCGAAAGCGATCCATCCCGATGATCGAGAGCGGGCCGAGCGCGACTTCGAGCAGGCGATCGCGGCGCGCGGCGCTTATAATTCGCAATTCCGTATCGTGCTGCCGAGCGGCGAAATCCGTCATCTGCGCTCGCGCGCGCATTTCTACGTGGATGCGGAGGGCCTGCCCTCCTTCATCGGCGCCGAATGGGATGTGACCGCCGACGTGCAGCTCAATGCCGAACTTGCGCGGCAGAAGGTGGTGGCCGAGGCGCGAGCGCTGGCGCTCGAGGAAAGCAATGCGCGCATCGAACATGTCGCCGATCACGACTATCTCACCGGTTTGCCGAACCGGCGCCTTCTCGACAAACGGCTGGCGGAGCTGCCGTCCGACAGGGGCATCACGACGCTTGCCGTGCTGCATCTCGACCTCGACCAGTTCAAGCAGATCAACGACAGCCACGGCCATGCGGCGGGCGACGCGGTGCTGAAGGCGGCGGCTCTACGCATTACCGCCGCCATTCCTGGCAATGGCTTGGTCGCACGCGTCGGCGGCGACGAATTCGTCATCGTGCTGGTCAATTTCACCGATCTGGCCGAACTGAAGCTGATCACGGAGGACCTGCAGCGCCGGCTCAGGAAGAAGATCCGCTTCGGCGAGGAGATGTTGCAATCCGGCGCCTCGATCGGCGTTTCCTGGAGCGGCGATCGGCGGGCGCGCAACCTGCTTGCCGAATCCGACCTCGCGCTCTACCAGGCCAAAAAGCTCGGACGAAACCGCGTCGAATTCTTCACGCGGCAATTGCAGGAGGACCTGCGCGCCAAGCGCCGCCTTGCCGAGGAGCTGAAGCACGGGCTGGAGCGCGGCGAGATCGTTCCCTATTATCAGGTGCAGCTCGACGCCCGCACACGGCAGATTATCGGCTTCGAGGCGCTGGCGCGCTGGAAACATCCCGAGAAGGGCGTGCTCGCCCCCGGCATATTCCTGAAGATCGCCGATGAGCATGGGCTTTCGGCTGATATCGACGCGGCGATCCTGAAAAGTGTTCTCCAAGACCGGCTGTTCTGGCTGCTGCGCGGCGTTACGGTTCCCCGCATCGCCGTCAATATCTCGGCGTCGCGTCTTGCCGACCCGGCGCTGCTCGGCAAGCTCAGGAAACTCGACATTCCGCCCGGCGTGATTGCCTTCGAGCTGGTCGAGACGATCTTCCTCGACGACAGCGACGAGAAGCTGCTCGATCATATCGGCGATATCAAACAGATGGGCATCGACATCGAGATCGACGATTTCGGATCGGGCCATGCCTCGCTGATCGGCCTCGTCAAGCTGCGGCCGAAGCGGCTGAAGATCGACCGGCAGCTCGTCACCGAGGTCGTCAGTTCCGCCGAGCAGCGGCGTGTGGTGGGATCGATCGTGGAAATCGCCAAGGCGCTCGATGTCGAGGTGATCGCCGAGGGTGTCGAGACCGAGGCGCATGCCGTCGTGCTGGCGCAGCTCGGCTGCGATGGTCTGCAGGGTTATGCCTTCGGTTATCCGGCACCGGCGGCCGATATAGAGCGGCTCTATTCATCGATGACGGGCGGGATCGAAAAGCAGAAGACCGCGATGGGCGGCTGAAATGCTTTTCCCGCCGTTCAAACCGGATGAGACGGCATCTTTTCGGTGCGACGTTTTGTTCACATCGGCTGGAAGATAATTGGCGCGCAAGTAATTTTCTTGAGCTTGCAACGGCATTGTTTCATGGTAATGCGGAAACGAAGCTTTCTGCATTGCAACGAAAAATGATTATACGCGTCGTCAAGACCATGAGCGCGGGTTTTCTCCATCATTCGCAGGTGCAATCGGAGAGCTGGGGCCTGACAACTGCTTTGCTGTTGCCGGGATGGACTTGCGGGGCATTCAATCTGGGAAGGTCGCATGAATTCGGAATTTGCCGTTCGTTCAATGCGGCCCGGCGAACTGGAGCTCGTGCTCGAATGGGCGCGTCAGGAGGGTTGGAACCCGGGGCTCGATGATTCGCTCGCATTCATCGAAGCCGATCCGTCCGGATTTTTCGTCGGCTCCATCGGTGAGGTTCCCGTCGGCTCGATCTCGGTCGTCAAATATGGCGACAGTTTCGCCTTTCTTGGCCTCTACATCGTCCATCCCGATTTTCGCGGCAAGGGTTACGGCAAGGCGATCTGGGAGGCGGGCATCGCCACGGCGAAAGGCCGGACGATCGGCCTCGACGGCGTTGCCGAACAGCAGGACAACTACCGCAAAGCGGGCTTCGAGCCCGCCTATACCACCATTCGCTACGGCGGTGTCGCCACCTCCCAGCCCACCTCGACGCTCGCCGCGCAGCCGGTGCTGGATTCCCGCCTGGAGGGACTGCAGCGCTATGATTCGGCGATCTTTCCGCAGCCGCGGGACGCCTTCCTCGCCGCCTGGTGCACGGGCCGCAAGGGACGCCGTTCGGCGGTGGTGCGCAAGAGCCACAAGATCCGTGGTTACGGCACGATCCGCCGCTGTTACGAGGGCTACAAGATCGGTCCGCTTTTCGCCAACGATACCGACAGCGCCGCTGCGCTGCTTGCCGAATTGATCCCCGAAGCGAAGGGGGCTGCGATCTTCATCGACATCCCCACTGAAAACCGTGAGGCGGTAGAGCTTGCCGAAAGCCTCGGCCTTCAACCGGTGTTCGAGACCATGCGCATGTATCGCGGGCCGGCGCCGACGATCCCGCTGAAGCATGTCTTCGGCGTGACGACGCTGGAGCTCGGTTAGGCTCTAATCCACTGGTGAGGCGGGCACGGTCGGCGCGGAAGCTTTCGGCCGGCCCTTTTCGGCGATCGCGATGCCGCCGAGCGTCAATACCAGCGCGATCATGTGGAAAGACTGGAGCCGCTCGCCGATCAGGGCGACAGAAAGCAGCGTTCCGAATACCGGCACCAGATTGATGAAAAGGCCGGCCCGGTTGGCGCCGATCGCCTCGACGCCCTTGATATAAAGGATCTGGGCCAGCAGCGACGGGAAAATCGCGGTATAGAGGGTGATGCTCCAGCCGGCCTGGTCCGGCCATAGCGCGCTGCCCCGGCCGATCTCCCAGAGAAGCAGCGGCACCGAGGTCAGCATGGCGGCGAAGGCCGGGAATGCCATCAGCGTGCGCCAGTCGACCGGCGGTTTCCAGCGCAGAAAGATCGTGTAGAGCGAATAGGCGGCGATGGCGATCAGCATCAGCCCATCGCCACGGTTCAGCTGCAACTGCAGCAGCGTGGCGAGGTCGCCATGGGCCGCCGTGAGTGCGACACCCACCAGCGTCATGCCGAAGCCGAGACATTGCGCCAGCGAGATGCCGGTGCGGAAAAAGAAGAAATTCAGCAGGAAGATCAGCATGGGAATGCCGGCCTGCTCAATGGCGACGTTGATGGCCGTCGTATATTGCACCGCCGAGTAAAGCATGGCGTTGAAGAGGGTGTAGCCGATGGCGCCGTAGCAGAGGAGCAGCGGCAGGTTCTTCCTCGCGACCGGCCAGTCCTTCTTCAGCTGCGGCACCGAGATCAGGGCGATCAGCGAGACGGCGAGGAACCAGCGCAGGAAGGTCAGCATCATCGGGCTGATATGGCCGACCGCGAGCTTGCCGGCGACCGAGTTGCCGCCCCAGCAGAGGGTGGCGATGACGAGGCAGATATAGGCCGTGGCTTGCAAGAGCGTTTTCCCCGTCTTTTCGCGATCGCCGGGCAGCGTTTTCTCAGCGGCAATAGCCCGCCGGCTGCTGATTTGTCACGTAAAAAGCCCAATCGGCTGCGACAACAGGGTCGCTTTCCCAAAAACAAAGCTTTATAGATGCGCGGGTTTGGGCAGATGCGCGGTTCCGCGCCGGTAACAGGAAGAGTTTGATGACGAACGTAGTCGTGGTCGGTTCGCAATGGGGTGACGAAGGCAAGGGCAAGATTGTCGACTGGCTTTCCGAACGTGCGGATATCGTCGTGCGCTTTCAGGGCGGACACAATGCCGGCCATACGCTCGTCATCGACGGTACGAGCTACAAGCTCTCGCTGCTGCCATCCGGTGTCGTGCGTCCCGGCAAGATGGCGGTGATCGGCAACGGCGTCGTCGTCGATCCGCATGCCCTGATCGCCGAGATCGAAAAGCTCGCGGCCCAGGGTGTCACCATCACTCCCGATAATCTGCGCATCGCCGACAATGCGACGCTCATCCTATCGCTGCACCGCGAGCTCGACGCGATGCGCGAGGATGCGGCCTCAAACAGCGGCACCAAGATCGGCACCACGCGCCGGGGCATCGGCCCGGCCTATGAAGACAAGGTCGGCCGCCGCGCCATCCGCGTCATGGATCTTGCCGATCTCGACAGCCTTTCCGGCAAGGTCGACCGTATCCTGACCCATCACAACGCACTTCGCCGCGGCCTCGGCGTCGCCGAAGTCAGCCACCAGACAATCATGGACGAGCTGACCTCGATCGCCGATCGGGTGCTGCCCTTCCGCGATACCGTTTGGCTGCTGCTCGACAGGGAGCGCCGGAAGGGCGCCCGCATCCTGTTCGAAGGCGCACAGGGCAGCCTGCTCGACATCGATCACGGCACCTATCCTTTCGTGACTTCCTCGAACACGGTGGCCGGTCAGGCTGCCGCCGGTTCCGGCATGGGGCCGGGCTCGCTCGGCTATATCCTCGGCATCACCAAGGCCTATACAACACGCGTCGGCGAAGGCCCGTTCCCGACGGAACTGACCGATGAGGTCGGCCAGTTTCTCGGCGAAAAAGGCCATGAATTCGGGACCGTGACCGGGCGCAAGCGTCGCTGCGGCTGGTTCGACGCCGCGCTTGTGCGCCAGTCGGTCGCCACCAACGGCATCACCGGCATCGCGCTCACCAAGCTCGATGTGCTCGACGGCCTCGAAGAATTGAAGATTTGCGTCGGTTATATGCTCGACGGCGAACAGATTGATCATCTTCCCGCAAGCCAGGGAGCGCAAGCTAGGGTCGAACCGATCTATGTCACGCTGGAGGGATGGAAGGAATCGACCGTGGGCGCCCGCAGCTGGGCCGATCTTCCGGCACAGGCGATCAAGTATGTTCGCCAGGTCGAAGAACTGATCGGAGCGCCTGTCGCGCTCCTTTCCACCAGCCCGGAGCGGGATGACACGATACTTGTGACCGATCCGTTTGAGGATTAAGCTCACGGGTCACTATAGGGGATAGTTCGGGAGAGTGCCGGACTTCTTGAGAAAGTACTGATGGCGGATTTTATTGCAGTTATTCGGCGGGCCGTCGACGGCCTGGCTGAAAACACCCCAGAGATGCGGGTGAAAGTGTACGATCGTGCCCGCGGCGCAGTGCAGCGGCAGCTCGAGAACATGAAGCCGCGTCCGCCGGAAGCCATGCTGCAACGCCAGCTTGAAAAGCTCGAGGCCGCCATCCGCGAAGTGGAAGGCGAACATTCCGAGGCGCTGCCGCTCGACGAGCCGGTTGCCGCCGTCACGGAACCGGAATCCTCGGAGGAACAGGCGGTTCGCGCGGAAAGCGAACCGCTGCCTGCGCCTGTCGTCGAAGAACCGGCCTACGAAGCCGATGCGGAACCGCAGGCGGTGGAGGCTGCCGCCGAGCCCGATCACGTAGAAGCTGTCGCGCCGCAGGAAGCTCAAGAAGAGCTCACGGCCGAGGAGCATCTCTCCGAGGAAGCGCCGGGCATCCCTGAGACGGCGGTTGCGGCCGAGTCTGCGTCTCCCTCGGAGACGGAGACACCTGCTCCTGCCGAAACATACTGGCATCCCTCGCATGAAGAGGAAGCGCCGGCCGAGGAATGGCATGCGGGCGAGGCGCGCGACGTCGCTGCCGAAGCCGCGTCGGACGAGGGTGAGCGCTGGGAGCCGTCTGCCGAGCATCGCTCCGAGGAGGCCGGCGAATATCATCCCGACGAGCAGCATCCCGCAGAAGGCGAAGAGATTGCGGCCGAACCGGCGACGCTGGAAAGCGAGGAGCCGGCCGCCGAGAAGGCTTACGAGCCTGTCGAGTCGCTCCAACCTGTCACGCGCGGCCTCGACCATGCAGCCCATCGGTTGATGGAGCCGGTCGCTGAGTTCGATCGTCCGCAGGAATTCGTCGAGCACAGCCGCGAGGAGCCGCTGCAGGCCGATGCCGTAGCGCATTTCGATCCCATCTGGAGCGAGCCTGCCGCCGAAACGCCGGCTCCGGCGCCGAAGGATGCCGAGACCGAATGGGCCGAAGAGGAACTCCGGCAATATTCGGAAACGGCGCCGGTCACTGCCGACGCCTCGGCACGCGCCTTCGAAGAGGTGATATCGAGCCTCGAAAAAGTGGCGCCTGCGGCCGTCATGCCGGCCGCCAAGGAAAGTTTCTCCTGGGAGACGGCCGCCTTCGACGACCTGCCGCCGATCGAGGCTGGCAACAACAAGAAGACGCCGGTCGCTTCGCATTTCGACGATGTCGATATCTTCGCGGAAGTACACGACGGCAAGCCGGCGGCGCCTGCGGGCGGCGCGCCGAGCCAGGACTGGCGCGAGGCGAAGGCGCTGCGTGGCTACGATCGCCGTGGCTCGGTTGCCGCTGACGACGATGACACCAACCCGGGAATGGATATCGACCAGATGGTCGCTTCCAAACTGCAGGGCAAGAGTTTCCGCATGGAGCCGAAGCGCCGCCGCTTCGGCATCGGCACTGTGATCACGCTCCTCTTCGCTCTCATCCTGATCGGCGGCGGCGCCTATGCCGGCTGGACGAACAGGGAGGCGCTGGTGGCGATGGTCGACGGGCTTGTCAGCTCGGCCCCGACGCAGGCAACGAAGAACGAGGCGACGACGGCGCCGGCGAGATCCGAGACGCCGGTTGAGCCGAGTGCCACGACACCGGCCAAGCCGACGACTCCGCCGGGAGCGCAGAATACTCCGGCGCCGCCGGCACAGCCGAACCAGCAGGTGGCGTCATTGAACAATGACGGCGCGGCGGCCAATTCGAAGTTTACGCAGCGGCTGCTTGCCGACGGAACCGAAGTCGACAGTGGGCCGGCAACGGTGCCGGGAACGCCGACCGCGGAAGGCAAATCGGTCGCCGAACAGAATGTTGCCGCAGCCGATACGCCGCCTGCCAGCGCGCAGGGTGATGCAGCCCCTGCCGAAACGCCGACGCCGAACGGCCCGGCGGCATCGCCGCAGCAGACCGCACCGGTCGGCTCGTCGGAAAAGATGTTCCTCTACGAGGAGCGTATCGGCCAGAGCTCGCCGACGGCAATCGAAGGATCGGTCGTCTGGAGCGTGCAGCACGAGACAGGTCAGGACGGCCGGCAGGAGGCGACGGTGCAGGGTAATGTCACCGTTCCCGAGCGTAATCTCTCGGCTCTCGTCACCTTCAAGCGCAATTCCGATCCGTCGCTGCCGGCAAGCCATCTCGTCGAGATCGTCTTCTCGGTGCCGCCGAATTTCGAAGGCGGCAGCATCGAAAGCGTCCAGCGCATCTCGATGAAGCGCACCGAGCAGGATCGTGGTGACGCGCTGATCGCGGTTCCGGCCAAGATCACCGACGATTTCCACATGATCGCGCTCAACGACTATCCCGATGCGCGCAAGGCCAATCTCGACCTGATGTCGACCCGCAACTGGATCGATATCCCGATCACCTACCGCAACGGCCGCCGCGCGCTGCTGACGATGGAAAAGGGCGGCACGGGAACGGATGCGTTCAATACCGCGATCAAGGAATGGACAGCGCTCGGGGATGTCTCGACGAGCCAGTGATGGCTCTTCCGGAGATGCCGGCGTTGCCGGCAACGGACCGGGGTGCAGCAGAGATCGATCAAAAGAAAAGGCGGGCCGCAAGGACCCGCCTTCTTCAATTCTATGACGCGGCAGCTTATGCCGTGGCTTCGACGACGCGGACGGCCTTGGCGCGTTCCAGGGCTTCCTTGCGAACGGCATCCTGGACCTTTTCGAAGGCGCGGACCTCGATCTGGCGGACGCGTTCGCGGCTGATGTCGAATTCCGCCGAGAGGTCTTCCAGCGTCACCGGATCCTCGGCGAGGCGGCGAGCTTCGAAGATGCGGCGCTCGCGCTCGTTCAGCACGCTCATCGCTTTCGCCAGCATGCGCCGACGGGTGTCGAGCTCATCCTGTTCGATCAGCACGTCTTCCTGGCTGTCGTGATCGTCCACCAGCCAATCCTGCCACTGGCCGCTGTCGCCTTCGGCCGCCTTGATCGGCGCGTTCAGCGATGCGTCGCCGGAGAGGCGGCGGTTCATCGAAATGACCTCCTCCTCCGAGACCTTAAGCTTGGTGGCGATTTCCGAGACATGCTCCGGCTTCAGGTCGCCATCGTCAATTGCCTGGATGCGGCCTTTCAGCCGGCGCAGGTTGAAGAACAGGCGCTTCTGATTGGCGGTCGTGCCCATCTTCACCAGCGACCACGAGCGCAGGATATATTCCTGGATCGAGGCCTTGATCCACCACATGGCATAGGTGGCGAGGCGGAAGCCGCGCTCGGGATCGAACTTCTTGACGGCCTGCATCAGGCCGACGTTGCCCTCGGAGACGACTTCGCCGATCGGCAGGCCGTAGCCGCGATAACCCATGGCGATCTTCGCGACGAGGCGAAGATGGCTGGTGACGAGCTTGTGGGCGGCATCGCGGTCGCCGTGCTCGGCATAACGTTTCGCAAGCATGTATTCCTGCTGCGGCTCGAGCATCGGAAACTTGCGGATTTCGTCGAGATAACGATTGAGACCGGCTTCGCCGGCTGTAATGGACGGCAAGGTATTTCGGGCCATAGTGCACCCTCCTAAAGTGGATTCCGGTTCCCGATGAAAACGCGCCCCCGCGTTGAAAAGGCAAACCGGGACGTGCGGCTCTCTACCCAAGCCCGCACTAAGTCCATGTACAGATAAGTATGGCAAAACGGCGATTCAAGGTGCCACTCACGCAGGTGTGAGCGGGAAGAGCGGCGTCCGGAGCCGCCCTTTATCCCCGCAATGCCTCGACCAATTCCACCATGTCATCCGGCATCGGGACCTCGAAATGCATGACTTCGCCGGTGCGGGGGTGCTCGAATTGCAGCATGAAGGCATGCAGCGCCTGGCGGCCGAAACCGTTGACGACCTTGCGGATCTCTTCGGGCAGAAGATTGGCCTTGGTCTTGAAGCCGGCGCCATAGGCCGTGTCGCCGAGCAGCGGGTGACCGATATGGGCCATGTGGACGCGGATCTGGTGGGTGCGGCCGGTTTCGAGGTGGCATTCGACCAGCGAGGCGAGCGCAGTCGCGTCGGGTTTTTCCTGGAAGCGCTCGATCACCTCGTAGTGCGTGATCGCCTCGTCGGCGTCATGGCTGTCCGGGCGCTTGACGGCGCGGCGCGTGCGGTCGCCGGTGGCGCGGCCGAGCGGGGCGTCGACCGTGCCGGTCAACGTGCGCGGCCGGCCCCAGACGATCGCCTGGTAGGCGCGCTCCAGCGGCATGGTGCGGCCGTGATCGGCAAATTGGAGCGAGAGGTGGCGATGGGCGATATCGTTCTTGGCGACGACCATCACGCCCGTCGTATCCTTGTCGAGACGGTGGACGATGCCGGGGCGGCGCACGCCGCCGATGCCGGAGAGCGTATCGCCGCAATGATGGATCAGCGCATTGACCAGCGTTCCCGTCCAGTTGCCGGGACCGGGATGAACGACGAGGCCGGCGGGCTTCGATATGACGATGACGTCTTCGTCTTCGTGGAGGATATCGAGCGGGATATCCTCGCCCAGCGGCGTCGGGTCCTCCGGCTCGGGCAAAACGATCTCGAAACTGTCGCCGACGCGCACCTTGCGCTGCGGATCGGTGACGGGCGCGCCGCGCATGAAAACCTGGCCGTCCTTGATCAGCGCCTTGATGCGGCTGCGGGAAAATTCCTCGCCGACCTGCGCCGTCAGCCAGGCGTCGAGCCGGCCTTCGGCGGTTTCATCGGCGGTCAGGACTTTTCTAATGCCAGCTGCTTGTTTAAAGGGGTCGCTCAAGACGCTTCTTCTCCGAAGTATTTTTAGAACGGAACGCACAGATGACGACGATCGAGCCAGAAGACCAGGAAGAGAAGCCCCTTGATCCGGCGATGGAAAGTGTCCGGCGCAAGATGGTCCGCCTGCAGATCGTTTCCGGGGCCATCATGTTCGTGAGCCTTATGGCGGTCTTCGGCGCGGTTGTCTACAAGGCGATGCACAGCGACGCGAAGGATGCGGCCTCCGCTGTGACCGCCTCCGGCGTGCCTTCGGATGCGCCGCTTGCGGCAACCGTTTCCCTGCCGCTTGGCTTCACGGTGCGATCCACCTCGTTTTCGGCAGGGCAGATCCTGTTCTACGGCGAAACCGCCGAGGGCAAGAATAAGGCACTGGTTTTTGACCTCAGGACCGGCCGCACCGTCGCCGACGTCGCTGTCGTGGGCAATTGAGGCCGGCATGGCCGCTGTCCCGATCACAATCGATAGTGCCGACGATCCGCGCATCGCGGAATTTCGCGATATAAGAGAGCGCGACCTGACGGGCCGTGAGAACCGCTTCATCGCCGAAGGCACTGTCGTGCTCCGCATGCTTGCCGAGGCGCATGCGGAAGGCCGCGGCTTCTCAGCCGAGAAGATCCTGCTGCTGCGCAACCGCGTCGAGGGCGTGCGGCCCATCCTGGAGCGGTTTCCGGCCGATGTCCCGGTCTATGTCGCGGATGCCGATGTGCTCGACGGTGTGGTCGGTTTTCATCTGCATCGCGGTGTTCTCGCCGTCGGCCGGCGAGAAGACCGTGGCGAGGCAGCACTTCTCGATGCACTGCCGGAACGGGCGCTGGTGCTCGTCGGCTGCGGTATTTCCAACCACGACAATGCCGGCTCGATGTTCCGTAACGCGGCTGCCTTCCGGGCGGATGCGGTGCTCCTCGACGAAACTTCCTGTGATCCGCTTTATCGCAAGGCGCTGCGCGTCTCGGTCGGATCGGTGCTGAGCGTTGCCCATCGCAGGGGCGGCAAGGCATTGGATGTGCTTCTGGCGCTTGCCGAGCGGGGCTTTGCCATCTGGACGCTTTCTCCGAACGGCAAGACCGATATCCGCGCCATCCCGCCTTCGGCGCGCATGGCGCTGGTCGTCGGCACCGAGGGGGAGGGCCTGCCGGAAGCGTTGCTTGCGCGCTTCCAGAGCGCGCGCATTCCGCAGTCGGAAGAGCTCGACAGCCTTAACGCCGCGACGGCGACGGGGATCGCGCTGTTTTCCATGGCCTCCGCGATGGGGCGGATCTGAAGCGCACAGCTTCCATCAGGTCTGAACCCGCAAAACCTCTTAAAGCGGCGGATTGGCGATGATCGCGGCCGCCCTGTCGGCAAGGCTGACGCGATCGCTCGGGTTCTTTTCCGCAGCGTCCGGCAGAAGCGTGTGGATCGGCGACGAAGGGCCTTCGTTGATTGCGGTCAGCGCCACCATGTTGGCGGCGATTGAGGCAATCTCCTCGCGGATCGCGCCGTCGCGTCCGGTGACGGTCTTTGCCTTCTGCAGGCGCTCGGCAAGGGCGGCGCTGCGCTTGCGGACATCGTCGCCCATCTGCCCGGTGACAGCAGCGGTGTCGAGCGCGGAGTCGGCCGTCTCTTCGGCGGCCGTTTCCGCCGGCAGTTCCGCTGCCATTTTGGCAAGGCCGGCGTCGCGCAGCACCCGATTGACCTTGCGGATCTCGGCATTGGCAGCCTTCAACTGCTCCTTCAACTTGGCGATCTCCTGCTGGCGGCGGGCAAGCAGGTTTTCCTTCTCGGCGGCGGAAGCGCTCTCGCGCGCGGCCTTGTCCTCCAGGCGGATCACCATATGCTGCTGCTGCGTCAGTTGCTGTTCGGCATCTTTGGCGCGCTTCTGCAGCAGGACGACGTCCTGGCGCAGCGTGTCGCGTTCGTCGCGCAGCGCGTTGGCGCGGAATTTCAGGCTTTCGGCCTCGGTCTCGCGGGCGGCCAGGTCGATCCTCAGCCCGTCCGCCTGTTCGCCGAGCTTGTTCAGGCGCGTGCGCATCGTTGCCAGTTCGCTTTCCTTGTTGGCGGCGGACTGCTCGGCGATATGCAGATTGGTCTTCAACTGGCTGATATAGTTCTCGTCCTTGCGCAGATGCGATCGCTGCTCGGCCGCCTCGACCTGCATCTCGCCGATATGGGCCTGCAATTCACTGATCTCGGCGGCAAGCCTGCCGGCATCGACGGCGAGCGCATCGTGGCGCAGCTGGAGCGACAGGGATTTCTCGCGCTCACGCAGAAGGTCCTGGGTGGTGCGGGCATTTTCGGCGGCATAGAGCGCGCGCACCATATCCTTCTGGGCGCGGACCTCCTGCGGGCTCAGCGGCATCGTCGCCTTCAGCCGGTTCTCGGTATACCAGACAATGCGGCGGTGAACGGCGGGCGAGACCAGAAAGACGAGGAAGGCCGCGGTCAGGAAGCCCAATCCGAACAAGAGAGCATATTCGATCACGGCGCGGCCATCGATTCGCAGGTTGATACCAGAGCGGGATGATTTTAGCCCCGGTGGCCTGAAATCTAGATCCCGTTCTCAATTAAAGAGATGGAGCATGATGTCGTCCGAAAACCGCTCACGCTTTTCGGGCATTATGCTCCTGCTCAGCCATGATGATTAAGCATGCATGGCGCATATGGGCAAGGCCGCCGTTGGAACGGCGGCCGATTCCAGCGCCTTTGCGGCCTCAGAAGGGGTTCCAGGTCGGCGCCTGGGTGATCTTGAGATAGCCGACATTGATGCCGAGGCGGGCGCCGACGCCGGTGCGGATCGGCACAACAAGCACGTCGTTATTCTTGAGCAGCGTCATGCCGAAGCCGGCGATGACATAGGCCGAGCCGCTGACGCCGCCGAAACGGGCATAAATGCCGTTGATGGAGGGCAGGTCGTAGACTAGCATCATCACGCGCGAACCCTGGCCGCCATAGTCGATGCCGAGGGAAGGCCCTTGCCAGTAGAGCGGATGTTCGCCGGCGTTCTTGGTGTTCAGCTGGCCTTCGCCATAGGTGAGGCCGGCGATGAAGGCGCCGCCGCCTTCCTGTCCCAGGATATAGCCGTTCGGCAGGCCGTATTTCTGGAAGGCGCTTTCGACCACTTTGGCAAGTCCGCCACTGGTGGAGCCGAAGAAAGAGTGGCCGGCATCAACGATTTCCTGCATCGTATACTGGCCGTTATTCTGGGCGGCGGCGGGTCCGGCAATCATCAGCGAGGAGAAGACGATGGCCGAGAGCAGCCTGCAGAAATCGATGAATCGGTGCGGAAATCGAGTGCGCATGGTGTCATCCGTTCGTCGTTTGGCTGGGAGCGGGCAACCGCTCGCGGCGATTGGTGCATTTTGCGCCGATGATCTTAACAATCGGTTTACCAAATATGGTGTCATTATGGCGCCGAATACGATCGCAAACTTCGCGCAATTTTGATGAAGCATACTACCGGGCGCATGAGATTGCCGCCCCTCAGGAGACGATGATGTCCAACAACCCTAATCTCACCCTGTCCGGCCCGGATCTGGCCGCGCTTCTTTGCAGCCGCGTTTGCCACGATGTCATCTCGCCCGTCGGAGCGATCAACAACGGCCTGGAACTGCTGGATGAGGGCGGCGCCGATGCCGACGCGATGGATCTGATCCGCACCAGCGCGCTCAACGCGTCCGTCCGCTTGAAATTCGCGCGGCTCGCTTTCGGCGCATCCGGTTCGGTCGGCGCCTCGATCGATACCGGCGAGGCCGAGCGGGCGGCCAAGGATTTCGCTGTCGCCGAGAAGAAGACCGAAGTGATCTGGAACGGACCGCGCGCCATCGTCGCCAAGAACCGCGTCAAGCTGCTGCTCAATCTCTTCCTCGTCGCCTATTCCGCCATTCCGCGTGGCGGCGTGCTTGAGGTGACGCTCGAGAATCCTGAATTCGATGCCAGGTTCAAGCTCACGGCCAAAGGCAAGCTGATGCGCCTGCCGCCGAAATTCGTCGAGATCTCGACCGGCACGATCGAGGAGGCGATCGACGCCCATTCGATCCAGCCCTACTACACCGTGCTTCTGGCGCAGGAGTGCGGAATGACGCTCGATCACAGCGCCAGCGCCGAGGAACTGGTGTTTACGGCGGTGGCCGCCGCTGCCTGATTTTGGGGCGCAGACGGGGTCGGCGCCCGTCCGGTAACGATTCCTTAGCCAGATGGACCTATCATCCACGGTTGTAAGAGGCCCCTCGCTGCGACGAATGCGGGGGCAAAGGAGCGGCCATGCAAAGGTTCATGATCACCGATAATTCGGACATTGTCCGCAAGGTCGGCAAGCGCATTCTCTCCGAACTCGACTTTCTCGTCAGCGAAGCTTCCAACGCCAGCGAAGCTTTGCAGCGCTGCCAGGCGGAGTTGCCGGAATATCTGATCGTCGATTCCGGCATGGAAGGCGCGCTCGATCTCATCGCCGCCATCCGCGCCATGGAGGGCGGTAAAGAGGTCAAGATCTATTACTGCGTCGTCGAGGCGGATCTGAAGAAGCTGATGGCTGGCAAACGGGCCGGCGCCACCGACTTCCTGCTGAAGCCGTTCGATCGCAAGATCCTGACCGCCGTCTTCGGAAACCGCGCAATCGCGGCCTGAGAGCAGGCCTTTTCTCCTGGAGCAGGGTGCCGAAGTGCAAGCGCGCTCGGCTGCCGCAACCGTCCATTTTCTATCGAGATGCAGAGATTTCGGGCCGGTCCAGCCTCAAATCCTTCGTTATTCGGGCGGCGTCCTGTTGCGCCGGCAGAAACGAAAAATCCCGCCGGAAGGGCGGGATCTTCGTTATCCGATAAGGGGATCGGAAAATCAGGCGGTTTCGGCGTATTCGGCACCATCCGGCTCGCGAAGAACGTATCCGCGGCCCCAGACCGTCTCGATGTAGTTGGCGCCGCCTGCGGCGTTGGCCAGCTTCTTGCGCAGCTTGCAGATGAAGACGTCGATGATCTTCAGTTCGGGCTCGTCCATGCCGCCGTAAAGGTGGTTCAGGAACATTTCCTTGGTGAGGGTGGTGCCCTTGCGGAGCGAAAGCAGCTCCAGCATCTGGTATTCCTTGCCCGTCAGGTGAACGCGCTGGCCGCCGACTTCGACAGTCTTGGCATCGAGGTTGACGATCAGTTCGCCGGTCATGATGACCGACTGGGCGTGACCCTTGGAGCGGCGGACGATGGCGTGGATGCGGGCGACGAGCTCGTCCTTGTGGAAGGGCTTGGTCATGTAGTCGTCGGCGCCGAAACCGAGGCCGCGAACCTTGTCTTCGATGCCAGCCATGCCCGACAGAATGAGGATCGGTGTCTTGACCTTGGACAGCCGGAGAGTGCGGAGCACTTCATATCCGGACATGTCGGGCAGGTTCAGGTCGAGAAGGATGATGTCATAATCATACAGCTTGCCCAGATCGACGCCTTCTTCACCGAGATCGGTGGTATAAACATTAAAACTTTCTGATTTCAGCATCAACTCGATGCTCTGCGCCGTAGCGCTGTCATCCTCGATGAGAAGTACCCGCATAATTATCCCCTTTACCGCCGCCGAAAGGTGGTCTGGCCCCCTACACGATACCCGAACAAGCTACGTGATTTGGAAGCTGCCACGAAATGGTTAACAAATTCTAATTCACTCTGGCAAGGAGTATCGAATTTATTAAATAATTTTTCCATTTCTCTGTTTTCCAATAGGAATCTCAAAAAGGCTTTCCTTAAGTTTAACATTAGGAAACAGCGCTAAGTGATTCATCCGACTCGCCAATGAAAAGGTTCGAATTTCATGCCGCAGCATTTACCGACCCTTAAATCATCGGGCCTATCATTAACGATGCCCGTAAACGAAAGGTTACCAGCGGTAGGTTTTTGTTAATATCGCAGGAAATTTTTTAGCAAACCGTGTCAAAGCGGCGCGCAGGGCGGTTTCAAGTTGAGCCGGGGTCTCGCATCACGGGAGTAATGCGTATGAAGTCGCGAGAAAGTCTCGTTCGCCTGAAAGAGTTTCAGGTGAACGAAAAACGACGTCAGCTGCAGCAATTGCAGATGATGATGTCTGAATTCGAACGGATGACGAAGGATCTGGAGAGCCAGATCGTCGTCGAGGAAAAGAAGTCCGGTATATCAGACCCGAATCACTTTGCTTATCCGACCTTCGCCAAGGCTGCGCGTCAGCGGGCCGACAACCTGCAGGTTTCGATCAAGGAACTGAAGATGCAGGAAGAGACGCTGGAATTGGCGCTCGAAGAGATGCAGGCGGAATATGCAAGGGCGACGGCGCTGGAAGAGCGTGACGGCGGCGCCCGCGCTAGGGCGTAAGAGAAAAGGCGGGCGCCGGCCTCGGCGCCCTGGAGATCGCCACTGAGAAGCCATGTATGATGGGCGCGCTGTCCGTCATACATGGCTTTTGGTGTTTTCACCTTTTTGAGGTTCGCATGCCGCTGCCCAAAACCCGCAGCCGGTTTCAGGCGACGGGAATCAGTTCACGACATCCTTCCATTCGGGATGGTGCTGGGCCTGTGCCTTGAAGAAAGGGCAGAGCGGGATGATCTTCCAGCCGCCGGCGCGGGCTGCCTCCACAGCATGGAGCGCCAAGGCCTGGCCGACGCCCTTGCCGCGCAGCGCGTCGGGAACCGCCGTGTGATCGATGATGATGAGTTTCGGCGATGTTCTGGAATAGGTCATCTCCGCCTCGTGTCCTTCGAGTTCGGCGGCGTAGCGGCCACCAGAGGCGCCTTCTTCGTTTCGAATGTCCATTGTATTTCCTCATGAACGGATATCGTTGTCGCCGACCGTGACACGGTGGCGCAGTCGTGCCAAGTCGGTGAGGCAATTGCTAGAGGAAACGGAGTGTTCATGAAAAATGCTGGATCGACGCGGTTCGTCGTTATGGGAGCGCTTTCGATGATCCGCCCCGTTCTTCTCGTCGCTGCGCCCTTTCTCCTGGCGCTAGGCCTGATCTTGCCGCTGGTTCGTTTCGAGACGTTGTATTTCTTCAACAAGACGCCGTCGCTCATCGAAATCGTCCTGTCGCTCTGGCAGGGCGGGGACGGGCTGCTGGCGGCGATCGTCGCGCTGGTTTCGATCGTGCTTCCATTTCTGAAGATGATCAGCATCACCGCGGAGGCGATGGGGATCACCGCAGAAGCGACGGCTGCCGGCGGCGGGGCAGGCAGCCTGTTTTATCGTCGCGTCGTGCCGCATCTGTCCAAGTGGTCAATGATGGACGTGCTGCTGGTCGCGATCGTGATTGCGGCGGCGAAGACGACGGGTCTGGCAGATGCCTTCACGCAGCCTGGGCTCTGGTGCTACGCGGCCTCGTCAATGATTTCGGGCCTTCTTCATTCTCTTATGGGAGATGCGTCCGGCCCGAAATAAATGTCGGTGATGGCGGGTGATCAGTGGCGATATTGCTGGATGCGCGTGGTGCGCAAGCCGGCGAGGCCGTGACTGTTGATCGACGACTGCCAGGAGAGGAATTCTTCGACGGTGAGCGTGTAACGCTCGCAGGCCTCTTCCAAGCTCAACAGGCCACCGCGGACAGCCGCGACAACCTCTGCCTTCCGGCGGATCACCCAGCGCCGCGTGTTGGGCGGCGGAAGGTCCGCGATCGTCAGGGGGCTGCCATCGGGGCCGATGACATATTTTACTCGGGGACGTATCATTTCGGTCATTGGACTCTCTACACAACGCAAGACCACGAGCCCCACTCTAGCCTGCCACATTTAAAAATTGCCTAAGCCCATCGTAAGACTTTGATAACAAATTTAGATGCCCTCGCGCGCGACCGCTGATTTGGCAGGGCCGCCTGCCGCTACGTCAATTTGTGACGGTTGCATGGGAGCCATGCGGAATAAATATTACCTGGTTTGCCGGGAAAATTTTATAAGCACTTCAACATAAAACGGGCGCAAGACTTCGTCTCCGCTCTTCCCGCTGTATCGGTCCAGTTCGTGTTTTCGACGCTTCGTGTCCTCGAGATGCGGGCAAAAGCTGTCTTTGCCGATGCTTTGGCGCGAGCTTCTCGTCGCCGCCAGCGAGGCTGAGCCGAAGCGCGCCGTATGAGGATACGAAAATGAAAAGACGTGAGCGCGCAGTCGACGACTGCGCTGAAGATGCTGCGTTTTCGCCTTCGCGGGCCGATGCCGCCGGTATTACGTTCAAGGACTCCGGAGACCGGCTCGGCGAGATGGCGAAGCTTGCGGGCTTCGATTTCTATCTGCTCTCGGCCTTCCCGCGGGGCGACCGCACGGCCTTCGTCGAAAACCGGTTGAACAGCAACTGGCCGCAAAGCCTCGTCGGCTTCTACGAGGCGGCCGATCTCTTCTATTGCAGCAGGCTGGTGAGCGCGATGAAGCGGACGATCATGCCGATCTTCTGCGAGGATGGCCCCTTTGCGGGCAGTGCCGCCAACCAGGAAAACCGCCGGTTGAACACGCTATTCCAGATGCATGGGCTGAAGAACACCTATGCCTTCACGCTGCACGACGCTGACCTGAAACAATACATCTTCGCCTTCTCAGGCGGTTCTCCCATGCCCGCGCGGGAGCAGGCGACAGCGCTGCTTTATGGCTGCATGGAGCTTCTGGACAAGATCTCGCGCAGCGTCAGATCGGAGGAAGGGCCGTCGGAGGCGCTCACCCGGCGCGAAATCGAATGCCTGCGCTGGTCGGCTGCCGGCAAGAGCAGTGACGAGATCGCGATCATTCTCGATCTCTCGTCGCATACTGTTGCAGGGTATCTGAAGGGCGCGATGCGCAAGCTTGATTCGGTCAACCGGATGCAGGCGGTCGCCAGAGCATTTCGCTACCGGCTGCTCTGAAAGCCGCGTCGTAATCTTTCAGATTCGCTTCCCCCGCTTCGAATTCCCGCATCAATGCATATCGCCCAAAACCGCTGTGCAGTTTTGGGCGATATGGAGGAGAGCCGGTCTTTCTCGGAAAACTTAGAAGCCTTTTCCGCGGGTCAATTCGGACACGACGGTTCCGACGATGATGCGCATATCCATCCAGATCGAAAAATTCTGGACGTAGTAGAGGTCGCTGACGATACGGGCGCGCGCCTTGGCCGGACGATCGGTCGGGCCGCGCAGGCCGCGCATCTGGGCGAGACCCGTCATGCCGGGACGCATGGCGTGGCGCTGGTGGTATTCCGGTACGAGCTCTTCGTAAAGCATGTCGCTTGCGCGCATGCCGATGGCATGGCAGCGCGGACCGACGACCGACATGTCGCCCAGCAGCACGTTCAAAAGCTGTGGCAGCTCATCGATATTCGTGCGGCGCAGGATGGCGCCGATGCGGGTAATGCGCGGATCGTTCCTCACCGTCTGGGCGACACCTGAGGCATCGCAGAGGTCGGTGCGCATCGAGCGGAACTTGTAGACCTTGATGGTCTTGCAGTTCCTGCCCCAGCGAGTCTGCTTGAAGAGCACCGGTCCCGGGCTGTCGAGTTTGATCAGCAGGGCGACGAGGAGGAGAAAAGGAGCGAGGACGAGGAGGGCGCTCAACGACGAAACGATGTCGAACGCCCGCTTCAGGGCAAGATCCATCCACGGCGCCTGCGGCGCGTCGCTATGGATAACGGGAGTCTGCATCTTCAGGCTCGGCAGCTGGCGGCTGCTCGGCCGGAAGGAGTCAGTCGAAATGCTGTTGTTTAGTTCCGTGATGCTCAAGGATCGTACTCTGTTGTCTTCGAGGGGCGCGGCGGCAATAGGCGATCAATGGTTAACCCTGTCACCAGGGGTGCACTCAGGTCTTGGTAACCCTACTAAAACGGAAGAATGCGACAATTGTGTAATGCTGTCCAGAGAAATATCGCATCGCAACAAATCTTTCGCACTTGCGTTAAGTTGAGGCAACCTCATGATATTCCGTTAAGAATTGGAATTTCATCAAGGTTTTTAGGCCTTTGACGGGGGCTTCCAGGGGTGTGACGGCGTGCTGTTTCGACACCCGGTCGGTGCTCGTTAACCAATATTTTTAACCGGATCCGACACGAATTTTTTTTGGTGAGGGCGCTCGGTTGCCGTCAACCTGTGTCACAATGTGACAAAATCAAGGCAGGATCGGTGACCTCAGATGCAGAGAATCGGGTCGCGCCGAGAATCACTTGATCCGGCGCCGACCCTGCGAATCGCTCCGCGAGGGGCAGCGGCCTAAGCACGACAAGATGATATGAGGTGATCGCGCGGGAGTGATGCTGCGGCCAAGTGGCGGCAACGGAGCATCACGCGATAGAAGGATTGCGGCTTGGCTGCTTTCAGCGCTTGCTGCGGATGGTCACGCCGGCTCGAGAACGCGTTTCCTGCCGCCCCAGGAGATGAAGTTCGGGTTGGCGAAGTCGAAATCGGCCGCCGTTCCCGTCTTGCCATAAGTCAGCGGCGCGCCATCGAGCGTCACCGTTGAACCGCCGGCGGCGCGCAGCACCGCATCGCCGGCCGCCGTATCCCATTCCATCGTGCGGGTGAAACGTGGATAGACGTCCGCCTTGCCTTCGGCCAGCAGACAGAATTTCAGCGAGGAGCCGATATTGGTGCATTTGGAGATCGCATGGTGAGCAAGGAAGCTGCCGGTCTCCGGGCTGTTGTGGCGAAGGCTTGCGAGCGCCAGCCTGTCGTCCGGCTGTTCGCGCACGGTGATCGTGCTGCGCGAGCCGATCGTGAAATCGTCGGTGACGACAAGTCTTTCGGCGTGGCCGCGCTCTCCCGAGAAGGCAAGCCCGAGCGCCGGCGCGTAGACGACGCCGGCCACCGGGGCGCCGTTCTCGATATAGGCGATGTTGACGGTGAATTCCTGCCGTCCGTCGACGAATTCGCGCGTGCCGTCGAGAGGATCGACCAGGAAGAAGCCTCGGCCGCTGATATCGGGCACCTTGCCGGCTGCGACCGACTCTTCCGCCACGACGGGTATTTCGGGATAATCTCTGGCGAGATGGGCGAGGATGATGCGTTCGGCCTCCTCGTCGGCGGCCGTGACGGGACTTGCATCCGCCTTCATGGCGACGGGAAAGCCCTCGCGCAAGACCGTGATGATGGCCTTACCGGCTTCCAGTGCCGCCTTTTCAAATGTCCTCAGCATTGTCCTTTTGCCGTTCGCCGTGCGGCGAGCACCCCGCTGTCGCTCGTCCGCAAACCATCCCTGTCACGCCATATACCCGTCGAGAATTTATATGGTGTTTCCCGCCGCGCTTCGCACCCCTCATACATAATCCGGTGATGCTACCATAAGTTCCCAGCCTTGTCAGACGAGAGGCGAGCATTCAGTCGTGAAATGGCATTCGAAAAAGCATCCGCCCGAGGGTCTGAATTTGCGCCATCTTCCAATTCTGTGGAATAGCTTACGCGGCGAGCGGCGCAAGAAATCGGCGGCAATATCACCGGATGGTTAACCCGATGACGATTTCTGGCTAAAAATCCGCCTTTCGGTGCCGTTTTTCTGTGGATTTTGGTTCAAAACGAGCCATTTAGGCCTGTTCCACCAAGAATCTGTCGGAGTAAAGCCTTTTTGTCTTCACATTTTCAACGAAACCGCTATGCATGCGGCCTATGAGGTTCTCTGAAACGGAGAACCAATGAACCAAAAAGAGATGCAGCTTATTCGGCTCGCATCCAGGGGAAAACGACATATGGAGTATTTCGTCCAGCAGCTCTTCAATGGGCTGACGCTCGGATCCATCTATGGCCTTGTGGCTATCGGCTATACGATGGTTTATGGCATTATCGGCATGATCAACTTCGCCCATGGCGACATCTTCATGCTCGGTGGTTTCGCCGCTCTTATCGTCTTCCTCGTCCTCACATCCATCTTCGCAGGTCTCCCGGTGGCAGTTCTGCTGCTGGCGATGCTTGTCGTCGCGATGCTGATGACGAGTTTGTGGAATTGGACGATCGAGCGCATTGCATACCGTCCACTGCGCGGTTCCTTCCGCCTGGCGCCGCTGATCACCGCGATCGGCATGTCGATCGTGCTGTCCAACTTCATCCAGGTGACGCAGGGTCCGCGCAACAAGCCGATTCCGCCGCTGGTGAGCTCGGTCTATCAGTTCGGCAACATCTCCGTGTCGCTGAAGCAGATCGTCATCATCATCATCACGGCGGTGCTGCTCACGGTCTTCTGGTATATCGTCAACCATACCGCGCTCGGCCGCGCTCAGCGGGCCACGGAGCAGGACCGCAAGATGGCGGCGCTGCTCGGCGTCAATGTCGACCAGACCATCTCGATCACCTTCGTCATGGGTGCGGCGCTCGCTGCCGTCGCCGGCACGATGTATCTGATGTATTATGGCGTTGCCTCGTTCGCCGACGGCTTCACGCCGGGTGTGAAGGCATTTACCGCAGCCGTCCTCGGCGGCATCGGCTCGCTGCCGGGCGCCGTTCTCGGCGGGTTGATGATCGGCCTCATCGAATCTTTGTGGTCAGCCTATTTCACCATCGCGTACAAGGATGTCGCGACCTTCGCCATCCTCGCTTTCGTGCTGATCTTCAAGCCGACGGGCATTCTTGGGCGGCCGGAAGTCGAGAAGGTATAACGTCATGGCAAACATTGAGAATTCTGCAGGCAAGCCCGATGCCGGACTTGTCCGCAAGGGTCTTATCCAAGCCCTTTTCGCCGCCGTACTGGCGTTCGGCATGTTCGTTCTCTATGTCGGTCTCAAGACCGACCAGAATATCAGCAACGAGCTGGTCATCGTTCAGCGATGGGGACTGCTTGCGATTTTCGTCATAATCGCCGCAGTTGGCCGCTTCGCCGTCGTCATGTTTGCAGCAATACCCGGCCTGTTCGCCAGGACTATGCGAGTGGTGGTTCCTGTAGCGGTTCTGATGATCGTGGCCTACCTGGCTTACGTGTTCATTCGTGAACAGTTTTGGCTCGATCTGCTGATCCTGGGCGGCCTGGTTGTGCTGGCCGCATTGTTGGGTGTGCTGATCAAATACGTTCTTCTCCCGGCAGAAGAGAGGCGTCGGGAACGCAATGTAGAGGCCGAAAGACTTGGATTGCCGCTGGAAGCAAGCCCGTATGAGACCCATTTTCTGAAGGTCGTGCTGGCTCTGTTGCTGCTCTATCCTGTGATGGCTGTAGCGCTCAGAGGTCCTCAGGGTTCGTTGACGTTTGTCGACAATTTCGGCATTCAGATCCTGATTTACGTGATGCTCGCCTGGGGTCTTAACATCGTTGTCGGCCTTGCCGGTCTTCTCGACCTTGGTTATGTCGCCTTCTACGCCGTCGGCGCCTATTCCTATGCATTGCTGTCGAGCTATTTCGGCCTGTCTTTCTGGGTGCTGCTGCCGCTTTCCGGTATCTTCGCGGCACTCTGGGGTGTCATCCTCGGTTTCCCGGTATTGCGCTTGCGCGGCGACTACCTTGCCATCGTGACGCTCGCCTTCGGCGAAATCATACGCCTCGTGATCATCAATTGGACTGATCTGACGAAGGGCACCTTCGGCATCTCAGGCATTGCCAAGGCTTCGGTCTTCGGTATCTGGACCTTCGATGTCGGCAAGGTGAATAATTTCGCCAAGGTTTTCGGGCTGCCTTCGTCATCGGCCTATTACAAAATCTTCCTGTTCTACGTCATCCTGGCGCTCTGCATGCTGACCGCCTATGTGACGATCCGGCTACGCCGCATGCCGATCGGCCGAGCTTGGGAAGCGTTGCGTGAAGACGAGATCGCCTGCCGCTCACTTGGCATCAACACGGTGACGACTAAACTTACGGCGTTCGCTACCGGTGCGATGTTCGCGGGCTTTGCCGGCTCGTTCTTTGCAGCACGCCAGGGCTTCGTTTCGCCAGAATCCTTCGTCTTCCTGGAGTCAGCTGTCATCCTCGCCATCGTCGTGCTCGGCGGTATGGGCTCGCTGACCGGAATCGCGATTGCTGCGATCGTCATGGTCGGAGGTACCGAGGCGCTACGCAGTATGGACTTCCTGAAATACATCTTCGGTCCGACCTTCACGCCGGAACTTTACCGCATGCTTATCTTCGGCCTCGCCATGGTTGTGGTGATGCTATTCAAGCCGCGTGGTTTCGTAGGCTCGCGATCGCCGACGGCCTTCCTCAAGGCGCGTAAGGCAATCTCCGGAAGCTTCATCAAGGAGGGACACGGTTGATGAGCCCGGTCACCAATACGATGTCGAGCGACATTCTTCTCAAGGTCGAGCACCTGTCGATGAAGTTCGGCGGCCTGATGGCCATCAACGACTTCTCTTTCGAAGCCAAGCGCGGCGACATCACTGCGCTGATCGGCCCGAACGGCGCCGGCAAGACGACCGTCTTCAACTGCATCACCGGCTTCTACAAGCCGACGATGGGCATGATCACGCTCAACCAGAAGGGCGGCAAGCAATACCTATTGGAGCGTCTTCCGGACTTCCGGATCACCAAGGAAGCCAAGGTTGCGCGCACCTTCCAGAACATCCGGCTGTTTTCCGGCCTGACCGTTCTCGAAAATCTGCTCGTCGCCCAGCATAACAAACTGATGCAGGCCTCGGGTTATACGATCCTAGGCCTCATCGGCGTCGGTCCCTACAAGCGTGAAGCCGCCGCAGCAATCGAGCTCGCGCGTCATTGGCTTGAGAAGGCCGACCTGATCGATCGCGCCGACGATCCGGCGGGCGATCTACCCTATGGCGCCCAGCGCCGTCTCGAGATTGCGCGCGCCATGTGCACCGGACCGGAGCTGCTCTGCCTGGACGAACCGGCAGCAGGTCTTAACCCGCGGGAATCGGCGACGCTCAATGAGCTGTTGCAGAGCATCCGTGCCGAAACCGGAACGTCTATCCTTCTCATCGAGCATGACATGTCGGTGGTCATGGAAATCTCCGATCACGTCGTCGTCCTCGAATACGGCCAGAAGATTTCCGATGGCACGCCGGATCATGTGAAGAACGATCCGAAGGTCATCGCAGCCTATCTCGGCGTTGAGGATGAGGAAGTGGAAGAGGTGATCGCAACCGTCGAGCAGCTCGAAGGAGGCGCAAACTGATGAGCGCTGAAGTAATGACCGGTCAAACGCTCCTTCAGGTGAAGGGCGTCGAAACCTATTATGGCAATATCCGTGCGCTGGCCGGCATCGATGTTCATGTCAACAAGGGCGAGATCGTCAGCCTGATCGGCGCCAATGGCGCCGGCAAGTCGACGCTGATGATGACGATCTGTGGCAGTCCGCAGGCCCGTGTCGGTTCGGTCGTCTTCGAGGGCCGCGACATCACCAAGCTTCCGACCCATGAAATCGCCCGCCTGCGCATCGCGCAGTCGCCGGAAGGCCGCCGCATCTTCCCGCGCATGACGGTTCTGGAAAACCTCCAGATGGGTGCGGGCCTCGACAATCTCAAATATTTCGCCGAGGACGTCGAGAAGATCTTCACGCTCTTCCCGCGCCTCAAGGAACGCCACGCCCAGCGCGGTGGAACGCTTTCCGGCGGCGAGCAGCAGATGCTGTCGATCGGCCGCGCGCTGATGGCTCGTCCGAAGCTGCTTTTGCTCGACGAACCCTCGCTCGGCCTTGCGCCGCTGATCGTCAAGGGCATCTTCGAAGCGATCCGAAAGCTCAATGAACAGGAAGGGCTCACGGTTTTCCTCGTCGAGCAGAACGCATTCGCTGCGCTGAGGCTTTCGCACCGCGCTTACGTGATGGTGAACGGCAAGGTGACGATGAGCGGCTCCGGCAAGGAACTGCTCGCCAATCCCGAAGTCCGCGCCGCCTATCTCGAAGGCGGACGACACTAGTCGAAGGGAGAGTTTGACATGCAGGGACTTTTCTTCGAAAGCGATGACGGCGCCCGTCTGGTCATCCGCGCGATCGTCGCGCTCATCGGCTTCTGGACGGCCTGGCGAGCTGGCAAGGCGGTTGCGGACAGCTGGAGCAACTATCCGCGGGTGATCGTCTACACCTTCCTGCTTGCCTGGGCGATGCAGTTTCTCCACCACGCCCTGTTCAATGGGCCGATGCTCAGCACCCTCTATTACGCTATCGACTTCGTGACGCTGCTTGTCTTTTCGACGGCCGGCTTCCGCTTTCGCCGCACCAATCAGATGGTCAACAACTATTACTGGCTGTACGAAAAAACTTCCGCGTTCTCGTGGAAGGACAAACATTGACAGTCCGTTGAAACTAGGCATGAATTGCCTTCAGAGTGGAACAGCTTTCCTGGCGCAGTCAATGGTGGGTAGTGCGCCGGGCCTTGGACCGGAACCCGCCCAAAAATTGGGAGTAACAATATGAAGAAGTCTCTTCTGTCGGCAGTGGCTCTGACGGCGATGGTCGCCTTCAGCGGCAACGCTTGGGCCGACGTTCTTATCGCTGTCGCTGGTCCGCTGACCGGCCCGAACGCCGCATTCGGCGCTCAGCTCCAGAAGGGTGCCGAGCAGGCTGCTGCCGACATCAATGCTGCTGGCGGCATCAACGGCGAGCAGATCAAGATCGAGCTCGGTGACGACGTCTCCGACCCGAAGCAGGGCATTTCGGTCGCCAACAAGTTCGTTGCCGACGGCGTCAAGTTCGTCATCGGCCACTTCAACTCGGGCGTTTCGATCCCGGCTTCTGAAGTCTATGCCGAAAACGGCATTCTCGAAATCACCCCGGCTGCAACGAACCCGAAGTTTACGGAGCGCGGTCTCTGGAACACCTTCCGCACCTGCGGCCGTGACGACCAGCAGGGCGCCATCGCCGGCAAGTATCTTGCCGATCACTTCAAGGACGCCAAGATCGCCGTCGTTCACGACAAGACCCCTTACGGTCAGGGCCTTGCCGATGAAACCAAGAAGGCCATGAATGCCGCTGGTCTCACCGAAGTCATGTACGAAGGCATCAACGTTGGCGACAAGGACTTCTCGGCCCTCATCGCCAAGATGAAGGAAGCCGGCGTCTCGATCATCTATTGGGGCGGTCTGCACACCGAAGCCGGTCTCATCATCCGCCAGGCGGCCGACCAGGGCCTGAAGGCAACGCTCGTTTCGGGTGACGGTATCGTTTCCAACGAACTGGCCTCCATCGCTGGTGACGCCGTCGCCGGTACGCTGAACACCTTCGGTCCCGATCCGACACTGAACCCGGCCAACAAGGACCTCGTCGCGAAGTTCAAGGCCGCCGGTTTCAACCCGGAAGCCTATACGCTCTATTCCTACGCTGCGATGCAGGCGATTGCCGGTGCTGCCAAGGCTGCCGGTTCGCTCGATCCTGAAGCCGTTGCCACGGCCATGAAGGAAAAGGGTCCGTTCTCGACCGTTCTCGGCGACATCTCCTTCGACGAAAAGGGCGACCCGAAGATTCCTGGTTACATCATGTACGAATGGAAGAAGGGCGCGGACGGCAAGTACACCTACGTCCCGCAGGGCATGTAAGCTTAGCCGTCCTTTACGGGACAGGATTATCGAAGCCCGGTTTCGACCGGGCTTCTTTCGTTTTGTGGGCGTTTCAATTGCTCTCCGCCTGGGTTAACTCTTGCCATCGTTTTGCAGCATTGAGCGGAGCCGCCCATGTCCAAACCCCGTATTCTCGTCACCCGGCGCTGGCCAACCGCGGTGGAGACCGTCCTTGCCGAACGTTTCGACGTCACGCTCAATCGTGACGATATTCCGCTTGGTGAAAACGAGCTGCGGCTGGCGCTTTCGACCTATGACGCCGTGCTGCCAACGGTTTCCGACCGGTTGCCGGCCGCTGTCTTCGAGGGCGCGCCTGTCGTCACCAGGATCCTCGGCAATTTCGGCGTCGGCTATAATCACATCGATATAACAGCTGCTAAAGCAAGGGGCGTCGCGGTCACCAACACGCCGGGCGTGCTGACCGACTGCACCGCCGATATCGCCATGCTGCTGCTGCTTTCCGTTGCCCGGCGCGGCGGCGAGGGCGAGCGGCAGGTGCGCGCCGGTGACTGGAAAGGCTGGTGCCCGACGCATATGATCGGCACCAAGGTAACTGGCAAGACGGTCGGCATCATCGGCTTCGGCCGCATCGGCAAGGCCTTCGCGCAACGCTGCCATTTCGGCTTCGGCATGGATGTCGTGTTCTTCAACCGCTCGCCGGTCGATCCGTCCGAGGCGGCGCGTTATGGCGCGCGGCAGTTGGCTTCGGTGGAGGCGGTGCTGGCGATGGCCGATTTCGTCTCGCTGCATTGCCCTGGAGGAGCGGAGAACCGGCATCTGATGAATGCGGCGCGGTTTGCGGCGATGAAGCCGGGTGCTTTCCTCATCAATACCGCGCGCGGTGATGTGGTGGATGAGGCGGCGCTGATTTCAGCGCTGGAGAGCGGTACGATCCGCGGTGCGGGGCTCGACGTCTATGAGGCGGAGCCGAACGTGCCGGAGGCCCTGCGGCGGATGGAGAACGTTGTGGTGCTGCCACATCTTGGCAGTGCGACGGAAGAGACGCGGACAGCCATGGGCATGAAAGTGGTCGACAACGTGACGGCGTTTTTCGAGGGCAGGGATGTGCCGGATCGCGTGGTCTAGCGATCAGTCTTGGGTGACGTGAACGACACGCCACCCAAGATTTCGCTACATTTCATGCAGCACGTGCGTCGCCTTCACTGCCGCCGACGCCCGGTTTTCGACGCCGAGTTTCACGTAGATCTGTTCGAGGTGCTTGTTCACCGTGCGCGCCGACAGTCCCAATATCTCGCCGATATCGCGGTTGGCTTTGCCTTTGGCGATCCAGAGCAGCACTTCGGATTCGCGCTGCGTCAGCGAGAAGCGCTGGCGCAACACTTCGTCGTCGCTGCGCTGGCTGGCGGCGGTGAGGCGGAAGAGATATTCGTCAGGCCCGATCGCGCCGAGGAAGGCAAGCTGAAGGGCCGCCTGGCCGGCATGAGCGATCGAGATGATGCCGTCGCGCACCGCGGCCATGCGGTCGCGCATCCAGCCGGAAATATGGCGCACGACGATCTCCATGCCGTCGTCGCTGCCCATCGCGGCATTGACGAGCCGCGTTGCCTGCGGCGTCGACCAGTGGATCGCACCATCCCCTTTGACCGCCAGCAGATGGCGGCCGGCGGCGTCGAGGGCGACGCGGGCGCTCTGGGCCGAGCGGGCATTGCGCAAGTGGACGCGGATGCGGGCCCGCAGCTCGTCGATGTTGATCGGTTTGGTGAGATAATCGACGCCGCCGGATTCCAGCGCATGCACGACATGTTCGGTCTCGGTCAGTCCGGTCATGAAGATGACCGGCACCTGCGCCACGGCGGCATTCGCCTTCAGCCTGCTGCAGGTCTCGAAGCCGTCCATGGCAGGCATGACGGCGTCGAGCAGGATGAGATCGGGCGTGATGCGCTCGACGATACCAAGTGCTGCCGCGCCCGAGGTGGCGATCAGCACGGAGAAGCCGGATTGCTCGAGCGCGTCAGTCAAGAAGCCCAGCGCTTCGGCCGAGTCGTCGACGAGCAGAACGATGTCGCGGGGGAGGGCCGGCTCAGCCAATGGGTTCTACCTTTTCGTCGAAGTCGTGCAGGAAGGTCATGAAGCCGGCCAGGTCGAAGGCGGCGACATAGGCGCGAAGCGCCTCCGTGAATGGCCGATTTGCCTCTAGCTTGGCAAGATCCGAGAGCTTGGCTTCGATGCCCCTGATATAGCCGATTTCGCCGAGCCGAAGCAATTCCTGCACATGGGCAGCGCCCGGGCTCAGCATCGGCGCTTCAGTCTTTTCCACGATAACGGGGGCTGTGTCGGCATAGACCCATGTCAGACCGAGATGGAGGGCGAGCTTGTCGCGCAGCTGGCGGATGTCGACGGGCTTGCCGATTGCATCGTTGTGGCTGTCGTCGCTGTCGCTGAGAACCGCCGCGTCGCCGATATTGGCCGACAGCATCAGCACCGGGGCGGTCTGGCCGGCTTCGCGCAGGCGCGAGACGAGCTGCCAGCCGCTCATGCCGGGCATCAGGATATCGACGAGGAAAAGGTCAGGCATGATGCCTTCGATCAGCGTCAGGCATTCGCCGCCGCCTGCCGCCGTCAGAACGATGAAATCGAGCGGCGCCAGGATTTCGCGCATCATCTCGCGGTGATCCTCGTTGTCGTCGACGACAACGACCGTGCGGCGCGGGCCTTCATAACCGACGATGCGCTTTTCCTGCGGCGGAGCGGCGGGGCGCATGACGGCAGACAGCATCAGCCGCACGCGGAAGGTCGAGCCTTCGTCCTTGATGCTCGAAACAGCAATCTCGCCGCCGAGCGTGTTGGTGAGAAGCCGCGTGATGGTAAGGCCGAGGCCGAGGCCAGGCATCGGGCGCACGCTTTCGGCCTCGCCGCGCTGGAAGGGTTCGTAGATGCGTGTCAGGTCCTTCTCGGCGATGCCGCGGCCGGTGTCCGTGACGGTGAAAGTCGCAACCTGGCTGCGATAGCCGACATCGAAGGCGACGCTGCCCTCGTCGGTGAACTTGATGGCGTTGGAGAGCAGGTTGACGAGGATCTGGCGCAGGCGCTTTTCGTCGGTGCGGACGAATTGCGGCAAGGCCGGCGAACGCTCATGGGTGAAGGCGAACCCCTTTGCCTGCGCCTGCGGGCGGAACATGTCGACGATCTGATCGAGGAAATCCTGGATATTGATCTCGTTGGAATAGACCTGCAGGCGTCCGGCCTCGATCTTGGAAATATCCAGGAGGCCGTCGATCAGCCCGGAGAGATGTTCGGCGCTGCGGCGGATGACCTTGATCGAGGATTGGCGCGGCACCGGGATCGTCTCGTCGCGCTCGAGGATCTGGGCATAACCAAGCACGGCATTCAACGGCGTGCGCAGCTCGTGGCTGAGGCCGACGACATAGCGGCTCTTGGCGCGGTTGGCGGCCTCGGCGGTCTCTTTGGCGTTCTGCAAAGCCGCGTCGGTCTTCTTGTGGGCTGCGATTTCCTTGAGCAGCAGCGTATTCTGGCGCGAGGATTCCTCCTCGGCGACGACGCGGCTGTCATGGGCGAGCACATAGAACCAGCAGACGACGCCTGAGATCACCGAGAAGACGAAGAAGACGATCAGGATGGTGCGGTTGACGACCTCGGCCGTCTCCGGCGAGGCGGCGGCGACCTGATGGGCGATCATCGCGAGAATCGCGCCGATCGCAGTCAGCGCCAAGGCGACGGCGATGCCGTAGCGGCCGAGGCGCGTCGTCAGCTTGCCCAGAATGCCTTCCGGCAACAGCGTCTTGGCGACGGTGCCGACCTGCGCGTTGAAACGGGCGGCCGGTTTGCACATGTCGTGGCAGCGGCTGTCGAGCGAGCAGCAGAGCGAACAGATCGGCGCGGCATAGGCCGGGCACCAGGCCATGTCCTCCGGTTCGAAGGGGTGTTCGCAGACCGAGCAGGTGATGCTCGTCAGGTTCTTCCAGCTCTGGCGCGGCTTGCGGGCGAGATAGAACTTGCCTTTCGTCGCCCAGGCGAGCGCCGGCGTGGCGACCAGCGCGATGGCGAGAGTGATGTAGGGGGCGAGCGAGGCGGCAGTCCCGCCGAAGGCGCCGAAATGGGCGATCAGCGACACTGTCGCCGACAGCGTCATGGCGCCGAGGCCGACCGGGTTGATATCGTAGAGATGAGCGCGCTTGAACTCGATACCTGGAGGAGCAAGCCCCAGCGGCTTATTGATGAAGAGATCGGCGGAGATCGTGCAGAGCCAGGCCATGGCGATGATCGAGAAGATGCCGAGCGTCTCCTCCAGCAGCCTGTAGATGCCGAGCTCCATCAGGAGCAGGGCGATTGCGACGTTGAAGACCAGCCAGATGACGCGGCCGGGATGGCTGTGGGTCAGCCGCGAGAAGAAGTTCGACCAGGCGAGCGAGCCCGCATAGGCGTTCATTACGTTGATCTTCAGCTGCGAGACGACGACGAAGGCGGCCATCAACAGCAGCGCGGCATTGTGCCAGGGGACCATGTAGCCGAAGGCCGTCAGGTACATCTGCGCCGGGTCGGCGGCGCGGTCGAGCGGCACGCCTGACGTGAAGGTCAGCACGACGAGAAACGAACCGGCAAGCAGCTTCGGCGCGCCGATGATGACCCAGCCGGGACCGGCGAGGAAAATGGCGAGGCGATGGCGCCACTTGCGCTGCGGGTCGGGCGGCAGGAAGCGCAGGAAGTCCGCCTGTTCGCCGATCTGTGACATCAGCGCCAGGATGACGGCGGAGGCGGCGCCGAATTCGACGAGATTGAAATCCGCGACCGTGCCTGGAGGGCCGGAGGCGTGGCGGATGCCGGCGAAGGCGCGCCAGAGATCGAACTTTCCCCAGTCCATGAAGGCGATGAAGATGAAGGGCAGGATGTTCAGCACGATCCAGAAGGGCTGGGTCATCAGCTGGAACTTGCTGATCAGCCGCACGCCGTGCGTCACGAGCGGGATCACCATGACGGCGCTGATGATGTAACCGATCCAGAGCGGGATGCCGAGCGTCAGCTCCAGGGCGCCGGACATGATCGAGGCCTCGATTGCAAACAGCATGAAGGTGAAGCTTGCATAGATTAGCGAGGTGATGGTCGAGCCGATGTAGCCAAAGCCTGCGCCGCGCGTCAGAAGATCGATGTCGACGCCGTGGCGGATGGCGTAGCGGCTGATCGGCAGGCCGATCGCCAGCATGGCGATCGAAGCGACGATAATGGCGTAGAAGGCATTGGTGGTGCCGTAGGACAGCGTGATCGCGCCGCCAATCGCCTCCAGCGCCAGGAAGGAGATTGCGCCGATCGCCGTCTGCGAGATGCGCTGCGATGAGAAATGGCGGGCGCTCTTTGCGGTAAAGCGCAGCGCATAATCTTCCAGCGTCTGGTTGGCGACCCAGCGATTGTATTCGCGTCTTACCGGAATGATGCGTTGGCGTGCTGCCATGTCTTCCTTCCGGCATTCCGGTTGGGCCTATCGTCTCTCCGGCACTCTTGGCGGGACGGGCGGGAAAGGCAAGAGGCGGAGCGCCGGCAGATTCACAGAACAGCAATATTTTTGAAACCGGTCTGTCACATAAGGGCTCTAACTCTCCCGCCGTTCGTTCAATCATTTCGGGTATCATCATGTCTGCTTTAAGCCTTTTCCGCCTGAGCACCGCCCTTGTCTGCCTTGTTTCGATCGTGCCGTCGCTTGCCGCCGCCGAGCAGGCAACGGCGGCGAAAGCGCCTTATGCGCAGGCCGGAAACACGAACAGGCGTGGAGATGCCTGCTTCTCGACGGTGGACACCAATGCCGCCGTCCATCTTCTCTCCGGCTTCCTCGAAGTCTGGACCCCGCGCACGCCCTTCGTCGATGCCGGCGTTGAGGCACCGGCCAAGGACAATTGCCCTGCGGTGGCCAAGACGGATTGGGACGGCATTCCCTTCAGCAAGACCGATGGTCAGGTCGTCAACAAGCCAGTCCATGATGCGAACATCGCCTATGTCGTCAAGGCGACGAAGTCCCGGACGGCCGAGCAGGCGGTCGCCGCCTATCTCGACGATCGGCGCGGTAAGAATGCCAGCATCGTCGATGGCCTCGGCCCGCTGATGGATGCCTGGAAGGCGGGCTCCAAGCAGACCACCACGATTACCGAAGTGGCCGCCGATGCGACGACTGTCAAATACGACGACAAGGGGAACAATCGCGGCGCCGGCAGCAAGCCGGACACGGAAAACAAGACCGATGCCAATCCGGACATGGGCCTTGCCATCGATTTCATCAATGCCGCGAGCGGTGACGGCTCGACGGAGCCGGCCAAGCGCTATTTCAAATATGCCCGTCCCTATCGTTGGAGCCAGGATGTCTCGGTCGTCCCGACGCTCGAGCCCGCCAAGAACGGCAAGCCGGTCGAGGACGGCGGCTTCCCAAGCGGGCATACGGCAGAAGCCTGGCGCGATGCGCTCGCCATGGCCTATCTCGTGCCGCAGCGTTTTCAGGAAATGATCACGCGCGCCAGCGAAATGGGCGAAGACCGCATCCTTGCCGGCATGCATTCCCCCCTCGACGTGATGGGCGGCCGCATGCTCGGCACCGCCACGGTCGTCTACAATCTGAACAAGGCTGATAATTCAACGCTGAAGAGCGATGCTTACGCCCAGGCGCAATCCTGGCTCGTCGCCAAATCAGGCGTTGCGGATGCCGGGGCGCTTGAAGTCGCCGCCCATGCAGCGCCGCTTGCCGCGGACCGCTTCGCCGATCATGACGCCAACCGCGCTTACGTGCTGCAGCGCCTGAGCTATGGCCTGCCCACCATCCATGCGACCGATCAGCCGGCGCGCGTGCCGCAGGGCGCAGAAGCGCTTCTTGAAACGCGTCTGCCCTATCTCGACGGCGAGCAGCGCCGCGACGTGCTGAAGACGACGGAGATCGCCTCGGGCTATCCGCTGCTCGACGATGCGGAAGGCTACGGCCGCCTCAACCTGTTTGCCGCCGCCGACGGCTATGGCGCCTTCGAACAGGATGTGACGGTGACGATGGACGCTGCAAAGGGCGGCTTCAATGCGATCGATACCTGGCGCAACGATATTGGCGGCAAAGGCAAGCTGGTGAAGCGCGGTAGCGGCATTCTCGGCCTTTCCGGCGCCAACAGCTATGCCGGCGGCACCGTGCTGGAAGAAGGCGTGCTGGTGGCAGGCTCGCCCTCGGCCTTCGGCACCGGCGGACTGTCCGTGAACGGCGGTTCTCTCGTCATGGCGGCCGCTAAGCCCCTGACCGTAGGCGGTGATTACCAGCAGTTCGCCAATACCGCGGCGAAGCCGACGCTCGGTGCTGACGGCGCGGGCACGCTGGTCATCGCGGGCAAGGCGGCGCTCTCCGGTGACCTCGATGTGACGCTTGCCTCGGGCTACGCCCCGGCGCCCGGAACGAAGATCGAGATCCTGAAGGCCGGAGCCGTCAGCGGCATCTTCGACAGGTTCACCATCTCCGGCCACAGGGCGACCCTTTCCTACGGCCCGACATCGGTCACCCTGACGATCGGCGAATAGAACTAAAGGGCATCCCTTCCGTGGGGATGCCCTTCCTTGTCCTCGTCTGCCCGTTTGCCCCCTGCGCCTACGTCATTTGGCGTATGTGTTTTTGCGCTGCAGCACCCGATAGTCCCCTCGGCAACAGTTAATTTCCGTTTCCGGCCTGTTGCGGAACAAGAAGAGGGGAGTTCAATCAGATGAATCTCAAATCCACTATTACGGGCGCAGCGCTCGGCGCTGTTATGGCCGCATCGGCCGCCTTCCACGGTGCGGTAGCCGCCGACGACACGATCAAGGTCGGCGTGCTGCATTCGCTTTCGGGCACGATGGCGATTTCCGAAACGACACTCAAAGACGCCATGCTGATGCTCATCGACGAGCAGAACAAGAAGGGCGGCCTTCTCGGCAAGAAGCTTGAAGCCGTCGTCGTCGACCCGGCATCCGACTGGCCGCTGTTTGCCGAAAAGGCACGCGAGCTGATCCAGAAGGACAAGGTTGCCGCCGTCTTCGGTTGCTGGACGTCCTCGTCGCGCAAGTCCGTTCTGCCGGTTTTCGAAGAGCTGAATTCGCTGCTCTTCTATCCGGTCCAGTATGAAGGCGAAGAGTCTTCGCGCAACATCTTTTACACCGGTGCTGCTCCGAACCAGCAGGCCATTCCTGCTGTCGACTACCTGATGGAAAAAGAAGGCGTCAAGCGCTTCGTTCTCGAAGGTACGGACTACGTTTATCCGCGCACGACCAACAAGATTCTCGAGGCATACCTGATTTCGAAAGGTATTCCGAAAGAAGACATCATGACCAACTACACGCCGTTCGGCTTCTCCGACTGGCAGACCGAAGTTTCCAAGATCAAGGAATTCGGTTCGGCCGGCAAGAAGACCGCCGTCGTCTCGACGATCAACGGCGATGCCAACGTTCCCTTCTACAAGGAACTGGGTAACAAGGGCATCAAGGCAACCGACATTCCCGTCGTCGCTTTCTCGGTCGGCGAAGAAGAGCTTGCCGGTCTCGACACCAAGCCGCTCGTCGGCCATCTCGCCGCCTGGAACTACTTCGAGTCGGTCGAAAGCCCCGCCAATAAGAAGTTCATCAAGGACTGGCACGCTTTCACCAAGAACGACAAGCGCGTGACGAACGACCCGATGGAAGCCGCCTATATCGGCTTCAACGCATGGGTTAAGGCCGTCCAGGCCGCCGGCACGACCGACACCGACAAGGTTCTGGACACCATCATCGGCGTCAGCGTTCCGAACCTCTCCGGCGGCACTGCAACCGTCATGCCGAACCACCACATCACCAAGCCGGTGCTGATCGGTGAAATCCAGGCCAACGGCCAGTTCGAAATCGTCCAGCAGACACCTGCCGTCGTCGGTGACGAATGGTCAGATTTCCTGCCTGACTCCAAGGACCTGATCTCCGATTGGCGCAAGCCGATGTCCTGCGGCAACTTCAACGTTGCGACGGGCAAGTGCGGTGGCAAGGGTTCCTGAGTACGACCCCGATCCGATGATTGCCTGAAGGCTTCCGTCCGGGTTTGATCCCGGGCGGACGCTCTGTCCCAGCGATCGCGCCGCGAGGCCAACACTATCAAGGGCGAGAAAGCCGATGTATCGCGCCGTAAAGATTTTCCTCATCACGGTTTTCCTGACATTTCCGGGTCTGACGTTTTTGGGCCTGACAATCTCGAGCGAAGTCCAGGCCCAGGACGATATCCACGTGCTCATCGACGCGCTCGGCGTCGGCGACTTTCCGGAACGAGAAGCGGCCATCAAAGCGCTGGTCGCTTCCAAGGACCAGCATGTCAGCCAGATCCTGCAGCAGTTGAGCGACGGCCTTCTCTACGTCAATTCCGATGGCGGCCCGGTTCTCCTCCAGGGTGGTACGGATGACGAACCGACCTATTCCGATCCGATCACCGGCGAAGCCGCGGCCGATGTCGATCCGGATCTGATGACAAAGGTTAAGATCAACAACGCGCTTCGCGGCGTCATCAGCGCCGCCACCAGCCAGCTGACGCTGATGAGCCCGGACCGTTCCGCGCGGCTTGCCGCGGCGCAGGGTCTGCTGAAAGATGCTGATCCCGCCAATCTCGACCTGCTGAACTCGGCGCTTGCGGCCGAGAAGGACGCTGAGATCAAGAATACGATGGAAGCGGCGCGCGCTGTGCTGCTGCTCAAGACGGATGCGAGCGTCGAAGACAAGAAGGCTGCGATCGATACGATTGCGGCGCGCGGCAATCGCGATGCGCTGACCATCCTGACGACCACACTCGAAACCGCGCCAGAAGACCTGAAACCGGCGATCCAGGCGGATATCAGCTCCATCAATCGCAGTCTGGCGCTGTGGGATATCGTCCAGAACATCTGGTACGGATTGTCTCTCGGCTCGGTACTGCTGCTTGCCGCGATCGGCCTTGCCATCACCTTCGGCGTCATGGGCGTCATCAACATGGCGCATGGCGAAATGGTGATGATCGGCGCCTATACGACCTATGTCGTGCAGGAATACATAACCTCCGCCTTTCCGGAGCTTGCCGATTATTCGCTGGCCTTTGCCGTGCCTGCGGCCTTCGTCTTTACCGGCTTCGTCGGTCTGGTGATCGAGCGCGCGGTCATCCGCTATCTCTACGGCCGGCCGCTCGAAACGCTGCTCGCCACCTGGGGCGTGTCGCTGATCCTGCAGCAGGCAGTGCGCAGCATCTTCGGCCCGACCAACCGCGAGGTCCGCAACCCGACCTGGATGTCCGGCGTCTTCGATCTCGGCGGGCTCGCCATCACCTGGAACCGGCTCTGGATCATCGTCTTCTCGATGGTCGTGTTCCTGACGCTGCTGATGCTGCTCAAGCGCTCCGCCTTCGGCCTGCAGATGCGGGCAGTGACGCAGAACCGGCGCATGGCTTCCTCGATGGGCATCCGCACCGGTTGGGTCGATGCCTTCACCTTCGCGCTCGGCTCCGGCATTGCCGGCATCGCCGGCGTGGCGCTCAGCCAGATTGACAACGTCTCGCCGAACCTCGGCCAATCCTACATCATCGACAGCTTCATGGTCGTCGTCTTCGGCGGTGTCGGCAATCTCTGGGGCACGCTGGTGGGCGCACTCTCACTCGGCGTCGTCAACAAGTTCCTCGAGCCCTTCGCCGGCGCCGTGCTCGGCAAGATCCTGGTGCTCGTCCTCATCATTCTCTTCATCCAGAAGCGTCCGCGCGGGCTCTTCGCACTCAAAGGAAGGGCGGTGGAAGCATGATAACGGCCTTCCTTCTCCGGTCGCTCGATCGCAGGATCTCCATCGCCGTCGCCCTGTTGCTGGCGATCGCTATTCTCGTGCCGGTGCTGAATCTCGCAACCGGCCCGGCCCATCCGCTGCACATCCCGACCTATATCATGGCGCTGTTCGGCAAGTATCTGACCTACGCGCTGCTGGCGCTGGCGCTCGATCTCGTCTGGGGCTTCTGCGGCATCCTCTCGCTCGGCCATGGCGCTTTCTTCGCGCTCGGCGGTTATGCGATGGGCATGTACCTGATGCGCCAGATCGGCTCGCGCGGCGTCTATGGTGATCCGATCCTCCCTGACTTCATGGTGTTCCTGAACTGGAAGGAGCTGCCCTGGTTCTGGTACGGCTTCGACCATTTCTGGTTCGCGGCGCTGATGGTGCTCGTCGTGCCGGGCCTGCTCGCGTTCGTCTTCGGCTGGTTCGCCTTCCGCTCGCGTGTCAACGGCGTCTACCTCTCGATCATCACCCAGGCGATGACCTATGCGCTGCTGCTGGCCTTCTTCCGCAACGACATGGGCTTCGGCGGCAATAACGGCATGACCGATTTCAAGGACATCCTCGGCTTCAACATCCAGGCGGACGGCACGCGCGCAAGCCTCTTTGCCGCGACCGCGGTCTTCCTGGCGCTGTCGCTGGTGATCGCCTCGGCGATCGTGCGCTCGAAATTCGGCAAGGTGCTGGTCGGCGTGCGCGATGCGGAGAGCCGCACGCGCTTCCTCGGCTACCGCGTCGAGCATTTCAAGCTCTTCACCTTCGTCGTCTCGGCGATGATGGCGGGCATTGCCGGCGCGCTCTACGTGCCGCAGGTCGGCATCATCAATCCCGGCGAATTCGCACCGGCCAACTCGATCGAAGTCGTCATCTGGACGGCGGTCGGCGGACGGGCGACGCTGATCGGGCCGATCATCGGTGCGATCCTCGTCAACGGCGGCAAGACGATCTTCACCGGCCTCTTCCCGGAGATCTGGTTGTTTGCGCTGGGCGGCCTCTTCGTCGCCGTCACGCTGTTCCTGCCGAAGGGCGTCGTCGGCACGATCGCGCAATATCTCGGCAAACGGAAAGCCGTCTCCAATGCTGCCCCGCCCGCGGCGCAGGAAGACGATCTCGAGCCGAAAATCCAGGCAGCGGAGTGAGCGCCATGATTCCCGACGTCAAACCTAACAGCGTGCTCTATCTCAACGGCGTCTCGGTTTCCTTTGATGGCTTCAAGGCGCTGAATTCGCTCTCGATCGTCATCGAGCCCGGCGAACTCCGCGCCATCATCGGCCCGAACGGCGCCGGCAAGACAACGATGATGGACATCATCACCGGCAAGACCCGGCCCGATGAAGGCGAAGTCTTCTTCAACGGCACGATCGACCTGACCAAGAAGGACGAGGCCGACATCGCGCAGCTCGGCATCGGCCGCAAGTTCCAGAAACCGACGGTCTTCGAAAGCCATACGGTCTGGGACAATCTGGAACTGGCGTTGAACCGCCGTCGCGGCGTGTTCTCGACGTTGTTCTATCGGCTTTCGGGAGAAGACAAGGCGCGCATCGAGGAAATCCTCGAAACGGTGCGGCTGACCCACCGCCGCGACGAATTCGCCGCCAATCTCTCGCATGGGCAGAAGCAGTGGCTAGAGATCGGCATGCTGCTGGCGCAGGAGCCGAAACTGCTGCTGGTCGACGAGCCGGTGGCCGGTATGACGGATGCGGAAACGGCGGAGACGGCGATCCTGCTCAAGGATATCGCTAAGACCCGGTCGGTCGTCGTCGTCGAGCACGACATGGGCTTCATCCGCGACCTCGGCGTCAAGGTCACGTGCCTCGCGGAAGGCTCGGTGCTGGCGGAAGGATCGATCGATTTCGTCAGCTCCGATCCGAAGGTGATCGAGAACTATTTGGGGCGGTGAGGGATGATTGAACTCTTTGTTATCGCTGCGGGTTCGACCTCTCCCCAACCCCTCCCCACAAGGGGGAGGGGCTTAACCAAGCGGCTCGCTCACCGCTGCGATTGCCAGCTTTCTTATGATCTCCCGGGACGTGGGACGGTAGCTCCGAGTTTGTCCCTCCCCCCTGTGGGGAGGGGTTGGGGAGGGGTTTTTGCAGCTGCAACGCGCCAGGAGACGGCATCATGCTGACAGTCGAAAACGCAAACCTGCACTATGGCGCCGCCCAGGCGCTGCGTGGCATCTCCATCAAGGCGGAGATGGGCAAGATCACCTGCGTGCTGGGTCGCAACGGAGTCGGTAAGAGTTCGCTCCTGCGCGCTGTCACCGGCCAGCATCCGCTCTCGGCCGGCACCGTCACCTTCAACGACACCAGGCTCAACGGCCTGCCGCCCTTTGCCCGCGCCAAGCAGGGCATCGGCTATGTGCCGCAGGGGCGGGAGATCTTCCCGTTGCTGACTGTTAAGGAAAATCTCGAAACCGGCTTCGCGCCCCTTGGCCGCCGTGACCGCAACATTCCGGACGATATCTTCAGTCTCTTCCCGGTGCTGAAGTCGATGTTGTCGCGTCGCGGCGGCGATCTTTCCGGCGGGCAGCAGCAGCAATTGGCGATCGGACGCGCCATGGTGACAAGGCCGAAGATCCTCGTACTTGATGAGCCCACAGAAGGCATCCAGCCGTCGATCATCAAGGATATCGGCCGGGCGATCCGTTATCTCCGTGATTCCACAGGCATGGCGATCCTGCTCGTCGAACAGTATCTCGATTTCTGCCGTGAACTTGCCGACTACGTCTACATCATGGACCGCGGCGAGATCGTGCATGAAGGGCTTGCCGAAACGCTGGATACGCCGGAAGCGCGCCGTCATCTGACCGTCTGATCGGCAGATGCCGCTTTTTGCGGCAGAGGGTGCGGCGTCTGGCAAAACCTTCCGCCGCTGCCAAAGGTTTACCTGGACGGCATGGGAATTGCTTGCTTTCCGTCATCCGCGCGATTGAATGAAAACCGGTGGCGTGGCCGAAGAGGACGATATGACGATTGCGGCGGCGAGCACGAGACCGCAAAGAGCGGAAGGACGTGGGCATCTGGCGGCAAAGCTGTTCGATGGCCGCACGCGTATCCGCGAACTCTATCAGGAGGGCGCGGCAAAGATCCGCCTGCCCGATACCTTCGATGCTTCGATGGAAGCCGTGATCATCAATACCGCTGGTGGTTTGACAGGCGGTGACCGCATGGCCTGGAGCGTCGTTGCCGGCGCCGGTACGCGGATCGACGTCACCACCCAGGCCTGCGAGAAGATCTACAAGGCTTCGGCCGGCACGGCGGAGGTTTCGACCACGATCGAGGTCGGCGCGGGTGCCCGCGTCGACTGGCTGCCGCAGGAGACGATCCTTTTCGACCGCGCATCGCTGTCTCGCCGGCTGGATGTCGATCTTGACGAGAAAGCCGAATTTCTGGCCGTCGAAGCCGTGCTGCTCGGGCGCAAGGCGATGGGCGAGATGATGGAGACGGGGCTTTTCCGCGACCGCTGGCGTATCCGCCGGTCCGGCCGTCTGATCCATGCCGAGGAACTCAGGCTTTCCGATGGCGTGGCGGCCCTTGCCGCGCGCCAGGCCGTGCTCGGCGGGCAGGTGGCCTTTGCGACGCTGCTCTATGCGGGGCCGCTGGCGGAGGCCTATCTCGGCAAGGTGCGGCCGCTCGTCGAAGGGCCGATGGGCGGAGCGAGCGCCTGGAGCGACAAGCTCATCGTGCGCCTTGCCGCGCCTGACGGCTTCTCGCTCAGAAAAATCCTGATCCCGGTCATTTCCACCTTGCGCAACGGTGCGCCTGTGCCGAAAGTCTGGAATCTGTGAATTCAAGCACGCAGCAGATGGACAAGCGATGAACCTCACTCCGAGAGAAAAAGACAAGCTGTTGATTTCAATGGCGGCGATCGTGGCGCGCCGGCGGCTGGAGCGCGGCGTCAAGCTGAACTATCCCGAAGCGATCGCGCTGATCAGCGATTTCGTCGTCGAAGGCGCTCGCGACGGCCGCCCGGTCGCCGAACTGATGGAGGCCGGCGCCCATGTGATCGACCGCAGTCAGGTGATGGAGGGCGTTGCCGAGATGATCCATGACGTGCAGGTGGAGGCGACATTCCCCGATGGGACCAAGCTCGTCACCGTGCACGAACCGATCCGGTGAGGAGTTGATATGCTGGAACTCAGGCCCAATTGCGAGTGCTGCGACAAGGATTTGCCGCCGGATAGTGCTGAGGCGCGGATTTGCACCTATGAATGCACCTTCTGCGCCGATTGCGTGGACAACGTGCTGAAGGGTGTCTGCCCGAACTGCGGCGGCAATCTCGTCGCTAGGCCGGTTCGGCCGGTCGCGATGCTCGCCAAAAATCCGGCATCGACGAAGCGTGTGCTGAAAGCTGAGGGCTGCGCGCCCAAGGCGGCTTAAGGAGAATGAGATGATTCCGGGCGAGATCATTGCCGCAAGCGGCGACATCGAACTCAATGCCGGCGCGCCGACGGTGACGCTGGAGGTTTCCAATACGGGCGACCGGCCGGTGCAGGTCGGCAGCCATTACCATTTCGCCGAAACCAATGCCGGGCTTTCCTTCGACCGCGCGGCGGCTCACGGCAAAAGGCTCGATATTCCGGCCGGAACGGCCGTGCGCTTTGAGCCGGGGCAGACCCGCTCGGTGACGCTGATCCCGCTTTCCGGCAAGCGCGAGGTCTATGGTTTCCGTCAGCTGGTGATGGGCAAGCTCTAAACAAGCGGGAGGGACGCATGCGTTTGAATATCTGCCTCGTCGGGGTGGCGATGCTGCTGATTTCAGGCGCGGCTTCTGCCCAGGATATCGATTGCAAGAACCCCCAGACGCAATCGGACATGACCTCCTGCGAGGCGGCGCGCCACGAGACCGCCGACAAGGCGCTGAACGCGCAATATAAGAAAACGCGCGCCGCGATGGTGGCGATCGACAAGGATCTGGACGGCGATATGAAGGGCGCGGAGCAGGCGCTGGTCAAGGCGCAGCGCGCCTGGATCGATTATCGTGATGCCGAATGCGATGCCGCCGGCTTCCAGGCGCGCGGTGGCACGATGGAGCCCATGCTGGTCGCAGGATGCCTCGCCGATATCACGGACAAACGCACGAAAGAGCTGAAAGAGCTCGAAGATTCGATGAGCAACTGAGGTGGCGAGCAAGATCATGATCGTCGGCAATGGTGAGATCGGGGAAGGAGCGGCTGGCGTCATCGATGCTGCCGATTTCGTCATCCGCTTCAACGATTGCCGCTCCTATGGCGCCGGCGGCAGCTGTACCGATGCCGTCGCGGTCTGCAATACCGGCAGGCCGGCAAAGGCGATGCTCGGCTCTGAGCAATGGCGCGCCCATCCAGGCGTCGTCTCGGCCGCCGAGATCTGGAGCGTGCGCGACCCGGAAAAATTCGAGGCACTGCGGGCGCCGCTTGCCGTCTCGCATCCTGAACTCGACGATTTCTGCGACGATTATACAGATGCGTTCAGTGCATTTTGCGCCGAGACAGCTAAGACGCACCTCGTCATCGACAAGTCGGTACACGAGGCCGTGGATGCGGCGCTTTCGGCCTTTGATCCCGCACCTTACGTCGTGCCGAGCAGTGGCATGATCGTCATCGCCGAGGTGCTGAATAAATTTGCCGACGCCGAGGTAGTGTTGGCCGGCTTCGGTCACGCCGGCTGGGAATGGCACCCGTTCGGCGCCGAAAGGCAGCTTGTCGATACTTATGTTGCCGCCGGCCGCATAACGCGGCTTGACGGAAAAATGCTTGTTTCTTCCTCCTACGGAGCCTGATGGATGCCCTATAAGATCTCGCGCGCCGCCTATGCCGGCATGTTCGGACCGACCACCGGCGACAAGGTACGCCTTGCCGATACGGAGCTTTTCATCGAGATCGAGAAGGATTTCACGACCTATGGCGAGGAGGTGAAGTTCGGCGGCGGCAAGGTGATCCGCGACGGCATGGGCCAGAGCCAGGTGACGCGGGCGGATGGTGCGGTCGATACGGTCATCACCAATGCCGTCATCGTCGATCATTCGGGCATCTACAAGGCCGATATCGGGCTCAAGAGCGGGCGCATTGTTGCGATCGGCAAGGCCGGCAATCCCGACATGCAGCCCGGCGTCAACATTATCGTCGGCCCGGGCACGGAGGCGATCGCCGCCGAAGGAAAGATCGTGACAGCAGGCGGCATGGACAGCCACATCCACTTCATCGCGCCCCAGCAGATCGAGGAAGCGCTGATGTCAGGCATAACCTGCATGCTCGGCGGGGGCACAGGGCCGGCGCATGGCACGCTCGCCACCACGTGTACGCCCGGTCCCTGGCATCTCGCGCGCATGATCGAGGCCGCCGACGCCTTCCCGATGAACCTCGCCTTTGCCGGCAAGGGCAATGCCTCGCTGCCGGGTGCGTTACAGGAAATGGTGCTGGCCGGCGCCACCTCGCTGAAGCTGCATGAGGACTGGGGCACGACGCCGGGCGCCATCGACTGCTGCCTCTCGGTCGCCGACGAATACGACGTGCAGGTGATGATCCACACGGATACGCTGAACGAAAGCGGCTTCGTCGAGGATACGATCGGCGCCATCAAGGGCCGCACCATCCATGCCTTCCATACAGAAGGCGCAGGCGGCGGGCATGCGCCTGATATCATCAAGATCTGCGGCCAGCCGAACGTCATTCCCTCGTCGACCAATCCGACGCGGCCCTATACCGTCAATACGATTGCCGAGCATCTCGACATGCTGATGGTCTGCCATCACCTGTCGCCGTCGATCCCCGAGGATATCGCCTTTGCCGAAAGCCGTATCCGCAAGGAGACCATCGCAGCCGAAGACATCCTGCACGATATCGGCGCCTTCTCGATCATCTCGTCCGACAGCCAGGCCATGGGCCGTGTCGGCGAGGTGGCGATCCGCACCTGGCAGACGGCCGACAAGATGAAGCGCCAGCGCGGCCGGCTGAAGGAGGAAAAGGGCGACAACGACAATTTCCGCGTCCGCCGCTATATCGCCAAATACACGATCAACCCGGCGATCGCCCATGGTCTCAGCCATGAGATCGGCTCGGTCGAAGTCGGCAAACGCGCCGACCTCGTATTGTGGAACCCAGCCTTCTTCGGCGTGAAGCCCGATATGGTGCTGCTCGGCGGCTCGATCGCGGCAGCACCCATGGGTGATCCGAACGCCTCGATCCCGACGCCGCAGCCGGTCCACTACCGGCCGATGTTTGCCTCCTACGGCAAGAGTCTCACCAATTCCTCCGTCACTTTCGTCAGCCAGGCCTCGCTCGATGCCGGCCTGAAGGGCAGGCTCGGCGTCGCCAAGGAACTCGTGGCGGTGAAAAATACGCGCGGCGGCATCTCCAAGGCGTCGATGATCCACAACGACCTGACACCCGAGATCGAGGTCGATCCGGAGACTTACGAAGTCAGGGCAAACGGCGAATTGCTGACATGTGAGCCGGCGACGGTGCTGCCGATGGCGCAGCGCTATTTCCTGTTTTAGCCGGCCATTCCGTGCTGACCGGCATGCGCTGGCTAATGCGGATCATGGTCCTGCTCGTGGCTCTGGCTGCGGGCGGAACCTTCATTCCGCGGCCGCTGATTGCTCCTATCAAGGCGTCGTCCACGGAGGCGACGCAGCGGATTCTCCTGCTATCGGGACCGATTCATACCGATATCGCCATTCCGATCGACGAGGAGACGCGGGCGGCATTTTCCTTTCTGGACGATACCGGTTTTCCGCTCGGCCATCCGAATGCGGAATGGCTCGTCATCGGCTGGGGCGGCCGCGCCTTCTATCTGGAAACCCCGACCTGGGCGGAGCTGAAGCCGATGCCCGTGCTGCGGGCGCTGACAATCGACCGTTCGGTGCTGCATGTGGATCTCGCCGGTCATATCACCGAGCCGCAGCCGGCTGTCACGGCATTCGATATCAGCGACGATCAACTGGTGCGGCTGCGTCACTTCATGGTGGATAGCTTCGTCCGTGACACAGGCGAGATCGTACCGATCCCCGATGCGGGTTACGGCGAGATCGACCGGTTCTTCGAAGCCAAGGGATACTTCAACGCTCTCTTCGGCTGCAACACCTGGACCGCCGCAGCTTTGCGCTCGGCCGGGCTTCGAACCGGCTTATGGAACCCGCTTCCACAATCATTGCGTTTATCCGTCGGTGTCTACAATTGAAGCAACCGACGGCCATTCCGCTCTTAAACTAAATTGTGAATGGCACTCTCCATTCGGTTGTAAAAATCAGGGGAGAAACCAGTATTTTCCCCAGTTAAACCATTCTGGAACAGCCCCGCAGGACAGCGCAAAAAAGCGCTTTTATTTCAATTATCTAACTGTCTCTCTGTGCTGTCCGATTCAGGGATTGGACATCTGCATCCCCTGCTAGAAAAAATCTGTATACCGAATCGTCAGAAACCGTTCGAATTTTAACGAGTCGATTAAGACACCCGCAGCAATTGGGCTCTTATCAATGCCTTGCAACGCCGGGCAGGAAGGTTGATTCTCATGAGAAACTGGATGTCGCTGCAGGCCGATTTGGGCAACTTTCAATACCGCAGGAACGTCTATGTCTTCGCGCTGAAGATGAGCTTTCTCGCGGTCATTCTCTCCGGCGTCATCATCGCGCTGACGATACCGCCGCTCGGTTTTTTTGGGCTGTTGCCGATGACGCTGCCGCATGCGATCGGCTTCGCCGCCATTTTTTCCTGGCTCGTCGGCGGGACGGTCTCCGGCATGCTGTCGCTGGCCGCGGGGTTCACCATGCACGAGCTGACGCTGTCGCGGGCGGAGTTCGAAAAGCTCAGCCGTACGGACACACTCTCCGGCCTGTTGAACCGGCGCGCCTTCACGGAGGCGCTTGATGCCACCGAGGACAACGCCTCCCTTGTCATTTTCGACGTCGATCGCTTCAAGGCGATCAACGATCGCTTCGGCCATGCCTGCGGCGATGCGGTCATCATGGCGGTCTCGGCCGTGCTGACGTCGGCCTTCGACGAATTGTCCGTCGTCGCGCGGCTCGGCGGCGAGGAATTCGGCGTCATCGTTTCAGGCGAACCGCTGGAGGCACGGCTGGAACGGATTCAGGCCGTGCAAGCGCGCATCGCCGGCAGGCCGATCACGGCGGAAGGGCATAATATCGCCATCACCATTTCCGGCGGCGTCGCCGATCTCGTCGCCGGGCGCAGCAAACAGCAGGTCTATGCTTCGGCCGACCGGGCGCTCTATCTCGCCAAGGCGCTCGGGCGCAATCGCGTTGTGCACGAGCGGGAAGGTCTGCAGCATGCCTGGCACGGGCTTGCCGAAAACGGCTTCGGCACTGAGAGCCGGGGCACGGGCAGCGACAACGTGATGCAGGCCTACGGAATATAAAAGCCGAGACGCAAGCGAAAGGTCATTGGTGCTTGCATCGGGAAAGGCTATTTTGCATGGTCGTCGTCTCATCAAAACGGACATATCATGCAGCGCGTCACCTCATATCTTCCCGCCGGCACTCCTTCTTCCCATCCGACCGCCCAGGTCAAGCTGCCGCATGACCTGCGCCATCTTCGCCGCAAGCTCCTGCATCTGGAAAACGGCGAGATGGTCATGCTCGATCTCAAGGATCCGGTGCTTTTCGCCAATGGCGACCTGCTGGTGCGCGAGGACGGCGAACTGATCGAGATTCTTGCGGCCGACGAGAAGCTCTTCGAAATTCGCGGACGCGATCGCGTGCATCTCGTCGAGCTTGCCTGGCATCTTGGCAACCGTCATCTTGCCGCCCAGATCGAAGAAGACCGCATCGTCATCCTGCGCGATCATGTCATCCGCGCCATGCTGCAGGGACTGGGGGCCTCGGTGCTGGAGATCGACGAGCCCTTCCAGCCGGCGCGGGGAGCCTATCATTCCCAGGGCGGGCATTCGCATGATCATGGGCATGCCGCACATGGTCATGGACATAGCCATGCCCATGGGAACGAACACCACGATCACGTGCATGACCATGACCACAAACATGATCACAACTGCGACCATGACCACGACCATGGTCACGGGCATCACGGCCACAAGCACGACTGAGGCGCGATGACTGGGGATCGCGAGCTACAGGCATTGCTGCGCCTGACGGCATGGCTCTCGCCGGCCTTTCCGATCGGCGGCTTTGCCTATTCGGGCGGACTGGAGCGGGCGGTGGCCGATGGGCTGGTCACCGATGCGGCCTCGCTTGCGGCCTGGATCGGGACGCTGATCGGCCATGGTTCGGCCTGGAACGATGCCGTGCTGATGGCCGAAAGCCACAGGCGCCATGTGGATCCCGCGCTCCTTGCCGAAATCGCCGCACTCGCCGAGGCGCTTGCCGGATCGCGTGAACGCCATCAGGAAACGATGCTGCTCGGCGAGGCCTTCCTCGCGGCTGCGCGAGCCTGGCCGGACGGCGTGTTCGAAAGGTTGCCTCAGAAGGCTGCCTATCCCGTTGCTGTTGGGGCGGTGACGGGCGCGCATGGTATCTCGCCCGAGAAGGCGCTCGCCGCCTTCCTGCATGCCTATGCCTCACAGGCGGTTTCGGCGGGCATCCGTCTCGGCGTCACCGGACAGAAGGACGGTGTTGCGGTCCTTGCCGGTCTCGAAGAGCACATTGCGGAGATCGCCCGGCGGGCGACCGTCTCGACGCTCGACGATCTGGGGTCGGCGACGGTGCAGGCCGATATAGCGAGCCTGCGCCACGAAACCCAGGTGACGCGGCTGTTCCGCTCATAAGGGTCCAAAATTTCCGCGGGAGCTGCGTCATTTGACGGTGGCGCTCGCCGGCGGCGGCGCTATCATCGGGTTCGATTGGAGTGAGACACATGAAATCAAGAAACGGACCTCTGCGCGTCGGCATCGGCGGACCGGTCGGCTCGGGCAAGACGGCGCTGACGGAAAAGCTCTGCAAGGCGATGCGCGACGACTATTCCGTCGCCGTCGTCACCAACGACATCTATACGACCGAGGATGCCGAGGCGCTGGTGCGCATGCAGGCACTGCCTTCGGACCGCATCGTCGGCGTCGAGACGGGCGGCTGCCCGCATACCGCCATTCGCGAGGATGCGACGATTAATCTCCAGGCGATCGCCGGCCTCAACGAGCGTATCCCCGATCTCGACGTTGTTTTCATCGAATCCGGCGGCGACAATCTGGCGGCGACCTTTTCGCCTGACCTTGCCGATATCACTATCTATGTCATCTCCGTCTGCCAGGGCGAGGAAATCCCGCGCAAGGGCGGGCCGGGGATCACCCGCTCGGACCTGCTCGTCATCAACAAGAAGGATCTCGCACCCCATGTCGGCGCCGATCTCGAGGTGATGGACAGGGATGCGACGCGCATGCGCGCGAGCCGCCCGTTCGTGTTCTCAGACATGAAGCGCGGCGACGGTGTCAGCTCGATCGTCAGCTTCCTGAGAGAGCAAGGCGGGCTCTAGATTTAGCCCGAATTGACCTAGAGCGGTTCTCCGACGCGGGCGGCGGGCGTCCTTCTTTGACGAGCGCGTCAAGACGCGAGGCGCTTCCCTCCCCCGCCAGGGCGGAAAGCAGCATGGCGCAGCCGCGACATCCGCCGCGGCGCGGACACGCGGCCGGAATGCCGGCCTTGCCGTTCGGTTTGCACATGGTTCTTCTCCAGAAATGCTCGGCGATGCCACGGGCGGAGCCTCGATCCTCCGCCCGCAGCAATCCTTTCAGGCGGCCAGCTTCAGCGCGTCGGCAAGCATGGCGAAGTCGCCGGCCGAAAGCCCCGGACGGACGGCGAAGTCGATGACTGCCTGGAAGATTTCCGGCGGCGCATCCTTCTTCATGGCGCCCAGGAGTGCCGCACGCTCCGCCGGATTGATCGCCGGGATCATGAGGCGCATGAAGGCCATGCTCTTCTCCGGCGGCAGGGAGCCGATGATGCGCATTTCGATGCCGAATATTTCCTGGTCGGTGAAGTTGCGCCACAGCAGAGGGCCGGTCACCGCCTCCTCCTCATGCATATGCGCGAAGTCGTCGGCGATATAGGCGGCAAAGGCGAGATAAAGTTTGCGGCCGCAGGCGGACTTGTGCAGCGGCCAGGCGTTCTCCCAGGCGACAACAAGTTCTTCCAGCTCGCGGAAGGCGGTGCGGTGGTCGTCGTGCTGCTCGTCCAGCGTGACGGTCGAGACGCCTTTGGCGGCGAGCGCCACGTGGATATTGTCGTCCTCGTGACTGACGTGGGAGGCGGCAAGCATCAGATAATGGCGCAGATCGCCGATCAGGAAGACCGTCTCCTCGACATTCTGGAAATCGGCCGTGCCGAGGCGTCCGAGCAGGTCGCAGCCGGCCTTGCGCAGGCCTTTGTGTATCGCGCCGTAAATGTCGTAACGGCCGTTGAGATCGGGGATGCTGGTAAGCGAGAATTCGTGGCTCACGATGGTTTTCCTCTCGTTGGCCGGCGCCTCCTTATGTGCGCCGGGCTGATGGCCGTGAGATAACCGAGGCCTTTGCGAGACGCTTCCTAAAACCATCCTAAGCAATTGGAACGATTGCTAAGAATATCCTAACTAACTATCATCGCCTGACATCGGGGGGGAAAGCATTGTTGGGGCCGGAACTTGTGGAATTCATAGAGAGTCCCGTCATGATCCTGTTCGCGACGCGCGACGAGGCCGGCCGGCCGATGATTGGCCGCGGCTCCGGCGTACGCGTCGACCGGCAGAGCGGGCATCTGCACTTTCTCGCCTCCGGCAGCCAATGGCCTGATGCCGCGGGAGAGGCGCTGGCCGGCCGGCCGATTGCCACGACCTTTGTGCGGGCCGCCGACTACAAGGCCTACCAGATCAAGGGCCGGGTCCTGGAGGCGGGGCCGGCGGATGCCGCCTTCCGGGCACTGGGCCAGGCCTATGTCGCAGAACAGCTCGCGCGGATGCTGGCGCTCGGGGTCACCCGGATGCAGCTCTCGAGCACGCTCTCGGACCAGGAACTCGTCTGCATGACGATCGAGCCGCAGGAGATCTTCGAGCAGACGCCCGGACCGGGCGCCGGACGCAGGCTGACGCCGGAAGCCGTCGCATGATTCCGCTCGAAAGGCTACGGGACAGTTTCGAGGGTATCATTCCCTCCGTCATCGCCACCACCGATGCGGACGGAATGCCCAATATCTCCTATCTCTCGCACGTGCATTACGTAGACGAGACGCATGTCGCGCTCTCCAACCAGTTCTTCTCCAAAACCGCCACCAACGTGGCGCGCAACGGGCTCGCGACCGTGATGGTCGTCGACGGTTATAGCGGCCAGCAGCATGTGCTCGACCTGATGTTCGAGCGCTCCGAGACGGAGAGCGAGACCTTCGAGCGGGTGGCGATCCATCTGGCGATCCTGGAAAGCCGGATGACCGGAATCATGAAGCTGCGCGCCGTCGACATCTACCGGATGGAGGACTGTCGGGCCGTGCCGGCCGCCAATCCGCTGGTCGAGCCGGAGCCGCTCGTGCTGCCCGACCTGATGGGCAAGGTGGCGAGGCTGACGGCACGGATGTCAGCGTGCAGCGATCCGGAAACGCTGCTCGACGTGACGCTTGAGGGCCTCGGCAAGCTCTTCGGCTACAACCATTCCATGGTGCTGGTGCCGGACGGCGAACGCGGCGGGCTGACGACGATCGCCAGCCGCGGCTACGACCAATTCGGCTTCGGCGCCGAGGTTCCTCCCGGGCGCGGCATTATCGGCGTTGCGGCCGAGCGGCGGCGCAATGTGCGGATCACCGACTTGAGCCGCGGCCAGCGCTACATCCAGGCGGTGCGGACCATGGCGGGCGTCGAGGATGAGACGCCGATCCCGCTTCCGGCGCTTGACAAGCCGCTCAGCCAGATCGCGCTGCCGCTTGTCGCGCGGGGAAGGCTCGTCGGCGTGCTGTTTTCGGAATCGATCGAGCGCTTTACCTTCCGCCATCGTGACGAGGAGGCGCTGGTCGTGATCGCGGCGCATCTGGCCACCGCGCTCTCCTTCCTTTCCGAGGAACGCGAGCGGGGGGAGACGAACGGGCGCGAAAAGGCCGATGCGCCGGCCGACCCTTCCGGCAGCGTGCCCGCCGGCCGGCGCATCGCCGTGCGCTTCTACCCACGCGACGGTTCGCTGTTCGTCGATGACGATTATCTCATCCGCGGCGTGCCGGGGCGGCTGCTCCTGCATTTCCTCGAAGACTATGCGCGCACCGGCAAGCAGGACTTCCTGAACCGCGAGATCCGCCGCGACCGGCGCCTGCAGCTGCCTGATTTCAAGGACAATCTGGAGACCCGGCTGATCTTGCTGCGCCGGCGACTGGAGGAAAAGGCGGGCTCGATCATGCTCGAGCGCGTTGACCGCGGCCGCCTGCGGCTCATCCTCGCCGGCAGTCCCGAGATTGAGGTGGTGGAAGACTGACCGCGACGGGTTTCCCCTCCTGGCGACAAGGACGGTCAGACCTGCCGCAGCACATCGACGTTGCTGATTGCGATGGCCCGGCCGCGCACCGTCACACCTGCCGTCTTCAGCGTCGAGAAGGCGCGCGAGAGCGCTTCCGGCGCGAGACCCAGCTTGCGGGCAAGCAGGCCTTTCGGAAAAGGCAGCCGCAGCGAGGCGGCCGCACCGTTTTCGGTGCAGTGGGTCAGCAGATAATGGGCGACGCGCTGCGGCGCGGTCTGCATGCGGTCGCCCGCCGGACATTCCATCGTCGAGATTAGATGTAGCGACAGGCTGCGCATGATCGCCTTGCCGATCCGCGGGCGCTCCTCAAGCAAGGGTCGTATCTTGGCAAGGTCGAAGCACGCCAGCACGCTATGGTCCACTGCCTGTGCGCCGTAGCGATAGATCGCTTCGGCATGGATCAGGCATTCGGCGAAGCTGTCGCCGGGCTCGCAGATGCGGATATCGGCAAACCTGTTGTCGCCGTTGCTGCGATAGAGCCTGATATAACCGCTGAGCACGCAGTAGAAATAGGCGGCTTTCTCGCCCTCCTCGAAAAGGATCTCGTGCGGATCGCAGAGGCGGACGGTGGCGCAGGCGCGCAGCGCCGCGGCTTCGTCATGGTCGAGCCCGGTCATGATGTCGGCCTCGGCAAGCATGGTCATTTCATGCCCGCCGGATGTCGGCGTTCGCTCCATCTCCCAGCCTCCGGCAACAGCCTGTCTTTCCGATTTCCCGTGCATGCCGGCCAAGATAAAGGAGGGAGACGGCGGTGGAATTGATTTCGCTCAAATGCGAAAACGATCGGCAAAACGAAACGGGCCGGGAGATCGTCCCGGCCCGTCCGCTTTCTGGCGTTTGTTCACTCCGCCGCGAAGGGCGGCAAGCGAAGCACGTTGGTGTCGTTGGCGCTCTTGCGCTTGCTGTCCGGCTTTTCGATCGCAGTCAGGCGCTCGTCCAGCGCGTCGATGTCGCTCTGGTTTTCGCGGGTAACGCGGGAGAGATCCTCGCGCGAGAGCGGCAGGTCCTCCTCGTCCTTCCTGCCGACCAGGCGGCCGAACATCCAGCCGAGCAGGCGGGAGAGATCGTCCATGATCAGGAAGAAGGAGGGCACGACGACAAGCGAGAGCACCGTCGAGACGATGATGCCGCCGATCACCGCGATCGCCATCGGCGCGCGGAAGGAGCCGCCCTCGCCAACGCCGAGCGCGGAAGGCAGCATGCCCGCCGACATGGCGATCGAGGTCATGATGATCGGCCGGGCACGTTTGCGGCCGGCTTCGACCATGGCTTCGACGCGGGCCATGCCCTGGTGGCGCATCTCGATCGCAAAATCGACGAGCAGGATGGCGTTCTTGGTGACGACACCCATCAGCATCAGGATGCCGATCATGACAGGCATGGACAGCGGATTGCTGGTGAGAATCAGGGCGGCTGCGACGCCGCCAATGGCGAGCGGCAGTGAGAACAGGATGGTGAAGGGCTGGATCACGTCCTTGAAGAGCAGGATCAGCACGGTCAACACCAGCAGGAGGCCCATCAACATGGCGTTGACGAAGCTCTGCTGCATCTCGGACTGCACCTTGGTGTCGCCACTTTCGGCAAGATGCACCGTGGCCGGGATCTTGGCCTCGTCGACGATCTGGCGGAACCGGGCCGAAGCAGTGTCGAGCGCCACGCCCTGCGGCAGGTCGGAGCCGATCGAGACGACGCGGTAGCGGTTGTTGCGCTTGATCGAGCTGACGCCTTCCGAATAGTCGATATTGGCGACGCTCGAGAGCGGAACGGTGCCGCCGCTGGCGGTCTGGATCTTCAATGCCCGGAGGGCCGCAAGGTCGCGGCGCATATCGAGCGCAGCCTGGACGCGGATCGGGATCTGGCGATCGTCAAGCGAGATCTTGGCAAGGGCCGCATCAACATCGCCAATGGTGGCAACGCGGATCGTCTCGGAGATCTGTTGCGGAGTGATCCCGAGGCGGGCGGCCTCGTTCTTGCGCGGGTAGACCTGCAGTTCCGGGCGGGGCAGGGCGCCGTCGGCGCTGACATTGGCCAGCAGCGGGTCGGCGCGAAGCTTGGATTCCAGAATGCCGACGGCGTCGTTCAGGTCCTTCTCGTTCTTGGAGAGGAAGTTGAAGGAGAGGTCGCGTTCGCCGCGGTCGTTGAGCTTCAAGATACGAACGTCTGGAATATCGTGCAGCTTGGCGAAGACTTCCTTTTCGATACTCCATTGCGGACGTTCGCGGCCGTGGACTTCCACCTTCGGCAGCATCGGACCGATGACCGGGATATGGCCGAGCCCGTCGTTGACCATCTTCTTGATCAGCGATTGGTCGAGCTTGTGAAGTGCCAGCGTGATGGTCGCACGGCGCAGTTCGAGTTCCCCCTTCGGCGATGCGCCGCCGAGGACGAAGACGCTTTCGACGCCGTTGATGTCCTTGACCCTGTCGTAGATCGCATCCGTCGTCTTCTCGGTATCGTCGAGCCGTGCATTGGGCGGCAGCTCTACGGAGAGAACGATGCGCGAGGCATCTTCCGGCGGCAAAAAGCTGCCGGGAACCTGCATTAGCAGCAAAATGGAACCGGCCAGGAAACCGAATGCCACAAGCAGCGTCGCATAACGCGTGTACCAGCGCCCGGTCGTGCCGCGTATGAGGCGCGTGTATCCACGCATCAGCAGGCTGTCATTGTCGTGATGGTCATCGACGCCGTCTTCGGCGCGCATCAGATAGGCGGCCATCATCGGAGTGATGAGGCGCGCGACCAGCAGAGAGAAGAAGACGGAGAAGGCAACGGTCAGGCCGAACTGGATGAAATACTGGCCCGGAATGCCCGGCATGAAGGAAACGGGCACGAAGACGGCGATGATGGTGAAGGTGGTGGCGATGACGGCGAGGCCGATTTCATCAGCCGCCTCGATCGCCGCCCGATAGGGCGTCTTGCCCATCTTGATATGGCGGGCGATGTTCTCGATTTCCACGATCGCGTCGTCGACGAGGATACCTGTCGCCAGCGTCAGGGCGAGGAAGCTGACGAGGTTCAGCGAGAAGCCCATCATGTGCATGACCCAGAAGGTCGGGATCGCGGAGAGCGGAAGGGCGATGGCCGAGATCAGGGTCGCGCGCCAGTTCCTGAGGAACAGAAGGACGACGATGACGGCGAGCAGCGCGCCTTCGAGCAGTGTATGAATGGCGGCTTCGTAGTTGCCGTAGGTGAAATAGACCGAATCGTCGATCATCTCGATCTTGACGTTCGGGTTTTCGCTCCGAACCTTGTCGAGACTCTTGCCCACGGTTTCGGCGACGCTGACCTCGCTTGCGCCCTTCGAACGGAAGACGCCGAAGGTGACAACAGGTGTATCGTTGAAGCGCGAGAAGGATTTTGGTTCCTCGTAGGTATCCTTGATGGCGCCGAGTTCGGACAGCTTGACGAAGCGGCCGCTCGGCAGCGCAATCGTCGTGTCTGCAAGCTCGGCGACGTTGCGGGCATCGCCGAGAACGCGGATCGCCTGTTCGCTGCCCGCCACCTGGCCGCGGCCCGAGCCGAGGTCGACGTTGGTGCCGCGCAGCTGCTGGTTCACGCTTGCGGCGGTGATGCCGTAGGCGTTCAGTTTGTCGGGAGTGAGCTCGATGCGCACTTCGCGCTCGGCGCCGCCGTAACGGTCGACGCGGCCGATGCCGGCCTGGCCCTGCAGTGCACGCTTGATCGTATCGTCGACGAACCAGGAGAGTTCTTCCAGCGACATGTCGGGCGAGGAAACGGCGAAGGTCTGGATTGCCTGGCCCTCGACATCGACCTTGGTGACGATCGGTGCTTCGGCTGTGGCCGGCAGATCGCTGCGAATGCGGTCGATCGCGTCCTTGACGTCCTGTACGGCCTGTTCCGTCGGGACTTCCATCCGGAACATCACGTTGGTCTGTGAGCTGCCGTCAGTCACCGTCGACTGGATTTCATCGATGCCGGTGATGGAGGCGATCGCGTCTTCGATCTCCTTCGTCACCTGCATTTCGAGCTCGGCCGGCGAGGCGCCGCTCTGCGTCACGCTGATCGAAACGAGCGGCACGTCGATGTTGGGGAAGCGCGTGATCGGCAGCGAGTTGAAAGACTGCATGCCGATGAAGATCAGCAGGCAGAAGGCCAGAAGCGGCGCGATGGGATTTCGAATGGACCAGGCTGAAAAATTCATCGGATGGTCTCTTTAGTTGGAAGCCGAGGGCTGCTCATGCACCGGCGTGATGTGGTCGCCGTCGCGGACATAAGCGCCCGCCTTGGCGACGACCTCGTCGCCGGTCTTCAATCCACTGATGATCTCGACATAGGGGCCGTCTTGAATGCCGGTTTCGATCTTCGCAAATTTTACCACGCCGCCCTCGACCTTGCGGGCGGAAGATCCCTCGCTGCCGGTGAGAACCGCGGTCAGGGGAAGCGATACACCCTCGGCCTCGCGCACGATGATCTCGGCGCTGCCGTACATGCCGGAACGCGCCTTGCTGTCGTCGTCGATGGAGATGTGGACGAGACCAAGGCGGGTCACTGGATCGACGGTCGGCGACACCAGGCGCACGGCGCCGGAAAGTTTTTCACGGCTGCCGGAGAGCGAAACCGTCGCCTTCTGACCCGGCATGACCCTGACGATATCGCTTTCGGCGACTTCGGCGACAAGCTCGACATCACCGTCGCGAATGATGGTGAACAGCGGATTTCCGTTGCCGGCGGCAATGGCGCCGACCTTGGCATTCTTTGCCGCGACCGTGCCGGCGACCGGCGTCCTGACGGCGGTGCGGGCCAGCTTCAGATCCGCATCTGCGATCTGGCTGTCGAAGACTTTGAGATCGGCTTCGGCGACCTCTATCGCCTGTTCGGCGGAGACGACGCGGGCATTGGCGGCGGCGGCGGTCGCATCGGCCTGCTCGACCTGGGCGGTGGAAACCGTGCCCTTCTTGCCCATTTCCTGGGCGCGGGCCTGCTGCTGCCTTGCCTGTTCCGCATTGGCCTGCGCCTCGATGAGCTGGGCGCGCAGCTGGGCAAGGGTCGCCTCGCCCTTGGCCTTCGTCGCCATCATCTGGCTTTTCCCCAGCACCAGCGCGTCGTCGTTGAGTGTCGCCAGTGTGCTTTCCGCCTGGACCTTGTCGCCGACATCGGCCTTGAGCGTGCGGATCGAGAGTCCCTCGACCTGCGGCTGGATATAGACTTCCTCGACGGGCTTGACCGTTCCCGTGCCGATGACACGGTCGACGAGGGTGCGGTTCACCGCGGTGGTGACGACGATTGCCGGCAGGTTCTGCTGCGGCTTTGCGACCGGGGCTTCCTGCGAAAATGCGACGGATGCAGCGAGAGCCGCTGCAAAAAAAGTGGATGTTCCTAGAATTCCAAACGGCTTAAGTACCATGCGTCTTGGTCCAATCTTGTCACAAGGTTAGCCGAACTCGCGCGTCTGCCATTTCAGCTCGCGACCAGGCCACCGCCTTTCCTGCATTCTCAGGGGTATCCACACATCGTTTGCCGTCTTCATCCCTCGCCGGCAAATCGGCTTCTAGTTGGTATCGATTTGCTCGATATGCAAGCCCGGTGGAAAACAATTCCCCATGAGGCGATAATAATTACCATCATAACCTGAATCAATCATCGCAGGGTTATGCGAACATTACGATGATTGATCGAGCTTCTCCCCCAATGACGTTTGACTTGGGATAAATGCGACAGCTGCAAGGCGTTTTTATCATCTAAATGGGAAAAATAAAAAACGCGCGGAAATTTCTCCGCGCGTTTCGCTTCGCATCCTGGCGTAATTACTTGGCGGCGGCGTCGGTGACGTCGTGCGTCCAGGCGCCCGAGGGTTCCTTGCTGATGATCTTCTGGTCGAGTAGCGCCTTTGCCGTGCGGGCATAAAGCGCCTCGTCCAGCTTGCCGGAGCCGTCGCCGACGAGCTTGGCGACTTCGCCCATCATGCGCTTCTGGTGGTTCTCGTCCTGGCCACCATTGTCCATGACGATCTCGGCGGCTTCATCGGGGTTCTCGGTCGCATATTTCCAGCCCTTCAACGAAGCGCGGACGAACTTGACCATTTTCTCCTTGAAGGCCGGATCCTTCAGCTTGTCTTCCATCGCATAGAGGCCATCTTCCAGCAGGTCGTTGCCCATCTGGGTATAGTTGAAGACCGTCAGCTCTTCCGGCTTGAAGCCGGCATCGATCGCCTGCCAGTATTCGTTATAGGTCATGACGGAGATGCAGTCGGCCTGCTTCTGGACGAGCGGCTGTACGTCGAAGCTCTGCTTCAGCACGGTGACGCCGTTCGGCCCGCCTTCTGTGGACAGGCCCAGCTTGTTCATCCAGGCGAAGAAGGGATATTCGTTGCCGAAGAACCAGACGCCGAGCGTGTGGCCCTTGAAATCGGCCTCGGTTTTGACAGGCCCGTCCTTGCGGCAGATCATTTCCAGGCCGGACTTCTGGTAGGGCTGGGCGATGTTGACGAGCGGAACACCCTTTTCGCGGGCAACGAGCGCGCCGCCCATCCAGTCGACGATGACATCGGCGCCGCCGCCGGCGATCACCTGCTCGGGGGCGATATCGGGGCCGCCCGGCTTGATCTCGACGTCGAGGCCTTCTTCCTTGTAGAAGCCCTTGTCCTTGGCGACGTAGTAACCGCCGAACTGGCCCTGCGTGACCCATTTCAGCTGCAGCACCACCTTGTCGGCGGCCATCGCATGGGCTGCCGCAAGCGACATTGCGCTTGCCATCATTGCGACCATCAACTTTTTCATTTTCTTGTCCTTACCCTCTGAAGTTATGCCCGAGCCCTTTGCAAAGCCCGTGCGCGCCTAGCCACCACGGATAGACGGATGCCAGAAAGTCACCGCCCGTTCCGTCAGGGCGATGACGCCATAGAAGATCGAGCCGGCCAGCGCCGCAACGGCGATTTCCGCCCAGACCATGTCGACATTCATGCGGCCGATCTCGGTGGAGATGCGGAAGCCCATGCCGACGATCGGCGTTCCGAAGAATTCCGCAACGATGGCACCAATCAGCGCCAGCGTCGAGTTGATCTTCAGTGCGTTGAAAATGAAGGGCATCGCCGCCGGAAGCTTGAGTTTCAGCAGCGTCTGCCAGTCGCTCGAGGCATAGGTGCGCATCAGGTCGCGCTCCATGCTGCCGGAGGCGGCAAGGCCGGCGACCGTGTTCACCAGCATCGGGAAGAAGGTCATGATGATGACGACAGCGGCCTTCGACGGCCAGTCGAAGCCGAACCACATGACCATGACGGGGGCGATGCCGATGATCGGCAGCGCCGACACCATATTGCCTATCGGCAGCAGGCCGCGGCGCAGGAAGGCAATGCGGTCGGCCAGCACCGCCGCGACGAAGCCGCTGAGGCAGCCGACGACATAGCCGATCAGCACCGCCTTGAAGATCGTCTGCCTGACGTCGTCGCGGAGGATCGGCAGCGAGGCCATGATGCGTGTGCCGATGGCGCTCGGCGGCGGCAGCAGAATGAAGGGGACGCCGCCGCCGCGCGTGACCGCCTCCCAGAGAATGAGGATCCAGGCGCCGAAGATCGCCGGAATCAGGAGCTGGAGCGCCGACTTGCCGACAGCGGTAATGGGTTGCAGTTTCGAGAGCTCCGTGACGCATCGCCAGGCCAGCAGCCAGGAGGCGAAAAGCAACAGGAAGAAAGCCCGCGTTGCCGTCGCCTCGTTGCCGGAAAGAGCCGAAAGCAGCATCCAGGCGGCGCCATGCGCGCCGATGAACAGCACGGTGGCGCGATAGGCCGTCGGCTGCGGCGCAAAAGACAGGAGAGCGGCCGCGGCGACGATGATGAAGATGAGGCTCGCCGCGCCGTCGCTCACGGGTCGCGTCGCGCCCTCGCCCAGAAGGGGCAGGCTCGTCAGCGCCGCGACGCAGAGAAGGAGGGCGGTCACGCCCTGCCAGGAGAAGGTCAGATGTCTCATGCCGGCCTCCCTCCCATGGCGCGGTCGACGATCTTTCCCGCAAGGCCGACGATCGCGACGAGAACGCCGGCAAGCAGCGAGCCGACGACGAGCGCTGCCCAGATATCGATGGTCTGGCTGTAATAGGAACCGGCAAGCAGCTTCGAGCCGATGCCGGCGACAGCACCCGTCGGCAGTTCGCCGACGATGGCGCCGACGAGGCTCGCGGCGATCGCGACCTTCATCGAGGTGAAGAGGAAGGGGATCGACGCCGGAACGCGCAGCTTCCAGAAGGTTTGCATCGGGCTCGCATAATAGGTGCGCATCAGGTCGAGATAGATGATTTCAGGCGAACGCAATCCCTTCACCATGCCGACGGCGACGGGAAAGAAGGAGAGGTACGTGGAGATCAGCGCCTTGGAGACGAGGCGGGAGGCGTCGGAATCGAGGTTCAGGAGATGCGCCAGCGCATTGTCTCCGGTCAGCACATTGTAGGAGATGATGACGATCATCGGCGCGATGGCAAGGATCGGTATGGTCTGGCTCGCCACCAGCCAAGGCATCAGCGAGCGGTCCATGGCGCGGTTGTGCACGATCAGGACGGCGAGAAGAATGCCGAGCAACATGCCGAAGCCGAAGCCGAGCAGGGTGGAGGAGAGCGTTACCCAGCCGTGGTAGACGAGGCTGCGATTGCTCGAAAGGCTGCGCAGGACGGTATTCTCGTAGACGTTCTGCGCCACCTGATGCGGCGCCGGCAGGATCGGCTTCGGCTGCGCCAGCGTCTTGCCGATGAATTCGAAGGTCGTGGGCGTGGCGCCGGCGCGGCTGTCCATGTCGCGCTGGAACGGCGCATTCATGAGAACGGCGGCGATATACCAGATGGCTATGAGAGCGAGCAGGATGGTGGTGACGGGGACGATCTTGTTTTTGAAGGTGTCTGACTTCATGGGATTCGCCCCCATGTGGTGTCGAGAGGGTGCAATCGCCTAAACCTCATGGCTATGCCCCGTCCTCAGCCCCTCGCGAACGCGGTGAGCGATTTCCAGGAATTCGGGAGTGTCGCGGATGTCGAGCGGCCGTTCGGCGGGCAGCGTCGAGTCGATCACATCGGTGACGCGGCCCGGGCGCGGCGACATGACCACGATCTTGGTCGAGAGGTAGACGGCCTCGGGGATAGAGTGGGTAACGAAGCAGATCGTCTTGTTGGTGCGGGCCCAGAGCTTCAGCAGCTCTTCGTTCAGATGGTCGCGGACGATTTCATCCAGCGCGCCGAAGGGTTCGTCCATCAACAGCAGGTCTGCGTCGAAGGCGAGGGCGCGGGCGATCGAGGCGCGCTGCTGCATGCCGCCGGAAAGCTGCCAGGGGAATTTCTTCTCGAAGCCGGAAAGGCTGACGAGATCGAGCGCCTCGGCGATGCGCCTCGTCCGGTCGGCGCCACCATAACCCATGATTTCCAGGGGCAGGGCGATGTTGTTTTCGATGGTGCGCCAGGGATAGAGCGCCGGCGCCTGGAAGACGTAGCCGTAGGCGCGGGCCTTGCGGGCCTCCTCCGGTGTCATGCCGTTGATCGAGATCTCGCCCGAAGTGCTCTTTTCGAGATCGGCGATGACGCGCAGGAACGTCGTCTTGCCGCAGCCGGACGGGCCGATGAAAGAGACGAAATCGCCCTTGCGCACATCGAGATTGACATCGCTCAGCGCCCGCACCGGGCCGTCATTCGCCTGGTAGGTGAGACAGAGATCCTTGGCGGATACGACGGAGGGTGCTTGCATCAATGCGACCGATCTTGTTTTCGCCGCGGAAACGCGGTTTGCGTGCTATCATTACCGCCGGTTTTATCGACGATACATTCCATGGAGGATGAGGATGGACGTGACATCAAAGCCCACCTGCCACATCGTTCGCCCCAACCATGCCTATGACGGCAAGCAGGGGCTCAGCTATTTCCAGGGGATCGCGGCCGAGACGGTCGGCGCCAAGGGCATCTGCATGCACCTCCTGACGATCCCGCCCGGCGTCCGCGCCAAGGCGCATCTGCACGAGGCGCACGAGACGGCGATATACATGCTCTCCGGCGAGGCCCACACCTGGTACGGCGACCGGCTGGAACAGCACGTCGTCGTTCATGCCGGCGAACTGTTCTATATCCCGGCCGGTGTGCCGCATATGCCGGCAAACCTCAGCAGCACGCCGTGCACGGCGATCATCGCCCGCACCGATCCGAACGAGCAGGAAAGCGTCGTGCTTCTGCCGGAACTGGACGTGCTGGTGCCGGCGTGAGGTCATCGGCATGGAGGCGTCGATCCCCGGTTGATGGCCGTATCGTCATAGGGCATCGTCATACGCCGGTTGCCGGAATGCCTGTGCGTTCCACCTTGCGCGGAGAGGTGATCTCCTTCCAGGTGGACAATGCCTTGCTGACGGCCGTGACCGGCTCGCGCCTGACGAACTCGCCATGGCCCTCGCGGGTCTTGATGGTGCCTTCCTCGATCGCGACCACGCCGCGCGTCAGCGTGTAGCGCGGCAGGCCGGTCACTTCCTTGCCTTCGAAGACGTTGTAGTCGATCGCCGACTGCTGGGCCTTGGAGGAGATGGTCTTGGAGCGCTTCGGATCCCAGACGACGATATCGGCATCGGCGCCGACGAGGATCGCGCCCTTCTTCGGATAGATGTTGAGGATCTTGGCGATGTTGGTCGAGGTGACGGCGACGAATTCGTTCATCGTCAGCCGGCCGGTGTTGACGCCGTGCGTCCAGAGCATCGGCATGCGGTCTTCGAGGCCGCCGGTGCCGTTCGGGATCTTGGTGAAGTCGCCGACGCCGAAACGCTTCTGCGCCGTGGTGAAGGCGCAATGGTCGGTGGCGACCACCTGCAGCGAGCCGGAGGCGAGGCCAGCCCAGAGGCTATCCTGATGCTGCTTGTTGCGGAAGGGCGGGGACATGACGCGGCGAGCGGCGTGATCCCAATCCGGATTGGAATATTCGCTCTCGTCGAGCGTCAGGTGCTGGATCAGCGGTTCGCCATAGACGCGCATGCCCTTGGCGCGGGCACGGCGGATCGCCTCGTGCGCCTGTTCGCAGGAGGTGTGGACGATATAGACGGGGCAGCCGGCCATGTCGGCGATCATGATGGCGCGGTTGGTGGCTTCGCCTTCCACCTCGGCGGGCCGCGAATAGGCATGCGCCTCGGGGCCGTTATTGCCGTCGGCAAGCAGCTTTGCCGACATCGAGGCGACGACGTCGCCGTTTTCCGCATGCACCAGCGGCAGGGCGCCGAGCTCGGCGCAGCGCTGGAAGGAGGCGAACATCTCGTCGTCATCGACCATCAGCGCACCCTTATAGGCCATGAAGTGCTTGAAGGTGTTGATGCCCTTGTCGCGGACGATGGTCTCCATCTCCTTGAAGACCTGCTCGCTCCACCAGGTGACCGCCATGTGGAAGGAATAGTCGCAATTGGCCCGGGTCGACTTGTTGTCCCACATGGTCAACGCCTCGAGCAGCGACTGGCCGGGGGCGGGCAGGGCGAAATCGACCACCATCGTCGTGCCGCCGGAAAGGGCCGCGCGCGTGCCGCTCTCGAAATCGTCGGAGGAATAGGTGCCCATGAAGGGCATTTCGAGATGGGTGTGCGGATCGATGCCGCCGGGCATGATGTAACAGCCGGAGGCATCGAGCGTTTCATCGCCCGACAGGTTCGGGCCGATCTCGACGATCTTGCCGCCGTCGATTTTCACGTCAGCCTTGTAGGTGAGGTCTGCCGTGACGATGGTGCCGTTTTTGATGACTGTGGTCATGGCTGCTGTTCCTTTTCCCCGCGATCTTGTTGCTCTTATGGCTCGATTGCCATCGTGGGCGTGCCGTTTCTAAGGAGTTCCGCACCCTTGGCGATAAGGCTGTAGACGTCCGCCTCGCTCAACTCATCTGGCGCGTCATGCTCTTCCTCATAATACCAGTCGGGCTGCTCGACGGCATCGGTGCCGCCGACTGACAAGGACCAAAAACCATCGCTTTCGCGAAAGTAAAAATCCTTGCCGTCGATCAGTCCGGTTGACTGTACGGGTTGGCTGCCTTTGGGGCGTTCGATCAGTATGCCGGGCATGGAAGGGCCGAGTTTGATCCGAACGATGCCAGGCCCAGGCCCCGAGATATAATAGGTCTGGTGGGGCGCATCTGGGTCGCGGTCATCTGAATCGGCCAATTGAACACCAGAAGGTTTATATCGCCAGAAGCTCGATATCTGCGGAAGCTTGGTTCGCTCGCCTGCCATGTTGATGCCAATGTAGAAAACTGGCGCACCAGGGATATCGCTCCACGGCCCTTCGTTCACCGGCGTCACATTGGCATTGGCCCATGCAAGGTCTTCAGCAGTTCGCCGACTTCCGAACTTGAAGGCATCGGCATAATCGAGATAGGTCGTTGGCAAGTCCGACGCCATCACACCACAATCTCCGCCGTCTCCACAACCGCATGGAACAGCACATCGGCACCCGCCGTCGCCCATTCCTTGGAAATCTCCTCTGCCTCGTTGTGGCTGAGGCCGCCGACGCAGGGGCACATGACCATGGTGGCAGGCGCGACCTTGGCGGCCCAGCAGGCGTCGTGGCCGGCGCCGGAGATGAGGTTCATGTGGCTGTAGCCGAGGCGTTCGGCGGCTGATCGAACGGAGGTGACGAGCTTTTCGTCGAAGGTGACCGGCGCGAAATGGCCGATCGCTTCGATGGAGCAGCCAACACCCAGTGCGTTGCAGATGCCAGGCGCTTCCGCCTCGATCTTTGCCCGCATTCGATCGAGCTTGGCCTTGTCGGGCGAGCGGATGTCGACGGTGAAGACCACTTTGCCCGGCAGGACGTTGCGGGAGTTCGGCGAGAAGAACACCTGACCGACGCCGCCGACGGCGCCCGGCTGTTCGCCCATTGCGACACCCTGAACCATTTCCAGGATGCGCGACATGGCAAGGCCGGCATTGACGCGCATGTTCATCGGCGTGGAGCCGGTATGAGCTTCCTTGCCGGTCAGCGTGAATTCCAGCCACCACAGGCCCTGACAGTGGGTGACGACGCCGATCTGCTTCTCCTCGGCCTCGAGGATCGGCCCCTGCTCGATGTGGTACTCGAAATAGGCGTGCATCTTGCGCGCGCCGACCTCTTCGTCGCCGACCCAGCCGATGCGCTTCAGCTCGTCGCCGAAGAGATTACCTTCGGGATCCCTGCGATTATAGGCAAAGTCCAGGCTGTGCACGCCGGCGAAGACGCCTGAGGCGAGCATGGCCGGAGCAAAACGCGCGCCTTCCTCGTTCGTCCAGTTGGTGACGACGATCGGATGTTTCGTCTTGATGCCGAGATCGTTCATGGTGCGCACGACTTCGAGGCCCGCAAGCACGCCGAGCACGCCGTCATATTTGCCGCCGGTCGGCTGAGTGTCGAGATGCGAGCCGACATAGACCGGCAGGGCATCGGGATCGGTGCCGGGGCGGGTGGCGAACATCGTGCCCATGCGGTCGACGCCGATGGTGAGGCCCGCCTCGTCGCACCATGTCTTGAAAAGGCTGCGGCCTTCGGCATCCGAATCCGTCAGCGTCTGGCGGTTGTTGCCGCCAGCAATGCCGGGGCCGATTTTCGCCATGTCCATGAGACTGTCCCAGAGACGGTCGCCATTGACGCGCATGTTCTCGCCTGGTGCTGCCACCATTCTTATGCCCTCACCTGTTTGCGGCAGTCATGCGAAGTGGCATGCCCGCCTGTTCCCGTGGTCTCTTCCCGCGCCTCTTATTGGTTTTGTCGAGCGCCGGAAAATCGCCAGTTGCCTTTGTTTTTCATCTGGCGGATAATTTGACCGATTGGTAAACATTACAACTTCCACCGCCGGGCTCAAGACGAAAATCACGAAAATTGCCGATAAAAATGCGGGCAGTTGCTCAAGAAAGCGGCGGGAGCCTCCCTCAGCCGAAACTTGAGCGAAGAAGTTGAATTTCAAGGGGAAACAATAGCCGATGGCTATTCCGAGAGCAGCGAAGACCCTGAGGCGGACGCGAATCCAGGAGGAGAAGGAAGAGCAGATTCTGGAAGCGGCGCTCGACGTGTTTTCGGCACGCGGCTTTCGCGGCTCGACCATCGATCAGATCGCCGAAGTGGCCGGCATGTCGAAACCCAACCTGCTCTATTATTTCCGCACCAAGGAAGCCATGCACCGGGCGCTGATCGACCGGGTGCTCTACACCTGGCTGGAGCCGCTGCGCGCTTTCGATGCCGAGGGCAATCCGGAAGAGGAAATCCGCAGCTACATCAGACGCAAGCTGGAGATGGCGCGCGATTTTCCGCGCGAAAGCAGGCTCTTCGCCAACGAGGTGCTGCAGGGCGCGCCGCATATCGAGGACGAGCTGAAGGGGCCGCTGAAGCAACTGGTCGACGAGAAGGCGGAGGTCATCCGGGCCTGGGCGAAATCCGGCAAGATCGCCAAATGCGATCCCTACCACCTGATCTTCTCGATCTGGTCGACGACACAGCATTATGCGGATTTCGATGTCCAGGTGCGCGCCGTGCTGGGGCAGGAGCATTCCGGCGAAGGGCGCTTCGAAGATGCCGCGCGCTTTCTCGAACAGCTCTTCATCGGCGGGCTGCGGCCGGATCCTCGAGGAAGCTGACCGATTATCCTCTCTTGGAAAGCTGCATCACTTCTCGGCAGCAGCCCGCCATTGAACGAGCAGCGCCGAACGGTTCAGTCCATCATCGCCGGCAATCTGGCCACGAGGGTATCGATCGCAAGTCTCACCTTCGGCAGCATGACCGGGGAGCGCGGCCAGACGGCATGGGCATCGAAGACATTGGCCGTTTCAGGCTTCAGCACCTGAATGAGCCGGCCCGCCAGCACCTCCTCGCGGACCAGCCAGCAGGGCAGCCAAGCAAGGCCGCGCCCGGCGACGGCCGCATCGGAAATCGCAGCGAGATCGTCGAGCCGCAGACGCGCCTTCGGCGGTATCCGCCGCTGGGGATCGGCTGCCGTGGGAAAGATCCAGCCCCTGTCGTCATCGCCCCGCCTGTAGACGATGCCTTCATGCAGCGGAATGTCGAAGACCGTCTGCGGCGCACCATGTTTTTCCAGATAGGCAGGCGATGCGCAGACAGTCAGGCGGTGGCGGGCGATCGCCCGGCCCATCAGATCCGGGTTGTCCTTCAGAGGGCTGTTGCGGATGGCAAGATCGAAACCATCCTCGAGCAGATCGACGATACGGTCGTTGAAGGAGAGGTCGAGTTCGAGATCCGGATGTTCGTCGAGCAGGGTCTCTAGGATCGGCGCGATGCAGCGGCGGCCGAAAAGCACGGGCATGGAGATGCGCAATCGGCCACGCACGTCACGCCGGCCGGATTCCAGCATAGCTTCTCCGAGGCGAATTTCCTCGACCGCTCGCAGGCAGCGCTCGTAGAAGAAGCGGCCTTCCTCGGTGAGGCTCTGCATGCGTGTCGTACGGTTGAAAAGGCGCACGCCGAGGCGCTGTTCCAGACGTGCGATGGTCTTGCCGACCGCCGATCGAGTGAGATGGAGCCGGTCGGCGGCAGCCGAAAAGCCGCCGGCCTCGACGGTTTCGACGAAGATTGAGATACCCTTCAGCTGCTCCATTTTGTTTCCTTCATGGAACCATTCTGACGAATTAATATCGCAACTGGTGCGAAATATTCAACGATATGTTCTTGCTCCCTGCAATGGACAAGGAGCACTGCAATGCAGACCACACGGGAATGGCAGATCGACACGGTCGGACCGGATCGCCGGCTGACGATCGGCGAGCGCAGGCTTGAGCCTCTTTCGGGAAACAAGGTTCTGGTCCGCACGGAAGCCGTCTCGCTCAATTTTCGCGACAGGTTGGTGATGGAAAGCGGCATGGGGTTGCCGCTGCAATTTCCCTTCGTGCCGGCTTCCGATATGGCCGGCGTCGTGGAGGCCGTCGGTCCCGACGTTACCCGTTTCAAGGCGGGTGATCGGGTCATCTCGACCTTTTCGCCTGACTGGATCGATGGACGCGGATTGGGCGATGCGCGCACGCCGCCTTACAAGACGCGCGGCGGCTTTTATCCGGGCGTTCTCTCCCAATACACCGTGCTTTCCGAAGAATGGTATTCGCGCGCGCCTGACACGCTCGACGCGGCCCAGGCGAGCACCTTGCCCTGTGCCGGCCTGACGGCCTGGTTCGCGTTGATCGAACGCGGCGGCCTGAAGGCCAGCGACAAGGTATTGGTGGAGGGGACCGGCGGCGTGGCGCTCTTCGGCCTACAGATCGCCAAGGCGCATGGCGCGGAGGTCTTCATCACGTCAGGCAGCGCGGAGAAGCTCGAGCGTGCCCTTGCCCTCGGCGCCGATCATGCGATCAACCGTCATGAGGGTGACTGGGTCGATCAGCTCTATCAGTTGACCGGCGGCTACGGCGCCGACCACGTGCTCGAAATCGTCGGCGGCCCGCATCTCGGCCAGGCGCTGAAGGCGGTGGCGATCAATGGCCGTATTTCCGTCATCGGCGTGCTCGAAGGGTTCGAGGTCTCCGGCCCGGCCGGCCCGCTGCTGCTCAAGACGCCTGTCGTGCAGGGCATTTCCGTCGGCCATCGCCGCGCACTTGAAGATCTTGTGCGAGCAATCGACCAGACCTGGCTGAAGCCGGTCATCGACAAACGCTATGCCTTCGAAGAATTCCCGCAGGCACTCGACCATCTCTATCGCGGACCTTTCGGCAAGGTGGTCGTCGAGTTCTGACGATCGCGATTTCCCTTCTCCCCGGTCGGGGAGAAGGGAGGGCTGATCAGGCTGCTACGGGAACGCCCTGTTCGAAGGCAAAGCCTTCGTCGGCCCAGCCGGTCATGCCGCCGATCATCAGCTTGGCCTTGAGGCCGAGCTTGGCGAGGCGGAGGGCGGCCTTGTCGGCGCCGTTGCAATGCGGGCCGGCGCAATAGACAACGAAGAGCGTATCCCTTGCCCATTCCGACATGCGATGCGCGGTCATCTTGCCGTGCGGCAGGTTGATGGCGCCCGGAAGGTGGGACTGGGCAAACAGCGCCGGCGAGCGCACGTCGAGGAGAACGAAATCGCTCTTGCCGGCGGCAAAGGCGGCGTGGACATCCGAACAATCGGTCTCGAAGGCGAGCTTGGCGGCATAGTGGGCGGCGGCGATATCGGGTTCGGCGGCTGGGATTTCGGCAACGGGGCTTGGCATCGGTCTTTCCTTTGAGTGTTGGAATTGCCGCCTGGTATCGCCGATGCTAGAGCTTTCTGAAATTGGCCATCATGACGGACAGCGTAAAGATCATGCCAAACGTATCGCTACAGCAAACGAGAGGACCGCTGGTCGCAGCCCTTGCCTATGACGGGCTCTGCACCTTCGAATTTGGCATCGCCTATGAGGTCTTCGGACTGCCGCGTCCTGAGATGGGCGAAGGCTGGTATCGCTTCTCGGTCTGCGGCATCGAGCCGGGGCCGCTTCGCGCCGCCGGCGGATTGACCGTCGCCGTCGACAAGGGCCTGGAGGTGCTCGACGAGGCGGACCTGATCGTCGTGCCCGGCTGGCGGGGGATCGATGCGCCGGTGCCGGAGCCGCTCGCCGCGGCACTCAGGGCCGCGCATCGGCGCGGTGTGCGCATCATGTCGCTCTGCTCCGGCGTTGCGGTTCTTGCTGGCACCGGATTGCTCGCCAACCGCAGGGCGACGACACATTGGCGCTATGTCGCCTCGATTGCAGCCCGCTATCCCGATATCGCGCTCGATGCCGGTGTTCTCTATATCGACGAGGGCAGCTTGCTGACAGCGGCCGGCAGTGCGGCCGGCATCGATCTCTGCCTGCATGTGGTGCGCGGCGATTTCGGCTCGGAGGCTGCAAACAGCGTCGCTCGCCGCCTCGTCGTCCCACCGCATCGAGAGGGTGGCCAGGCGCAATTCATCAGCGCGCCGGTTCCCGAGGAGCGCGAAGGTATTCGCTTGGGCCCGCTGATCGAATGGATGCGTGAAAGCCTTTCCGAGGAGCAGCCGATCAGCCTGCTTGCCAGGAGGGCCGGCATGAGCATGCGCACCTTCCAGCGCCGCTTCGAGGCGACGACGGGTCTCAGCGTCGGCGAATGGCTGCTGAAGGAGCGGCTGCGCCATGCGCGCGACCTTCTCGAAAAGCAGCTTGCGGTACCGCTCGACGACATCGCGATATCAAGCGGCTTCGGCACGCTGGCGACGATGCGGCATCATTTCCGCAGGCGGCTCGGGACGAGCCCGAGCGCCTACAGGAAGTCGTTCGGCAATTGACACGCCTCAGGCTTGCATTTGTTTTTCGCTTCGCCTAAAGGGGCGGCATCATTTGTTTCTGGAAAGGGAGCGCACGATGACAAAAATCTCAGCACGCCCCGCGAGGGTTTCGGCTTAAGTCAGCCACGGGCTGATGCATGCCGGTTGAACATCGCTGTTTGTGGCGATGAAAGACCACTCATATCCAGAGTTCACTATCATGGGCAATCCTATCGGGAGCGGAAGCTCCCCGATGACGTCGGCGGCTCGTCCGGCGGTCATCAATCGTTTCTTTTCCGGTTCTGCCTGGATCGAAGGCGCGGCCTTGAACCAGCTCGACGAAATGTCCCGCCTGCCGGGCGTATTGGAAATCGCAGCCTTTCCGGACCTGCACCCCGGCAAATACGGTGCGACCGGCGTGGCGCTGTTGTCGTCCCGGCTGCACCCGCTGCTGATCGGCAACGACATCGGCTGCGGCATGTCGCTCTTCGCTCTCGATCTGCCGCTGCGCAAATTGAAGATCGACAGGGCCGTGGAACGACTCCGCCGGCTTGAAACGCAAGCAATCGGAGAAGCTGGCGACTTGCTCGCCGAGGCGGGTCTGCCCGTAGACCTCGCACCAGACGCCTTGGGCACGATTGGCGGCGGCAACCATTTCTGCGAGTTGCAGGCCGTGGAAACTCTTGCCGAAGGCGCAGGTGCAGCCGGTCTCGACGATCAGGGGCTATATCTGCTCGTTCGTTCCGGCTCACGCGCCCTTGGCGCTGCGGTCTTCTCGGAGACCGTGGCTGCTCATTCGGGGCTTGCAGCCGGTCTTGATCCCGGTTCGGAGACGGGTTCTGCCTGGCTTGCGAGCCATGATCGCTGCGTTGCCTGGGCATCGCTGAACCGGCGGCTCATTGCCGCGCGGGCCGCTGCGGCCCTTCGCGCCGATCTCAGCCTCATCGCCGATATCCCGCACAATCTCGTTCGTCGCAGCGATCGCGGGTTTGTGCATTATAAGGGCGCGGCGGCGGTCACAACAGGCGAACTCGCGCCAATTGCGGGATCGCGCGCCAGCCTCAGCCACCTAGTTGTCGCGGGCGCCGGCATCAGCCGCTCGCTCGGCGGCATCTCTCATGGCGCCGGCCGCAAATATGACCGCGCCACCATGCATGGACGCGTCGGCCGCAATCGGTCAGAACGCGAACAGCTGTTGCGCAATTCCTGGGGCGGTATCGCCATCTGCGACGATCGTGCTCTCGTCGTCGAGGAAGCGGCGTCGGCCTACAAGGATGCCGGGCAGGTGGTGAGCGATCTCGAAAATGAAGGTCTGATCGTCGGACTTGCCAGCTTACGGCCGCTTGTCACCTTCAAGAAGGCGGTTGACGAAGCGGAGGTCGAACAGCGCCGGCGAAAGCCCGACTATCGCAGGGAAGGAGGGCGCGGTCATGAGCGCTATTGATCTTCTCGTGACGTCGGGCAACGGGCCGGTGGAGTGCCGGATCGCGCTTTCTGCCCTTCTGGGCATCCTCGAACGCGAGACGATCGGGCTTGGCTGCTCTTTCGAGGCCAGCCTTGGTCCGATGCCGGACCAGCACGGTGCGAAGTCGGCGATCGTCAGCATTGATGGTCCAGGGGCGGAGCAGATCGCCGCCGGCTATTGCGGCACGATCCGGTTCACCTTCAAGAGCCCGACGCGTCCCGGTCACAAGCGGCAGAACTGGTACGTGGCGGTTCAGCGTATCGATTCCAGATCGGAGGGCGGCGAGGTGACGATCGATCCGGCCGATCTGCGTTTCGAGACGCTGAGAGCCGGCGGGCCGGGCGGGCAGCACCAGAATACGACTGACAGCGCGGTTCGCGTCCTGCATCGGCCGACCGGTCTCGTGGTGACGGCGCGTGACGAGCGCTCCCAGCACCGCAACAAAGCGCTGGCGCTCCGGCGTCTCGAAGCGATGCTGCACCAAATCGAGGCTGAGAAGCAGGAGGCGGCCAAATCCGGACGCTTCGTCGCCAACCGGACCATCGAGCGGGGCAACGAGGTCAAGACGTTCAAGCTGTGATCCGGCATATCGGTCTGACCACAATAACCGACGGCGCCCTTCTACAAGGGGCGCCGTCATCCTCAGTCACGGTCTCTAAAAATAGTGATCCCGCTCGATGCCGTCATAGCGGCCGGATTGCAGGCAGCAATTCTTGAAACCGCCTCCTGGAACCGCAGGGGCAGGGGTCGTTGCGCCCGAGTTTTTCGATGAGTTCGACGTTCCCATGAACGGTTTGCGAACCGGTCTTGACCCGGGCTTCGGATGGGAAGGATTTACGCCGTTTCGACGTGACCTCAAAAGCTGAGGTCGGTGAGGTGTTTGCGAGCCATGGCTGCCTCCTCTTCGTTGACACGCTGCGACGATGCAGCATGGTCGCGATAAATCCATTGCGAGTTCAGCGCAACGCCGCGGAGAGATCTTTTCCGCGGCGTTGCAAAGCCGTCACTCCGCCGCCTGGCGGGCCATCGGGTTGTTCGGGTGGGTCGTCCAGTTGGCGTAGTTCGGGTCGACGACCTTGCCGGTGCGCTTGTCGAGGGAGCCGGCGGGGAGCTGCTCCATGGTGATGCAGTTTTCGACCGGGCAGACGCTGACGCAGAGATTGCAGCCGACGCATTCCTCGTCCATCACCTCGAAATGGCGTACGCCATCGACGAAGTTGGTGATCGCCTGGTGCGAGGTGTCCTCGCAGGCGATGTAGCAACGGCCGCATTTGATGCAGGCGTCCTGGTCGATCTTCGCCTTGGCGATGTAGTTGAGGTTGAGATACTGCCAGTCGGTGACGTTGGGCACAGCGCGGCCGGTGATGTCGTCGAGGGCCTTGTGGCCCTTTTCGTCCATCCAGTCGGAAAGGCCCGATATCATTTCCTGCACGATTTTGAAGCCGTAGGTCATGGCCGCCGTGCAGACCTGGACGTTGCCGGCGCCGAGGACGAGGAATTCGGCAGCGTCGCGCCAGGTGGTGATGCCGCCGATGCCCGAGATCGGCAGGCCGTAGGTTTCCGGATCGCGGGCGATCTCGGCCACCATGTTGAGCGCGATCGGCTTCACTGCCGGGCCGCAATAACCGCCATGGCTGCCCTTGCCGCCGACCGTCGGGTTCGGCGCGAAGTTGTCGAGATCGACGGAGACGATCGAATTGATCGTGTTGATCAGCGAGACGGCATCCGTGCCGCCAGCCTTGGCGGCGCGGGCAGGGCGGCGGACATCGGTGATATTGGGCGTCAGCTTGGTGATGACGGGCATGCGGGTGTACTGCTTGCACCAGCGCACGACCATCTCGATATATTCCGGCACCTGGCCGACCGCCGAGCCCATGCCGCGCTCCGACATGCCGTGCGGACAGCCGAAATTGAGCTCGATGCCGTCGGCGCCGGTCTCTTCCACCAGCGGCAGGATGGCCTTCCAGGCCTGTTCCTCGCAGGGGACCATGATCGAGGCGATGAGCGCGCGGTCCGGCCAGTTCATCTTCACCTGCTTCATTTCGCGCAGGTTGGTCTGCAGGTCGCGGTCGGTGATGAGTTCGATATTGTTCAGACCGAGCAGGCGGCGATCGGCACCCCAAATTGCGCCGTAGCGCGGGCCGTTGACGTTGACGACCGGCGGGCCTTCCTCGCCGAGCGTCTTCCAGACGACGCCGCCCCAGCCGGCCTTGAAGGCGCGCTCGACATTATAGGCCTTGTCGGTCGGCGGCGCCGAGGCCAGCCAGAACGGGTTCGGGGATTTGATGCCGACGAAATTATTGCGGAGATCAGCCATTGTTCATTCTCCCCTTCAGGCAACCGCGACAGCCGGAGCGGCGGCTGCGGTGAGGGCGCGATGGATGGATTCGGCCGCGTCGCGACCATGGGCGACGGCAGAAACCGTGAGATCATCACCGCCGAAGACGCAGTCGCCGCCGGCCCAGACGCGGTCCAGCGAGGTATGTCCTTCGGCATCGACGGCGATACGGCCGGATTCCATCCGCAACGCGCCGAGGCTGGAGGCTTCGAAGGTCTGGCCGATGGCTTTCAGGATATGATCGGCGGTGATGACGCCGGTCTCGCCGGTGCCGGTGAGGCGGCCATCGACGAGCGCGGTATATTCCACCTCAATTGCAGCGACCTTGCCATCCTGAGAGAGGATGGATTTCGGGGCCAGCCAGTGACGGATGATGACGCCCTTGGAGGTGGCGAGATCCTGCTCGTATTCGGAGGCGTTCATATGCTCCTTGCCGCGGCGGTAGCAGATCGTCACTTCCTCGGCCCCGAGAAGCTTTGCCTGAACGGCGGCGTCGATGGCCGTCATGCCGCCGCCGAGAACGACGACGCGGCGGCCGACGGCGATATTGCCCTTGTCGTCGGCCTGGCGCAGGGCGGCGATGAAATCGACAGCATCATCGACACCCGGAAGGTTTTCATTGTCGACGCGCAGCGCATTGACGCCGGCGAGGCCGAGGCCGAGGAAGACGGCGTCGTACTGGCCCTGCAGGTCGGCGAGGGAGAAATCGCGGCCGAGCTGCTCACCGTGCTTTACCTCGATACCGCCGATGGAAAGGACGTAGTCCACTTCCATCTGCGCGAAGTTATCGACCGTCTTGTAGGTGGCGATGCCATATTCGTTGAGGCCGCCCGACTTGGGCTTTGCGTCGTAGATCACGACGTCATTGCCTTTGACGGCGAGGCGGTGGGCGGCTGCAAGGCCGGCGGGGCCGGCGCCGACAACGGCGATCTTCTTGCCGGTCGGTTCCGCGCGCTGGTAGAACTGCTTGTCGGCGGCCATTGCCGCATCCGTCGCATAGCGCTGCAGGCGGCCGATCTCGACCGGGCGCTCTTCGGCGGTGTTGCGCACACACGCCTGCTCACAGAGCTCTTCGGTGGGACAGACGCGGGCGCACATGCCGCCGAGGATGTTCTGATCGAAGATCGTCTTTGCCGAGCCGATCGGGTTGCCGGTCGAAATCTGGCGGATGAAGAGCGGAATGTCGATCGAGGTGGGACAGGCCGTCATGCACGGCGCGTCATAGCAGAAATAACAGCGATCGGCGGCGACCAGCGCCTCATGATTGTCGAGGCGCGGATGAAGATCGGAAAAATTAGCCTCATACTCGGCGGACGAAAGCCGGCCGGCATGAATCCCGGTTTCCAGTCGTTCCATTGAAGTTCCCTCATTATTGGTAAACGGCCTGTGAGGGGAAGCGTAACTCAGGTTTAAAAATTTATCAAACGGTAAAATTTTGACGAAATGCGCTTGCGGTACGGCATGTAAGCCCATGTTTTCATAGAGGGAAATTACCCGGTTCGGTTCGATGGGATAGCCAGGGATGCGGCGGGGGATGGGCATCGGAAAAAAGATTCAAAAAAGTCGAATTTTTTTTCGATGCGAGGGAACCAAAATAAGGCGTCGTCGTTATTGCGATATCCGGATGGTGATCGCATCGACCCAACATGCGCGCCCCCAACCCACCATCCGGACGTACTCACGGTCCCCTCCCGGTGAGTGAAGACAGCCGGTGCGCCGCCCTCGCACCGGCTGTTTTTCGTTCTCAGTCTTCTCTTCCGCCGGCCTTCACGCCCGCTTGAGAATCTCGAACTCGGTTTCCGGAATGGTCAGGCGATAGTCGATCCGGCCGGGAACAAGACTGAGTTCCGCCTTGCCGTTGACCGACGAGGGCACGACGCGCTCCAGCACGGTGCGGCCGAAGCTGTTGTCGCTGAATTCGTGAACTTCCAACTGATCCCGCAGCACTTCCGCCCAGGCGACTTCGATCGCCCTCCTGTCACCGAGCATGGCTTGGCGGCAATTCAGCGTGATAGAGGCCGCACCGCCTGATATCGCACCATAGGAGGCCGAGTTGACGATGAGCTCGTGGAGGGCGAGCCCGAGATGCACGGCGGCATTCGGCGTCAGATGGGCATTGATGCCGTAGATCGGCATGGAGCCGGCCGTTTCAGGCCAATAGGGGGCGAACTGCTTTTCGGCGAGTTCGAAGAGGAAGGCGCCGCGCCAGCTCGAATCCGTGATCAGATCCTGCGAGTTGGAAAGCGATTGCAGCCGTCCACGGAACTTGAGGAGGAAGCTGTCGAGAGAAAGCGTGTTGCGCGCCGTCTGGGTGGCGATGCCCTGGATGATGGCGAGAAGGTTCTTCGAACGGTGCGAAAGCTCGCGCAACAGCGATTTCAGCACTTTCTCGCGATGCCGGCTTTCGGTGATCTCAGTCATGACGGACAGGAGTCCGTAGGTGCTTCGTCCCCCGGTGCGCTGGATCTTCAGCTCATAGGTGCGTCTTTCGCCATCGACGTCGATCTCGACCTCGGCATTGTTGGGGATGCCGGTGTCCAGCACCTTATGTTTCAGCGCCGTCAGATATCGCCCATGGGCATCGCCAAAAAGGGCAGCGTCGCTGCCGCCGGGCACAAAGAGCGCTGCGAAATGCGGTGGCAGATTTTCGGCGTAGAAGATCGAAAGCCGGGCATCCTGGCAGAGGATGGAAATCCCGGCGCTGCCGAGTGCACGCTCCATCATTGCCGCTTTGCCTTCGAACGCGAGGGGCATGCCGGACAACGGTTCAGTCGTATTCACTCGGCCGCCTTTCCTTGTGACATCTCGAACGCCGCTGAAGGGAGCGCCCTTCCAGAAACCGCCTGCCAACTCTAGAACAAAGCGCTGCAAAAACCGTTAAAGAGGCCTACGCGTCCCGGTAGAACCGGAACGCCTGCTTGGTGATTTGGTTCCGAAGCCCGGAAAATTGCGTTTCAGGCGGCTACCTTGGTCGATTCATTGAAGAAAAGAGCCTGACTGATCAGCGCCTTGACCATGTCGGGATTGAAGGGCTTGGTAACAAGGAAAGTCGGTTCGGGGCGCTCGCCGGTCAGAAGCCGTTCCGGGAAAGCAGTGATGAAGATCACCGGCACGCTCGACGTCTTGAGGATGTCGTTGACGGCATCGATACCGGAGCTGCCGTCGGCAAGCTGAATGTCGGCCAGCACCATGCTCGGCTTGGTCTTGTTGTAGAGTGCGACGGCCTCGGCATGTGTGCGCGCAATGCCGGTGACGCGATGGCCGAGGCTTTCCACCATCTGCTCGATATCCATGGCGATCAGCGGCTCGTCTTCGATGATCATGATATCGGTTGCGACCTGACGGGAAATTTCCTGCGAGGCCTTGTCGAGCAGACGCATGACATCCTGTTCGTCGAGTTCCAGGATTTCCGCGATTTCGGCCACGCGGAAATTCTCCACGGCGGCGAGCAGGAAGGCCTGGCGTGCGCCCGGCGAAACCTTGGAAAGGTTGAGCGTGGCGCGCTGCTCCCAGGCATAGGGCGAGGTCGGCTCTGGAATCTGGACGGCGGTGGAACCAAACAGTTGTGTAAACAGTTTGTAGAGTGCGACCCGGTCATTCGCCGTATCCGGGAAAATAGACAGATCGGCGATGATGGCTTCAAGAACGGCAGCGACATATGCGTCGCCCGATGTCTGAGTGCCGGTAAGGGCCCGGGAATAGCGACGCAGATAAGGAAGGTGCGGCGCAATTCGAGTAGAAAGTGTCATAAATGGCTCCCGTATGCAGGCCGGTCTTGACTTCAATGAGCGGTTAACGCCGCCTTGATAAAAAAGTTCCGGAACAGCAGGAACTTTTTTTGTCGCGCCGCATTATCCCAGCCGACATAGAAAGGGCGTAGCATTTCGATCCATGCAGCGGTAGATGCCAGCGACATCGATAGTAATACACTCAGTATCGATGGCGTTAGTGGTTGCTGATATCATAATTATTCCATGCGCGCCCCTGGCAAAGACAACGGTGAGAAGACGAGTTGATGATTACACGCAATAAAGAGGCAGCGGATCAGCGGAAGCTGGAGCTGCGGGCAAGCGACATCCTGGACCCGAACAACCAGATCGGCGTGAAGCTGCGCTCGCTCTATGCCGCGGTACAGGAAGAGGCGATCCCCGACCGTTTTCTCGATCTTCTCGAAAAGCTCGACCATGCCGAGATGATGGCTTCCGCCAAGATGGCCGAATAGGACTCGTCGCATGGATGAAAAAGAGCAACCCAGCTTCAAGCGGGAATTGCTGGCGGCCCTCCCCAGCCTTCGCGCCTTTGCTATTTCGCTGATCGGCCGACACGACCGCGCCGACGATCTCGTTCAAGACACCATCATGAAGGCCTGGGCCAAGCAGGACCATTTCGAGATGGGCACCAACATGAAGGCCTGGCTCTTCACGATCCTGCGCAACGAACTCTACAGCCAGATGCGCAAGAGCGGCCGCGAGGTGCAGGACAGCGACGGGCTGTTCACGGAATCGATGGCGATGCATCCCGCGCAATACGGCGCGCTCGACCTGCAGGATTTCAAGAAGGCGCTGGACCAGTTGCCGCCGGACCAGCGCGAAGCGATCATCCTCGTCGGAGCCTCGGGCTTTTCTTACGAGGAAGCCGCCGAAATCTGCGGCTGCGCCGTCGGCACCATCAAAAGCCGCGTCAACCGCGCCCGCCAAAGACTGCAGGAATTGCTGCAGATTTCAGGCGAAGCCGATTTCGGCCCGGACGCGACGTCTGCGCCGCTGACGTCGAAGGCTTTTGCATTCTGAGGAGAGTTATATTTAGGAGGAGCGCACTACTTCTCCTCCCTCATTCCTGTGCTCGTCACAGGAATCCAGTGCGCCCAAGTCCTTGGGCGCGAAAGACTTTTCCCTTTGAGGTATTGTGGTTCATTCACGGCGCAGACGCGCCGTGGCTGGATTCCTGTGACAGACACAGGAATGAGGTGGGTGGGGTAGGCGTACCTGCCAAATCTTCCGCAGGTAATGTGAAGGGGAATATTCACCCCTCTCCGTTCTCGTGAAAAGTACGCGATAGTAGGAGAGCGAGTCCCATATCAATCATCCCGCTTCGACCCCACCAGATTAGCAGCAACAATCGCCGCAAGCACGCCGGCGGTGAGTAGCGGCTGGGCGCGGATGAGGCCGAGGCCGACGGTGGCCAGAGATTCGAGGGCTGCGCGGCGTTCACGGACGCGCCGCGCCTCCTGGGCGTTGATGACTGCCATCACCACCAGCACGATGATGCCGATGAGGAGCGCGCAGGCGGCAAGAAACAGGGCGGCGCCGATCGGGCCGTAGATGCCGGCGAGCCAGATGGCGCCGGCGGTGACGGCCAGCGCATAGGCGGTGAGGAGGAAGAGCACGGCAAGCGCGATGAAGATGCCGTTGCGCTTGGCGCGCGCAACGGTTCGATGCACGCTTGAGCCCGTCAACAGGCTGAGGATCGAAAAGAGCATTGCGCTTCCTCAGCGGCGAGCGAGAAAGGCGATGGCGAGGCCGACAGCGGCTGCCGCGCCGATCGTCGCCAAGGGATGCTTGCGCACGGTCTCGCGCATTTCGGTTGCACCGCGCTCATAACCTTGTTGCAATTCGCGCAGCAGATCCTCGCTGCGGCCGAGCAGTTCCTCGTAGCCGGCGCTTGCCTGGCCGCGGATCTTGTCGCCCTGATGGCGCGAGCTCTTGCTGACGAGGCGCGTCAGTTCCGCGAGTTCGTCGCGCAGAGCCTCGATCTGCTCCTCGATGCCGGATTCGAGATTGTGGAAAGTGCCGTTGCGGCGGCTGCGGCTGGACTGGAAAAGGGAATAGGTCATGGCTGTCTCCATTGGCTGGGGCGCGCGCAAGCCCGCCTGTTCTCTACGGGGGTCACGACCGTTCGTTGCATGTATGAGACCGCCCGGCATTGATCCAAATCACTGCCGAAAACGTGCCGGACGATCAAAAGTTCCGCCGGAGCGGCGGTCAGAGCCGGGAAACCGCGCTATGGGCGAGCACGAAAGGCGTGCCGGCGGCCGGTGCACGGTTGACGCGCAACGCGCAACCGAACACCGAGAGCATGGTCTCGTCGGTCAGCACGTCAGCGACGTTGCCGGCGGCGGCAAGGCGGCCGGATTTCATCAGCACGATGTGGTCGGCAAAGAGTGCCGTCAGGTTGAGGTCGTGCATGACGGCGATGACGCCGCCGCCCCGTTCGCAGAAATTCCGGGCAAGCGACATGATGGTCAGCTGATGGCTGATGTCGAGGCTCGAAACCGGTTCGTCGAGCAGCAGCCAGCAGGGCTTGCCGTCGACAACAGGCTCGGCGATCTGGCAGAGCACGCGGGCAAGCTGCACGCGCTGCTGCTCGCCGCCTGACAGTTCCTGGTAGAAGCGGCCTTCGAAGCCAGTCAGGTCGACGGCGGCAAGGGCGGCGGCTGCCGTCTGCTCGGCCTTATCGGGATGCAGGTTGAGACCCGATGTGAGGCCCATGCGGACGATCTCGCGCACGGTGAAGGGAAAGGAGATGGTGCTTGCCTGCGGCAGCACGCCGCGAATGGCGGCAAGCTGCCAGGGTTTCAGCCCGTTCACCTCGCTGCCGCCGATGCGCACCGAGCCCTGATAGGCAAGCTCGCCAGATATTGCCTTCATCGTCGTCGTCTTGCCGGAGCCGTTCGGTCCGGCGATTGCCGTCAGCTCGCCGGCTTTTGCCGTGAAGGCGACGTCGCTGACGATGGCTTTGCCGGAAAGGCGCACTGAGACGCCGGACACTTCGATCATTTCAGTCGCTCACAGGGCGAGGCGCGAACGCTGCCGTAGCAGGATCCACAGGAAGAACGGTCCACCGACCGCGGCGGTGATGATGCCGATCGGCAGCTCGGCCGGGGCGACCAGGATGCGGGCGAGCACATCGGCGAAGATCAGCATCGAGCCGCCGAGAAGGGCTGCGGCCGGCAGCAGGAAACGGTGGTCCGGACCGATTGCCATGCGCAGGATATGCGGCACGACGATGCCGACGAAGCCGATGCCGCCGCTGACGGCAACGGAGGCGCCGGTCGCCGCGGCGACGCCGACGATCGCGACGTTCTTCAGCCGCTGCACCGGCACGCCCATGTGAAAGGCAGCGGCCTCGCCGAGGGTGATGGCGTTGAGGCCGCGGGCCATGAAGGGCAGGGCGGTGAAGGACAGGAGGATGATCGGCCCGGCGGCGGCGATCTTCATCCATGTGGCGCCGGCAAGCGAGCCCATGCTCCAGAAGGTGAGGTCGCGCAGCTGCTGGTCGTTCGCCATGGTGATCAGCAGACCGGTCAGAGCGAGGGTGAGCGCGCCGAGCGCGATGCCGGCAAGCAGCATCGTCGCCACCGAGGTCTGACCGTGACGGGTGGCGATCCTGTAGAGCAGCAGCGTCGTGGCGAGGCCACCGCCGAAGGCGGCGGCCGGCAGGGCATAGATGCCGAAAAATGCGACGAGCGGGGCTGCGAGACCGCCGCCGAGGACGATCATGGTGACCGCGCCGAAGCTTGCGCCAGAGGAGACGCCGACGAGGCCTGGATCGGCCAGCGGATTGCGGAACAGGCCCTGCATCACCGTGCCTGAAACGGCAAGCGAGGCGCCGATCAGGAAGCCGAGGATCGCGCGAGGCAGGCGGATGTCGAGGATAATGATCCGGTCACGGGCGCTGAGCGCCGTCTCCGAGCCGGTCATGTTGGCGATGACGTCGAGGATCGAGGCATCGGAGGCGCCCGTCGTCACCGAAAACAGCAGCGAGAATACCGAGCCTGCGACGAGCAGGGCGATCGCCAGTAAGGCGAGCCGCCTCCTGTCGCCCGCCTGCCTGTTTTGGCGGATGTCTGCCATCGGGAAGTGTCGCCTTCGCTCCGGCATGGCTTGCGGCAGGGCCATGATCAGCCCCCGTAGATCGCCGTGTTCAGGTCACGCACGGCGGCTGCGGTGCGCGGGCCGAAGCCGAGCAGGTAGATGCCGTCCATCCGGATGATTGCCTTCTTCTCGCCAGCCGGCGTCAGCGCGATCGCCGGCTGCGCCAGCAGGTCCTCGTTTCTGGTGCCGGCGCCGCCGCCGCGGTCCATCATCAGGATGAGGTCGGGCTTGGCTTCGATGATTGCTTCGTCCGTCAGGGGCTTATAGCCGGGAAATGCGCCGACGGCGTTGACGGCGCCGGCAAGCTTGATGACGCCGTCGGCTGCCGTGCCGGTGCCTGATGCCATGATCCGGCCGTTCTGGGCGCTGAGGATGAAGAGAACGCGCTTGCGCTCGGCCTCCGGGCGCTTTTCCGCATCGGTGATCGCCGCGTCGAGATCGGCCGCGACCTTTTCTTCGAGCGCCTTCGCCTTGTCTTGCACGCCGAGCAGCGCGCCTACGCGGTTGATCTTGGCGATGATGCCGTCACGGGTGAAGGGGCTCGGCACGGTCTCGAATGGCACGCTGGCGTTCTTCAGCACGGTTAGCGCCTCCTGCGGACCGGAACCCTCGACGGCGATGATCGCCGTCGGGTTCATGGCGAGGATGCCTTCCGGCGAAAGCGCGCGCATGTAACCGACATCAGGCAGCTTCAGCGCTGCCTGTGGATAGGTGCTCGTCGTGTCGCGGGCGATCAGCCGGCTTTCCTCGCCGAGCGCATAGATGATCTCGGTGACGTCGCCGCCGACCGAAACCAGGCGCGACGTATCGAACCTTTTCTCCTCGGCATGGGCGGCCTGGACGAAGGCGAAGCTTTTGCCGGCCGGCGCCGTCGGGATCAGCGGCAGCGCCATGATGGCTGCGGTCAGGGCCAGTTCCCACGGGCGGATTCGGCGCAGTTTGTTACGCGTCGTCATCGTTGCGATCCTTATGCGGCCACGTTTGCCGCCCGCGGCAGGTTTTCCATGATCTCGCGCCACTCGGCGCGCTCGTCGGAGCCTTCCTGCCGCTTGCCGAAGAACTGGATGATCATCTCGCCGTCGGCATTGTAGGCCTCCAGCGAGGTGACGTGGCCGTCCTTGGTCGGCTTGCGCACGGCCCAGGTCTCGGCGATGTGATCCTGGCGCAGATGCAGGTGGAAGGTCGGGTCCATGATGTTGATCCACGGACCCATCGACTGCACGTTAAAGATCGGGCCGGAATGGATCTGGACGATGCCGTTATTGGCGACGAAGCACATGATCGGCAGGCCGGATTTTACCGAGGCATGCATCGTCTCAGCGGTCGCGGTGTTATCGAGCTTCCAGGCATAGTCGTCGCCGACGCTGCGCACGGCCGCCTGCCGGCCGATCTTCAGGCGCTTCAGCATGCCGAAGAACTCGTGGGTATCTGTGAGCTTGCTCCAGTTGTCGCGCAGCTCGTCGCGGCTGACGTCGGCGGTCTCGTCTGCGGTATTCGAGGTCTCGGCCTCGAGGAATTCCTGCGACTGGTCTTCGAGCTTCAGCTCGGCGACGATCGCGTGATAGGCCTCGACATTCGAATTCGGGCGCAGGTGCACCTTGTGCACGGCGTTACCTGCCTTGTCGAAATATTGCAGGCTGAGGCGCGCCTGGTCGCCATCCTTCTTGGAGACGGCGAAGCCATGCTCCCAGCGGCTTGGGAAGATGCGCAGGTCGATGTTCTCGCCGAGGACGATCGCGGCCTGCGCGCCGCTCTTGATGTTTTCGAAGACACCGATCTTTTCGTGCACGGCGCTTTCGTTGCGCGACAGCGCCATGACTTCGCCGAGGCGTTCCACGCGCTCGAGAAGCTTCAACGCGCTGCCGTCGATGCGGGTCACGCTGATGCCGGTTTCGGCGGCGACGAGGGCTGCCTCGGAAATCTTCAGCTGGGCGGCGATATCGCGCTCGCGCATCTTCGGATTCTCGGCGCGAAACGCACGGATTTCGGCCGGTGCCGGTCTTTTTTGTTCGGTCATATCATACCCTACTTATTGAGAATGAGCTTGCCCTGGCGGGTGATTTTCAGGCGGTAAACCAGCCCGTCGTGTCGAATCATGATCTCGTTCGTGCCGCGGAAAAGATCCACGCTTTCGACGATCCGGTGTTGCGCCGCCGGCTCCCCCGGCAGTGGTGCATGCTTAAAGGTATCTGGCTTTTCAACCATCATTTCGGCTGGCAATTCCGTGAGGCCGGGGTTTCCCGGTTGCGGTTACAATTAACTTGACTTTCTTACTCATAGTTTTTTAAAGACGCAATAGGAGACTAATACAGTCATGTTTTAAGATTGCTGATATCGCGACGATGCGGAGAAGGTTATGGCGGTTAGGTTTGCGGCTGTTGCGGCCGGCTTGGTGATGGCTGTTGCGAGCGTGTGCCAGGCGCAGGAGGCGGCATTCGCCACGTCTCTCGATGTCGAACTCAACGCGCTGGCACCCTCGCAGAAGGGCTGCATGATGACCTTTGTGGCGCTCAACAACCTTCCCGCGGCCATCAACAAGATCTCCTTCGAGCTCGCCTTCTTCAACGACAGGAATGCCGTTGACCGCATCACCGTTCTCGACTTCCGCGATCTGCCGCAGGGCAAGAAGCGTGTGCGCCAGTTCGACATGCCGAATGTCAAATGCGAGAGCGTGACCCGCATCCTCATCAACGACACGCCGGTCTGCGACGGGCCGGCAGCCGGTGAATGCATGAAGGGTCTCGTCACCCGCTCGCAGATATCCGTTCCCTTTGAGGGCTAAGAAGACGCCGGGGGGGCGAACCCCGGCGGACATGTTTCAGGCTGTCCGAGGCATCAACAATGGCGATTTCAGCGAAGTCCGGATCGAGACAGGTGCTCATCGGGGAGGCGGACGCCGGCAGCAGTCTGAACGATAATATTCCCGGCATGCATCCCGGCCACGAGCTTTCCGAGTTGCGCAACGCGCAGCGGCAGCCGGCCGGCGAAACGGTGATCCACTACGCGCGTTTTTCGCAGATATCCTCCTTTCCCGACCATCCGGAAACTGCACCTGTTGTTTCGGTTTCCGCGCCGCCGATGGATGCGGCGGTGGAAAAGCAGGAAGACGACAAGCAGCCGGTGCGGCGACGGGTGGCGCTGACCTGCGTTTGCTCGCTGATTTTTCACGCGGCATTTGCTGTAGTGTTGCTCAATGCCCTCCCGAACATGCGCGAGGAGGCGATCGAGGAAGCCGGCGATGCCGTAAGCGTTGTCATGTATGGCAACTCCGACGTCGACCAGACTGCCGTCGGCGAGACCGAGGTGACCGTGCAGGAAGAGATCATTCCGGAGGCTGTCGAGCCGGATGTGATCCAGCCGACCGAAACGGCCAGCATTCAACCGGAAGCCGTTCAACCGACCGAGGTTCCGCCGGTCGAGACGCAGGATCCGATACGGCAGGCTCCGGCTCCCGACGTGACGCGCGTTTCGCCGGAAACCATGGCGGCCGTCGAACCGGAGGTTCTGGTTTCCGAAATGCCTGCCGAGACTGCCGTCGCGCAGCCGATGTCGACGGTCGTTCCGGAGGAGCGGAAGCCCGCTGATGAAATTCCCCCGGAAGTTCAGCCTGTCGCCGCAGTCGAGCCCGAAGAGGTGAGTCTCGTCGAGACGGCAGAGGTCCAGCCAGAGCCGGACATGCTGCAGGAATTCGTGACGCCGATGCCGAAGCCGAAAGCGGTGGTGCAGGAAAAGCCGAAACCGGTTGAAAAGAAGCGTCCGCCGAAAAAAGCCTCGGGTTCGCAGGGCGAGGCGCAGCAGGATTCCGAGCGCGGTGTTGCCGAGGGTGACCGGTCGGCTCAATCCGATCGCAATTCGCGCACCGCCGGCAACAATGATGGAATCGGAACTGCAGCCTTTGCCAATTACGACGGGAAGGTCCGCAGCCGCATTCGCCGTGCGATCAGAAGTCCCCGCGGGGTCAAGGGAACTGTGGTCGTCACGTTTTCCGTGAATGGCAGCGGTGGCCTGACGTCCGTTCGCGTCGTCAACGGATCCGGCGTTCCCGAAATCGATCAGCTTGCCGTCAACGCGGTCCGGCGCGCAGCGCCATTCGGTCCAACGCCCGGTGGAAATGGACGGAATTTTACCTCCCTGCCGATCGCGATCGAATAAGATGATAAAAATAATCAACTTTATACTTTACTCCAAAAATCAAGTTTAATAAGGTCCGCTCGCACACGCAGGAATCGTGTGACGATCAACGAGCGAACGGGTGGCATATGGCTCGCAAGGGCAAGAAGGGTTCGAACCGGGAGGTCCGCGACAGCGCGGGTGAGGAGGCTGGCCAGCTATCCCTCGGGCGGTCCAAACTGGACGGCCGCAGTTTCCTCTATGTCGGCGGCCGTGACTGCCAGGTGGCGCATCTTCGCCAGATCGCCAGCAATTTCGGCGCCGAGCTCATTCATCACGACGGTGGCCTGCGCGAAGCGGTTTCGCGCATCGATACGTTGCTTCCCTCGGTCGACTGCGTGTTCTGCCCGATCGACTGTATCAGCCACGATGCCTGCCTGCGTGTGAAGACCGGCTGCAAGAAGTTCAGCAAGGCCTTCATCCCGCTTCGAAACGGCAGCAAATCCAGCCTGGAGCGTGCGCTGCAGACGATGAACGAACGAGACAATGCCCGATGAACGACCAGCGCCCCGACGGCTTCACCATGATCGGCCTGCACAAGCTTGCCGCGCAGACAGGCGAGGGCCTCGTGCCCGAGCTCTACGAACTTTTCCGGCAGCATGCCGACCGCCAGCGGATCTACCCGAATGTGACGCTGTTCCCGACCTGGGAAGCGCGCATGCCCGGAGAAGCCGCAACAAGACCGCTTGGCCCGGCGGCAGCAAACGGCAATAATATTCTTGCCTTTCCCTCGCGTGCGGCCAGGAGGAAGGCGTAAGGAGATTTCATGTATATCGCAATGAACCGCTTCAAGGTTGTGACCGGGACCGAGGGCGATTTCGAGACGGTCTGGCGCAATCGCGATTCCAGCCTGGCCGAGGTGCCGGGTTTCGTCGAATTCCGATTGCTGCGCGGCAAGGTCAACGAGGAGGAAGGCTATACGCTCTATTCCTCGCACACGGTCTGGAGCAGCGAAGAGGATTTTCAGAACTGGACGAAGTCCGAGAATTTTCGCGCGGCGCACCGCAATGCCGGCGACCGCAAGGCGATGTACAAGGGCCCGCCGGTTTTCGAAGGCTTCAATGTGGTTGATGGCATTTGATTGCCCTTTTTGCTCTTCTGTTGAGGATGAAGGACAAGTGAGGCTTGCTCCCTCTTCTCCCCAGCGGGGAGAAGGTGGCCCGAAGGGTCGGATGAGGGGGCACACGGCACGCCGTTCATTGTTGCCCTTCGCTCACGCTCAGTGCATTCGCAGCTTTGCCGCTCACCCCCTCATCGCCTCGCTATCGCTCCGGCACTTCTCCCCGCTGGGTAGAAGAGATTCGCAACGGCGCTTTGCTCCCTCTCCTTGGCCGGAGCTAGTGAGATCGTGCGAAGTTGCTGTTTGCTCACTCATTCCTGTGGCAGACAACGGAATGAGGGAAGAGAGGTAGGGCTCTCAAGGCCGGACGCGAAAGACGGCGCCGGCGGCAACGGCCAGCCAGCCAAACATCATGGCGAAGCCGCCAGTCGGGGCGGCCATCGGGAACAGGCCGGAACCGGCAAAACGCAGCGAGACGAGATCTGCTGAAAAGAGCAGTGTGCCGATGCCGATCAGTAAACCGGCCAGCCAGGCGGTTTTGATCTTATCAATACCAAACGCCAATGCCAGCAGGGCAGGCGCGTGGGCCAGGCACATGGCCGATGCCGAAGCGAGCAGGTGGGCGTCGCCACCACCATGCGCGGCCGCTGCCGCGAGCGCCACGCCGGCAAAACCGAACAGACCTGACAACAGGTAAAACAGCGGCACGAAACGGTCGTTGAGGCGCATCGGTCATTCCTTGTTCTGCATGTGATAGGCGAGCCGCTCGACCGGCGCCCAGATGAGATCGCGCAGCGCCTGACTTGGTATGGTCTCGTCCATGGCTCGGCGGAAACAGAGCAGCCATTCGTCGCGCTCGACAGGGCCGATCTCGGCGACGAAATGACGGCTGCGCAGGCGCGGATGGCCGCGCTTGTCGGTATAGAGCGGCGGACCGCCGAGATAACCGCTCATATATTCGTAGAATTTCTCTTCGCTGCCCTCAAGGCTCGGCGGGTGCACGGCGCGCACGTTTTTCGCCTCCGGCAGGCTGTCCATCAATTTGTAGAAGCGGTGCGTCAGCGCCCGCACGATGGGATCGCCACCGATCGCCTCGTAGAGTGTGGTGACTTTCTCCGTCACGAAACCATCCCTGAACACATCTATCCCCGCCTCTTCATGCACCTCTGGGAAAACGATCGCAACTGTCATCAAGATGCCGCGGCATTTCGCGCATAATCCCGGCGCCACAGGGATTCCCATCGATTCTCCTTGACAAAACCGTCCGGACGGTATCTTTATTTCATATGTCGAACGCTCATCATCGCAAGAAACAACCTGCTCTCGTGCGCCAGCAACTGCTGGAGGTCGCCGCGCGCCTTGTGGCCAGCGATGGCATGGCCGCCGTCACGCTCGATGCGGTTTCCGCCGCCTCCAGCGTCAGCAAAGGCGGGCTGCTGCATCACTTCCCGACGAAGAATGCGCTGCTCGATGCCTTGTTCGAGAGCCTGCTTGAAAAGTTCGACGCCGATATGGAGGAGCTGATGCGCGGCGATCCGTTGCCGCACGGACGCTTCACCCGCGCCTATCTCAGGGCGGTGTCCGGCCTCAAGGATCGTCCCGATGATTCCAGGAGCTGGACGCAGGTGACGATCGCCCTTCTTGCCGAACCGCGGCTGCGCCTGCGTTGGCGCCAATGGGTGCAGGAGCGGGCGGAGGAATATGTCGGCACCGACTCCTCGCTCGATGCGCAGATCGTGCGTTTCGCCGCCGATGGGCTGTGGTTCGCAGATACGTTGGAGAGCCATGATATCAACGACGCTCTGAGGCGGGATCTCATCCATCGCCTTGTCGAGCTGACCGGGAAGTCTTCCGAAGGGAATTCGCCATGAGCCAGGCCGCCATCTATGGGCTGCTCGTCGCAGCCATCGTGCTCGAGGTGATCGGCACGACCGCACTGCAATTATCCCAGCAGTTCACCCGCATCGGGCCGACGGCCCTCGTCGTCGCCTGTTATGCGGCAGCCTTCTATTGCCTGTCGCTGACGCTGAAGAGCATTCCTGTGGGAATCGCCTACGCCATTTGGAGCGCTTTGGGAATCGTGCTGATTTCGTCGGTCGGCTTGATCTTCTTCAAGCAGCGCCTCGACCTGCCGGCAATCGTCGGTCTCGGACTGATCATATCGGGCGTTGTCGTGGTCAACCTGTTCTCAAAGTCAATTTCCCATTGATTTTGCATGGATATTTGAGGGAAATTCCTCCGGCTTTGGCCGGAGAATTTTCCCCTTTGTCAAATTCCTGACAAAGGTCTATGAGTTCCTCTGACGTGGAGGAGACGAGGCGCAGCTAGCGCCATCTTCCAAAGCGCTTTGAATCCTGCTTTCCCGCCTATCGATACTTCCAGCTTCCAGAGGAGCACGCATCATGGCCATACGCACCGTCGTCTGGGGAGAGAATATCCACGAGAATACCAATGAAATCGTTCGAGGCATCTATCCCGAGGGCATGCACACCACGATCGCCAATGCGCTGAATACCGACCCCGACATTTCCGCGACAACGGCGACGCTGCAGGAACCGGAACACGGCCTCAGCGAAGCCCGCCTTGCCGAAACCGACGTGCTCACCTGGTGGGGCCACAAGGATCATGGCGCGGTGTCCGACATCGTCGTCGAGCGTGTCGCCAAGCGCGTCTGGGAAGGCATGGGCCTCCTCGTCCTGCATTCCGGCCATTTCTCCAAGATCTTCAAGCGGCTGATGGGCACGCCCTGTGCGTTGAAATGGCGCGAGGCGGGCGAGCGCGAGCGTCTGTGGACGATCAACCAGCGCCATCCGATCGCCGCCGGCATCGGCGAGCATTTCGAGCTCGAGAACGAGGAAATGTACGGCGAGCAGTTTTCCGTACCGGAGCCGCTCGAAACGGTGTTCATCTCCTGGTTCCAGGGCGGTGAAGTGTTCCGCTCGGGTCTGACCTGGCGTCGCGGCGCCGGCAACATCTTCTATTTCCGTCCCGGCCACGAGACCTACCCGACCTATCACGACGCCAATGTCCAGAGGGTGCTGATCAACGGCGTGAAGTGGGCCTATAACCCGCAGGGGTCGTTGACTGGCATCACCGACGCTCCAAATGTGCCGGTAGAAAAGGCACTGGAGCCGATCGTCGAACGCGGCCCGAAACTGCACCAGACCGGCGAAGCCGGTTACCGCTGAGGAGCATTCATGCGACTACTCGTTCTTGGCACGGGCGTGATGGCGAAAAACCAGCTCACCCACTTCAGCAAAATCGACGGCGTGACGGTGGTCGGCGCCGTCGATACCGATGCCGATCGGCTTTCCGCCTTCGCCGACAAGTTCAACGTCGAAAAGCGGTTTCTTTCCCTGGATGAGGCGATCGCCTGGGGCGAGTTCGATGCGGCGACCAACATCACGCCCGATCGCATTCATCACCCGACGACGATGGCGCTGATCGCCGCCGGCAAACATGTGCTCTGCGAGAAGCCGCTGGCGGAAAACTATCCGAAGGCGCTTGAGATGACGGAAGCGGCCGAAAAGGCAGGCGTCATCAACATGGTGAACCTCACCTATCGCAATGTCGCGCCGCTGCAGCGTGCCCGCGAGATGGTGCTCGCGGGCGAGCTCGGCACGATCAAGCATGTCGAAGCCTCCTATCTCCAGAGCTGGCTCGTTTCGCGTGCCTGGGGCGATTGGCGCACGGAATCGACCTGGCTGTGGCGGCTTTCCACCGGCCACGGCTCGAACGGCGTGCTCGGCGACATCGGCATCCACATTCTCGATTTTGCCGCCTATGGCGCCGCGACCGACATCGATCATGTCTTTGCGCGGCTGAAGACCTTCAACAAGGCGCCGGGCGGCCAGATCGGCGAATATATGCTCGACGCCAATGACAGCTTCACCATGTCGGTCGATTTCGCCAACGGCGCCCTCGGCGTCATCCATGCCAGCCGCTGGGCCACAGGCCACCTGAACGAGCTGAAGCTGCGCATCTATGGGGAACGGGGCAGCCTCGAAGTCATCCATCGTCCGGACGGCTCCGAACTGCGCGGCTGCCTCGGCGACGATGCCGAGACCGCCACCTGGAAGGACATCGAGGTGCCACCGGTGCCGACCAATTACCAGCGCTTCGCCGAGGCGGTGGCAAGCGGCATCCAGCCCGACCCGAACTTCCGCCACGCCGCCAACCTGCAGAAGGTGCTCGATCTCGCCATGGAGACCGAGCGCGAGCGGCGCGAACTGAAGGTTTGATCCGGCGTTTCAGACAACGAAGCCTCCGCTCCTAACTGGCATGCGGAAGTAAAGTATGATGATGTTGAACCGCCTGCGGCACTGATGTCGTGGGCGGTTTTCTTTGAGTGGCGAGGTGGTTCCCATGATTTGGATGGCGGATGTGGTTGGATTGGCGATCGCTTATCTCATCGGTTCCATCCCCACGGGCTATCTGGCGGGGAAGCTGCTCAAGGGCATCGATATCAGGGAACATGGCTCCAAATCCACGGGCGCAACGAATGTGTTGCGAACCCTGGGAAAATGGCCCGCGTTGGTCGTGCTGTTGGTGGATGTGCTGAAGGGTGCGGCCGCCGTCGTCTTTGCCCGCTGGTTTTATCCTTGGTCCTATGCACGGTGGCATGACGCACAACCGACAGCGCTTGATTTGACGACTTGGATCCCTTGGGTCGCTTGCATTGCAGGACTTGCCGTATTGTTAGGTCACGGCCGTTCGATTTGGTTGAATTTTACCGGCGGCAAATCCGCTGCGACGGGGCTAGGCGTGTTGATTGCAGTATCCTGGCCAGTTGGTCTAGGTGCGGCGACAGCTTTTGGCATAGGGCTGGCTGCGTTTCGGATTGTTTCGCTTAGTTCGATGCTGGCGGCGTTGGCTGCGATCATCCTCATCTGCAGTACGGAGCAATCGTTACCTTATCGGTTTCTGGTGATTGCCGGCGGTCTTTATGTAATTGTGCGCCATCGTGCCAATATTCAGCGGCTGCTGGCAGGGATAGAGCCGTGGTTGGGTCAAAGTAGCGCGGCATCGAAAACGGGTTCTCAAATTTAATAGCGCGCTCGGGCCTCTAGAGATTCAGCGCGTTGGCCCAAGCGCACGAAAAAGGCCCCGCCAAAGCGGGGCCGGAGGTGGCCGGGCCGCAGCAGACGGCCTCGGCGGGTTGATTATTCAATCACCTGCACGACGCGGTGCGTGCGGGGTTCGACGATCACATGGCGGTTGTTGATGACCGTATAGGCATATTTCGGGTTGTCGGGGACCGGCGTCACAACGACATCAGCCGGAAGCGGCTTGCCGACGACGATCGGTTCCTGGACAACCACGGAGGCGGTCGGGGCCGGCTGCTGCTGGACATAGGTCACGACTTCGCGCGGCGGCGGATCGATAACGGCACCGGCGACACCGCCGGCCACGCCGCCAATGGCAGCACCCACAGGACCACCGACGATCGCGCCGGTGATGGCGCCACCGGCTGCACCCGTCACGGCTCCGTCAGCGAGCGCATTTGATGCAAGCGACGACAGCGCAAGGGCGCTGGAGACAAGTAGGATCTTGTACATTTTGCTTCTCCTTTACTGGGGTTGCGTTTGGGTAACGACCGCGCCAGTCCGAGGTTCCGGCAGGAGAATCACGCTTTGGAAGCCCGGTTCACATTATGTGAGGCGGCCGAAGCATGGGTTGGGAGGCATTATTCCAGCCGCCGGCGGAAGAGCCAGGCGGCGGCAGTGAGCGTGACGGCGGCAATCAGCGCCAGGGGGATCGTCTGGTTCACCACCTCGCTCAAGGGGATATCCTTCAAGAAAACGCCTTTGACGATCACAAGAAAATAGCGCAGCGGATTGATGAGGGTTATCGGCTGCAGCCATCCCGGCATGTTCTCGATCGGCGTCGCAAAGCCAGAGAGCAGCATGGCCGGGACCATGAACAGGAAGGCGCCGAGGATCGCCTGCTGCTGCGTCATCGACAGCGCCGAAATGAAGAGGCCGAGGCCGGCAACCGAGCCCAGATAGAAGATCGCACTGCCGTAAAGCAGGAAGAGCGAGCCGCGCAGCGGCACCTCGAAGAGGAAGACGGCGGCCAGAATATAGACGGTGATGTGGAAGAGGCCGATCATCATCGGCGGGATCAGCTTGCCGATCAGGATTTCGTGCATGCGCAGCGGCGAGACCATCAACTGGTCGAAGGTGCCGAGCTCGCGCTCGCGGGCGATCGACAGAGCGGTCACGATCAGGCCGATCAGCAGCGCGATGCTGGCGATGAGGTTCGGCACCATGAACCATTGGTAGGTGAGGTTCGGGTTGAACCAATTACGCGGCACCGAGGACACCATGCCGCCACCGGCGCGCCTGCCTGCCGGCGTCTCTGCGGCAAGGGCGCCGCCGATCTGCGAGAGATAGCCCGCGACGATCTGCGAAGCGTTCGAGCGGCGGCCGTCGAGCACGACCTGCAGATCAGCCGGCGTTCCCGCTTCGATATTGCGCGAGAAATCCGGGCCGATCTCGACCGCGGCGATGACGGCCTGGTTATCGATCGCCACTTGGACTTCCGCCTGACTGGCCGCGATCTCGATGTTGCGAAAGGTCGGCGAGCCGTCGATGCGCTGGATCAGTTCCTGGCCCCAATGGCCGCTGTCGCGGTTGAGGATCATGACGTCGACATTGCGCACTTCGAGCGTTGCGGCATAGGAGAAGACGAGAAGCTGGACGATCGGCGGCCCGATCAGGATGGCGCGGCCCTTGGGGTCGCGCAGCACGGCGAGCAGTTCCTTGACGATCAGGGCGTAGAGCCTCGTCCACATCTCAGCCGATCCTTTTTCTGGTACTGCGGGCGGCAAGCACGAACATGATGGCGCCGATCGTCAGCATGACGGAGATGGCCCGTCCGAACATCGGCCAGATGTCGCCGGCGAGGAACACCGTCTGCAGGCTGGGGATCAGATAACGCGCCGGCACGATGAAGGTGATCCACTGGATGACGGTGGGCATGGAATTGATCTCGAAAAGAAAGCCCGACAGCAGGAAGGCCGGCAGGAAGGCAGAGATCAGCGCCAGTTGCGAGGCGAGAAACTGGTTCTTCGTTGCCGTGGAGATCAGCAGACCCTGGCCGAGCGCCGGGATCAGGAAGGCGGCCGACAAGGCGTAAAGGGCCGCGACGGAGCCGCGGAACGGCACGCCGAAGAGAAAGACCGCAAGCAGCACGCAAAGCGTCATCGAGGTGAGGCCGAGCAGGAAATAGGGCAGGATCTTGCCGGCAAGCAGTTCGACCGCCGTCACCGGCGTCGCCATCATCGCTTCCATGGTGCCGCGCTCCCACTCCCGGGCGACGACGAGTGAGGTCAGGAGCGTGCCGACCAGGGTCATGACGATGGCGATCGAGCCGGGCACGAGGAAATTGCGGCTGGTGAGCTCCGGATTGAACCAGAAGCGCTGCTCGACCGAGATGGCCGGGCTATGGGAGGCGACATCAGCCTGCCTCTGCTGCTCCCAGTTGGCAACGGCGCCTTGGGCATAGTTCTGCACGAAATTCGCCGTGTTCGGGTCGGAGCCGTCGACGATCACCTGGAGAGAGGGACTGTTGCCGGCGGTGTAGCGGGTGGTGAAATCGGCGGAAATGACGACGATGCCGCGCACCCTGCCGAGCACGAGATCTTCCTCGAACAGGCGCCGGTCGCGGCCGATCACCACGTCGAAATAACGCGAGGCCTGGAAACTGGCCGCGAGGTCCTGCGTCAGCGGCGTCATCTCCTCGGTCACAAGGCCGATGCGGGTGCGGGTGGTATCGAGCGAAACGCCGTAGCCGAAGAGAAAGAGCAGGATCAGCGGCAGCACGAAGGCAATGAGGATGCTGCTCGGATCGCGGATCGCCTGAAAGCTTTCCTTGCGCACCAGGGCTGAAAGACGCCGCAATCGGTTGGAGGAGGCGCTCATGCGGCATTCTCCGCTTCCGATTTCTGGACGAGCGCGATGAAGGCATCCTCCATCGTCGGGTCCGGCTGCTCTTTGGTCGCGACCCGGGCTTTCAACTCATCGGGAGAGCCCAGCGCGATCGAGCGGCCGCGATAGATCAGCGAGATGCGGTCGCAATATTCCGCCTCGTCCATGAAGTGGGTGGTGACGAGCACGGTGACGCCTTTTTCCACAAGCGCGTTGATATGCGTCCAGAATTCGCGGCGGGTGATCGGATCGACGCCTGATGTCGGCTCGTCCAGGAAGAGGGCGCGCGGCTCGTGCATGACAGCGCAGGCAAGCGCCAGTCGCTGCTTGAGGCCGAGCGGCAGATCCTTGGCGGGCTTGCGGGCGTGGTGGCCGAAATCGAAAATGCCGGCCATCAGTTCGATGCGCTCGCGCTTGCGCTGCCCACGAAGTCCATAGACCCCGGCGAAGAATTCGAGGTTCTGCATGACTGTGAGATCGCCGTAGAGCGAGAATTTCTGTGCCATGTAGCCGAGCTGGTTGCGGGCTTCGGCGGCATCGCGGCGCAGGTCGAAACCGGCGACGCGGCCTTCGCCGCCGGTCGGCTTCAACAGGCCGCAGAGCATCTTGAAGGTGGTGGACTTGCCGGCGCCGTTCGGGCCGAGCAGGCCGAAGATCTCGCCTCGGCGGATATCGAAGCTGATGTCGTCGGCGGCGGTGAAATCGCCGAAGCGCTTGGTCAGGCCCTTCGCCTCGATCACCGGCCGGTCGCCCTCGGCCTTCAGAGGCGCCTGCGCCTCGGCAAGCCTGGAGCGGCCGCCGGGGCCGCCGCCCAGCATGTCGACGAAGGCGTCCTCGAAGCGGGGTGGGGCAGGGGCAAGTGCGGCGCCGTCACCGGCCTTGGCAATATCAGGCTTCTTGTCCCTGGCTGCGACGAGGCGGATCGCCTCGCCCTGGATCACGCCGTCGATGACGCCATCGGCCGCAAGGAGTTCGGCAAGCACCTGGCGGCGGCGACCGGTGACGCCGGATACCCTGAAGACGCGGTCGTTGACGCGCTCTGTCATCTCCTCCGGTTTTCCCGAGAAGAGCAGCTTTCCCTGGTTGAGCAGGAGAACGTGGTCGCAGGCTTCCGCTTCGTCCAGATAGGCGGTCGACCAGAGCACGCCGATGCCTTCCCTGGTCAGGTTCTCGACCATCTTCCAGAGATCGCGGCGCGAGATCGGATCGACGCCGACGCCCGGCTCGTCGAGCAGCAGCAGGCGCGGCTTTTTCAGAAGCGCACAGGCAAGGCCGAGCTTCTGCTTCATGCCGCCGGAAAGTTTGCCGGCCAGGCGCCCGGTGAAGCGTTTAAGGTCGGTGAAGGTGAGCAGTTCGTCGAAGGCGCTTGCGCGTTCACTCTTTGGCAGACCGCGCAGATCGGCATAAAGATCGAGGTTTTCCTGCACCGAGAGGTCCTCATAGAGGCCGAAGCGCTGCGGCATGTAGCCGATCGCCGCTTGGATGCCGGCGGCATTCTTCCTGGTATCGAAGCCCAGAACCTCCACCGTTCCGGTGTCAGGTAGCATCAGGCCGGTCATCAGGCGGATCAGCGTCGTCTTGCCGGCGCCGTCAGGGCCGACGAGGCCGGTGATCGCGCCACCGCCGATCGTGCCCGAGACGGCGTCAAGTGCTGCGGGTGCATCGCCGAAGCGTTTGGTCACGCCGTCGATCCGGACGAGCGGCCTGTCGTCCCAACCTGTTTGCGGGGTGGTTTCGGCGGTGTTCATCGTCCGTCTGCCGTCGGCGCGGAGAGACGCACGGTGACCGGCATGCCCTGGCGCAGGTCGGGGCCGGGTCTGTCGATGACGATCCGGAGGCGATAGACGAGGTCGGTCCTGAGTTCCGGCGTCTCCACCGATTTCGGGGTGAATTCGGCAACCGGCGAGATGAAGCCGATCGTGCCTTCATAGGGCTTGTCGGGCGCCGTATCGGAGACGACGAAAACCTTCATGCCGGGATGGATGCGGCCGAGGTCTGGCTCGGCGACATAGCTGCGCACCCAGACGGGCTCGGTCAGGGACAGCACGAAGACGGTGTCGGCCGGTGAGACGATCGCGCCGTTTTCCCGCACACGCGAGAGGATGACGCCGTCGTTCGGCGCGCGCAGCTCGGTGTCGGCGAGCGAGGTGCGGGCCGAGGCGAGCGTCGCTTCGGCTGCCTTCACCTGCGCATCGGCGGCTGCGATATCCTCGACGCGCGAACCCTCCTCAAGCAGTTTCAGCGCCTCGTTGGCGGATTGGGAGCGCGCGGCGGCCATCGCCTTTGCGGCGGTCGCCTGATCGAGGCTCGCCTCGGATATCGTGCCCTGCGGGCGAAGCTGGCGGGCGCGGTCATAGGCGAGGTTGGCATTCTGGAGATCGGCGAGGCTTTCGTCGTAGGCGGCGCGCGCCTGGGCGATCTCGGTCGGGCGCGGGCCGGCCTTCAGCTTGTCGAGCGTCGCCCGAAGGGCCGCCGCATTGGCCTCTCCGGAGCGGACGGCGAATTCATAGGGTGCGGCGTCGAGCTTGGCCAGGACCGTGCCGCTCTTGACCACATCGCCCTCGTCGACGCGGAGTTCGGAGAGGCGGCCGCTGACGCGAAAGCCGAGCGAGACCTGACGGATATCGACATTGCCGTAAAGGACGAATTCGCGGCGGGCCTCCGGCAGCCAGCCGAGCTTTTCGGGCAGGCCGTACCACCAGGCGGCGGCACCTGCCGCAGCGAGGAGAAGGACGGCGAGGGGAAGGATGCGTTTCATGCCGCACCGCCTTTCGACGGGCCGATGACGTCGACCAGTTCGGCGGCAAGGCCGCGCAATATTTCCAGCTGTTTCGGGCCGAAGGTGTCCCATTCCATCTGGGCGAGAACGGTTGCACGGGCGAAGCGGAAGACGAGAATGCTGCCGATAAGGTTGAAGGCGCGCAGGCGCACATGCTCCGAAGCGGGATCTTCGCCGAGGATGGCGCCGATTAGCCGCCGGCCCATCTCGATCATCGGCCGCATGATGCCCTGATAGACCCGCTGGAAGGCCTCGGTCGGTTCCATCTGCTCGCGGATCAGGAAGCGCGCCCAGGATTCGGATTCCTTGGCGACGAAAAGCGTCACCATGGTCTGCAGGATTTCGGTGAGGAAGAGGCGCGCCTGCTTCTCATCGAGCGGTTCGCCGGCCCTGTCGAGCGCCATGAGATGTGTGCCGATGCGCATCCTCATGCCGCTGATATGCGTGTCAACCTGCAGCATCAGATATTCGGCGGCGGCGATGTAGAGGCCTTCCTTGCTGCCGAAATAATAAGGGATCGCCTGAAGGTTGACGCCGGCGGCTTCGGTCAGTTGGCGTGTCGAGGCGCCGTCGAAGCCGTAGCGTCCGAAGACGTCGAGGGCGGCGCTCAACATCTTCTGCCGCGCGGCTTCGGCGCGGGCGGAGGCTGGTGGTGTCTGGTTGTCACGTTCCTGGATCATGACAGCTTTATAACATCAATCGCAAAATCAGTCAATCGATTGATATATTCTGCTGCGAGAGCAACGGCGAACGAAAAGAGGGCATCCGTTGGCCGGATGCCCTCCTTTCAATCGGCCGATGCCGCAGCTCAGATGCCGAGGAAATAGTTCCGGCTCGACGGGCCTTGGGCGGGCGCAAACCACCGGCCCTGCCAGCTGGGCTTGGTGTTGAGGAAGCCCCCACCCGAATCTGCCTTCGGCGGCAGGCCTGTCTTAATCAGCGACTGACGCAGCTCCTCCTGCAGCTTGGCGCGCAGGACATAGTGGTCGTAGACGTCGAGAATATGGATCGCATAGGCAACAGCGAGCGACTGGTTGCCGCGAACGATCAACAGGTTCTCGTCGTTCTGGTAGGATGCCTTGTAACCGAGATTGTGGCTGCCGGTGATGACGGTGCAATTGTCGGGGTGGAGCGGATCGATGACGATGATCTTGTCATGGATGATCGCATGGCCGGCGCTCAGTAATTCGGGACGGAGATCGCCAAACTGGGTGTTGATTGCCGCCGCCCGCACCATGACGATGCGGCCGGCATCGCCGCCCGGCCACCAGATCGCCCGCTCGGGCAGGTCCCTGGTCGTGCCGTCGGGCCGCGTATAGGTGGTAAGTTCATCGGGCTTTGCCGGCGGCAGGGCTGCCGGATTGCTGATCGCGCCCTGGATAAGCAGATCCGGCCGCTTGGCGGCGGCCTCCGCGGCCTGGCCGATGACGTTCTGTTCGCCGCGCACCCCGGGATAGAAGGTGAGAAACAGGATGGCGCTGTCGGCATGTTCCATCAGTGAATAGACGCGGCTCAAATCGACAGGTGTCGGCGAGGTCTTGTTCTTGGTCGGCGCCTTGGTATTGGGCGAAAACAGGATTTCGACGGTCGTTTTTCCATCCTCGAGCGTCACCGGACCGGTCGGCTCGGCGTTGGCCTGGCGTAGCACTGCGCCCTGCACGCCCTTGCTCGGTGCAAAGCCCTCGGCGGTCTCGCCGTGGTTGGAGACGATCAAAGGGACGCCCACCGGCTGCGGGTCGTCGCGCAACAGCTTCCAATAGGCGAGGAAGCGGGCGGCAACCTTCTTGTCGTCGATCAGGATGACGTTGTTCGACTGGGTGCAAAGGCCGGTTTCCGTCCAGTTGGTGCTGCCGGTCATCACGGTGCGGGCGACGCCGCCCTCGACATAGACGGCGAATTTATTGTGGCCGATATGGCTGTTGTTGTTGAAGAGGCGGTCCTGCACGCGCTCTGCCGAGGGTGCTGCGGCATGAAGGCCGACGCGGGCGTCGTGATTGCCGGTGTCCCAGACAACAGGTTTCCTCGGCGACGGGTCGCCGTCCTTGTTGAGATCGGTCGAGCCTGAGGTGGAGAGGATCACATGCGCCTTGCCTGTTTTGACGAGCGCCGTCAGCCGCTCGATCAATTCGGGGTCGTGCAATTCGTAGAGCGCGAGATAAAGCTCGCCGTTGCCCTTCTCGGCGCGATCGATCAGCATCGTCAGGAAGCTCAGCACATCGGCGGTCAGGAACAGGCGAATCGGATCGTTCTTTTCGGGAATGTGCGCCTTCAGCGTTTTCAGCAGGCCTTCGGTCATGCGCGTCGCCGGACCGGGCGTGACATTCTTCGGCTTTGCGCCCTGGACCTTTTCCAGCTGGCGCACCAGGTTCTGCGTCGAGAGGATGCCGTTGGTATAGGTCGCCTTGATGGCACCACCGCTCGGGAAATCATGGGTGACGTCGATGCTCTCGGTCTTGAAGGGGTTGTCCAGGATGAAAAGCGGCCGCTGTGCCCCCTCGTAACGCGGCTTGCCGTTTTCGTCGCGATAAGGGGCGGTGTCGGAGGCGGGAACCTGCGCGCGGCCTGGGCCTGCGAGGCCGACCGGCGTGATTTCGTAGTGGATACTGAAATCGATCGGCCGGACTTTCGCTTCGTCACGGAAGCGGCGCAGCGTCAGGTCGCGCCACTGATATTGCTGGATCGGCCAGACCGAGCTGTCCTGCTCCAGCCAGTCGGGATTCGACTGGTCCGTAAAGGCGATCCAGGTCGGAAGAATGCGCCGGGCGCCGACTTCCGGTCCGGTTTCGTGCACGCGGGTAATCATGAAGCCGAGACAATCGGCAATCGGGCCGTCAGCCGTCCAGGCGAGGTAGGCGACCTCGCCATTGCACCATGCGCCTGCCTTGGTAATCCTTCCCATGCACGCCTCCCATTTGTTGATGCCTGATCATGATTGCGTGCGCCGTGAGGCTTTCATGCGCGGTCATGCCGTCGTTGCGGGCGGCAATTGCCTTGCGGGCATGCTGGCCTCGACCAAACTCTATCGTCGGTTGCGCGTCTCTCAATACATATAGGCGGACGATACTAAAGTAACGTGACATCGGTCACCGCCAGTGCGTGATTTCACGCGGCTTGGCGGAGATCGGCCGCCCGGCGGCTTGATGGAGATGGAAAACAAGGCAAAGAGGCCTGTGGGGACGGACCTCTCAGGGTTCTTAAGGTGGGGAGATGCACCAAGCCTTGGGGTCGGCTGTTAACAGGTAGCGAGGCATTATCGCTAATTTTGACGACGCTCATATGTCCGGCGGCGATCACCGCGAGGCAGAAAACCTCGCCATCTTTTCTCGTTTTACGGTCATTTTTTGACACAAAACTGCCTTGCTCTTTTTTTATCGCAAGGGAGATGCGTATCCAAATCTATATCATTGCGTTCCTGCTGAGCGCTATTATGTGGTCGATCTCCTTCGATGCGGCCCGAGAATCCTATCATGCCGCGCAAAGCGCGGGATTGATGCCGAACCTGCACATCAACAAGAAGCTGGATCGCATTCTCTAGAGTGCGGTGCGGCATCCAGGCATCATCAAACGTCGCCGATCGTGCGCTCCGAGCCGCCGATCCGGCGAGGATCTTCGTATTTCCCGAACGTCCTCCGGACAGAAAGTCAAATTTCGTAAAATTTGACCGATCTGCTTAAAAGCCCTGCAAATACTGACGTGTAGAGTGTTCTCATGAAAGCGACCGAAGCGTGGACAGACGCATCGATCGCCTGGAGCCGGGCAAACCGAAAGCCCGCCGATCCGAGAACGGGGACTTCGACATGCAGAAAACTCTTGCCGCCATCGCCTTGGGCCTGACCATCACCGCGGCTGCCGGTCCGGCCTTCGCCATCGGCCCTGCGAGCCTTGGGCGGGACCTGATGTACACCTCCGCCATCGGCCATTCGCCCGAGGTTCCCTTGGCGACGAGCGCCGGGTTCGTTCGCCCAGGCGTTCCCTTCGTGCTGCGCAGCCCGACTGCGGTCGAGGGTGAGGGCGAGATCAATGCCTATTCGAAGAGCCTGACCGTTGCGATCGACTACCTGTTTTCGAAAGCGGTCGGCGCAGTACAGGCGGTCGCGTTTCTCCGCTAAAGCGCATCGCGATCTTTCAGCTTCGCTTGCCAGACTTTAGGTCTTTGGTCTTCCGCATGTCGTGATCACAAACCGCTGCGCAGTTTTGTCGGCCTATTCTAGGCGTCCAGTTCGCCGCGCACGTCCAGATACCACTCGACGAAGGCCTTGACGCCGACATCCAACGTCGTATCCGGCTTGTATCCCGTCAGTGCGACAAGCAGATCGGGGGCCGCGAAGGTGCGTGGCACGTCACCCTTCTGCATCGCCAGCATCTTGCGGATGGCAGGACGGCCGAGCGCCTTTTCCACCGTTTCGACGAAATCCATCAGGCTGACCGGCTGGCCGCCGCCTATATTGACGATGCGGAAGGGCGCCTGGCGCGACAGCGTTTCGACAGCCACGTTATCGAGACGATTTTCCTCGCTCGGGGCGATGGCCGACAGCCGGACGATCGCTTCGACGAGATCGTCGATATAGGTGAAGTCACGGCTCATATTGCCTTCGCCGTAGATCTCGATCGGCTGGCCTTCGAGCATGTTCTTGGTGAATTTGAACAGCGCCATGTCAGGCCGGCCCCAGGGACCGTAAACGGTGAAGAAGCGAAAGGCCGTGGTCGGAATCTTGTGGAGATGGGAATAGCTGTGCGCCATCAGCTCCATCGACTTCTTCGTCGCGGCATAGATGGTCAGCGGCTCGTCGGCGCGGTCGGTCTCGTGAAAGGGGACGGTCGCATTGGCGCCGTAGATCGAGGATGTCGAGGCGAGCATCAGGTGGCGGATTTCGACGCGCCGCGCGATTTCCATGATGTTCCACGAGCCTTCGACGTTCGAATGAAGATAGGCTTCGGGATTTTCCAGGCTGTAGCGCACGCCGGCCTGTGCGGCGAGGTGGATCAGGACGTCGGGCTTGGCCGCGATCACAGCCTTTTCCAGCGCCGGCCGGTCCTCGAGCATAGCGATGACAGGTTTGAAGGCCGGAAACTGGGAGAGTGCTGCATGGCGCATCTCCTTGAGTTTGACGTTGTAGTAGGGAGTGAGGCCGTCAAAGCCCGTCACCTCATGCCCTTCCTGCAGCAGGCGCCTGGCCAGATGAAAACCGATGAAGCCGGCGGTCCCTGTAATGAAGTAGCGCATTCCCACCTTTTCTCGGCTGCTGCCGACGGCAAAGAGCCGATTCAGTATCACGTGCCCCCACTTACAAGATAAGAAGAGGCCGAGTCGATAGGCCTTTGAAAGAGAAGGCCCGCAGCGCAGGAACTGCCGCCACCCGCCCGTCCGGCGCCGCTTTCCCCGATGACGGCAAGGTCCACGCTTGCGGACATTATGCTGCATTGCACCATGGCGGCTTGCATGTTATGGCCGGCCAGTCGTCTGCAAGCGGAACCGGGATCGATGAGAAACATAATTTATTGGATTCTCTCGGCCTTTCTGACCCTTGCCATTGCGATCGTGTCGCTGCGCTATGTCACGAACTTCTGGCTGCTGTCCTTCGTCTACAGCTTCCAGATCCATCTCGGCGTACTGTTCGTCGCGGTCAGCCTCGTCATTCTCGCCGTCAGAAGGCATGTCTACGGCTTTATCCTGCTGCTTGCCTCAGTTTTTCTCATCGCTCACGGGGTCGTCATGCTGCGTGAGTTTTCGGAAGACGACAGAGTGGCGGACGCGGCGCCGATCTTTCGTCTGATGTCGTTCAACGTCGCGATCGACAACTGGAAAAACTCGACTGCCATCACCGACATGGTACTCGCTTCGAATGCCGATGTCGTCAATCTGCTCGAAGCCAAGCCGCTGACGTTCCATCTGCAGCAATTGTTCAAGGTCTATCCCTACCATATCGGCTGTGACCACGGCAAAGATAGCTGCGATACGCTGCTGCTGTCCAAACGCCCGTTCGTGACCCGGCAGGTCGCCAGCATCGGTAGCCTGCGGAAAGACAGGCTGGTCATATCAAGCGTCGATTTCGGCGGGCAAACCGTCAATCTGGTGTCGGCGCATCTGTCCAAACCCTATTTCGACGATTACCAGATGGGCGAATTGGAAGATCTCGGCAAGGCGCTTCGTTCGATCTCCGGTCCTATGGTGCTGGCGGGCGATTTCAATTCGTCGGCGATTGCCCCGAGCATTCAGGGCTTCCTGCGTGAACAGAAGCTGAAGACGATCGCACCCGAGCCAGCCACATGGCCGAGCGGCGCAGGTGCGCTCGGCATCGCCATCGACCACATATTTGCGCGCGCACCGCTCCGCCCGACATCGCTGAAACGCTTTGAAGACAGTCTCGGCTCGAACCATTCAGGGCTGATCGCCGAATTTGCTCTCGACGGCGGCGATCAATCGTCAGCGGCAAGATAATCCGGGCAAATCAGAATCTGGTCCGGCCGCCTTTCCGGTCGATCATCTGAAACTTCTTGCCGTCGGTTTTCACGCTGATGCAGTCGGTCGACTTGTTGGGAAACAGGACGCAGACCTGGCCATTGCTGATCTTATAGCCATTCTTGTTACCCTCGCGATATTCGTAGCCGTTCTTGCCCTCTTTGAGCTCCGCCGTGCCCGGCAGGTGGCTGCGAATTTCCGCCTCGCTTGCGGCGCGCATGCTCGCCGTTTCGGCAAACGCCATTGCCGGCAGCATGAGTGAAAGAAATCCGGCGAGGGCGGGCAGGGTACGCATCAGGGGACATCTCCTGTCAGGTCTGTCGGAGCGTTCATTCTATGAGAAACCCGATAGGGAATTCAACAGGGATGGGGGTGGTCATGCCGGAGAGGCGGCGGACTGTCTGAGCCCGCCGACCGTTCCGGCCGCCTGCTTCAGGTTCTTCCGAACTCGTCGACGATGCGGATGATGTCGTCTTCGCCGAGATAGGAGCCCGTCTGCACCTCGATAAGCTCGAGGAGAATCTTGCCGGGATTGGCGAGGCGATGGACTTCGCCGAGCGGGATATAGACGCTTTCGTTCTCGCGCAGCATCCGCACGCTGTCGCCAACCGTCACCTCGGCCGTTCCCTTGACGACGACCCAGTGCTCGGAGCGATGATGGTGTTTCTGCAGCGAGAGCTTCTTGCCCGGCGTGACGAAAATGCGCTTCACCTGGAAGCGGTCGCCGTTGAAGATTGAGGTATAACCGCCCCAGGGGCGATAGGATGTCGGATGGGTTTCGGTGAATTTCGCGGTGGCGGAAGAAGAGGCCAGCATCTTGACCAATTGCCCGACATTCTGGCTGTCTTTCAGCGGCCCGACATAGACGGCGTCCTCGCTGGCGATGACGGCGACATCATCCATGCCCTGAACGGCAAGATGCACGCCATGCGTCATGACCAGCGAATTGCGAGTATTGACGACGGTGGTGTTTGCAGCGGCGACATTGCCGCTGTCGTCGCGTGCGCCTGATTTCCAGACAGCATCCCAGCTTCCCATGTCGGACCATTTGAAGGGCGAGGGGACGACGGCGGCCTTGGAGGTCTTTTCCATGATCGCATAGTCGATCGAGATATCGGGGCTCTTGGCGAAATGGTCGGCGTCGAGGCGCGTGAAATCGAGGTCGCGGCTTGCCTTCGAAACAGCCTTGCTTGCCGCCTTGAGAACGTCGGGCGCATATTCCTGCAGTTCGGCGATGAGTTCCGTCACCGGGAACATGAAGATGCCCGAGTTCCAGTAGAAGCCGCCGGTGGCAAGCATCTGCTCGGCTTTTTCAAGCGCCGGCTTTTCGACGAAGCGCTTGACCTTGTGAGCGCCGTTTTTGAGCGCATCGCCGATCTCGATATAGCCGTAACCCGTTGCAGGCTCGGTCGGGTTGATGCCGAAGGTGACGAGCTTGCCGTCGGCTGCAGCATCGCGGGCGGTGCGGATGCAATCGAAATAGGTCTCATCGGCCAGGATCTCGTGATCCGAAGCGAGCATCTGGATGATGGTGCCCTTGCCGAAAAGCTCGGCGGCAAGCGTTGCGGCAGCGGCCACCGCCGCCGCGGTGTTGCGGGCGACCGGTTCGAGCAGCACAGCGGCGAGCGGGATGGCGAGCGCGCGGGCCTGCTCGGCCACCAGGAAGCGGAATTCCTCATTGGTGACGACGATCGGGGCTTCATAGATCTCCGGATTGGAAACGCGTTCGAGGGTTGCCTGAAACAGCGTCTTGTCGCCGACGAACTGGATGAACTGTTTCGGTGCGGTGGCCCGGGAAAGCGGCCAGAGCCGAGTGCCTTTGCCGCCGGCCATGATCACGGGAACGATTTTCTGCGTCATAGGCGGGTTCCTTGAAAAAAGCGTGTTCGTCGCATGTTTGGCGGGCTCCGCCCAGTCTCTGATACGGGTCAGCCCGGCGGTCAGCAGATTGAGGGCAGCGGTCTCGCTCCCGGCTTCCACGTAGCAGCGCATCTCGGGCGCATTGCCGGACGGGCGGAAATGGATGATCCTGCCGTCCTTCAGCGTCACGCGAAGTCCGTCGATGTCGGACTTCGCAGCCACTTCGCCGATCGGCTGCAGGAAGGCAGAAAGATTGTCGTCCCCAGCGCGCAGATACAGCATCAGCGCCGCACTCGTCTCCACCGGAAAATTCTCCAGGCGGTCGGCGGCGGCAAAGGGCAGGTGATAGGAGGCTGCAAGGGCAGAAAGCGGCTGCCTGCGGATGGCGGCGAGCGACAGAATCGCCAGCACGGGCACAAAACAATCACGCGTCGGCAAGGCGCGCACGTTCTGGCCGTTGATATCGAAGGCCGTTGCGGTCAGCAGCCCGCCATTGGCCTCGAAGCCCATGACGAGGCCCTGGCCGGCCGCGACAGCCTCTTCCATGCCAGCGATGACGAAGGGCGAGCCGACGCGGGTGCGCCTGACGGCGAAGGAGCCTGCTGCCTCGATGCCCGAATTGGAGGTGACGGGCGTCACGACCGTGCCGGCGCCGAGGAAATTGGCGGCTACGAGGCCAAGAAGGTCGCCACGCAGCGGCATGCCGGTTTCGTCTGCCACCAGCGGGCGGTCGCCGTCGCCATCGGTGGAGACGATCGCATCGAACGTGTGATCAGACGTCCAACGCTTCATCAGCGTGATCGTTTCTTCGGAAACGGCTTCGGTGTCGACGGGAATGAAGCTCTCCGAGCGACCGAGAGCGGTGATCTCGGCGCCGTAATGGGCGAGAACGTCCACCAGCAGGTCGCGGGCGACGGTGCTGTGCTGATAAACGCCGATCTTCAGGCCGGAAAGCGCGCCTTGCGGAAGCAGTGCGGCATTGCGTTCGAAAAAGAGTTGCCGGCAGGCGGCCTCGTGGTCTTCCGTGTCGGCACGCGCTTGTATCACCGTTTCGCCGCTTCGCTCGATCTCGGCGGCCAAGGCGGTGATCGCTGCCTCGTCCGCCTTGTCGATCTCGCCATCCGGGCGATAGAATTTGATGCCGTTGCGGTCCGCCGGAATGTGCGAGCCCGTGATCATCAGGCAGGCGGCGTTTCGTTCAAGGCCATAAAGCGCAAGTGCCGGTGTCGGGACATTGCCGCAATCGAATATCCGGAAGCCGAGTTCTGCGAGCGCATCGGCGCAGTTTCCCGAGATTTCAGGGCTCGAATCACGAAAATCGCGGCCGATCAGAATGGCATCTCCGGCTTTGGCCCTGCCGGTTCCAAGCAGATATCTGCCGAACGCCGTGGCATAAAGGGCGGAAACATGCCCCTTGAGATCCACTGAAAGTCCGCGAAGGCCACTCGTGCCGAATTTCATTTGAAGAGATGCTCCGATTTTACGATCAAGTTCTACTCAGGCCGCCCGCCGGCGTAAATACCGAAGCCATCATATAGTTAAACTGGAGCGATGCCCCGGACAGTTTTCTGCAATCTTCGCCTGCCGAGTTCGTAAGGCATGGCGCCTTCGCCGAGCCGACGGGCATTGCGGTGCGAAGCGATTTTGCTAGAACCGTGTGACCGTTGTTTCGTCATATGCGAGAAGGGTTTGCCGATGAGCGATACATCCGTCAGTCTCGAAGAGAGCTGGAAGGCCGCGCTGGCGGGGGAATTTTCAAGCCCCTACATGCAGCAGCTCAAATCCTTTCTTGTCGAGCAGAAGCAGGTCGGCAAGCGGATTTTCCCGAAGGGGAGCGAATATTTCCGCGCCCTTGATCTGACGCCGGTTACCCAGGTCAAGGCCGTCATTCTCGGCCAGGATCCTTATCACGGTCTTGGGCAAGCCCATGGGCTATGCTTCAGCGTCCGGCCGGGCGTGCGCATACCGCCCTCGCTCGTCAATATCTATAAGGAGATGGAGACGGATCTCGGCATCGCGCCGGCGCGTCATGGTTTTCTCGAACATTGGGCAAGGCAGGGTGTGCTGCTCTTGAACAGCGTCCTGACCGTCGAGGAGGGCCAGGCGGCGGCCCATCAGGGGAAGGGCTGGGAACGCTTCACCGATGCCGTCATCCGCAAGGTCAACGACGAATGCGAGTCCGTCGTCTTCATGCTCTGGGGATCCTATGCCCAGCGCAAGGCGGCCTTCGTCGACACCGCGCGGCATCTGGTTCTCAAGGCGCCGCATCCCTCGCCGCTTTCGGCTCATAACGGCTTTTTCGGCTGCAAGCATTTTTCGAAGGCGAATGCCTTCCTGCAGTCACGTGGGCGCGAGCCGATCGACTGGCAATTGCCGGCCGATCCTCATGGCGGCTAATGTGAACGCGGAATGATCTTCGTTCACTAAAAGGAGACAATGCGTTTTGGTCTCCGGGGCTATTCCCAAGAGCTGCGAGCGCGCATTTATGATCCATCGAAAGCCCGCAAGCGGCGGGCATGAAAGGGGTCTCACATGCTCAGTCAGATCAAGGGGCTGCACCACGTCACGTCGATGGCGGAGGACGCCCGCACCAACAATCAGTTCTTCACCAATGCGCTCGGCCTGCGTCGCGTCAAGAAGACGGTCAATTTCGATGCGCCTGATGTCTATCACCTCTATTATGGTGACGAGACCGGCGCGCCCGGCACGATCATGACCTATTTCCCGTTCCCGAAGATGGCGCAGGGCCGTCCTGGTACCGGCGAGGTCGGCACGACGGTATTTTCCGTTCCGCAGGGCTCACTCGGCTTCTGGAGCGATCGCTTCGCCACGCTCGGCGTCGGTGGCCTGAAGACCGAGGAAAGCTTTGGCGAAAAGCGCTTGAACTTCTCCGGCCCGGATGGCGACGGTTTCGCACTCGTCGAGGTCAAGGATGATGCCCGCCTGCCCTGGACGCATGGCGGCATCAGCGAGGACCATGCCATTCGCGGCTTCCACTCCGTCGCCATGCGGCTGAGAGACGAGGGCGCCACGGCCGAACTCCTGAAGTTCATGGGTTACGAGATCGCCGAGGAAAGGGACGGCGTCAAGCGGCTGATCAGACCTGACGGCAATGGTGCGCATCTCATCGATCTCGAGACCATGCCGAACATTACCCGCGCGCTTCCCGGCGCCGGCTCAGTCCACCATGTCGCCTTCGCCGTCGAAAACCGCGAAAAGCAGCTCGAGGTGCGCAAGGCGCTGATGGACACTGGCTACCAGGTCACGCCGGTCATCGACCGCGATTATTTCTGGGCGATCTATTTCCGCACGCCGGGCGGCGTACTGTTCGAGGTCGCGACCAACGAGCCCGGCTTCGACCGCGACGAGGATACCGCCCATCTCGGTGAAGCCCTGAAGCTGCCGCAGCAGCATACCCACCTTCGCGCCCTGCTCGAGCAGCATCTGCAGCCGCTTGAAGGTTGAGGAGAAACGACATGACAGAGACTGGATACGTGCACCGGCTGCATGCCGGTGCACCTGGCAAACCGATACTGCTTGTGCTGCACGGCACCGGCGGCGATGAAAACCAGTTCTTCGACTTCGGCCGGCGCCTGCTGCCCGACGCGACGATCCTCTCGCCGCGCGGCGACGTTTCCGAATATGGGGCCGCGCGATTCTTCCGCCGCACCGGGGAGGGGGTTTACGATATGCCTGACCTTTCACGCGCGACGGAGAAGATGGCAGCTTATGTCAAGGCATTCGCTGGGGAATACCGGGCTTCCGAGATTTTCGGCCTCGGCTTTTCGAACGGTGCGAACATCCTCGCCAATGTGCTGATCGAAAAGGGCATCTTCGACGCTGCGGTGCTAATGCATCCGCTCATTCCGTTTCAACCCGAGGCCCAGTCGACGCTTGTGGGACGAAGGGTGCTGATAACGGCCGGGCAGCGGGATCCGATTGCACCCGTTCCGATGACCGAGGCATTGTCGGAACATTTGAAAAAGCGAGGAGCCGAGGTCAAGACGGTCTGGCACCCCGGCGGCCACGATATTGCGCCGCTCGAGATCAACGCGATTCGCGATTTCTTCGGTGAATAGCTAAGCTGATCTGCGGGACCGGCAAATGCCGATCCCGCATCCTTGCTGAAATGATGCCCCACAGTATGCGCCGAAGGCGCTCTTGCGCGGCATGCTTTAGGGGCGGGGAGGATATTTGCCCCTGATTGCCTTCATGTAAAAAACCCCTGGTGATTCCGCCATCGTCAAGCCGACGACAACCCCCTTGGGAACGCCTTCATATTCTCGTCTCTGACCGTTCGTCAGGTAGACCCGCAGATGCCGGCTGTCTTCGTCGTAGGCGAAGGCCTCGATCATTTTCGAATCAACCGCAGTTTCCACTTTGCACCCCGCAATTTTGGATCTGAGATTTCAGCTCGCGAACCTCGTTCACGATCGCAACGCACCATCATTATGCGGTGCCGCAGGAGCGTCAAGCATCATATTCTTAAACGTTCATTTTTTTGTGATCGCTATCGTTATAGTTGATTTTTACAGCTTTCTCGAAAGTTCAATCTGTGGAAATCCGACATAGGCGGATCTCCCGCCAGTAGCCGACATGGCCGTGGATCAATCGAACACTGCAATATGCCGGTGGTTTAACGCCGGATTAACCGCCCTATATCAAAATATAGCGTCATATTAACCGTGGCGCCCTCGAAAGTATGAATAAATACAAAATGCCGAATCTCGCGGCAGTAACTTTACTATCGCCGTTGAGTTGTCTGGGGGAGCCTGACCATGTGGCTCGGAAAACCAGTCCGGCTGCAGAATTTCGCAGATACTCGAACGAATCAACGCAGCTTCCGCCAATGTCATCACCGCCACGAGCCAGGCGAGCTGAGTGCGGCAGATGACGAAGGTCTATGTCGGCCGAGATAAGGCAGTCGGTTCGGGTTATAACTTCGATGAAGCTGCGACGAGGTCAATTTCCGGTGAGGGCCTTGCCTTCTGCCTTTTCAATGACAAACAAGAGATGGATCGTTCCGACAACCGGCATTCGGTCGGTTCTCATAAATGGATTACATGTTCAACTATCTAGGGCCATTGCGACAACAGATACCGATGCTGGCAGGCAACCGTAGCAGGCGCGCGCGACTGACCTTTGCCGAAGGTGACTTTGCTGCGGTTTACGCGATGAGCGATATTCATGGATGTTATAACGAACTCGTCGAGGCGCATCGCCGCATTGAGGAGGATGGTGCGCGCATCCCCGGGCCGAAACTCATCCTCATGCTCGGCGACTATGTCGATCGCGGGCCGGATTCGAGCGCGGTGCTGGAATTCCTGTGCAAGGCCCCGCCAGCGGGATTCCAGCGTTTCGCCCTTTGCGGCAATCACGATGCGGAGCTGGTGAAGCTCTATCGCAAGCCGGCGCGCATTCTCGAATGGCTCGGTTTTGCCGGGCCGGAGACGCTAAACTCCTACGGCATCGACATCGAGCATCTGCTGCAGTCGGCGGCTGGAAACGAAATGATCACGCGCGTCATTCGCAACATGATACCCGAGCGGCATATTCAACTCCTGGAATCGTTGCCGATCATGCTGCGGATGGGGAGGGTAGTCTTTGTCCATGCGGGCGTCAGGCCAGGCATCGATCTCAACAAACAGAAAGACAACGATCTCATGTGGATTCGCCAGCCCTTTCTGGACGAAGGACCGCAGCTTCCCGTCCTCGTGATTCACGGGCACACACCCGCTCGCACCCCGACATTCGGTCCGCAACGCATCGGTATCGACACGGCAGTTTCGGCGACGGGCCGCCTGACCGTGCTGACGATCAAGGGGACGCGGGTCGGGATCCTTTAGAGCATGTCGCGCAAAACTGTGCAGCGATTCTGCGATCACGACATGCGGGAAACCAAAGGTCTGAAGTGCGACAAGCGAATCTGAAAGGTCGCTTCAGGGCGCACCCAAAATAAAACGCCGCGGATTTATCTCCGCGGCGTCTGGTGATCACAGGTTCACACGTCTATTTCAGGCGTGGGTGACGTCCTGATAGAGGTTGGTGCCGATGCCGGAATAGGCAAAGCCGTGTTTGCGGACCTCGTCGCTGCGGTAGATATTGCGCAGGTCGACCAGCACCGGAGCACGCATCGACTGCTTCAGGCGGTTGAAATCGAGCGCGCGGAACTGGTTCCATTCGGTGACGATGACAATTGCATCGGCGCCGGCGGCGGCTTCGTAAGGCCCGCTCGCATATTCGATGTTCTCGATCACCTTGCGGGCGTTTTCCATGCCTTCAGGATCATAGCCGACCACTTGTGCGCCGTTGTCCTGCAGGGTCTGGATGATGGCGATCGCCGGGCTGTCGCGCATGTCGTCGGTGTTCGGCTTGAAGGTCAATCCGAGGATGGCGATCTTCTTGCCGCGAATGTCTCCGCCGACAGCCGAAATGACCTTGCGTCCCATCGCCCGCTTGCGGTTGTCGTTGATCGAGATCGTCGTCTCGATCAGACGGACCGGCGCGTCGAAATCCTGCGCGGTCTTGGCAAGCGCAAGCGTATCCTTGGGGAAGCAAGAGCCGCCGTAACCCGGACCGGCATGCAGGAACTTCGAGCCGATGCGGCCGTCGAGGCCGATGCCGCGCGAAACGTCCTGGACATTTGCGTCGACGCGTTCGCAGAGGTCGGCGATCTCGTTGATGAAGGTGATCTTCATCGCGAGGAAAGCGTTGGCCGCATATTTGATCAGTTCGGAGGTGCGGCGGGTCGTGAAGACCAGCGGCGCCTGGTTGAGGTAAAGCGGGCGATAGACCTCGGTCATGGTTTCGCGCGCGCGGTCGTCATTCAGGCCGACGACGATGCGGTCAGGGCGCTTGAAGTCCTCGATCGCAGCGCCTTCACGCAGGAACTCCGGATTGGAGACCACGGCGACATCCGCCGAAGGATTGGTTTCGCGGATGATGCGCTCGACCTCGTCTCCCGTGCCGACCGGCACCGTCGACTTGGTGACAACAACGGTGAAGCCTTCCACATAGGTGGCAATCTCGCGGGCAGCCGCATAGACATAGGAGAGATCGGCGTGGCCGTCGCCGCGGCGGGACGGCGTGCCGACTGCGATGAATACAACATCGGCGCTGCGGACGCTTTCGCCGACATCCGTCGAAAAGGACAGCCGGCCGGTGCTGGTGTTTTCGGCGACCAATTGCTCCAGACCCGGTTCGTAGATCGGAATGCGGCCTTCGCGAAGGGCTTCGATCTTGCTCAGATCCTTGTCGACGCAGATGACGTCGTGGCCGAAATCCGCAAAGCAAACGCCTGAAACGAGGCCGACATAGCCTGATCCAATCATCGTGATGCGCATAATTCCCTCAAATCATTAGAGTAGAACGTCATGCTGCGTCGCAGCATGGGGTCCGTCATACTGAATCTGGGCGAAAAGACAATATCGAAGATCGCTTGATACCCATATCGGAAGTCGAACTTGGGGCGCCACAGTTCGCTGCGGGTCATCCCAGGTTGCAGCAAAAACCATAGGTTTGTGTGGGCGATATGACAAGTCGAGCCGTTCGTCAGAACCGGCTCGACTTCAATGTCAAAAACTGGTGGATGGGTTTAGCAGGCTGCGCCAGCCGCTACAGCCGGTACCAGACATAAGGGTCAGTTCCCGACTGAATCTTGTCCCAGCGCAGATCGGTGTCCCGCCAGTTCTTGATGCTGCTCAGCCTGTTGTCGAGCACGAGGTCGCCCTTGTCGGTCCTGACCACCAGGACCGCGTGCCCTTCGCCGGAGGGGGTATACGCCGTGGCGATCCGCAAGGCGCGCGACGACCAGCCCATCGCTATCAGCCGGCTGCGCTTGGTCAGCGCGAAATCTTCGCAGTCGCCGCTGCGGACATTCACCTTCCAGACATCGCCGTTCAGTTCGTTGCTGGGGTCGTTCCGGCCGATCATCGTGCGATTGACCGTGCTGTTCACATCCTTCAGCTGAAGCATCTGCTTGTCATCAAGCGCAACGACCGACAGGCCATTATTGTCGCGGCATTCGGCCGGGTTCTGCGCGCAGAACAGCACCTGGGCGAAGGGCGGAATGATCTTGTCTTTTTCAGAGATATAGCTGACCGCCGGACTGCCGGGCAGGCCGCGGGCAAGACCTGCGGGACCGGCGGCAAATGCCGAACAAGCATTACCCGCCGTAAAGGCCAGCGCCAGAAGTGTAACGAATGTCTTCTTCATCTCTTAAATCCCCGTTCAGGGCAACCGATTGAGATCAGGCTTGCCTTTTGTCCCAGTCAATGGCATGGCGATTTAGTGATCTGCCAAGTATTAGCTGCAGAACGTCTGTCCCGTTCTTGCTGCTTGAAGGAGCATAGCCGGGGCTTGTCTCGATTGGTTTAAACCTTTCGCGACAATTTTAAGCGATACGGAATTCTGTCACACGCTAGCATGCAACCGCTTGATATGCAACTTAGATTAGTATGAGTCGATGGATTGCCGCGGTTGCCTCAGGGGTTTGATCGCCGCCTGCTTTGGTAAACGGAATCTGATGTTGTCCAATCTCATCAACAGGCGGGTCTTGCGAGAGGTTCTTCTCGTTGCCTATATCGGCATGGTTATACTGACACTCATTCCGTTCGGCAGCGTCACGCCCTTTCCCTTCACCTTCGCCGCGATCGGAATGTTCGCCCTCGCCATCATTTCGGCATTGCTGTTCGGAGAGCCGAGGCAAAGCAGATGGGTTTTCAGCATCGCCCTGTTTCTGCTTGTCATACTGACGGGCTGGGCGTTCATCCAGGCGATCGAATTGCCATTCAATTGGCTGGCGCATCCCGCCTGGAATGCCGCTCACGACCTCGCAGACGTCCGATACGCTGCGATCTCGGTCGAGCCGGCCGACACGCTGGCGTCGATCCTCTTGATCGCCCTGCCTTTCGTCACCTTCCTGACCGGGCTTCTCTTATGCGACACCGATCAGCGCGCGAGAAAAGTGCTTTCCCGGCTCGGGCTTTCGGCGGGCGTCATCGCCGTGTTCGGCCTGCTGCAGTTTTCGATGTTTCCCAACATCCTGATCGTCGTGGAGAAACATGCCTATCTCGACAGCCTGACGGCGGTCTTCGTCAACCGCAACACGGCTGCGACCTTCCTCGGGCTTGGGACGCTGCTGATGCTAACTCAGGTCAGGGAGATCACGCGTTCTTATTCGAAATATCCGCCGGGCGAGCCGGGCCGGAACGTTCTTCTGCTGAAATCGTGGATCTATATCCTGCTCCTGTGCGCATGTTTCACCGCGCTGATGCTCAGCCGTTCGCGCGCCGGGATATTCGCAACCTTTGTCGGCGCTCTCATCTATTTCCCCTGGCTTGTCGTCAATTGGAACAGCTCGAGACGGTTTCTCACGCCGGGGCCGAGATGGCGCTCGATGCTGAAGTTCCTCGCGGGCGGTGTCTTCGTCGTCGTGTTGCTGGCGCTATTTGCGGGTCAGGCGATCTTGCGTGCGCAAGAGCGGCGGCTCGAAGACGATGATCGGTTCTGCATCCTGCCGGGCATATGGCGTGCCATTTTGGATCATTGGCTGACGGGAACCGGTCTCGGGACATTCCGGACGGTATTTTCCGCCTATCGCGATCCCGCATGCGGAATTTTCGGCATCTTCGATCGCGCACACAATTTCTATCTCGAAGGATTTCTGGGCTTGGGGATCATTTTTCCGCTTGCGGCGGTCCTCGTCTTCTCGGTCCTTGTCAAGGTGTTCTGGCGCGGCCTCACCGAAAGGCGGCGCCTGAGACATTATGTCCTTCTCGGCATTGCGGCGACGGTTTTGGTCGCTCTTCACGCGGCGGTCGACTTCTCCCTGCAAATACCGGGTTTCGCTATGTTTTTCTCGGCTTTTCTCAGTGCGGTCGTTGCGATTAGTCTGGGGCGCAGCCACCCCGAAACAGACCGGCAATATGTATGATTACTAGCTAATTAATGGCCTAAATGGATGGTTTTTATGAAGGTTTTTCGAAAATGGGAATTGTATTGATGCCGCGGTGTTGACTCTCAATCGCAAGAGATTTTATAGCGGGTATAGCCTTTAGATTGTTGCCGGCGCCAGAAGGGTCGGTTGAGACCGTATTTGCTTCCTGAAGAGCTCGGCGTTGCCGAGCGGCCACAGTTAGAGAATGTTAAACGGCTTTCAGTGATTATTGATCGGGGATTGTCTTGTATTTTGTCAGATTGCGGGGCAGTAGCTCAAAGTGCGTCAACACGGGTTATTCTATGGGTTGTTTTCCTGTCAGTAGTACACGCGTCGCCATTGTTGTAGCGCTAATGAGTATATTGGCAAGCTGCACGTCCTTGCCAAGATCAGGTCCCGATCACAAAGATGTCGATCGAGATGCAACGGTGAAAGTGACAACGAAGGAGCGTCGCGTCGGCATCGATTACGCCCTCGTCGATCTCAGCAAAAACGTCCTGCCGTATTTTACCTCTCCCCAGCCGACTTCCTTCAAGGGTTTTGGCGGCGGTCGAGGCGGAGCGCCCGAAATTCCGCTCGGTTACGGCGACGTCGTTCAGGTTGCCATCTTCGAAGCACAGTCCGGCGGTCTCTTCATTCCGTCCGATGCCGGCAGCCGACCCGGCAATTACATCTCGCTGCCAAGCCAGACCATCGACAGAAACGGGACGATCACGATTCCCTATGCGGGACGGGTTCCCGCCGCAGGTCGCCTGAAGGAAGTCGTCGAGCAGGATATCGAGGATCGCCTGGCGAGCCGCGCGATCGAGCCGCAGGTGGTCATTACGACGACGACAAGCCGCTCCAGTCAGGTGGCGGTGCTTGGTGACGTGAACAATCCGCAGCGCGTCGAGATCAGCCCGGCCGGCGAGCGCGTTCTCGACGTCATCTCTGCCGCCGGCGGTTTGACGACCAACAATATCGAAACGAATGTGACGCTGCAGCGCCGCGGCAAGACGGCGACCGTCGCCTACAACACGCTGTTGAAAACCCCGGCGGAAAATATCTATGTCGCGCCGGATGATACGATCTCGGTCGATCATGAGCGCCGCACCTATCTCGCGCTCGGTGCCGCCGGCATCAGCGGTCGCTTCGATTTCGAAGAGTCCGACATCAGCCTCGGGGAGGCAATCGCCAAGGCTGGCGGACTGCGTGACGACCGCGCGGATCCGGCTCAGGTCCTGCTCTATCGCCTCGCGCCGAAGAAGACGCTTGCCGCAATGCACGTGGATACGTCGAGATTTGCCGGTGAAACGGTTCCGATGATCATTCGCGCGAATCTTCGCGATCCGGCGACCCTGTTCGCCGTCCAGCAATTCAAGATGGAAGACAAGGATATTATCTATATTTCCAATTCGGACTCTGTCGAATTGGTCAAGTTCCTTGACATCGTGAACTCCGTATCGTCCACTATTTCCGGAGTTGCCGACGATGCGAAAGATACTCGCAACGCGGTCGAAGATCTTGGAAATTGATTGAAATAGGCTGGCCGGCACTGGTTGAGAACAATCGGAGCCGGCCGTCTATGCCACGGATTTCATGAAGGAAAGCATCGTTATGGCAAGGTCAGGTGTTTATCGTAAGCTTGCATATAGCGGGATCGTAGTGGCAATGTTTGCCGGCATGACTACGAGCGCCTTTGCTGCCGCTTGCGTGAAGCTTTCAAGTCTGAATACCGTTGATATCAGTGGCTTTACGGCCAACCCCGCCGCTCTGCTTGAGGTGTCGGATCCGCTGGTTTTGTCATCGCGCGTCCGCGCGCTGGTTGGCAGCAGCGATGACGCGCTGGCGCCGGTGATCGAGCAGGCCAAGAAGGCCGATGCCGCACAGATGGCCGCTATCGGTTCCGGCCTTGGGCGGGCCGCAAACAGCTGCCAGGTAACAGATCCGCTCTTCAAACTGGCCATCGAAAAGGCCGTCGCCGAGGCGGCGAGCGCCGATCCGAACCTTGCGCCGCTCCTTGCCGCCTTTGCGAAGGTCCTCGCCGAAGGCGGAACCGCGGCGCTCGGCCCGGGTGGACGTGCTGCAGCTTCTGCATCCGGCATCGGTAATGACGGGCAAATCGGCCCGACAGGGCCCGGAGCGGATGACGGTACGCCGTTCGACGGCGCCGCCACGACTGCCGGTACGCTGAGGGTTTCGAACGTCGGCGACCGCTCGTCCTCGAGCTCGACGACCACCACGACAATCGTCAGCGTAAATGGGGCAGGGCAATCGTCCTCTGACTCGACGCAATCGACGAGTCAGAGTATCCCGGTCATACAATAGCTGGAATTGCCCGTAGATCTTAGCGCTTGACGCCTTTGTTGGAGATCGAAATTGCTGTCACCAGATAAACTTACGCCACGTATCGACCCTTCCCGCGATACGGGAAACGAAGCTGATTTCATCGATTTTGATAAGCTCATCGCAATTGCCCGCCGCCAGTGGCGGATCGTTGCGGCGTGCGCCGTTGCCTTCGGCATTCTGGGCGTCGTGTACGTCATCACGGCGGTTCCGGTTTACACGGCCGATACGAGCGTCCTGATCGATCGCAGCGACAACCAGGTGATCAACCAGCTGGCGGCTTTCGGCCAGTTGGATGATGACGAAGGCACGGTCCTCAGCCAGGTCGAGCTGCTGAAGTCCGACACGATCGCCTACGCCGTGGTTGATAAGCTGAAACTTGTCGACAACCCGCTGTTCATGGCGCCGAAGAACTCGCTTTTTTCCGTCGCATCGTTGAAATCCCTGGTGGATTTCAAATCATGGTTCGCCGATGATGGCGCCGATGCGCCCGATGTAGACATGAAGCGGCGCGGCGCGGCTGAGACCGTGGTGGCCAATATCGATGTCGAACGTGTTGGCAAGTCCTACGTTCTCGATGTCAGCTATACCTCGCAATCCCCCGATCTGGCGCGTCAAATCGCGTCGGCGATTGCCGACGTCTATATGGTCGACAAGCTCAATTCGAAATACGAGGCAACGCGCCGGGCCGGCGAATGGCTGCAGGAGCGCATCGAAGAACTCCGGCAGCAGGCGCTCGATACCGACCTTGCGGTCCAGAAGTTCCGCAGCGAGCATGGACTGGTCGAGGCAGCCGCCGGAACGCTTCTCAGCGATCAGCAGCTATCCGAGCTGAACAGCCAGTTGATCAGCGCCCAGGCCGCGACGGCGCAGGCTGAAGCAAAATATACCCGCATCAAGTCGATCATCGACGCCAAGCAGACCGACGCGATCGTCACCGACGTCCTCGACAGCTCGATTGCGAATGATCTCCGCAAGAAATATCTGGAGGCTTCGAAGCTCGACACTGAGATCGAGGCGCGGCTTGGCCCTGATCACGTGCAGGCGGTTCGCCTTCGCGCGGAGATGGCGGAATATCAACGGCTCATGTTCGACGAGTTGAATCGTATCGCCGAGAGCTATCAGAGCGAACTGCAAGTGGCGAAGTCGCGGGAGACCTCCCTGCGCGATAGCGTGACACAGGCGACGGGCGTGGCCGCGACGGCTGGCGAAACCCAGGTGCAGCTTCGCGAGCTCGAGCGGACGCGCGATACCTACAGGAATCTCTACCAGAACTTCCTGACGCGCTACCAGGAAGCCATTCAGCAGCAGAGCTTCCCGATTACCGCCGCGCGTATCATCACGACCGCTGAGACCCCGACGAAGCCGAGCGCCCCGAAGAGAAGCCTTGTCGTCGCTTTTGCGATGTTCCTGGGATGTGCATTCGGAAGCGGTATCGCAGCATTCCGTGAATTCCGAGACCGGTTCTTCCGCACCGGCGATGATGTCAAGGACATGCTCGACGTGGAATCTCTTGGCGTCATGCCGTTGGTTGAGGATAACGTCGACGATCCGACGCTGGTCGATCCAGGCAATCCGCGAAGCATAGCCAGGGGCAGCAAGACCACGACCTATGCCGAGGAACATCCGCTTTCGGCATTCGCCGAGACGCTTCGAAGCGCGAAAATCGCCATCGACATCAGTGCGGCCGATCAGCGCTGCAAGGTCATCGGCGTCGTTTCGAGCCTGCCTGGCGAGGGCAAGTCGACGACATCCATCAATTTTGCCAAGCTTTTGGCAATGCAGGGGGCACGTTGCCTGCTGATCGATGGCGATATGAGAAATCCGGGGGCGACCCGCGCAATCGGCCGCCATGCTGAGGCCGGCCTGCTTGAAGCGATCGTCGACAACCGCCCGCTCAAGGATCTCATCCTCCTCGATCCCAAAACAAAGCTCGCATTTCTGCCGACGGTGGCGCGCTATCGCGTTCCACACTCTTCGGAACTGCTTGCTTCGCGCGGCATGGATCAGCTGCTTGAAACGGCGCGCCAGAGCTTTGATTACATCATCATCGACTTGCCTCCTCTGGCTCCGGTGGTGGATGCGCGCGCCATCAATCCGAAGCTCGACGCAGTCGTCTTCGTGATCGAGTGGGGCAAGACGTCGCGGAAGGTGGTTCAGTCGACCCTGTTGTCCGAGCCGGATCTCTATAACAAATGCGTGGGTGTGATCCTGACCAAGGTCGATCCGTCGCAGATGAAGCTCTACCGGACGTTCGGCTCAAGCGAATATTATTATAAGCGCTATTCGCGGTACTATACCGAAAGCTGATGGCCAGCGGTCGGTTCGTCTCGGTCACCAGGATCGTTTTCGTAATCGTCACCGCCATTTTCGCAGCGTTAGCCGGTCGAGAGCTGTACGCTTCAATAAGGGCGGCCAGCATCTCGATCGTCGCCGAAAGGATCGAGCGCGGCGAGACCGTCGCGGATGATGTGACGGCCAAATACGCCTCTCGAACCGTCGATATGATTGCCAGAGATTATTGCCGGTCCGATATCACAGCGGCTGGAGTTACGCTTGTTCTGGCACAGCTCGATCGGCAGAATATCAATAGCAATTACGACGCCTGGGTTGTTGCCGCCTCGAACGCCCGCCGTTATCTGCAATATGCTCTTTCCTGCATGCCGACGAACAGCAATTTCTGGCTGCGCCTGGCGGCCGTTCAGTCGGCCATTGCGGAAGAGCCGCTGTCGATTGCAGGGATGATGAAGCGTTCTGTTGCGCTCGCGCCCTATGACCAGTCAATGATTCTGAGCCGGTTTTATTTTTGGAACGGTTTCACCGATGCGACGCTTTCGGCGGCAAATAGTGCGCTCGATAGCGATCTCACGACGATGCTGAAACTCGGCGACCGGTGCATGGTCAACGCCACCATAAAGAGGCAGATCAGCCCGCAACTCCGTCCAATCTTTGATAGAACCTGGACAAGCGTCGGAACGGCGGCGACGGCACGCTTCCAACAGCGCTGCAGCAAATAACCGTTTTCGCGGGTTGTTAAAGGCTGCTCCAAAATTCAAACGAGCCTGTGATCGTGCCAGCAAACAGGCTGCCAACATGGGCCGTCAAAATTCCGGCAAATCAAACTTGATATGCAACAACGCCCGCCGCTTGCGCGGCAGGCGTTGCTTTTTGATTGGCTGATCGGTGATCAGACGACGGCGCCGGAGACGACGTCGGTGCCGGTAATGTTGAGTGTCAGAACGCCGACATCCGTATGGCCGTCGCCGTCAGAGATCTTGTAGTACTGGACGGTTTCCGTGACGTGATCGCCGTTAGCGATATCCGACGTCAGTTCATAGCTGAATGAGCCATCCACTTTGACATGGAACGTGCCGTAAGTGCCGGCGATGTCGGTGGTTGCGCTAGGATTGCCGTTTACGTTCGTGCCGTCGAACACACGAAGGAAGAGCTTGCCGTTGTCGCCCGGAATGTCGTTGGTGAGAACGTTGCCGCCGATGGCATCGCCTTCGTTGAAGCTCAAGTGATCATCGACAGCGACCGGCTTGACCTGGGTTACGCCCTGGATGTTCAAGGTGAACACGCCGACGTCGGTGTGGCCGGCGCCGTCGGAGATCTTGTAGGAGACGCGTTCGGTCAGCGTTTCGCCGTTGGTGAAGCCGATCTTGGCAGCGGCGCTCAGGACGTAGGTATAGCTGCCGTCCGGCTTGACGAAGAAGGTGCCGAAGTCGCCCTGGATTTCGGTGACCTGGTTGATGCCCTGTTTGGCGCCGACGCTCTGTTGATCGAAGGCGCGCAGGAAAAGGTTGCCGTCTGATGTATCGTTAGACAGTATATTGCCTGAGATGGCATCGGTTTCCAGGAATGTTGCAGTATCATCGGTTGCGTGAATAGCCATTATTGTCTCTCCTTGAATTAATATTCGCGGATCAGGTCTGACCTTCGCGAGCTGCCCGATTAAGTATGTCTTAATATAGCGAGTCAAGAGCATAATTAACGACTAATTAACGTTTTTGGGCAAGCTGTGCAATAATGACACACGCAAAATGTGCATAAGTTGATGAAACACTTGGGTATTATTGCGTTAATGATAAGTGAAGGCGCTGATGCCAAATTGGCTATGATTTTTTCTTCAGGAGATAAGAATGTTTATTCCTGGGCAATTAGTAAGAATACGAGGATCTATGAATGCGAAGATGACATTTTCCTATAATCCCTTCGGGTTAGCGGCGTAACATTGACGTTTGTTTCCGTGCTCTGGCTAACAACTTTGATAATCGGGCGTCTCCGATATAAATGTCATATTTGTGTATTTTTCTAAGTAAATCTGTCCGCAATATCAAGAAATGCATTCCGAATTACCTGCGGGAATTCTGGATGTTCGACGCGGATCCAAGGTAAACGAAACTTTCCGTTGTGCGGTGCAACCTTGTTGCGGCGCAACAATACATGCTCCCGGAAGTTGTTTATCCTCAGAAAGCAAGAATTATCACGAGATACACAGCATTTTAGTGTTTCATTTTAGCAACCGGAGAGAGGTCAGCGGTTACAAGATTTCCAATATCTAGGGAGATTTGCCGCATGACCGTCTACTATGTGAATTCAGTCATAGGATCCGACAAGAACAGCGGAACCAGCGATGGTTCGGCTTTTGCTACATTGTCTGCCGTTGAATCCTTGAAGCTGAAGCCAGGCGACAGCGTGCTCCTTGCCGCCGGAAGCGTGTTCAATGAACAGTTCGACCTGAAATATTCAGGCAGCGTCAGCGCTCCGATCACGATCGGCAGCTATGGCGCCGGCGATGCGCCGGTCATTCGCGGCGGCACTAACGGTATCCATGGTTCGAGTGCTTCGAATATCGTGGTGGAGAATATCAAGATCGCGGATACCGGGGCGAACGCGATATATGCAGGAAGTGTTTCGAACTGGACGGTCCGAAATGTCGAGGTGACGAATGCGGGGCTCTCCGGAAAGGCAGGCTCCGTCAGCTTCCAATTCAGCCAAAACATCACGATCGAGAACAGCACGATTACCGGTGTCCGTGCCGACGGTATTTGGATGGATAAGGTAAACGGCGTCACTCTGGTTAACAACGTCGTCTCCCACAATCAGGGCAGTGTGGCAGACGCGATCCAGCTCAATGATAGCAGCAATATCCTGATCAAAGGCAATTATCTGGATCAGACGGCCGCCAACAGCAACAAGGGTGTGCTGGTGCTGATCCGGGCCGAAAATGCCGTGGTTGAGGACAATACGCTGGTCGGCGGCGGCTTTGGGGTGAGCGCGCAAGCAGGCAAAAATATTGCCATCCACGACAATGATATCTCGGGATTTGGCGGTTACAGCTGGTCGTATGGCATCGGTCTTGGCGATTCCGGTGATGCGAAAAACTACGACATCAGCGGAAATTACGTGCATGGCGGCGTGTATGGTGTTTTGGTCAGCGCTGTCGGCTATCCAAATTATGTCCGCGAGAACATCAATATCCACGACAATGTCTTTGAAGGGCTGTCCTCGTCGGCGTTAAAGGTCGACAGGACGGCATCAGGTTCTTTCCACGACAATATCATAGACAGCCTGGTGACGACGCTGACGATGCCAGCCGCAATTGCCGCCCAGAACACGTTCTCCGTTGGCGAAAACAAGACGCTGGAGCAGGCGCAGGCCGAACTCGACAGTCACGCGAGCGGCGGCACGACCAGCAATTCGGGTTCGCCAATCGAGCAAACGCCTGCCGCACCAGTCGTCGAGCCGCATGTCGAGGCTCCCGCGCAGCCGCAGGCAGGCACTCCGGTGCCGACTGGCGAGACGCACACCACGCCTCTTCCTCCGGTTCCCGTTCCGACGATCGCCGCAGTCCATGACAGTCTGAATATCTCGACCAATACCGGCAGCGCCTATCATGGCAATCTTCTCGAAAATGACAGTGCGGCCAATGGCATCTTGCTGCTGCGCCGCTTCGGTGACAGCGGGGTGGACAAGCACGGCCTGACGCTGACCGGGAAATACGGCGTCATCCATGTGGAAAGTGATGGCGACTACACCTACACGGTCGACGCGGCGAAACTCCACGGTCTGAGCGGCAAGGTCAGCGAGTCCTTCCAGTACAAGATCTCCGATGGCGCTTCGCATACCGACTCGGATAGCTTGAGCATCGCCATCAATGTGGATGCATTCCACAGCAGCCACGCCTCGCACGCCTTGGTCTGATGCGCGTCACGGCAGCATCAGTCGGCCGTTCGTCGGCCGGCTTCCTGCGACTGCGAAGCTCGGTTAATGAAATATCGGCAGTGATCGAACCGGCGAGAGGGGCTGGCGAGCAGTCACAAACTATGTTTGCCGTTCACAGTCAAAGAAACTATAGATTGCATATATAGTTAATCCCCCAGTAAATATCGTGTCTATGCGCGCGAAGCGGTCGCTGCTCTGATCCGTTATTGGGCGTTTTGCAATTTTCACTTGCTTCGATCGGTATATTTAGCGTAGCGTTAACCTGGAGCCGCTGAAATCGTTCGCTATAAATTGGAATTTTCGGTCATCTTTCGGTACGATTCTTATAATAAGTCGTGGCTTGCAAGCGGAAGTTCGGCGTCGGCGCCGGGATCCAAGTAGTCATCATTGATCGGGCCTCACAGCCCGTAGCTGCAACGTGTGCGGGCGTATTTGTTTGTGTGCGGTGCGGCAGAAGAGGGATTAATATTGGTGTTTCAGAGTTCAGCAGCTGATGTCAGCGAGCCATCCAAAGCCTTGCGGAAGTGCAAGGGCGGCCTTGTCTTTATCGGTATAGCAAGCGCGCTTATCAATATCCTTTATCTCACAAGCTCGTTTTTCATGCTTGAGGTGTATGACCGCGTCATTCCGAGCAAAAGCATTCCGACGCTGGCTGCCTTGGCAATACTTGCGCTCACTCTCTACGCCTTCCAGGGCGCGTTCGAAGTCCTGCGCAGCAGGATGCTCGTGCGTGTTGCCGGCTCGCTTGATGAGATGATGCACGGACGTGTATTCCGGGCGATCATCAAGGCGCCGTTGAAGGTCAAGATCGGCGGCGACGGGCTTCAGCCGCTGCGCGACTTCGACCAGATCAGGACTTTCCTCTCCGGCATGGGCCCGACGGCGATGTTCGATCTGCCCTGGCTGCCCTTCTATATCGTGATCTGTTTCCTGTTTCATCCGGCGATCGGATATATCGCCATCGGCGGCTCTCTGGTTCTCGCTATCCTGACGTTCCTGACCAATCAGGGAACGCGGACGCTCTCGAAAAAGCAATCCGACGCCGCCAATATGCGGAATGGCTTTGCCCAGACCTCGATCCGCAACTCCGAAGTCATCCATGCGATGGGCATGGCCGGCACGATGGCGGAAATCTGGGATCGGAAGAATGAGGAGTACCGCACCATCACCCGGCAGGCCTCGGATGTCGGCAACGGATATGCGACCCTGTCGAAGATCTTCCGTATTGCCCTGCAATCGGGAACGCTCGCGACCGGCGCCATCCTGGTCATTCAAGGGCAGGCTTCCTCGGGCATAATCATTGCCGGTTCCATCCTGACGTCCCGCGCTCTGGCGCCTGTGGAAGCTGCGATCGGAAACTGGCGCGGTTTCGTTTCCGCACAGCAAAGCTGGGCGCGGCTTTCCAATCTCCTGAAAACCATTCCGGAAATTCCGGCCCCGCTCGCGCTTGCGGCTCCGTCCAAGCAGGTCACAGTCGAGGGGCTGGCAAGCGGCCCGCCGGCAGGCCAGCGCCTGGTCATTTCCGACGTCAGCTTCGGCTTGAGGGCAGGGAGCGCGCTCGGGGTCATCGGTTACAGCGCCTCGGGCAAGTCGTCATTGGCGCGTGCGATGATGGGCATCTGGCCGACCGTCCGAGGATCCATTCGTCTCGATGGCGCAGCACTCGACCAGTGGGATACGGACGCGCTCGGCCGGCACATCGGCTATCTCCCGCAGGACGTCGAGCTTTTCTCCGGCACCGTCGCGCAGAATATCTGCCGCTTCGCCAAGGACATGTCGCCCGAGGCCGTGGTCGCCGCGGCAAGGGCGGCGCGTGTTCACGATCTCATTCTTCGTCTGCCGAACGGCTATGAAACGGAAATCGGTGAGGGCGGGGCATCGCTCTCGGCCGGCCAGAGACAGCGTATCGCGCTTGCAAGGGCGCTCTACGGCGAGCCCTTCCTCGTCGTGCTCGACGAACCGAACTCCAATCTCGATGAGGAGGGCGAACGGGCACTGAGCGCGGCGATCATGAGCGTGCGCGCGCGCGGCGGCATCGTCGTCGTCATCGCGCATCGGTCAGGCGTTCTGGCGGTGTGCGATTTCGTCCTGATGATGCAGGACGGCCGGATGATCGCGTTCGGTCCCAAGGAAGAAGTCATGGCCCGCGTCAGCCGCCCGGAAGCGGCGCGCGCGCCAATTGCTGAGCGCGTGGCTCAGCTCAAAGTCGTCGTCGACGGCATGAATGCGGCCGAATAGGCCGGAGGACGTATTGTGAGCAAGATCATCAGTGAATCGAAGCGCTCGCTCAATCGCCATGTCATGGTTGTCGGCGCTTTGTCGATCGCCCTCGTTTGCGGCATTGGCGGCTGGGCAGCAACGACGGAACTTTCGAGCGCCGTCATCGGCGAGGGCGTGGTCGTCGTCAACGGCGATGTGAAGAAGATCCAGCACCTGACGGGCGGTATCGTGTCGCAGCTCCTAGTCGCGGAAAATGACCATGTGACGGCTGGACAGGTCCTCATACGGCTCGATGGAACGACGACAAAAGCCCAGCTCTCGATCGTCGAGAGCACGCTCGCCCAGCTTTATGCGCGCCGTGCCCGTCTGAAAGCGGAACGGATCGGCGCCGAGTCGTTCGAGGTCGAGGAAAATATCAGCGATCTGACGTCCAGCACCTCGGCGCAGAAGCTGCTCGACGGCGAGCAGAAGCTGTTCGATAGCCGCAGGTCAGCGCTTGTGGGAATGAAGAGCCAGCTGGAGTCGCGCAAGGATCAGTTGGGCGAGCAGATCAAAGGGTTGGTCGTCCAGATCAACGCGACCAATGATTCCCTCGGCCTGATCGAAGAGGAGCTGGAAGGCGTCGACACCCTCTACAAAAAGGGTCTCGTCACGCTTCAGCGTTTGAATCAGCTGAAGCGCGCGCGCGCCGATCTCCAGGGCAATAGCGGCCAGGAAATCGCGGCGAAGGCGGAGGCCGAGGGCAAGGCGATCGAGATCGATCGCCAGTCGATCCAGCTGGATGAAGATCGTCGTTCGGAGATCGCCAAGGATCTGACCGATGTCGAAGCACAGATCGCCGAATATGAAGAGCGCCGCGGAACTGCGCTCGATCAACTCCACCGTCTCGAGATTACCGCGCCGCTGAGCGGGCGGGTTCACGAGCTTGCTGTTCACACCGTCAATGGCGTCATTGATCCCGGTCAGACGCTGATGCTCGTCGTTCCCGAAAATGACGATCTCACGGTCGAGGCGAAGGTCGCGACCCGCGACATCGACCAGATTCACGTCAGCCAATCCGTCGATGTCAGGTTCAGCGCCTTCGATCAGCGCACGACGCCTGATGTGAGCGGCGAGATCACCTCCATCGCGCCCGATATCGTCAGGGACGAGCGGACAGGGATCAGCTACTATCCCATCCGTGTCAAGCCGAAGGCTGAAAGCCTGGCGAAGCTGAAGTCGATAAAGCTCTATCCGGGCATGCCCGCCGAAGTCTTTATCAAGATCGGCGACAGGACCGTTATCTCCTATCTCACGAAGCCGCTGAGCGATCAGATGCAGCACGTATTTCGCGAGGAGTGATTGGCGGCCGCCGCGCCGTTTTGAGGCGCGGCGAAAGATGGTTGCCACTATCCGCTGGACTGGAGTTGGGGCTCATTCCTGTCGTCTTGGGCGGGCATGAGTGATCGTTTCGATGACATTGTCTCGCGGTGCTCCAGGTCGGCGTTGGGAAGGATGTAGCAATTCTCCCAAATGACCGGCTGCCCGCGTGACGTATCGTTTCCGCCGGGATATGGTCTCTCCATGACAGGTTTGCGGCTTTGGCGAGCGATGCCAATTGAGAGACGACTGGCGTATGGACTGGTTCTGTTTTTGGTGTCCCTCGTGACGGTCTCGGCACCGAAAAGCGGTTATGCCGAAAACCTTCCGCCGTTGAAAATCGTGGCTTTCGGGACGTCCTTGACCGCCCGTGGCGGCTGGCAGCCGGCCCTCGAGAAAGATCTGGCAGCCTGCCTGCAGCGGCCGGTGAACGTCGTCAGCGTTGCGAAAAGTGGTGAGACGACCATATGGGCCCTGACCCAAATCGATCGCGTCGTCGCCGAGCAGCCGGATGTCATCCTGATCGAGCTCTACGCCAATGACGCAACATTGCAGAGGTTCGTATCGCTTTCGCGAAGCCGGCAGGATATCGGCGAGATCCTCGATCAGCTCCGGCAGCGCGTGCCGCGGGCGCGGATTATCGTCATGGCGATGAATCCGTTTTCAGGCCTGCGCGGCCTGATCCGGCCTTTCGTCGAAAGCTACATCTCGGCCCATGAGGCGGAAGCCCGGAAACGTGGCCTGGAGTTCGTCGACCACCGGCCCAACTGGGAGCGTCTGGCGCCGGGAGACCTCTGGGCAGCAATTCCCGACGGTGCGCATCCCCTGCCTGACATTGCGTCCAAAATCATCGTGCCGGAACTTGTCAAACATATTGCCGGCCGCAATTGCGGAGGATAAAAATCTCTCCTTTGCCGGGGCGGCCCGCGGCTGTTCTCGCGCTCAGGCTGTCGCGAGATAGCCTTTCAGGTAATTGACCAGCGATGTCCGTCCGACCTCAGACGGATCTTCGTGAGAAGGACTGTCCAGCTCGTCGAGAAGATAGTTTTTGAGTTCGTCATCGTTATGCGCGACATAGATGCCGGGCCGGCCCGCGAGCTGGCTCACCGTGGCAAGCTGATGATCGTTTCGGTGCTCGCCGAGGGCTGCCTTTCTCGGAACGAGAATGATCGGTTTCCCAAAACGTTTTGCCGTGAGGACAGTGCCGATCCCCGCATGAGAGACGATAACGGTCGCATCGCGAAAGACGCTATCGAAATCCGCAGGTTCGATATTCTTGATCCATTTCATGTTCGCGGGCGTGTAGGTGCCCTTGCCGATCTGGGCCAGAACCGGTCTGGTCAAATCTTTTGCGAAGGTGTCGACGGCCTTGACGAGGCGATCGAACGGCAGCTGCGTTCCGACGGTAACGAGGATCAAAGGACAGCTCCTGCGTAATGCGGGCCATCAGGCCGCGAGAGATGTTGCCATTGTGTGAGCCAGAGCGTTGCAATATGGCCGGCCAGTTTTCCCGATAGGGACAACTTCTCGACGTTGGCAACGCTATCGATCCAGATCGTTCGCTTGCCCGTCAATTTGCCGGCAAGCAGGCAAAAGAGCCCGGGCGCGGCACCGGTCGAGATAACGACGTCGGGTCTGTGCTTGAGGACGATATAGAAGGCGCTGAAAAAACACCGGATCGACATGGTGATCGAGTCACGGCTGCAATCGGGAAGGACCAGGCCGTCCCGAATGTCGTATTTTTTCAAGAGGCCGGGGATCGTGGTCGCGAAAATAACCTCGCTGCCGTCGAAGGCAGCACGCATTGCCATCAGCTGTTCCCAGTGGCCACCGCCCGACGACGCGGCGAGAATTTTCCGGCGTTTTCCGTCAGTCATAGTCCATGCCTCACACTGTCTTGGGCTGCTGTCGGTCTATCGAAACTTTCAATCGACTTCCCAGGGTTGAACTTCAATTTATGTTTGCTACGCAATACGATAAACTGGGCCTTAGCCTCGGCGAGGATGCCCGAACATCAGCAGGATACCCACTATTCACAGCATCGCAATATTCGTATCGATTCGCATTGCGATGCGCCAACCTGTTCGATTCGCTCAAATTTGAGAAGTGTTAAACTTCCCTATTGCAATGCATCATTTTAGGATGCATTGCAATACAACTCCGTTAGCATCGACGCCGCCAGCCAAGCTGGGCATCGCTTCGAAGGGATATCCGGATGCATAACAACTCCGCACGGGCCTATCGTCCTGATGTAGATGGTCTTCGTTCGATCGCCATCATTTCCGTTGTGTTATTTCACGCAGGTCTGAGGCCATTTTCGGGCGGTTTCGTCGGCGTCGACATTTTCTTTGTCATCTCCGGATATCTCATTACGGGGCATATCTATAGCGACGTCCTCAAATCCGAATTTAGCTTCGCAAAATTTTACGTCCGGCGAGCAAGACGGATATTGCCGGCATTGTTTTTCGTCCTGAGCGCTTCCTTTCTAATCGGTTTCCTCCTGCTCTCCCCCGGGGAGTTCAAGAAATTTTCGCTCAGCGCCGTCGCGGCGATGTTCGGTATTTCCAACATCTATTATTGGTTTTCCAGCGATTATTTCTCGCCCGCAGCCGATCAGATGCCGATGCTGATGACCTGGAGCCTCGGTGTCGAAGAACAGTTTTATATGGTCTTCCCCTGGATCATTCTGTTCCTGAACCGCTTCTTCAAGCGGGGAATTCTTCCAGCAATCGTGACGCTCGTCGTTCTCTCATTCATATTTTCCGTCGTGGCGCTGAAGATCGACCCGGCTTTCACCTTCTACCTACTCCCCAGCCGTGCATGGGAACTGGGAATTGGCGGCAGTCTCGCTGTCATGGAGATCAAAGGCGTGCGTTTCGATCAAGGGAGGAAAGCCGTCGTCAATGGGATTGCTTTCATCGGCGCGATATTGATTGCCGCACCCATCTTTATCTACAACGATTCCACGCCTTTTCCCGGTGCTTCGGCGCTGCTGCCGGTTCTCGGCTCGGCGCTGATCATTGCCAGCCCCGGCTCGTTTGTTGCCCTGGCGCTTGGTTCGCGGCCACTCGTTTTCATCGGGCTTGTCTCCTATTCCTGGTATCTTTGGCATTGGCCGCTCTTAAGTTTCGCCAGCGTTTCGTCCGTCTGGCCATTGCAGCAGTCGGCCGCTCTGATCATCGTCTCGATCTCATTTATCCTGGCGGTTTTGACATATTACCTCGTGGAGAAGCCGTTTCGGCGCCCGGGCATTTCCAATGGCCGCACACTTTGGCGTTACGCAACTGCCTTGGTCATTTTCACTCTTCCTTTTGCGCTGGCCGTGGTGATGGCCGGAGTTCCGCAGAGATTTGGTCCACAGGTTGCGATGATCGAAAAGGTCATATCCACCCGTGAGTCATGCCTCGTCTCCTATGGTGCGGCCTCTCCCGCCAATGGCGCAGGGTGCCAGCCCGGAGGCGATGCCGGGCCTGCAATAGCGCTGATCGGCGACAGCCATGCAGCTGCGCTTGCGCCCGGATTGAGGGCGGTTGCGCAAGAGCGCGGCTACCAGCTTTATGTCTTCACCAAATCATCCTGCCCGCCGCTGACGGGCGCAACGCGCTATATGCCAAATCATCCGGCTCATGCCGCGGAATGCGCGGCTTACAATGCCAGGGTGATGGATTTGCTGCGCGGGAACGGCGCCATCAAGAAAGTGATCCTGGCCGGATACTGGTCTGCTCCAATGCGGGAGGCAGAAACCGGCTCGCGTTACATTCATCCGGGCGCCAACGGCGCGGCGCAGCCCGAGGAGGCAAATGGGCCCACCCTTGAGTCGGCGCTTGCCTCGCAGATCTCGCAATTGCGGGAAATGAACAAGGATGTCGTTCTTCTGCAGGACGTTCCCTTGTTCAATTTCAACCCGGTCCGTTTTGGGCTCCAGCGCGCGATACCCTTGAGATCGACATTCGGGACATGGCTTGATGGCGACCGCGATTTGACACCTCACGACGCCCCGATGAAAGCCGTCGTCAATTTCAATGATCCGGTAAGGGATATCGTGACGCGCGTCGCGGAGAAATCACCCCCCGGCGTCACGCTGGTCGATCCTTTTGGGGCGCTTTGCCCGCAAGCCCGGTGCCGCTTTTCCACGGCCGACGGCGCGCCATTGTTCACCGACAACCAACATCTGTCGACTGTCGGCTCGGCGCTCACGGCAAGGGCAGTGCTTTCGGCGGACAACGAGAACAAGATGCGGACGACGTCTTTCGAGACCCAGCCTGTGGTGACGGGTGCAGCTGAATCCAACCACGCGCCGGTGCGCTGAAGCGCATCGCGATCTTTCAGATACGCTGACCGCGCTTTAGATCTTTGGTTTTCCGCGATCTCGTGATCGCAAACCGCTGAGCGCTTGCACGACATGCGCGTCCTCTCAGACGCACATCGGACGCTCTGACACCTAAATCAACGCATCGGCCCGAAAATCAATTCCGATTTTCGGGCCGATGTGTGCGCCAGGCGGTCAGACTGATTTCGTGCGGTAAGGTTTCGTGGAAACTGTCTTATGCGGCGACGACCTTGCCGCGGAAGCGCATTGACTTGAGATAGCGTCCTACCGGCTTCTCGATGAACATGTAAATCAGCGCGCCGCCACCGGCAGCAATCACCACATCCATCGGGCGCCAAAACAAGAGATACTGGAAATTTATCCCTGAAAGCTGGGTCAAGGCCGCGAACAGGTTCCCGCTCAATGTGAAGAACAGTTGCTGGAATATGTAGATCGAAAAAGAAGCGGCGCCCAGAAATTTCAACCACGGCATATTAGGTACCCAGCCAAGCCTCTCACTCGTCAACGCTGAGGCGACGATCAAAACGGCCAAGCCACCCCATGCAAGCCTGCCGAAAAAATACGAGCATGCAAACAAACCTGCGGCGAGAAGACCGGCTATCATGAGGGCACGCAACACCGACACATTTCGCAGCGTCAGACCGTATATCCGTCCTAAAATCGTGCCGGCCAAGAACTCAAGGAGGAGCGGGCTGGTGTAGGTCGTGGAAATAGCGCCTTGTGACGGAATGGCTTCTCCCAGAGCGACCAATACACAAAAGCATGCTGCCAGTGCCCAAACGCGGAGGCTTTGGGGAGCGAACAGAATAAGAGAGAATATGGCATAGAAGTACATTTCGTAATTCAGGGTCCAGCCCTGGAGGATCACGGGCCAAGCCTCCCCATGCGCGTTCAGGTATGGAATAAACAACATGGACGAAATCAGCGAGACCACATCGGTCTCGTATCGGTGGACCGGAATCCCGACGAGAACCAAAAGTCCGCCCGCAAGGATCGCCAGCCAATACATGGGGACGACGCGAATAATCCGATCAACCAGAAAAGCAGATGGTGTTTTTTCTTTCGCGTCGGTCGTGGCGATCATGACGAAGCCGCTGATCACGAAGAACAAGTCAACCCCATGCGTCCCAATCGAAAATATTTCTATCCGGTGGTAAAGCAAGACTCCGATGGCCGCCAAAGCTCGAAGATATTGAAGTGATAAAATCTCTTGCGGCTTTTGTATCGTTGTCATTATTTTTCCCTCTTCGCGCGCAGCCCAGCGCGATTTGCGGACGGCAAGACTGCCGCAGCTCGTGATTTCCGACGAGAATTAATTGCAGTCGGATTTGCTACTGTGGCGTCGCATGCCGGCTATCGGCAATAAGATCGCGCATCGATCTACCAGTGTTTTTTGGCTTGCTCACGGGAAGCGACACGACCAGATAGGGCCAAAGGATGACCGGGGCCAGCATCATTCCCGCTTCCATCATTGAACCAACGACGATGAGGAGAATGATAGCAACTTCTTTGGAGTGCGTGTCGCGAAGATCCCCGGAACGTTGGGTCGCGGTCAGGCGGCCACCGAGGCGCTGAAGAACAAAAACTGTCCAGGCAATCATGCCGGGAACGCCGATGTTGAGGGCAAGTTCCAGGTAAGTATTATGTGTCGAGCGCGCATCAAAGGTCAGCTCGACATATTGCTCCATAACTTCGGGTTGGCGGAAAGCCGCAAAGCCGTAACCAAAGATCGGGCGGTCGTAGACCAGCGGCAGCAACTGGTCCCAGATATTGGTACGTCCGGAAAATGTAAGGTCTTTTCCAAATGCGTCCGCAATCATCTGGGCTACACCGAGATAGGCGAAGGACGCGGCGACCCCGAGAAGAAGGCAGAAGAAGAAGACAAAGAAGGAGCGCGCCAGCGAGTTTCTCACGGACTGCATCATGTGCGAGCCGATCAAGGCAGATATACCGATAGCCACCATGACAACGGCGGTCGAGGACTTGGAGACAACGATGAGCAGGAGGGTGCAAAGCAATGCCGCCCAGCGCAGAAGCTGGCTGTAGCGCAGCCGGCCCTTCGGTATTCCCACCGATAGCATGGCGATGAAACTGACAGCGCAAAACTGACCCAGGCCGTTCTTGTGGTAGAACAAGCCTTTTATCATGCCGGCATAGGAGCCGCTCATGATAGCGTATCGCGGGAAGGCGACGGTATATAGAATATTCGCAAACGCCGCGAATATGCCGAAATTGATCAGGACCTGGAAGGTGGCAACACTGCCGTAGCGAAACCTGTAGAGCAGCGGTGCCACCGTCAGTATCGCCACCGCGGCAATACCGCGGACGGATGCGCCAAAGCTGATCGAGACCCCAAGTGATATAATTGAAAATGCGCTAACGACGATGAGCAGAACCGGTATTCTACGAAAATAGGAGACAAAACGGTTTGGCTCCAGCCAGATGTAAAGTCCGATCAACGGAATGAGGCTGTACAGCATCAATTTCTGCGCGAACGGATCGACAGGCGCGTCCTCGATGAAATTTGACGGATAGCCATACCACATTCCTGTTGTTCGCAGGAGCGTCAGATAAAGCATTCCGGTGAGGAGCCCACGGACGAATGTCTCTTTCTTAATGCCGCGACGTGGCCGCGACCGGGCGAGCGGCCGTAGCCTTATTGCTTCGTCCGAAACATAAGAAGGGCTGTAACTCATCCGAGGTCGCTCCCGCAAATATTACTAAAGGGCGGCATTGGGCTTATATTCCTGGTATGCGTGACCGAGAATGCCGTTGACCATGCCGGCGCCGCGCAGAACATGGGTGAGCGCCCGCATCCCCCAGTAGGGTGAAATCAGGATCGCCGGCAGCATGGCCAGACCGAGCACGACTCTCGTGGCGCCATAGGCTGCGCGGTAGATCCGGCGCTTGAGGTTGCCATGCAGCACCTCACTGACCGCGAAGGTATTGCCGAGCCGGTATTGTCTCTGCAGCACCCATTTCCAAGTCATCCGGTTTGCCGGAACGATATCATAGACGAGCGCCTTGTCAGCCCAGAAAACCTTCATGCCGCGGCGGATGGCCTGATTGAAGAAAAGATAGTCGGTGCCCCCGGTGTAGCGCATCTTTTCTTCAAAACGCAGGTTCCACGAGCGGATCAGGGGATAATCGAACATGACGTTGTTCGAAGCTGCGTAATTGATGCGTTGACCGTCCTGGTTCTTCTTGCGTTCGAAGACCCTCGCCTTGATGAAATATTCCGGCGGATTCTCCGGATAGACCGGCTGGACCGGACCGTAGACGCAATCGGCGCCGTTCTTCTCGCGGGTCTCCAGCATCGCATCGAGCCAGCCGTCAACCGGCCATTCGTCATCGTCGAGAAAGCAGAAAAGATCAGTGCCGGGAGGGGCAGAATCCAGTGCGCGGTTGCGCGCAAAGGGTATGCCCTGGTTGGTTTCGATGACGTAGATCAGGTCATAGGCGCCGGTTTGGCCGAAGCCCTCCACCGTAGCCTTTGCGCTGCCGCTGGCATCATTGTCCACGATCACCATGGTGAGATGATAGGGACGGGCCGGGTGCCGGACCTGGCGCGTCATCACGTCGAGCAGCTTGGCGATCCCGTCCAGACGCCGATAGGTCAGAACGCCGACGGCAATGTTCAACGGCGCCGTGCCTGTCTCACCGGCGCGGGCAGATGGCTGCGGGAAGGTGTCTTGCTGATTCATGACTGTCCTCTCCGCAACATTTTGCCCAAACGCTTGCGCGCGGCCATCAAGGCCACTTCGGTTGCGGCGTCGCCGAACGGACCGCCGGCCACCGTATTTCGTGCTTCGCTCCGAAGCTTCAGCAGCGATGTGGTTTCGGCGATGCCGCCGGCCACCAGGCTCTTGCCGAGCGTCTGCAATTCATCATAGCGGCGCGCCAGTTCCAGCCCGGTCGCGATCATGATCCGCGGGCGCAGGGTCTTTGCCCTGTTCGTGCCGGTATAGCGGTTCGAGGCATGAATGCGCTGAAACGTCAGCGGGGTCTCGATGATGGCGCCGCGGCCAAGATAGGCAGCGGCAAACTTGATATAGTTGTCGCTGAGAACGACGTCGGTCGCGACGGACATCGGCAGGATCTGGGAGAGCAGGCTGCGGCGGAAGCTCAAGCCTGAGGTCGGTACCGGAAGCGAGGGGAAGCCGCCTTTGCGCAATGTTTCCCGCTTGTCGAAAAGCGTCACCTGCAGCTCTGCAGGAGGCGGATCGCTTTCGTTGGTCGTTACCCGGTCGAAACACCAATCGATCTCGTTGCGGTCGTAGATTTCGGCAATTCGCGTGAGCTTGCCGGGCAGAAACGCATCGTCGGCATCGAGAAGAAAGAGGATATCGCCGCTTGCAGCCGCAAAACCCGCATTGAAGCTCGAAGCCTGACCGCCGTTTTCCTTCAATACGGAGACGATCCGATCGCCATAGGCGGTGATGATCTGGCGGGAATCATCCGTCGATCCGTCGTCGACGACGACAATTTCAAAGTCGGGATAATCCTGGGAAAGAACGCTGTCGATGCATTGGCCGAGATAGCGGGCATAGTTGAAGTTGTTGATCAGCACAGAAAGTTTCAATGCGCAATCTCCTGCGTCATTTGCTGAGAACCATGTCCCGTCGGCATATATCGGCGAATCCCCGCACGGTAGCCACGCATGTAGTAATATTTCCAGATCGCCCAGAACCGCTTCTTCGACCTTGGCAGAGGATAGAGAAAAGCTGCCCGCACTGTCCAGTTGGCGCTCTCAATCCAGGTTCTTAAGGGAATTCCGCCGATTCTCACACCTCTGGGAACGTCCTCCGCAAAAAGCGCCGGCATTCCATAACCCAGACGTTCCCCGCGTTTCTGCACCCAGGTTTCCGTAACGCTCGAGGCCGGGATCCAATGATGAACAATGGCCTCGGCGCACCGATATGTTTTCACGCCGGTGCGGGAAAGGCGGCTGACGATTTCCGTATCTTCTCCCATCGCAAAAAGGCCGCCTGGGAGAGGGCCGATATCTTCGCGGAACCGGACATTGCTGCCGAGCAATTCCCGGCGGACGGCGGTGTTCGGACCCCAAATTTTTGTCGGGTCGCAAGGGCCGCTCGGCTCCTCGTCTGCGATGGCGAAGGTTGATCCCATGGGGATCCAATCCAACAGCGGATTGCCTTGCGGATAGTGCTCCCAGTTTGGAAGAATTCCGCCGCCGAAGACGCCAAAATCCGGGTTGGCCTCCGCGCAGGCGGCAAGCGTGCTCAACCAGTTGACGTCTGCTTCGACGTCGTCGTCGGTAAAGACGACCAGTGCTCCCCGCGCTTTCGCCAAAGCCGCGTTCATGGCTCCGGATTTTCCAGGGCGCGGATGACGAATGACCGTCATCGGCAGCTTCTGCGCATACCGCTCGAGAAGCTCCTGCGTTCCGTCGCTGCTGTTGTTGTTGACGGCAATCAGTTCCCATTGTTCGAGGGGAAAGTTCTGCGTCAACATGGAATCCAGCATTTGCTGGAGGCGACGTCCGGCACCGTTGAAGGACGAGAAGACGACACTGATTTTGGGATCCGTCATCAAATTCTCCTGCCTATCGAAGCGCGAAAAATAGGGGTCTTGCCGGAGCATTTTCCGGCGACGTCAACGCGATGCAATGCGCTCATTTGTCGGCACCGATGCGAGAACAGATCAAGCTGTTCATCGTCGTCCGCTGCTTGAGGAATTGACGCAGGATTCCTTGCCTGACCGATTGTGCCCAGAGCAATTTGAAGCGAAGGCCGCTTTGGGGAAGGCTCTTCAGGATGAAGCTCGCCGGCGCCATGACAAGCCAGCTCAAGGCGCTGCCAATGGGAAGGCCACCAATCTTTGCCTTTCTGTCGAACAGGTTCGGCCGGATGATAACCAGCCCCATGCCGTAGCGTTCTCCGCGCCGCAAAACCCAACCTTCCTCTACATAGCCCTTCCTGACCATGTGGCGGACCTTCGGCCTCTGCGAATGAAAGGCTTTGGCGCCGTTCCTTTCCAGCCTCATGGCGAATGCGGTGTCTTCGCCCATCGGAAACTGTGCAACGGTGGCGTCCGGACCGAGATCGTCATGAACGATGTAGCCGGGGCCCAATATGGAACGGCGGAAGGCCGAATTCGGCCCTGAAATCAAAGCCGCGGATATCGGTCCTTCCCGAAGGTCGTCGTTGAGAGCGTAGAGGATGCCCATATGCCCGTACTTCATCAACAACGGACCAGGCTTTTCCTCCCATTCGGGCATGATCAGGCCGCCGAATATGGCAAATTCCTGCTGTTCGTTTGCCAAAGCGAGGAACTGCTCGATCCAATCCGGCTCGGGAATCACGTCGTCATCGGTCAAGATGACCAGCTCGCCTTCCAGATGGCGGAAGCCCTGTGTCAGCGCATGTTGCTTGCCTTGTTTGGGCTCGAAATAAACTTCCAGCGGCAGCCGATCTTGATAGGACTTCAAGACTTTTGAAGTCTCATCATTGCTGTTGTTGTCGACGGCAACGATTTTCCACTCGTCATGTGGCAATGTGGAGGCGCACAACGCATCCAGCATGGTGGGCAGGGTTTTGGCGCCATTATAAGTCGAGAAGAGTATTGTTACTTTGACTTTGCTCATCTGAGCCCTCCGAACGACGCTGTGTTCGATCAGCAACCACGTTTTCGGCCGGATCGTTTCCTGGGCCGAGTTCTCTCAGCTATTGGCTTAGGCCGACTTTGGCACGGCGATAAGTTTGGCCTTTGACAGTGTCTTGACAACGATACGCTGAACTTCGGTTTCCGGGCCGTTCGGCTTCTTCATCGCGAGCCAAAGGACAAAGCTGGAGCCGATATAGAGAACGGCGCCGGCAACGACCAATATGGCCAGATGAGTGGCCAGAGCCAGCTTGTCGGTCGGCGCGCTCAGAAGATGCGACAGGCCCCATACTCCGGCAGCCATCACGGCGACACTGGCAATCGCGCGGAAGTTGGCCGCCAGCTGCTGGAAGAAAGGCAAGCCGATCAACCGTTTAACGAGAAGCATATTGACGACTGTTGAAATCAATCCCGACAATATGCGCGCATAGATAACGCCCGGAAGTCCGAAATACACGAGACCGGCGACGATGATGGGAACGCGAAGCACCAGCATCTGGGCATCGCGGATGAACAGCAACTTGGTTTGCCCCTTTGCCATTCCCAACGGCTGGACCAACGAACCGAGCGTCTGTATTCCAAACACCGCCGAAAGCGCTTGCACGATAAAGATGGCGGGAACCCATTTCTCGCCCATGGCAAGCCGCATCATCGGATCCGCTACGACCGCCATGCCGATGCCTGCAGGGAGGGCCACGGCTGCCAGAAGCGCCTGAGCGCGCTGGTAGGCCGCGACGAGCCGGACAGGGTCGTTGCGCACCTTCGAGAAACCGGGATAGATCGTCTGGTTCAACGGAGCCGTCGCTTCACGGGTGGGCAGCATCGCAAGCGTGTTGCCGACCGTGTAATGGCCAAGCTGGGTTGAACCCATCCACTTGCCGATCAGAAGATATTCGATCCGCCAGTTCAGCGTGCCGACGATCTGTCCGGCCGTAAGCCACACAGAAAACGAAAACAATTCCCGTGCGTGCCGGAAGGTTATGCGTGGCCAGAACGGCAGGACGGTGTAGGAAACGACGAGATTGGTCAGCTGGTAGGCGAGGAGGCCGAGAACCAGCGCCCAATAACTCTGGTAGAGCGCGGCGACCGCAACGGTGACGATAAAGCCGGCGAGCTTCTGCGATACGTTCAGCACGAAATCCTGCCAGAATATCAGATCGCGCTGAAGCATGATGCGGCGTGGATTGGCGAGACCGCTCAGGAACAGGCTCAAACTCAAGGCGAACATGACGTTCGTCAGCCGAGGATCACCGTAAAAATCTGCAACGGGATAAGCCGCGGCGGCAAACAACAGTGCCAATACCAAGCTTCTCGCCGCGCTCAACGTCCATACCGCGCTGAAATGTTCCTCGGTTGGAGCCTCGTGGCGGATGAGCGCCTGATTGAGAGAGAGTTCGGTGACGGAACTCAGAATGAGCTGAAGGGTGGTTGCAATAGCAACGAGGCCGAAATCAGCGGGGCCGAGATACCAGGCCAGAACAAAGGTGCTGAGCGCCGAAAGCCCGTTAACGATGGCGCGGGACAAACTCAGCCAGATGCTGCCCCGGATCAGTCGATCGGTAACGTTATTCATGGTCTAACGACTCCTGAGGTCAAGAACACTGACCGTTTCAGTGGGTATATCCATCCCGAACGATTGGCCCCCGTCGTCGTTCGGGATGATGGAATGAGAGTTACGCCGCATTGCCTGCAGCGATGTGTGGATGCTGCCCTCACAGGGCGCTGGCCGTTTTCCTGGAAAAATCCTGCTTCAGCCGGTCCAGTTCCCGCAGCATCCTGTTATGCGCATTGACAGTCGCCTCTTCGCTGCTGAGCTGGCCGGGCTTTTCCGCGACCCGCTGCAACGTCTTGACCGTCGATCCGAAGACATAGTTGCCGGTGAGCTGCAGAATGCGGCGGCGGCGGAACGTTATGTTCTTCCAGAGATAGCTGTTCTTCGGTACCCACGCCGCACCTGCTTCGACGAGGTTCGACGGGCCGATCGGATCGAAGTCGATCTCCAGATCAAGGGCGCTCGCCCAATCATACCACTTGGCTCGATTTTCCAAAGCAATCGGGCGGATCGCCCGCCACGGAACCCGCAATGCGTCTGAGATAATGCAGCCATGCATCGCCTCCGAGACGATTTTATGCGATGCGCTGATTTCTGTCAGGACCTTTTCCACCGACCAGCGCGGATCGATATAATGGATGCCCGCGAGATCGCAGGCCTTGTCCCAGCTGCCGTGCATGGCGCTTTCGTAGTGTGGGATAAAGGAGACAGGATAACGCTTCTCGACGCTTTTCGCATCCCAGCAGCTGCGCGTGAGGATGCCCGAATCGCCGATGGCGTAGCTCGGGTCAATGCCGAGGATTTCGGCGGTCTTCTTCCCGCGCACGAAATAGAACGTCCAGTTGCCGTCGACCTTCGGCGGGTTGGTGTAGCCGCCATAACCCGAGCCGAAGACGATCTTCTGCATGTTCGGATCGAAATTGTCATAGAGGATCGAGCCGATGCCGAGAAAGAGCTGGCTTTCGTCGTCGTCGAAGAAGCCGGGCAGCAGGCGCTCCCAAAGCCAATGGTTCAGCTCGTCGCCGAAATTCTCGTGTTTCCCCCGGTAGGCAAACATCTTCATCGTGCTTCTCCTGTCGGCAAGTGCGTCACGATCTGCGAGACCGCTTCGTCCTCGCGTTCCATGCGTCCGTAACGTGAAATGATCTTGATGTCGCTGCGGATGATCTTTGCCGGATTGCCGGCCACGAGCGAGCGCGGCGGCACGCTTTTGGTCACCACCGAGCCGGAGCCGATGACGCATTCGTCGCCGATTTCGACGCCCGGCAGAATGATGCTGCGCGCGCCGATGAAGCAGCGCTTGCCGATCCGCGTGTGAAGATAGAGCCCGCGCGTCAGGTCGTGGGTCAGGATCGCAGCTTCAAAGGCAACATAGGTTTCAGCGCCGATGTGCAATCCCTTCGGGTTGGTCTTGTCGAACCGTACGCTCAGGGAAAAGCTCGCCGTGGGATCGATGTCCATTCCCCAGAATTTCGTATAGTAGAGCCACTTGGCCCGTACGATTCCGTCCCGCAGCGGCCGAAACACGTTCAGTCCCCACTTCGGCTTCTTTCCTGTTTGCACCATCAAGTCCGACCCCGGCTGGAAAATTGGTCAAGCACGGAACTGTAATAGTCCTCGAGCATCCCCGTTTGGCGACGTATGTCGAAACGCTCGGCCACCAGAAGCGGTGCCCGCGCGCTGAAGGCTGTCCACAGGGCCTGGTCGTTGAGCAGTCTTCCGACCGCTTCCGCCATTCCTGCGACATCCCGCTCCTCCACGAGATAACCAGTTTTCCCCTCTTCGATCGCTTCGCCCACGCCTCCCGAGCGGAATGCGACGACCGGAGTACCGACGGCTTCGGCCTCAAGATTGGCGAGGCCGAACGCTTCTGCGTGCCCATTATCGAGGGTCACGCTGCCATGAAGATAGAGTTCCGCACTGGCGAGCAGATCCCTGATCTCAGTCTGCGACAGATTTTCATGGATCGTGACGCTTGGCAAGGAACGACGCGCCAGCGCCTCGATTTCCTGCTTCAACGGACCCTGGCCGACCATGACGAATTCGACCGGGGTGCCTGCGGCCGCCACGCGTGAAAGCGCGTCGATCATGAAGCGGTGGCCCTTATAGTCGACGAAACGGGCGATGGAAACCACCAATCCCTTTTTTCGTGGACGCGGCTCCATTTTGAAGAGATCGAGATCGATGCCGATATGATGGCGATAGACACGGTCGGCGTGGAACCCGAGCGCCAGCAGCCGGTCGCGGATGAAATCGGAAACCGCGATATTCCAGCTGTTCCAGCCGGCCATTTCCCGGCGGCCCTTGGCGAAGAAACGCACCTGATTGAAGCCGCCCGGCTTTTTCGGATCGCCGCCATAGGTCGCGTCGAAGCCGTGGAACGTCGTGACCAGCGGCTTGCCGGCGGCGCGCGCCAGGGGACCGATGACATAACCGTTCTTGCCGAAATGCGCGTGAACGAGATCGGCCTTGCCGATCGCCGGAAAGAGCGAGGGCAGACCGATCTGTGGAATTTTCAGAAGCAGTTCGCCTGCGCGCGCCACGGGAGACCGACGGATGTCGTGAACCGGGACGGTGGACTTTTTCGTATGGGCGGAAGAAATTCGCGATCCGGCAAGAATTTCAGCTTCGAAGGAACGAAATGCCACTGCCTGGTTCAGAACAAATGCCTGGCTGGCAGGCAAAAATTTCTCGACATAAATAACGGCTTTTCTCATGAATCTATTCGCGTCCCCATTGTGTTGCGCGATCACATCGCCTCTATCGCCCGCTTGATTCCATCGACCGAACTTCTCGGATCGTTGTTTTCATCATAAAGATTAACGCGTTTCGTGCATGCGGCATTGGGATCGGTGTCCTTCTCGTCACGCGCGCTGTATTTTTCCGACATGCCCCATACGGTCGCGCCTTTCAAGTCACCACGTTCGGCGGCGACGGTGATGACCTCGCCGAAGATCTCGGCATAGGACGCCGGCGTAAAGCTCTTCTCGCGTTTGAGGAAGTGGCAGGACGCATCGAGTTCCGTGATGAAAACGCCGACACCCATGTCTTTCAATGCTGCGCAGAAACGTCCCATTCCTTCCGGATCGATCTGGTCGAAACCCGGGCGGAAGTGCGACTGCAGTCCGACGGCGCCGATCGGCGTTTTCTTGGCGACGAGATCCTCGACAATCTTCAGGATTCGCGCGCGCTTCTTTTCGAACACGTCGGATTTTTTCTCCAGATGCGTTTCGTTGAGGACCAGCGTCGCCTCGGGATTGGCCTCGTGCGCCATATCGAAACTCATACGAATATAGTCGTCGCCAAGAAGGCGTCGGAAAACACAATCCCGCAGATCCGGCGCATCATATTCCAACGGCTCGTTCACCACGTCCCAGGCATCGATCGACCTCTTATAGCGAGTGACAACCTGTTTTATATGACGGTTCATCGCTGCCTGAATGGTCTGCGCATCGGTGATTCCGGACACCCAATCCGGGACTCGATACCAGATCAGCGTATGTCCATAAACCCGCATGTTGTTTTTTCGTGCGAATGCAACCATGCGATCCGCATCGGCGAAGGAGAAAACGCCGGGACGCTTTTCCGTTGCATTCCACTTCAACTCGTTTCGCGGCGTTATCGAATTGACGTTGTCGATGTAGATCTGGGCCGCGGCCGGATCGGCGATGTCCCGTGGGTCGATCGCCGAGCCGAATCGGAACGATTTCCTGTCGGCAAGGGCGCGCAGGTCGGCGGCAGGCGGCGTTTGCGCCAGGGCTGCGCCCGCGCGGGCATATAACAGCGCAAGCGGAACGGAGGCGAGGAAACGTCTTCTATTCATTCTTTCTCTCACTGTTGGTTTCAGGCCTACGACCGAAGTGAACGACCGGGCTCGCCGGCGGCGATCCACGGTAGATTCGATTTCAAATCAATAGAGTAACGCAGCTTCAAACATACTTTCCGTGAGCGCGGTGCTGTGAGTATCGTCTAGACTTTTCAGCATATTCCAAGATATAGATCGCTGCGGAGGAAGCTCGTGATGCAAGATTGGTTTGGCTATCTGATGAGCTATTTTTATATGGCATTTCATAATGCCGTTTTTTTTATGGCGACTGTTCGAAACGACCTATCCCTTCTCGATGACCGGCTGTTCGGAGCCATCGTTTTCGCCGTCGTGAGCGTCATTCTCCTCCTGCTCATCGCGCTCGTCAGGGCGTGGCGGCGGTTGCGGCAGTCGGAGAGTGTCATTCGCTCGCTGAACAACGAGCTCGCCCAGGTCACGCAGGACCTCAACGTCGAGCGTGTCTGGCGGCTGGCCGGCGGTGACAGCGCCGAACGGCTGACCCCCGACAGTTTGACGGAACTCTACAAGGTTCTGTCCGAGCACCAGAACGGTGCGAGTCACATGGCCTGATCGGTCGGGGCATTCGGCCCGATGCGGGGAATGTCCGGGAGCATGCAAGGCTCTTTAAGGTTGCTGTTCCTGACTTGCTGCCGGCGCTTCGGCGCCGGGAGACTCGGGTTTTGATTCCGGCGGCTCACGCTCGATCTCGAGCATGGGATCCGGCGCGCGGAGCCATCGCCTGTCGGAAAAATAACTTCTCGTTCTTTTCTGGGGTCCCGAGGTCGCATCCAGCGAGAGGGTAAAATTGTAATGCCCGGCATTGAGCCCTTCATGGGTGAAGCTGATGCTCGCCCCAAAGCCGTCTTCCTTAACGTCCCTCAGGTTCTTGATCGCACTCAGCGCCTCGTGGAAATCGAGCCATTGCGGTTGCTGCAGCATGATTTCGAAAATTCGCAGGATGCCGGGATCGAGCTGGCCATTTTGGTCGGTCTGCGGATTGATGATTTTCACGCGCATATTGTTGATCGTACCGGCGGCGTCGCCGCGAACGATGACGAAGACGGAGTTCGGAAGCTGATCCTTCTCCCGCTTGCCGCTATGCTCGAAAAAACATTCGTATGTGTCGGCGTTGAAGCTTGTCGCTGCCCAATCGCCGGTTTGAATGCCGGCATCGCGCAGCGCCGCACACATTGCAGGCCCGGATATCCGCCATGTGCGCAGAAAAGACGACGCTGCCTGCACCACGGGCGCTTCGACGGCGTGCAGGGGCAGCTTGAAGGTGGCCGGAGGCATCGGGCGGGGAAGGGCCTTGGGTGGAGGCGGTTTCACCTCTTCCGGAAAGAGATCGAAGCCGAAGTAATGGCCGACCGCCTTCAAGTGTTTCATGTCGTTGGAAAGAAGTACCGTGCCCATGACCAGCGAGAGGGACATCGTCAGCAACAGCCAGAAGGCCACGGGGATCCGCGGCCTTTTCACCGGCTGTTTCGCAGATGCGGGCGATGAATCGGGCAAGCTTGTCTTCTCCGGTACGCGAGAAGGATTTCGATCGGGCTGTCTAAATTCAGCAGTATACATTCATCCGTTAAATATCCTTGGCTTTATGTCGGCATCGGGCACCTTCCGCCTCGTTATCAGGTAGGGCTGTCTATAGATTTCGGCGGAGGCGCTTTAGCACCATTTCAATCGAGAATCTCCAATACAGCGGCCGACAATTGCTGCGAGGAATGGCGGGCGATCTTGCCATTCGGTTCATCAGTCGGCCGATGCGAGTTCGATCTGTTCAGGTCGAGATGTAGATGTTTTTTTGTGATTGTTATGATTTCGTTCGATGCTTTTATGTTGTTTCTGAAGTCCCGTAGACTTGTTATCCGGGTTTGTTGATTTCAATTTCCGGAAGAACTTATTTTTCGCGTAAAACGATTATGCGCCAGCCGTAAAACCATAGGTCACGCTTCGGATATCCTTTGCGCTGAATGGATTTTGGCGATTTTCATCAAATTTTCGACGTATTCTTCGATAGGGTTTGGCCTGCAACCGGAAAGGAGAGAACATGTCTGTCGAGCTAGACGCAACCACCTACGTTCACGCCAAACCGACAACCGCACACTCCTACATCCTGCCTACCGTATTCGACGTGCTGGGGAACCATCTGGATGGTTCTGCCCAAAATGACGTCTTTGATTTGGGATGTGGTACCGGCGGAGCGGCGGCCGCCCTTGCAGAAAAGGGATATTCCGTCGTCGGGGTCGATCCTTCGAGTGATGGCATCAACAAGGCAAAAATCAATTATCCCGAACTGCCGCTGAACGTCGGTTCGGCCTATGACGATCTTTCCAAGGAATATGGCACGTTCGATGCCGTCATCAGCCTTGAGGTCGTCGAGCATGTCTATGATCCGAAGACGTTCACTTCGACGATGTACGATCTCGTCAAGCCGGGCGGCATCGCGGTGATGTCGACGCCTTATCATGGTTATCTGAAGAACCTCGCTTTGGCCGCCGTGGGAAAGATGGACGATCACTTCATGCCGTTGAGGGATCATGGACATATCAAGTTCTGGTCGAAAAGCACGTTGAGCACGCTGCTGCTGGATACTGGTTTCGACAATATCCACTTTGAGTATGTCGGAAGGATTCCGGCTTTCGCCAAATCGATGATCGCCGTCGCTCAGAAGCCCGCATAAAGGGCTTCTGAGCGTCCGCTGGTTTCGGGCGGCATCTCCCGCCCGCGGCTATGCTGCAGCCGGTATCCTTATCGAGCCGCACGCCTATAATAATCCACAGGTTGTTTTTGCCGGGCGCAATGGCGAAAAAAATCGTTAAGAAATATTTACTTTTAGTTGCATTCTTGCTTAAACTCTCCATTATACAGCTGGGCGTGCTGATAAAGTGGGAGACTGACTCATATGAAGGCTAAATCGCCTAATTCGATTGACGTCTATGTTGGCAACCGTGTGAGAGTTCGACGCAAGACGCTCGGGATGACCCAGCACGGTTTGGCCGAGCTTCTCGGGATCACCTTCCAGCAGATCCAGAAATATGAGAAGGGAACGAACCGCATCGGCGCCAGCCGGCTTCAGCGCATATCCGAGATTCTCCGCGTGCCCGTCGGCTTCTTCTTCGAAAATGGGGGGGGCGGACCGATCGAAGGCGAGACAAGCGAGTTGAACAAGTTTTTGTCCTCGAAAGAGGGGCTTGCGCTCAACAAGGCTTTCATTGCCATCGAGGATCCGAATATCAGGCAAAAACTGGTGGCCTTGGCCAAAAGCCTGGCTGTGACGGGATTGCCCGACCTCGACGCTGAATTGCAGGATACGGTCGCGAACGGTTGAGGACGGATTGTGCTTCATCTGCAGACATTCGGCGATCTGCGGTTGATCGAAACGAATGGCGACCCGGTTCGCTATCCGATCAAGGGCCTGTTGATGATGGCCCATCTCTATATTGGTGCGAGCCACGAACTCAGCCGTTATGAACTGGCGCAGTTCCTGTGGAGTGACGTCGAGCCCGAGCAGGCGCGGCTCAATCTGCGCAAACTGTTGTCCCGCATCCGCGAGATGGATGGCGCCCGCGCCGACATTCCCTTCGATTTCACGGCCACCTCCGTTCGGCTCAACAAGCAGGCGGTTTCCAGCGATCTCGATATCTTTAGCGCCGACGGTCCGCCGCTGGAGCGGCTGAACGCGATTGCCGAACTGACCCAGCGCGGGTTCATCGGAAATATCAAACCGGCAACCAAGCCGATAGACGCGTGGATGAGGGCGCAGCGGGACGCCCAGGCGCTGCAATTGCGCCAGGCACTGCTGGACGCGTTGCCCGCTGTGCAAAGTCCCGGGGATGCACGCATTATTTCCACCACAGCCCTGCAGATCCTCGAACGGGATCCGAACGACGAGCAGGTCAGGGCTTTGTTGCACCAACTATCGGGTGGATCGTCGTTCAGCGAGAAGCTGCCGAACGGCGATGGCCGCACAAGGGTGGAGGTGAAGCCTTCCGAGGTCGACGGTCAGGCGCCTTCCGATATCGGCCGCGTATCGGCGATGCCGGTGATCCTGCCTCGTCTGGTGCTGCTTCCCCCGACATCGAAACATGCCGATGCGGGGCTTGCGCTGGCGAACGCCCTGATCGAAGACGTGACGATCGAACTCTGCGCGCTTCGAAACATTTCCATCGTCGCGCCGCATACGGCAGGACAGATCCGTCGCGATTCCGAAAAGGCGGCCGTCGTCGCCCGGCACTCGATTTCCTATCTTCTGGATACGAGGCTCTCCGAAGAGGGACTATTTGCCCAGCTGGTCTATTTCCCCAGCGACGAGATCATCTGGGCCAATCGCTTCGTGATGACGCCCGATATATTGCCGCGCCAGCGGCGGCTGATCGCGCAGCAACTGACCCTGGCGGTGGCAAGTGAACTCGCTGAAAACGAGGAAGAGCGGCTACGCTTTGAAGCCAATCCGCAGGCCTATCACGCCTATCTCGTCGGCTCGAGCCTGATGAGCAAATTGACCTTGCCGCATATCCGCCGGGCGAGGAAGGCGTTCAAGCAGTCGCTGTCGCACAAGGCGGATTTCTCTCCTTCTTTTACGGGGCTCGCAAGGACCTTCACCAGCGAATGGCTGGTAACGGCGCAAGGCGATAATGAGCTGCTGCATCTGGCCGAGCAGAATGCGCTTCGCGCCATCGAGCGGGACCCGTCATCGGCGGCGGGACATCGCGAACTCGGCGTCACCAAACTCTATCTCGGCGATGTCGATGCCAGCGTCGCGGCGCTGCATCTGGCCGAGGAGCTCAGCCCGCATTTTGCCGATGTCATCTACAGCCATGCCGATACGCTGGTGCATGCGTCGCGCCCCGGCGATGCGCTCGCCAAGATCACAAAGGCGATCGCGCTCAATCCAATCGCGCCTGACGCCTATCTCTGGTGTGCCGCGGGAGCGAGCTTCTTCCTGGAACAGTACGAGCAGGCCATCGCCTATGTCGAGGCGATGAAAGACAAAGCGCCGGCCCATCGCATTGCGGCGGCCAGTTGCGCAATGATCGGCGATCGAAAGCGGGCGCTATTCCATCGGCAACGCGCCGAGAGCATCAACCCGGTGTTCGACGTCGAGAAGTGGCTCGCCATCGTTCCCTTCAAGGAGCACTGGCAAAAAGAGCTTTATCGGGAGGGCCTGTTAAGGGCTGGTTTTTAACAATCATTTAGGGGCATTACATGGCAAAGGCAGTCATTATAGGAATACCCGGCGAAACAGGTCTTTGGCTTGCCGATCTCGGTACGGGCACGGTCAAGCCGCTCAATCCAACGGGCGATCTGGCGACCGCGAACGACCTGCGCAAAGTCGGCGGCACGTTCGTGAAGGACGTCGATCTCGCCGTCGCCGTTTCGTCGGCGCAGGTTGCCCTTTCCGGTCACGTCGACGGCTGAGCCGCCGTTCTGACGGACCGGTCGCCCAACATATATTCCGACAGGATCATGTCGCCGCGGGAAACCCTTTCCCGCGTCGAGCCTTTTTTGGCCGGGTTCGGCATAACCCGGGTTGCGCGCCACACCGGACTTGACGATATCGGAATCCCCGTCTGGTGCGCATATGCCCCGAATTCGCGGTCGATCGTGATCGCCCAGGGAAAGGGCCTGACCGATCTCGACGCCAGGGTATCGACTGTCATGGAAGCCCTCGAACGGGCGGTTGCCGGCGAACCTTCCGTCACGCTCATCCATGGTTCCGCATCCAGCCTGCAGGCGGTGGGTTATGAGACCGACACATTGAACTGCCTGACGGCTGTTCACAAAGCGGATCTCGGGCCGGACGAGGAGACGGAATGGGTTGCCGGCATCAATATTCTCACCGGCGACACGATCCATATTCCCTTCGAGGCGGTGGTGCTCGACCGCACACGCGACGCCCGATACTGGATGTCGTCGGATGGTCTGGCATCGGGAAACAATGTCGAGGAGGCGATCCTTCACGGCGTGCTGGAACGCATCGAGCGCGACGCCCATGTGCTGTGGCAGGTGGGCGTGGAGAAAGATCGCTATGCCTGTTGTGTCGATCCACGCGGTTTTGAGGACGCCGCGCTCACCGGGCTGATCGACAAGATCGAGGCGTCGGGTCTGGCGCTACGGCTCTTCGATATCACCAGCGATATCGGGATCCCGTGTTTCACCGCCATGTTGGGGCCTGGGGACCTCATTCCGAGCCAGCGGGATTCTGACGGCGGCAGAGATATCCGCTTGGTCGAGGTGACGGGCGGCACGGGAGCCCATCCATCTGCCGTCCGCGCTGCCCTCCGGGCGGTGACGGAGGCCGTGCAATCCCGGCTGACCTATATCAGCGGCGCCAGGGACGATATATCTCCGGCAACCTTTTCGAGATCCCTGCCGCCGCTGATGCGACGGGCCTTCGATGCGGTTGCCGCGCCTCCCGCGGCCGCCCTTTGCGGTGAGGGGGTGGCAGGGGATCTCTCGCTCCTATTGCAGCATGTGCTCGATGCCCTCAGAAACCGGCGGATCGCTTCGGTCATCGTCGTGCGCCTGAGTGAAGACACGCTTCCCTTCAGCGTCGTCAAGGTCGTCATTCCCGAACTCGAAAATCCGGAGGGCGAACGAGCCCGGAGATTTGGAACGAGGGCGCTTGCGAGGGCGATCGGGTTTTGAAGATCGTTTTCGCAGGTCCCAGTCTTCCCGATGCGGCGTCGCTTGTCGGCGAGGGGATACGCGTACTGCCGCCTGCAACGCAAGGCGATGTGCTGGCTGCGGTCGCAGGGGGCGCCAACGTCATCGGCCTGATCGATGGCGGCTTCGAATATGCAGCACCCGTGTGGCACAAGGAAATTCTTCATGCCCTCTCGCTGGGCGTCGCGGTTCTGGGGGCGGCAAGCATGGGCGCGCTGCGCGCTGCCGAATGCCATCCGTTCGGCATGATCGGGATCGGCCGGATTTTTGAAGACTATCGCACTGGCCGTTTGGTCGACGACGCTGCCGTCGCTCTCACGCATGCGCCGAGCGCGCTTGGCAGCAAGCCGCTGACGGTGCCGCTCGTCAACGTCAGCGCAACGCTTGATGCGATGGAGGGCAGGGGGTTGCTCGCACACGGCCAACGCGAGCAGATCGAACAGGCCGCAGGCGCGATATTCTTCAAGAAACGGACGTGGCGGGCGATCGTCGAACGATGCGCCGGCATGGCCGAGCCGGACCGCCGATCGCTGCTTGCAGCACTTCTTGCGAATTCCATTGATCAAAAGCGCATCGATGCCCTGGAATTGCTGAAGGCCGTACAGGAAGCAGGCGACATGCGCGCCGATGTCGATCTGCCCTGGAAGCTCCACGAAACCTCGTTCCGGACGCGACCTGCGCTGTGAACTGAATGTGACAACCGTCACCGAGGGTTGTGTCACGCTTTTTTCACGGGCTCGCTCACATTTACACGCGTATCATTCCTTCAATTTGTTGGAGAAATGGGCATGGGCGTGACATCGGCTGCCAGGATAAACACAGACCACGGGGCGGAAGACGGTCTGGACGAACTCGTCGCACTTGCGCGGATGATCGCCTATGCGCGGCATGTCGCTCAGGATGTCAACCTGCAGTTCGCGACGCATTGCCTCGATCTTGCGCTCGAGGCGGTGAAGCAGGAAGTGGGGGAGGGCTTGACCAGCGAGATGGCCGAATTGAGCTCCCCAGTTCCGCAAATGAGCGTGAGAAGCCACTAGACGTCCGACAGGACGCATCACCACTTCAAATCCACACATGGCTCCGAAGATCTGAGATTTTCGGAGCCATGCGTGCGTTAGGGCCTAAGCAAGACATTACCGGCCGAACCGGCCTACGATCGAGCCGCCGGAACCATTGCCGGTAAATGGTTCATGCCGAGGGTGCTGAAAGCGGATCACATCGAATAAGGGAAGGGATCGACCGAGCAGCGAAGCCTGGCGTGGGCTTCTTCCTTGACGGCTTTTTCTTGCTGGCTGGTGGGGTAGGTTGGAGCAGCCCCGATTGATGAGGTCGTCGGGTGAGCGGTGCTCCATTCAGTTGCTATGCGGCATCCATCTTGCAAAGCAGCTTTGACGGTTTCGTCGGCTTTGCCTTTGTCTGGGAGGTAGTTGCGAAATCACCATCCGCGCGCCGTGGGCGTCGGCTGCTGTGCCGCCGATCAGGGGCCTCAGTGGGTCAAATTGCGCTTCTGGGCCAGCAGCAAAATGTAATCGTCGGCAATATCCGCGATCGCCATTGCGACTTCCGCCGGGTCGCATCCGTCGACTTTCGTGTTCGCAATGAACTGATAGACCGCCTTCTCGATCTGCTTGCGGCAGATCATGACGCGCTCATCGTAACCAAATTCCGGGACATGCGATGCTAAATCACTCATCGGTCGGCTCCTCGCTACTTATAGTGACCATGACACAAATTATAAGTTGAGCAAGCAAATGCTTTATGAAGGGTTAATTCGCAGGGCGAGTGCGGCCATTTCGACACAGGTCGGAGCATGCGGCGACGCCTTTCGGCATCTTGAATCGGGACGGTGAGGATTCCGCAAAAATATCATCGGGTTGAAGTGTGAGAGCTGTCAAAGAGGGCGGGCTGCATCGGGCCTTTCGTTGAAATCTGTTGGCGCCGCATGCCGAGATTTCGTCGGTGCACCGGGCATTATCGCATGGATTGGTGGTGTCAGTTGATGTAAGCGTTTGATTTCAATATTTATTACAGACAGTCATATTTCCGGCGCCTTGCCAACCTGCATTAGTAATCCTTCCGCGCGGTGCCTCTTCAGGTTGGTTGAGCGTGCGGTGCTATGCCATCGTCAGTGATGCTGATCGGCCGCCGGTCATTCGGAAAGTCTGACATGAAGAGGAGCTTTTTCGGCCTTCCGAGAAAAATAGAGCGGCTCCTTCGGGCCGGTGGAATCGAGGATTAATTAGGCTTAAAAAACCGGGCAACCTCAGCAAATTTTATCAAAAGGCAAAATTAAAGATTTCGTATAGAGGTTGTATTTAAATCTCAATTATAAGATGGTGATAATTTAGCAGATTGTTGATCTATGGATGTATTTCAGTCCTCAATTCTATGTATATTCACGAATGTGTACCCACAAATAATATCGACATGGGGACAGTGACTTCAGTCACAACGCCAGTTTTGATGTTTGGCTCTCTGATAAGTTGATTGCGTTTTCGAAATATTGAAGACAGAAGGCGGTGTTTCCATCTTTACCTTCTACTGGCGATGGCTTTTTTGATCGCTTCGATCCGAACGAAATTCCTACGTCGAAGCGGCGATAGGGGACCGCAATTGCCGGGATCTGTCTTCAAGCGCAATTTGGAGGACCCGCCGGGGTGGTTGACGGGTCCTCCAGTAGGAATGTCTGCACAGTGCCCATGTATGATTACAGTTAAATTTCATATTGTCACATGTCATTATTGGGTTAATTGATTTTTATTGTGAGTAACCTGTGTATTTCCTATTTTTATGTCGTCGTCATAGTCAATCTTCCATAAGAATCCTTGGATATTCATGATGATAATCATGGGCCGCAGCTCCACGCTCGAATTTTCGTCCAGCGCGCTCTCTAAAATCAGGGTCTAGGGAATTGCTCTTCTCGGGCGCGATCGTGCAGCCCTTTGCCATCGCCACATAGCTCGGAAATTGCCAGCTCCCGCGACTGCAATCGAAGCCGGTCACGGCGGTCATGCGCTCTCTTCGAAGGCGTGATTTGCGTGATGGTTCGGAGCGCCCGCTTGCGTGAGCGCTCCGATCGCGCGCTATTTCTGAATGCAGGTGTCGACCGTATCTTTGGTGCACTCGTCAAGTCCGGTAAAGACGGGATCTTCGACCGGCTTTCCTGCGATCAGGTCCATCATGACGGATGGAGCCTTATATCCCATTTCGAATGGCCGCTGGCCGACAAGCGCGGTTACGAGGCCTTCCTTGGCGATCGCCACTTCGTCGCCGATCGTGTCGGCGGCGCCGACGACGAATTCGTTCTTGCCGATCTTATCTGCCATCGGTTTGAACAGATCGCGATAGGGTTGGGGAGCACCGAATAGCGGCCAGCCGCCCATGATGCCGAAGGCATCGAGTTTGGGATTGGCGGCGAGGATATCGGTCATCGCCTGAACGCCCTTGGCCCCGTCGTCATTGGTGAAGACGGGGCAACCGGCGACCTCAGTCCAGCCGCCTTCGCCCTTCAATGCGGCAAGCCCCTTCTTGCCGCTCAGCGTGTCGCGCATGCCCTGCGCACGCCGCAGGATGTTGTCGGCGCCCGGATTGCCTTCGATGGTGCAGATCGTGCCGCCCTTCGGCTTGGCCTTCTTGATGTATTCGCCGATCCGTGCGCCCATCAGGTAGTTGTCCGTGCCGAGATAGGTCTTGCGCAGGGCGGCGTCGTCGGCTGCAAGGTCGGCATCGAGCGTCATGACAGGAACGCTCGGCTTGGCCGTCTTCAGCGTCTGGGCGATCAGCTTGGCGTTCGACGGCGAGATGGCGATGGCCGCCGTATCCGCCTTGCCCAGCATATCCTGGACGATCTGCGCTTCGCCGGCTTCATCGGAGGTCGATGCCGGGCCGGTGTAGAAGCATTCATATTCGGCGGATGCGTTTTCCTTGTTCCACTTCTGGCAACCCTGGTTAATCGCCTCGAAGAACGGGTTGTCGAGGCCTTTGACGACGATGACGAGCTGCTTTTTGGCGGCCAAGGCTTGTCCGGCCGTCAGCGCCAGTACAGCTGCTGTAAGCAATAATGCCTTCCTCATAGCTTCCTCCCTTTGAGAAGACGGGCGCCATCGCCCGCCCAGTAATCAACCGGGATACCAGACGATACGAGGCTCCTCCCCTGAACGCCGGTATTCCCAGGCTGAATCAATGAGCTTTCCCAGATCGTAGGCGGGACGCCAGTCCAGCAGGTATCTGGCCTTGCTGTTGTCCATCCAGTTCGAGTGGAACTGGCTTTCTATGTCGACGGAGCCGAGCCCGCGCGTGCGGGCGAGATAGGCGGCGACTTCCCCATAATCCACGGGGCGATCCATCGAGATGTTGAAGAGCTGCCCCTTTGCGCGCGGGTTGTCGATCGCGGCCAGTATTGCCGAGACGAGATCGTCGACATGGACGAAATTGCGCTTCAACGGGCGCCCGTCGGCATCGCGCAGCAGCGGCACGGTGCCTTCGCGGGCAAACCGCTCGGCATCATCAGGCGGGACGAGCGTTTTCCAGTCAGGCCCGCCGAAGACATCGTCGCCGAAGGACAGTGTGAATTTGAAATCGTCCTTGTCCATGATCCAGGGCGCGCGCAGGCAGCAGGTGTTGATGCCGTATTGGATTGTGAATTGCTCGAGCATCACCTCTTCGAGAACCTTGGAGAGCGCATAGCACCCTGGATAGGCGCTGTGCGGCGTCTTCTCGGTCACCGGCCCGTCATGGCGATAAAAGAAATGCCCGATGCCGGCGTCGCCTCCAATGAGGATGAACTGCCGAGCCGTGGGGCTCTCCCGGAACGCTTCGAGCAGCCAGAAAAGGCCCTTGACCGTGACATCCATGATATCGGTGGGCGTTTCCTTGCAGGTGGCGAGATGCAGGACGTGGGTCACGCCTTCCATCGCCGCGGCCACGACATTGGCGTCGGCGATCGACCCCCTGACCACATCGATGCGGTCGGTCTCATCGAGCATACGATTATGACAAAGCGCGCGAATGCGTGCTTTGGAAAATGCCGGCGTGTCAAGCAGCCCAGCGATAAAGCGCCGCCCGACCTTGCCCATAGCCCCGGTGACAAGGATCAGCATGCTCGTTCTCCCAGTAACAGCTAATATCCCGGCGTTTGCGGCGTCAATCTGTATTTGCACGAATAAGTAGGATTTTTGCATTGACGGCCCGATCGCGCGGACAATTGATTGACGGTTCTTCACGCTTTTGCATAAATGAACGTAATTGCTTTTCCGGGAGGAGATCGGCGGAGCGAGATCGCAGGCGTCTGGCTGGCGACGGCATGCCTGCAGGTTCCGGGGAGGATGGTCGGCTGGCAGCGGTTCTCGAACTCACCAATATTTCGAAGCATTTCGGCGCCATCCAGGCGGTGAACGACGTGTCGTTTTCGCTGGAAGCCGGGCAGGTCGTCGGCCTGATGGGCGATAACGGCGCTGGAAAGAGCACGCTGGTCAAGATGATCGCCGGAAACTTCCGGCCGAGCGAAGGCACGATGCGCCTCGAAGGCAAGGAGATCGTGATGCACCGCCCGGTCGAGGCGCGTCAGCACGGCATCGAGATCGTCCATCAGGACCTGGCGCTCTGCAACAATCTGACGGCGGCGGCCAACGTCTTCCTCGGGCGCGAGCTGCGCCGCGGCATCGGCCCTCTGAAGGTTCTTGACTACAAGACGATGTACAGGCGCGCCGGCGAAATCTTCAAGGAACTGAAATCGGAAACGCGCCCGCGCGACCTCGTCAAGCAGATGTCGGGTGGCCAGCGGCAGGCGGTGGCGATCGGGCGCACCATGCTGTCGGAGGCGAAGATCGTGCTGATGGACGAGCCGACCGCGGCCATTTCGGTCCGCCAGGTGGCGGAGGTCCTCAACCTGATCCGCGAGCTGCGCGACCGGGGCATTGCGGTCGTCCTGATCAGCCACCGCATGCCCGACGTTTTCACCGTCGCCGACCGCGTGATCGTCATGCGGCGGGGCCGAAAGGTTGCCGACAAATCGATCGCGGCGAGTTCGCCGGAGGAAGTTACGGGTCTTATCACCGGCGCCATCGAACAGGTTTGATCGGTGCTGTCTAACCCTGCGGGGCAAAGCCCCGCTCGGGAGAAATGCCCCACTCGGGAAAAGCGAAGGTCGAAGATGGCAATTACCCTGGACCAGACAATTGAGCAGAGGCAGCGGAACTGGCTTTCGGAAGTGATCAGCGGCCAGACCTTCTGGGTTCTGATCGCCGTCGTCCTTGCCTGCATCTTCCTGTCCTTTGCCACCGACTCCTTTGCAACGGCGAAGAACCTCTACAACATCACCCGCAACGTCACCTTCGTCGCGATCATCGCGCTCGGCATGACGCTTGTCATCATCACGGGCGGCATCGATTTGTCGGTCGGCTCGGTGCTCTGCCTCTGCAGCATGGTGCTCGCAATTACCATGAACGCCGGCTACAGCATCGAAATCGGCATAGCCGCCGCGGTCGGCACGGCGCTTCTGGTCGGGGCCTTCAACGGTGTGTTGATCGCCTATCTCGACTTTCCGCCTTTCGTGGTGACGCTCGGCATGCTGTCGATAGCGCGCAGCCTGGCGATGGTCGCCTCGAACAATACCGTCGTCTTCCAGTTCGGCCCCGACCATGACAAGCTTCTGGCGCTCGGCGGCGGCGCCTGGTTTTTCGGGATCGCCAACCCGGTTCTCTACATGGTCGTCCTGGCGCTTCTGACAGGTTTCGTGCTGCGCTGGACGCGGTTCGGCCGCTATGTCTTTGCGATCGGCGGTAACGAGCACGCCGCAACGCTGACCGGCGTTCCCGTGCGTCGCATCAAGGTCGCCGTCTATATGGTCTCGGCCTTGTCCGCGGGCATTGCCGGCATCGTCCAAACCGGCTGGCTCGGCGCCGTCACCACCAATATCGGCGCCGGCATGGAACTCCAGGTCATCGCGGCAGCCGTTATCGGTGGCGCCAATCTTGCCGGCGGCGTCGGCACCGCCTTCGGCGCCCTGGTTGGAGCGGCACTCATCGAAGTGATCCGAAACAGCCTCGGCCTGCTCGGCATCAACGCCTTCTGGCAGGGAACGTTCATTGGCGGGGCGATCGTGCTTGCGGTGCTGTTTGATCGGATCCGCAATCTGCGGCAGAGCGAGTAGCCTTGATCAGATGTTCGACATGGCCGGTCGCTCTGGAACTCCCTGAGCGACCGAGCGAAAACCGCCGTTACATCGACGCCGACGACGGGCGTTTCGGCCGACGGGCGTCAAGCCCCCGTCGTGAGGTGGCAACAGCGCATTCGCCGGACCGATCGATCTCCGACAGGCGCCGGAGCAACGACCTGCTTCTGAAGTGCGACCAGCCGCCGACCAGTGGGAGCAACGGGTCGATTTCCGCGAATTTCTGGAGATTGTTTTCCTTTGGCTCCCCGGCCGGCAAGGCTTTCGAGAAGGCTCTGCGTGCGCCTCTGCGGGCCTTCGAGTAGATCAGATTGGCGACGACGCCGAGAGCAAGCATTGGGCTGTGCTGATAAATATACGTCAGCGAACTCGCGGCGCTGTGCCAATCCTTCAACGCCGCAAATCTCGAAAATGCATAAAGGTGCGCTGACGCGCGGGCGCAGCTGACGACGAAAGCCGGAAGTTCCGGGTTGCGGCCAATACATTGCTCACTCACTGCGACAAGCGACCGGGCCATGCGCGATTTGTCCGAGGACATGGCTTCCGAATGAACACGATATCCCACCAGGCCGAGCGGCACCGTCTCGATCTTGAAATGCTCGGCGGTACGGAGTTCGAAATCGAAATCCTCGCATCCTCCGATCCCATGGCGGGCATAGCTCGGATCATAGCCGCCGATCCTGTCGACGACGGCACGACGGATCATGAAGCCGCTGCCGTTGCCAACGAAGCGGAAGACGAGATGACGGGCGAGAATGGAGTCCCGCGCGCTAAGGGACGAGCCGGATCTCAGGCAATTGCCTTCGGGGTCGATGAAGCGGTGAAGCGCATAGACCGCGCCCCAGGCGCGGGGCAGGGGATGGAGAGCCGAGAGCATTCTTTCGACATAGGTCGGATGCCATAGATCGTCGGCGTCCAGGAAGGCGATATAGCCTGACGTGGTTGCCCCGATTCCCGTATTGCGGGCCGCGGCGACGCCGCGGTTTTCCGTCGAGAGAACCCGGATCCTTGCATCGCCCGCGGCGAAACGGCGACAGATCGAGGCGGTGTCATCCGTCGAACCGTCCTCGACGACGACGATCTCCAGCGCCTTGTGGGTCTGATCGATGACGCACTGGAGCGTCTGCGCGAGATAGCGGCCGGCATTATAGGCCGGGATTATGACGGCCACGGAAATATCGGATACGGCTGATATCTTCATTGTCGTCACCTGAGCTTGGATATGGCCGCGGGCGGGCGAAGATCGATCTGGTTTTTCATCAATCTGGCAACACCGGGCCGATGGCTGACGACGATCAGCGTTCTGCCGGCATCCTGCTTGATGGCTGAAAACACCCGCATCTCGGTCTCTTCGTCGAGCGCGCTCGTCGCTTCGTCCAGAACCAGGATTTGCGGCCGGCTCGCCAGCGCGCGCGCCAGGCCTATCCGCTGCCTTTGTCCGCCCGAAAGCCGGATTGCCTCGTCGCCCAGCCATTCATCGAAGCCATAGGGCAGATCTTCGATGAACTCCGTGGCGCAGGCGACATCGGCGGCCCAGCGGATATCCTCATCCGGGATGTCGCGACGAAATCGAATATTGTCGAGAACTGTTCCTTCCATCAGCTCCACGTCCTGGCCCGACACGGAGAGCAGTTGCAGCCAGCTGGAGTGGTCGATGGTTGCGAGATCCCGGCCGTCGACCGTAATCGTGCCTTGGGTCGGCCGGTTGAGATCGAGGATCATGTTGAGAATTGTCGTCTTGCCGGAGCCGCTCGGTCCCGTCAGAGCCGTCGTCTCGCCCGCCCGGATCGAGAAGCTGAGGCCGCGAACCGCCGGTGCGTTCGTGCGCTCGTAGGCGAACGAGACATTGTGGAAGACGATCGCTTCCGCGAGGCGCGTAATCGGCTCCCCTTGGGATGCCTGTTTGATGTCGTCGCTTTCGGACAGCAGCGCCAGGACGTTCTGCAGAGACGCTTCCATTTCGTAAAGGCGCAGGATCTGGGAGTCGAATTCCTTGATATGCGGCTGAAGCCTGTAGAGAAGGATCGTGGCCGAGAGCGCAGCCTTGAAATCGACCGGCAGGAATTCCGAGGACAGGATGATCGTCAGGATGACGGCGAAGGTCAGCGTTTCGCTCAGAAGCGAGGTTGTCGCCCCCATCCGGTCCGACCTGCGCCAGGTCTGGCCGACTTCCCTGGAAAGCGTCTCGAAAAGTTGCTGGTGGCGCGTTTCGAGGCCGAAGCTTTTGACGGCCTTCAAAGTCTGCAGGGTTGTCCAGCTCAGTTGCGTCAACGCTTCCACGGCTGCCAGTGCCGAGACGCCGAGGCGCCGGTAGGCGCCGGCAAAGAACCCCAAAGCGAAATTGTGGATGAAACCGAAGGCGAGCCCGAGCAGGGCGATCGGCCAGGCCATCACCAGCATGCCGATGCCGAAGATGACGATCGTGCCGAGGTTGATGCCCAAACGCACCAGGCTGGCATGCGCCGAGGACACCGCGTAGGATTCGGTGGCGATGACATTGATCAGGTCGCTGCGCTCATAGTCCTGAAAGCGCTGGAAGGGGATGGTCAGGATCTTGGCGTAGAGGCGATCCCGCATGCGGTCGCTAATTCGATGGTTGACGGTGCTCGCAATGAGGGAATTGGCGCATCCCAGAAAAATCCGGAAGAGGATGGAGCCGATGAGAATGCCGATCAGGACAGGCTTCGAAAGGCTGAGGTCGATGCTGCCGAAAAACGCTGGAAGCCACGGAACGGCGGAGCCGGAAACCGGGCCTTGCTGCCCGAGAAGAAAGACCAGGCTGACCAGGAAGGTGATGCCGACCATTTCGGAGAGGCCGGTGAGGATACCGAGGACGATCATGACAGACATCTTGAACCGCAGCGCCGGCACGAGTCGCCGAAGCTCGCGGAACCGCGCCGCCACGATCAGATTGTAGGCGACGGCCGGCTTGGCGGAAGCGGGTTTTCGAAACCTGTTCATTTCAGGCCACCCGTGAAGAGATCGGGGCCGGTCGTTTCCCTGGCCGGCAGGCTTGCGAAACGATCGCTGAAAGCCGTTCCGGCTTGCGGAACGGCCGCGGTGAAGCGGATCCTGGGCTGGGCCGGAGGCTTGCCCAGGACGCGCTTTGCGATCCGGATGCCCTGGCGTTTCACCTGGCGCCAGCTCTGGCGCAGGCCGTGGACGATCAGCCGCGAGGGGTATTTTCTCGCCATCATCGGCGCCAGCTTTTTGAGCTGGGCATAATCGTCGTCGTGAAATGCCTTCTTGAAATACCAACACGCCGTGTTGAACTGCGATGCCTCGATATCGCGCGCCAGATGCGGGTAGCGGTCGGCGATCGGCGCCATCACCAGGGCGTAGGATTTCAGCATCCGATGGGCATTGCTGGACATGTTTCCCCTGGTAAACCGATAGCCGGTGAGGAAATCAGGGATCAAAGCGAAGGGCAGGGTCTCGGCGAGCGCCAGATAAAGCTTCAGATCCTCACAGCCCTCGGCGCCGCTGTCACGCAGGCCGGCGTCGTAACCGCCGCAGCGAAGAATCTCCGCCCGCGGCATCAAGGGCGTGCTGCCGTTGCCGATGAAGTTTTCCCTCAGCAGCGGTTCGAAGATGTTGCCTTGATGCATGACCGGGCGGGAATGGCCGAAAATGATGCCGTTTTCGTCGATCGACGCGTACCAGTTATAGGCAACTCCGTTTCCGCCGGGGAATTTCAGCACGGCCTCAAGCTGGCGCTCGATCTTGCTGGGGTGCCACACATCATCGGCATCGACGGGGGCTATGTAGAGGCCGCGCGCCTCCCTGACGCCGTGGTTGCGCGCCCGCGCAACGCCGCCATTGTGCTGGCTGAGAACACGGACACGGGCGTCGCTCAGGCCATAATCGCGCGCAAGATCGAAGGTTCGATCCCGCGATCCGTCGTCGACCACCAGGATTTCAAGCTTATCGTAGGACTGGTCGGAAACGCTTCTCAATGTTTCGACAAGCGTCTTCTCGGCATTGTAAGCCGGTATGACGACGGTGACCAAGGGGCGTGCTGCAGCTGTCATCCGATAAAGGCTCCCGGCAGGCCCATGAGTTCAGGGAAGGCTTCAAGCGGACGATCGCCGCGCACTTCGAGGCGCGGCAGGGCGAAGAGATTGTCGGAAAGCGTGGCTTTCTCAGGCCGCGTCGTAAAGCCGACGCCGTAGCCGGCAAGCGCCAGAATGCCTGGCACCCTGAAGTCCGTCGCGCCATAGGGGAGGGCGATGGATTCCACAGGGGCGCCCAGCCGGTTCCGCAGCGTATTGCGCGACGACATGGCCTCGGCCAGCAGGGCTTGATTGTCCATCGCGCTGGCTGCCGCGTGGGATGCGAGATGGGAGCCGAAGCTGATGCCCTTTTTGTGCAGGTCCTGAATATCCGCCCACGACATCAGCGGTGCCGGTTCTCCATAGGCGCAATCCCAATCCGACCGGCCGCCGACTTTATCGGTCACCACGAACACTTCGGCGCTGAAATCGTTCTCGGCAAGGATCGGGAAGGCGTTCGTCCGGAAATCCAGATAAGCGTCGTCGAAGGTCAGCATGACGGGGCGGCCCTGGATCGGCTTGCCGCTGCGCAGAAGATTCGCCAGGGTCTGCGCCGTCAGGGTGTAATAACCCTGGCGCCTCAGGAACTGCATCTGCTTGCGGAAGATCTCCGGCGAGGTGCGGAAGCGCCGCAGTGCTGCCGGTCCGTCCTCCGTAATGCCGTGATACATCAGAATAGGAACTGAGCTCGTGACCTCCGTCGTCCATGCCAGTTCGCGCTCGACGCCAGCCGGGCCCCAGATGACGTGCTTTGCGACATCCGTCTCCAATGGCGTCCCATGGCTCTCGATCCGCAGCACGGGATCGGCCGTGGGGCCTTTCCTGAACCGGTGGATGGCGTAGAGCTCGGTTTCGATCGTCTCTTCCAGGGCGAGCCCGGCTTGTTCGGCAAAAATCCGCTTGATCGTCCCGACACCGAAAGGATTGCCCCAATCGAAACCCGTCCGGTCGGGTTCGTCCCGGCGGATATGCGCATGGGCGGTCACCAGACAGCCGTTCGGCTTCAATGCTGCCGCCATCTTGCGGCAGGCGGCGGCCAGCATTTCCTCATCCTTCATGTAATAAAGGACTTCGGAGCAGACGATCAGATCCTGTTCGGGCGGAAGATCCTGCCTGACGAAGTCGAGAACGCGAAGCTCGATGTTGCGATCGTCGCGGCACCGCTCGATCGCCCTGTCGATCGCCCGCTGGGAAATGTCGGTGGCGGTCAGCCGAGTGACTTTTGGCGCCAGCTTCCTGGTGAAAATCCCCTCGGCGCAGGCAAGCTCCAAAGCCTTCTCGATCCCTTCCGGGATCAGGCTCAACGTCTGCTCATATTTGACCTGCTCGTAGACCGAGACGTAATTCCATGGATCCGGGTGTTCGAAGATATGGTCCCAGTACGCTTCCTCGGACTGAATGGCCGGAATTTCCTTTCTTTCCTTCGGCCGCGGATCGGAGGGTTCGGGAATCTGCGGGCTCAGCTCATGTTCGATCTTTCGCAGAATGCCGGAGAGCCTGATGTCGTTGTCGTGCTTGTCGCTTGGCGCCGTGGCAAGGACGGCGTTGCGGCCGATGCGCGCCAGCAGTCTTTTCAGACGTCCTCGCCGCCGGCCGTTCTTCAAGATGAGGCCACCGAAGGCTCGGTATCCCTTCAGCGCCTCCGTCGTCCAGGAACTGATATAGGCGAGTGCGGGCGGCGTTTGCAGATGCTCTTCCACATGCATCTCATGCATGATCAGCCGGAGCTGCGCCCGGATCGAAAGATCGCCCCAGAGTGGCCCGACAAAGGAGCCGACATGCTTTTCGCCGGAGAAGGCGTGCATGATGAGCGTATCGGCCTCAACGGCCTTGGGGATCCTGGAAAGCCTGCCGAGTTCGACGCTGACCACCTGGACATTGCCAAGCGTGAAGGACCGCAAAGGATTTGCGGCGGATATATGCCAGGAAACGGCATCAATGATCTTGCGCCCGGTGCCAGGCGAGGAATGGCTCTCAATCAGCTTGATGAGCGAAAGGAATGTCGGCAGCCATTTATCGAGCACATCGATGAGATCGCCGGCCTGATCGATGGAGAGCCCGGTCTGCAAGCCATGCAGGATGACACCGGCAAGAAGGTTTTCATAGCCCGCGGCATCCGGCATCTCTGGCAGAAGCGCTGCAAGGGCTGCAACATCCAACGCCGAATCGAGCTTGGCCGAGACGACCCAGGCCAGCATGCGCAACTGGCTGATGGCAGGCGTGATCCAACCCGTCTCCGGCCCCTCGGCCGACAAGCCTTGCTGCATCCGCAGTGCTTGCGCCTTCGATGTCACACGAACGGCATCACGTATCATTTTGGTCGGGTTGCCGGAGAGAGAGTCCGACTTCATGCGGTAGAAAGCGAGGCACTTGTCGACACGGCGAAATTCAGCGCCTGAAAAGGCCATGCGCAGCCAGACATCCCAATCCTCGCAGGTCTGCAAGGTCTCATCCATGCCTTTCAGCCGCTCGAAAAGGCTTTTGGGAAAGACGACCGTATGGATGGCGAGGGCGCAAAAGGAGGAGAACTCGCGTTTGGCGGCATCGCCCGTCAGGATGGGAGGCTGCTCCACCCGCATCAGCCTGCCATCCGGAGCAACGCGGCGGTACGCGCAATAGGCGATGACATCAGGAGACGAATCCTCTGCCACAGGCTGCATGTTTTCGATGAAGGTCGGATCCAGCCAGTCGTCGGCATCCAGCATGCAGAGCAGGGGAGCGGCCGCAAGGCGCGCAGCGTGGTTTCGCGCCGCAGCCGCGCCGGCATTTGCCTGACGGGCGGGGAGAATGCGGCTATCGGCTTTTGCAATATCGTCGAGAACGTCCCAGGTGCGGTCGGTCGAACCGTCATCGACCACGACGGCCTGCCAGTTCGATCGCGTCTGCTTCTGCAGGCTGGCAAGACATTCGGCAAGCGTATCGCCTGCATTGTAGGCAGGGATAAGAAATGAGATGTCAGGCATCGCAGCGGTCACCATGCGCGCATCTTCCATCGGCGCAGGACATAGAGAGCGCCGTTGACGCTTCCGAGCATTTCCTGCTTCAGGAAAAAGTCGTTAGACGTCGCCCCTTTGCGAAATCGCCTGCGGACCCTTCGCGCATAGTATTTCGGAAAGGAAACGAGGATGCGCCTGAGATTGCCGTTATTTCCCGTGTTCTGATACTGGACCAGCAGTGCCGCGATATGGCCGCTCATATATTGATAGATCTGCTTGGCGAGCCCCTTCATATCCTTGCGATGAAAATGCCAGGATACCGCTGTCGGCTCGTAGCGGCAGACATGGCCGTGATGGAGCAGCCGGTTCCAGTATTCGGAATCGCCTGAACATCCGGCCGCGCCCATGTCCAGGCGGACATCGAACAGGCCGATTTCGTCGAAGACCTTGCGACGGAAAGCCTGGCTTGCGCCGGCCCCGATCGTCCAGACCGGAGCGCCGTAACGCGCATGGCTGATATAGAAATCCCGATTGAAATCCTGGCGGAGATAACCCCGGCCGAAACCCCAATGCTTTTCGAAGATGAACTGCGCCGGCGTTGCGAGTTCCCCGGGAAGGACCAAGCCGGTCACGCAGGCGATGTCAGGCCGATCGAACGCCTTCATCAGGTTCTCCAGCCACCGCTTGTGGAGAACCACGTCATCGTCGGTAAAGGCGACGAATTCGGTTCTCGCCGCGCGAAGCGCTGCATTGCGGGCGTAATCCAGCCCGACCCTGTCTTCCCGGACATAGGTGGCGCCTGCTTCCTCCACCACGCGACGCGTCGCATCGCCCGTTGAGGCATTGTCGACCACGATGATCTCGGTGGGGCGGAGCGATTGTTCGGGGATGGACGCCAGGCATCGGCGTAGCTGATCCGGCCGGTCCTTGGTGCAGATCAGAATGCTGACGTCGCGATTGCGAAGAGGGGTTTGCGCGATATCACGCGCATGCTCGAGCGTGTCCGCCTGCACGATCCGCTCGGCGAGTGCCGTCACCGTCTCGGGACGCTCGACATAAGTCTGCCCGACGGGAAGGCCGTCCGACATGAAGACCACGAGCCCATCCGAAATCGGCGGCGAAATAGCCTGGGATTGGCTGGATGAGAGATCGAGATAATGGATCGGGACAGGAAAGCTTATATCCTTCAGATCAGACGGAATTGTTTCTCGCATCATCGCTTTCTCAATCGCACCGCGGCATGGCGCCCGCGCCTCAGGCGCGGGCTTGAAAGCCGTGATGGTTACCCCGCTGCGCGCGCCTTCATCTTCTCCCTGAACCAGTCGAGCGTCATGGCCACGCCCTGTTCATAGGAGACCTTGCAAGACCATTCCGGCATCACATAATTTGCGTTGGTCAGGTCCGGGCGTCTGTTCGTGGGATCCTGCGGTGGCGACGGTTTGAAGACGATCGGCACGCCGCCGACGAGGCTGGAAACATATTGCGCGACCTCGAGAACCGAAATCTCGCGATCATTGCCGATGTTCAGAGGTCCCTTGTAGTCGGTTTCATTGATCCAGAAATACCGGGCGAAACCGTCGACGATATCGTCGACATAACCCCAGCTGCGAGACTGAAGGCCATCGCCGAACACGGTAATCGGGCGTCCCGAAAGCGCCTGGGTGACGAAGTTGGAGACCGCGCGCCCGTCGTCGGCGCGTGTGCGGGGACCATAGATATTGAAGGGTCTGATAACCTTGAGGTTGAGCCCCTGGGTGCGCTGCATCTCGAACAGCAGCGATTCCGTGCAGCGCTTGCTCTCGTCATAAGACGAGCGCGGGCCGGTGCAATCCACCTGGCCCTTATAGGATTCCGGCTGCGGCGAGATCAAAGGATCGCCATAGACTTCGGAGGAAGAGGTGAAACCGAAACGGCCGCCCTTCTTCAAAAGGTCCAGAAGCCGGAACGCGCCGAGCAGATTCGCGGAAATCGTTCTCTTCGGCTCCTGCATGTACCATGGCGGCGATGCGGGAGAGGCGAGATGATAGATTTCATCGAATTTCTCGGACGTCTGCAGCGTTTCGACGTCCGATTTCACAAAGTAAAAACGGGGGTCCTTGATGTGTGCAATATTATCGAAGAGTCCTGTCCAGAGATTGTCAACAACAACAAGTTTCTGGATATCATTTCTAAGTAGAAGTCGATCGCATAGATGCGATCCAATGAATCCAGCCCCGCCTGAAATTAGTACATTTCTCATAGCATTACGCCTCTTTACTTGCGGATGTGCTATTGCTATTACAGCGAGGGAAGGTTTTGTATGGGTACGAAGTCCGGGGTTGATCAGACTTTGGTCCGAGTCCGGCATGCGCGGAAGCGATGGCCATGGTCGTTCGGCTATGGAAACTGCGGCGAATGCGCGTCTGGAGAGAACGCTTTAAAACATTGAATCGACGTCGTTCTTTCCGATCGTCGATTCCGACATATCGGGTCGATGTGCGAGCATCGGCTGTAAGGCATGTCGATTAATTAGCATATTCTAAAAAAGCTGATTGGCCGCCCTGGGGCGCTCCATTCTGACGTGGGGGATGGGTTTCCAGAAGCATCCGGACGCTCGTCGAGCGCGGCATGTCGACGGCATATAGCTTAGCGATGGTCGCATCGGACAAGCGCCGCCGTCTTTCGGCCCGGCTGCGACCTCGACAGGCCGCTGGCGCTACTGACCGGCTTCGTGCCGCGCATCAAGCCCTGATGATTGAGCTCAGCCCTCCGGGGGCGACGCAAACCGGTTGGCATCGAACAGGTCTGTGGCGGCGACCGGCGTGATCCCCACACCTGATACCGCGACACCCGCCTCACGATGAACCGTGCGGGGGGAAACGCGAGGCGCGCTCAATTCAATCGCCTCGCCGGGAGAATGCAGCGCCCATTTCATCAGCGCCGCGTTCGACGTTGATCCAAGGAAATTTGCGTCTTCCCAGGAAGCGGTCATGGGCAGGGAGGCGATCATATCAGCGCCCTGCCTGGAGGTCTCCTGTGCAACGACGAGGGGATGGAAGCGGGCGTGGGCCGGCAATACAGGAGTCCGTCTCTCCGGAAGTGCTGCAATCGGGCCGATCGACGCGGTCTCCAGTTTGTCGTCCGCGCCAGCGTCCCGCGCAAGGGCGGGCGGGCGCATCGCCGGTATCGGGATCGGCAAAGATGAAAGGTCCGGAGCAGACCGTTTGTCATCCGGCCCGGCTGCGCCGGTCTGCAGCGCGAGCGCATTCAATACCTGGCTTCGGGGCGTGGGCAGAAGCGCCGTCACGAGGTTGCGGCTTGTGGCGTCGCCGCTCGGCGTGGCCGACGCTCCCACGTCATCGTCGTCTCCAGCGGTGCTGGCGATCCCAATCGAGGTGGGTGTGACGCGCTTCCTGTAGTTCGCAATCGCCTGATCGTATCCCGGCAGAGGCCGGCCATCGGCCGGAAGATGCATCGTCTGCCCGTTGGGGAATAATCGCGCGAGTTCCTGCCGGGACATGCGGGGCCAGGCCCTGACATTGCCGACGTCGAGATGCACGAAGGGCGATCCCGAGGTCGGATAATAGCCGACACCGCCGACCTGCATCTGCATTGCAAGTGCGCGCAGCGTCGCAAGCTTCACGCCGGGAACGTAGAAATCCATCGCCTTGCCCAGCATGTGCTGGCTCTTCTTGGCGACTCCCGTGATGCGCGAGCGGTTGCGGAGCATGTTGTTGGTAGCAGGGGAACGATAGGCAGAGACGATATGGATGTAATCCTTGCCGCCGCTCTTCTTGTACACCTCCCAGACCAGGTCGAGCAGCCGGGGATCCATCCGGGTCGGCTCGTTCCTTCGCCAGTCGCGCAGAAACCGATTGATCTGGGCGAGGCCCTTCGGATCGAACTTTCCATCCCGCTTGTAGGTGATCGTCGCCCTCTCGCCCGTATGGGTAAAGAACAGCTTCAGGGCGCGATCTTCCGCTGAGGCAAAGGATGCAGAACCGACAAGGGCGGGGAGCGCAAACAGAGCTGGCAGAATGGTGTGCGCTGCGAATCGTTTTGCACGCGAGAGGAGTGTGGCAATGCCGCCCAAGGCTGCGCCCGACAATCCTTGCACTGGATACTTCAACACGAACAATCCCGTCTTACACAAACACTCGGCGACGGGCGGGGGGAACTCCGCATCCATCAGGTTTAGTAAAGCCAGTTTATGGTCAACAAATTGCTAACGAGGGAGGGGGAAGCTTAGTGAGTTGGGATGCGAGCTATCTGAGGCACGCCTGACCTGACACTGAGGGTTCACCCGGCGCCCACCAGAAACTCGGTGAGTTCTCGCGAAAGCCAATGACTAGCTAATGTTCATTGCAATTCTTTCGCGATAGAGTTCCATGGAATGCTGCTGGACGCCTTTTCCGGAAAGAAGGCGTGAAACCCAAAAAGCGAAGTTCACGCTTTCTCGTCTTGGTATGTTTTCAAGCGACGAGCCATCCAACATAAACTCGTTAGAACAGTTTTCGAAACCGAGCCACTTTGGTGGAACTGTCGGCACGACGTCGAATTCGTTGTACAGATGGTATGGTTGTCGATAATTTGTCACCGCCCGCATGTCCCCATATCGCGGCATACCAAAAGTATAGCTCGCATAAGTTCGCAAACGATTGTGAACTATACCCTCTTGAACAAACTCAGCCGAGACCGTCATGCCCCAAATTGCATGCATGATGGCTGCCATTGCGCCACCTAGCGAATGACCGGTTACATAGAGTGGTAGGGGTTCAGGATTCGATTGGATATATTTCCGAAGCTCAAGACTTACAGGCTCTAGGCAAGCGCTAATAGCCCGGAAAAAGCCCTTGTGGAAGCAACTCGCTCCACCGGCACCCTCATGCAAATATCGAGTAGATCGCAGATTGATCAGCCAATCGTAGAGATATTTTGTTCCACGAACCGCGACCATGATCATATTTGGTGTTCTTACTCCAACCACGATTGCATACCGGCGAACCACGACGAAGAACTGTCCAAAGTCCGCTGATTCCAAAATTTGCTCGAAATCGATAGTTTGCCTCTCTCGTACTGTGCTTTGGTATGCGAGACACGGAACTACATTGATACGATCAGCGTTCGAAAGTTCAAAATCTGGGATTCGATAGTAGGTCAATTCCGAAAAAAGAGCGCAAACATACGCTTTCTTGATGTCAAATCCCGTCGCGCGCCAGTCAATCCGGTTTATGTGCGGCCATATGTCTCGTAATGGAAGCTGACCCAACGTCGTTTTCTCGCTAATAGGATTGAACCCTTATACTCTTGATGCGGCAACGGAAGTATTGATCAATATCCCTTAAGTTGCAATAGTAGTTGAGAAAGGCGTTCCTCGTTAGGTGGATGCGTGTTGCAATTTATCTTTTTAAGCGGTTGCGTTCGTAGATTTCGTTCTGGATACAGTTGTTCGACCTGAGAGATAGGTGACGTTTTGTACCGGAGACATGGGTAACACTTTTCGCTTTTTGCGGGAGGTGTCGATGCCGTGAAAAGAGACTTCGATGATGAAGGAACGTCTACGATTTGTCGCCCGGCTGCTTGAGGGCGAAGGCATGAGCGATGTGTGCCGGGAGTTCGGGATCTCGCGCAAGATCGGCTACAAGATCTTCAGTCGCTACAAGGAGGACGGGCTGGAGGCCCTGACGGACCGGTGGCGTCGTCCGATACGCTATGCAATCAGTTGCCGGAGCCAGTTACGGCGATGATCGGCTTTAACCATGCCCTCAGAAGTTCGGGCTTTCCACATAGCCTTCCAACTCAGGGCATCCCCTGATGTTGCCGAAACCGATCGTTCGCCGGTCGCCTGATTCATCCAGACCTCTGAGCACGATGATATTCTCATCCTGCTGTATAATCTCGCTGCGATAGATGCCGGCCCGAAGCGCCCGGTTTCTCGCCTGGCTTATATTGCATTGCCCGGGCGGTGGAGTGACGTGCCAGTATCTCGTGCCTTGCCCATCCGACTGCCATCCGCCGGAAGCGGCATATCCCGACAGGCTGGATAGCAGTATGCCAGACGACAATATCAGGCTGGCTAGGACCGGTTTCATGTAATCTCCGTAAGCCGTGGCGTTTCCGGGGTCGTCACCATTCCATTTGTCCCTGTTGCAACGGAGAAACCGGGTTTCCAATAGTGTCGCTATGGTAGGTGACTTACGCTAACACCGTGCTAACGCCGGCTCCGGCCGAAATTCGCCGATATTGAAAACAACGAGTTTTCCGGAGCGGTTAGCGTTGCGCTGCCGATATTGCCGTTTTGAGGACGAGCGCAAAAGCCGATAAATCAACAATTTCGATAAGGCGGAACCGCGCCGGAGAGGATGAAACTGGGCATCGCTATGTCATTGCAGGGCCTCTTTAAGTTATGAAATGCCGTCCGCTTTGCGCCAGCAGGAGACGTCCGATACGGGACGCAAACCTGGCCTGCAATCAATCGATATTGCCAGGGCCTCCCAATACCGCGTTGCCGACGCCGGCCTGTTCAAGATCATCGAGTGGCGTGAGTATTTCGAAGACCTGATCGCGCAACCAGGCGTGTGCACGGGAGGCGGAATTGCGCCGGTGCCAAATCATTGCCAACAGCGTTGGCGGCAAAGCAAAGGGCAGCGGATGAATGGCAAGCCCCGCTGCGATGGCCACTTTCTGGGCCATCCGGCGCGGTACAATTCCGACGAGGTTTGTCGCCGCTACAGACCGCAAGACGGCCGTAAAGGTCGGCACCGACAGAACTATTTCGCGTTGCAGACCCAGTGCAGCAAGTGCGGCAGTTTCTCGATCGGGCGCCGACTCGATGACACGGAAGGCGGCGTGGCGCAGACTGCAATACAGTTCGACGGGCATCGCCGCCGCTGGCGTAACATCGTGCTGGCGTAGAACCGGATGATCCTGCCGCGCAACAACAACGTAACCGGCATGAAAAATCGGTCGCCAATCGACCCAGGGCGAAAAATTGCCCGCAGGCAACAAGATCAGATCCAGCCTGGCTTCTCGTAGGTCGTCCATGGTCTGAAGATTGGGCGAGTCAGTATAGCGCAGCGAAATGCCGGGCGCCTGCTGTTCCAGGTTAGCCAGTAGGCCGGGAAGCATCATTTCGGTGAAAAAATCCGACGCTGCAATGCGGAAAGTCTGCACCGCACCCACTGGATCGAAGCTTGCCGGGTTCAAAAGGCGGCTTGAATCCTCGAGCAGTTGCGTCAGCGGCAACACCAAACCAAGTGCGAATTCGGTGGGGCGCATTTGCTGGCCATCGCGCACCAGCAGTGGATCGCCGAAGGCGGCGCGCAACCGCCCAAGGGCCGCTGACACCGCCGGCTGCGATAGGCCAACCCGCTCCCCGGCGCGCACGGTAGACCGTTCGCGCAACAAGGCATCAAGCACTTTCAACAGGTTGAGGTCGAACGCGGATAAATTCATGGGACCAATTCAGTCGATACAATCATTCAATTTATCACAAGTCCGGCGGTGCGTTACCTCGGAGCCCTTCCATCAACCAACCACAAAGGTCCCTGCATCATGAACATATATACCCAGCCACAGCAGGCTCATAGCTGGAACGGCACCACCTATCGCATCCTGTTGTCCTCCGCCGAAACTCAAGGCGCTATGTCCATCGTCCACGGCGTTGCTGGCCCGCTTGAAGGCCCGCCTTCGCACGTCCACGAGGCCGAGGACGAAACTTTCCTTGTGCAGGAAGGCGTCATTGATTTCGAACTTGAGGGCACCGTGTTTCGGCGCGGTCCGATGGAGACTGCGCATATCCCACGTGGCAAGCGTCATAGCTTCCGCACCGGTCCCGATGGCGCTGTTTGCATCGCCGTGCTGACGCCGGGTGGCTTTGAAGGCTTTTTCAAAGAAGTCGCCGCAGGCGGTTTTCAAATACCGCGTGACATCGCCGCTGTTGCCGAATGTGCGGCACGCTATGGCTCGCAGTTTACCGGCCCCGGGCTGGCGCAGAGAGGCTGATATGCGTGACATCGCCTTTATCTTTTTTCTCGCGGCGGTCGTGTGCGTCACGTCTGGCATGGGCTGGGGGATCCAGATGGCAATCAGCGAGGACCATTTGCTGGCGCCGGCCCATGCGCACCTCAACCTGGTGGGATGGACGACGCTGGCGTTGTTTGGTCTGTACTACCGACTGACCCCCACAGCAGCGCAGGGGATTCTTCCCCGCGTTCACGCTGGACTTGCCATCCTCGGTGTCGCTCTCATGACCCCAGGTATTGCCATGGTCATCGTCGGAGGTTCGCCTGCTCTGGCGAGCGCCGGCGCGATACTGACTTTGGCCTCGATGCTGCTGTTTCTGGTGACCGTTGCCCGCCACGGGCTTGGTGCAGCGGCGTGACGACTGGCCGCGGGCTTCGAAATTCCCGCGGTCAAAAGGGACTTGGCTTAACATCCGGGCACTAAGCAGACCTTCGTTGGCAAGCCAACGAAGGTCTGCTTAGTCTTTTGATTTGTCGCAGGTTCTTGTCCGAAAACCGTGGGACACTTTTCCGGAACCTGCTTGGAAGAAAAGCGGACCCAACGCCGCGAGAACTGCCCTCCGATTGCCAGAGATCCTCTGGTGGCACCAACCGCTATCTCGCCAGTTCGCGCAAATGTCCTCGGATGCGGCTAAAACTTTCAGGGTCCGACATGGGCGGCAAAACTGGCGTCTTTTGAGGCGAGCCTGTCTGCATTGGGCCGATACCGTTGATAAAGTCGCGTCGAGATCGTGCGGCAGCTCTGGATTGCGGCTGGCGCGCCAAGGTGTAGCTCCCTTTATGCTGGTTTCGGCATCGGCGTCGGGATTAGCTTTGCGAGTTTCCGGAG
>NZ_ML133658.1:0-31307 GCF_003985135.1 Rhizobium fabae
GCGAAAACCCAAGTAAGGTAGGCCAAACAGCGCAAGGCGTGACTGTCCCAAGATCATCTGCATCTCAGAAATCCGTTCTCTCAATGCTGGGCGCGGCCTCTTTCATGCCACCTCCTGTTGCAGGAGGAGAAACGATCATCACGGGGAAAAAATCAATGGCTTTCCGGAAGATACCTCGCATGGGCGGAGAGGAGACCGCCGCCCATGCTTGGAGCGTCGCGCCGTGACTTTCGGTGAAGCCGTCAGCGGACGTAGAAAGTCAGGCTTCCGTCCGCCGCCTGTTCGGCATTGACGATATTGCGGACATCGACGCCTTCGTTGTTGAGCCGGTGGGCAAGCGACTTGTTGGCGTCGATCGAGGCCTGGATGCCGCGAATGGCCTGGCCGGAACGCTGCGGCGCCGAGCGCGGGCCGGTCGTCTCGTCGTCGAGATTGCGCCAGTTGTAGACCTGCTCGACATTGAAATCATTGCCTTGGAAGGTCCGGAGCGTCTGCTCGATGCCCTGGTCGGTATTCATCCCCAGGCTTTCGGCCCGGCTGACGCCTGTGAATGCGAGGGAGGAGAGGGCTGCGGCGACGGTGATTGTGACAACGCGGTTCATGATTGTATCCTTTCATCTGCTATGACGGTCAGCTGTCGTTGCAGGGGATCGTCTGCGTCACCATATCGAATTGGCGCTACGCCCTTCGCGATTCAATGGCTTAAGCCACTGAAAATCAATTAAAAATTGTTCATGAAAACTGCCTTTGAATTGCCGTTTTCAAGGCATCGGGCAAAGCCGGTTCTGAGCGCTTGCCCGGCAGTGCATGGCGCGCTCCGCTATCCCTTTGCGGATATTTCCTCTTTCCGTGTTGCGGCATCCGGCGAAATTGCTTGCCATTCGCACGAAGGCGTGTTTTGACCGCGGCCTGCCGAGTGGAAAATGCCCCACCAACCGAAGGTGAACCATGCCAAGAGAGACCGCTCCCCATATTTTGATCGTTGAGGCCCGCTTCTACGACGACATGGCCGACGCCCTGCTCGAAGGCGCGACCTTTGCGCTTGATCAAGCCGGCGCCACCTACGAAGTCATTACCGTTCCCGGTGCGCTGGAAATTCCGGCGGCGATTGCCATGTCGCTCGATGGAGACGACAATGGCGGCACGCATTATGACGGCTATGTCGCCCTCGGCATGGTCATCCGCGGCGAGACCTATCACTTCGATATCGTATCGAACGAATCCTCGCGCGCTTTGATGGATCTCGCGGTCAGCGAGTCCCTTGCCATCGGCAACGGCATCCTGACCGTGGAAAACGACGAACAGGCCTGGGCGCGCGCACGCCGCTCGGACAAGGACAAGGGCGGATTTGCCGCTCGCGCAGCTCTGACGATGATCGGGCTGAAGCAGAAACTGGGTGCATAACGAATGAACGACGACAAGACGGATCGGCCGGTCAAGACTGCGAACCAGCGGGGCGCTGCCCGCCTTGCTGCGGTCCAGGCGCTTTATCAGATGGATATCGGCGGCACCGGCGTTCTGGAAATCGTGGCCGAATACGAGGCTCACCGCCTCGGGCAGGAACTCGACGGCGCGACCTATCTGAAGGCCGATGCCGCCTGGTTCCGGTCCATCGTCGCCGGTGTTGTGCGCGATCAGGTCCGTCTCGATCCGCTGATCGCCTCAGCGCTGCAGGACGATTGGGCGTTGTCGCGCCTCGACAGCACCGTACGCGCCATCCTGCGCGCCGGCGTCTTCGAACTTACCGACCGCAAGGACGTTCCGGTGGCGGTCATCGTCACCGAATATGTCGAGATCGCCCAGGCCTTCTTCGACGACGACGAGCCGAAACTCGTCAACGCCGTGCTCGACCGCATCGCAAAGCAGGTCCGCGGCGAGACGAAGAAGTAGCTCTTTAGCCGCCAAACAACCTCCTGTCTCTTTCTTCGCACTGCAACGGTTTTCGCCCGTTGCGGTCTTGACGCCACGTGATCGACCACGCAATCTCCGCACCGCTGAGTGTGGCGTTTCTGTGGAGAGGAAGGCGATTCGGCGGCGTTTCTGCCGGAGAAGGAGTGAGCTCCGGCCTATGGGAGGAAAGAGCGAAATGACGATCCTTTTATGCGTAATCGCATGCGGTCTGCTCTCGGTGGTCTATGCCGCCTGGGCGACCCGGTCGGTGCTTGCAGCCGATCAGGGCAACAGCCGCATGCAGGAGATCGCGGGTTATATCCGCGAAGGCGCTCAGGCCTATCTGACCCGCCAGTACAAAACCATTGCCATTGTTGGCGTCGTTGTTTTCATCGCGGCCTGGCTGCTTCTTTCCGCCACGGCCGCCGTCGGTTTCCTGATCGGCGCCGTACTATCAGGCGCTGCCGGTTTCATCGGCATGCACGTCTCCGTCCGTGCCAACGTGCGCACCGCCCAGGCGGCTTCCGCTAGCCTTTCAGCCGGTCTCGACATCGCCTTCAAGTCAGGCGCCATCACCGGCATGCTGGTGGCTGGCCTCGCGCTGCTCGGCGTCTCCATCTACTACACAGTTTTGACCGTCGGGCTCGGGCATGAGACCGGCTCGCGCGAAGTCATTGATGCGCTGGTGGCGCTCGGCTTCGGCGCTTCGCTGATCTCGATCTTCGCTCGTCTCGGCGGCGGCATCTTCACCAAGGGCGCCGATGTCGGCGGCGATCTCGTCGGCAAGGTGGAAGCCGGCATTCCCGAAGACGATCCGCGCAATCCGGCAACGATTGCCGACAACGTCGGCGACAATGTCGGCGACTGCGCCGGTATGGCAGCGGATCTTTTCGAGACCTATGCGGTCTCGGTCGTCGCCACCATGGTTCTCGCCGCGATCTTCTTCGCCGGGGCGCCGATCCTCCAGTCTGCCATGGTTTATCCGCTGGCAATCTGCGGCGCCTGCATCATCACCTCGATCATCGGGACCTTCTTCGTCAAACTCGGCTCGAACGGCTCGATCATGGGTGCCCTCTACAAGGGCCTCATCGTCACCGGCCTGTTGTCGATCGTCGGCCTCGGTGCTGCCACCTCGCTCACGATCGGCTGGGGATCGATCGGCTCCGTCGGTGGCGTCGATATCTCGGGCGCGCACCTCTTCTTCTGCGGCGTCATCGGCCTCGTCGTCACTGCGCTGATCGTGGTGATCACCGAATATTATACCGGCACGGGCAAGCGCCCGGTCGTCTCGATCGCCCAGGCTTCGGTCACCGGTCACGGCACCAATGTCATCCAGGGCCTCGCCGTGTCGCTGGAATCGACGGCATTGCCGGCGATCGTCATCGTTGGCGGCATTCTCGCCACCTACCAGCTCGGCGGCTTGTTTGGCACCGGCATTGCGGTCACGGCGATGTTGGGCATAGCCGGGATGATCGTCGCGCTCGACGCTTTCGGACCGGTGACGGACAATGCGGGCGGTATCGCCGAAATGTCGCATCTGCCGCCGGAGGTACGCAAATCCACCGATGCGCTCGACGCAGTCGGCAATACGACCAAGGCCGTCACCAAGGGCTACGCCATCGGTTCCGCTGGTCTCGGCGCACTGGTTCTCTTTGCCGCCTACTCCTACGACCTCAAGTATTTTGCGGCGAATGGCGACAAGTTCCCTTATTTTGCCGGCATCGGCGAAATTTCCTTCGATCTTTCCAACCCCTACGTGGTGGCGGGATTGATCTTCGGAGGTCTCATCCCCTACCTATTCGGCGGCATTGCAATGACCGCCGTCGGCCGTGCGGCTGGCGCGATCGTCGAGGAAGTCCGCCGTCAGTTCAAGGCGAAGCCGGGCATCATGCTGGGCACGGAGAAGCCGGACTACGGCAAGGCCGTCGACCTTCTGACCAGGGCCGCCATCCGCGAGATGATCATCCCGTCGCTGCTACCGGTACTGGCGCCGATCGTTGTCTATTTCGGCGTGCTGCTGATCTCCGGTTCCAAGGCCTCGGCCTTCGCCGCCCTCGGCGCATCACTGCTCGGCGTCATCATCAACGGCCTCTTCGTCGCCATTTCGATGACATCGGGTGGCGGCGCCTGGGATAATGCCAAGAAGAGCTTCGAGGACGGTTTCGTCGACAAGGACGGCGTGCGTCACATGAAGGGCTCGGATGCGCACAAGGCCTCCGTCACCGGCGATACGGTCGGCGATCCCTACAAGGATACCGCCGGCCCCGCCGTCAATCCGGCGATCAAGATCACCAATATCGTGGCGCTGCTGTTGCTCGCCGTTCTCGCTGGTTGATCCGTTCCACCCAGGCGCTGCGGTACCGCGACCATTAAAAAACCCGCCGGCGCGATCCGGCGGGTTTTTCGTTGAAGACATTTCCGATCAGCGCAGGCTGCTCGGATTCTGCGGCGTGCCGCCGGCGCCACCGCCGAACAGGCTGCGGGCAGCGCTCGCGGCGCTGCCGCCGGAGAGCATCTGCTGCAAGAAGGTGAGTTCTTTGCCGCCGGTCGGCGTGACGCGCGAGATCGTGTCGAACACCTTGCCGTCCTGCAGCGTATAGTTGGCACGGCGGTTGACGACGCCGTCCTTGTCGAAATAGACGGCCAGAATGCTCTGGTCGACGACCTTCAGTTTCTGGAAGGCGACGGCGCGTGTGCGCCGCTGTGAGATATAATAGAAGACTTCGCCGTCGAAAGTCGCCGTCGTCGACGGCGTGCCGAGCGACAGCAGCACCTGCTCGCGGCTGGACCCTTCCGGAACCAAGTTCAGCGACTGCTGGTCGACGATATAGCCACCGTTGAGCACCGTGCTCGTCTGGCAGCCCGAAAGAACTGATGTGGAGGCGATTATGAAGGCAATGGCCGCGCTGCTGAAGAATTTCATGTCAGACTTGAAATACCGTTTCTTCAACGACATCTACTCCCTTGAGTGTCGATAGCAGCCGTTTGGGGCCTTACACGCTTTCCTCCTGCAAAACCATTGTGGCCATTCCGAGTCGGGTGTACCGAATTCGCTTCGCCGGCGTCTTGAGAGCGCCGTCCCGAAACTGGTCACGATCAGCATTGCAATTCGCGCCTGCTTCGGTAAACCAGCTTTCGAAATCATGCAACAAGGCCGGACGCCAGCCGGCGCGAAGAATGAGGCATTTCCGGAAAAAACATGATCTTCGGGCTGTTTCGCAAGAAAAACAACAATCAGGCGATCGTCGACAGGCAATATGCCGCGCTGACGGCCGCCGCGCGCGTGCCTGATCTCTATGAGCGGTTGAATGTGCCGGACACGGTCATGGGTCGTTTCGAGATGCTGTCGATCGCCATGATTCTGTTTTTTCGCCGCACACGCGCCTCCGCAGTAAGCGGCCAGGAGATCGCCCAGGAGATCGTCGACGCCTTCTTCCAGGATATTGACTATTCGATTCGCGAGCTCGGCATCGGCGATAACAGTGTGCCGAAGCGCATGAAAAAGCTCGCCGGCATGTTTTACGGCCGGCTCGAAGCCTATTCGAAGGCGATGGACGCGGGCGACGCCGAGGCGCTTGCTCTTGCCCTTGAGCGCAATATTTACCCCGAAACCGCGACGCCGGCCGATATGTCCGGCCTCGCCGGTTGGATGGTGGCTGCGGAATCCCATCTCTCGGCTGTTCCGGAAGAGGTGATTGCCACCGGTTCGGCAACGCTCCCGCCTGTTGCCTGAAGGAGGAAGCAATGAAGCACGATCGGGACGATGTTCCCTTCTCCTATCAAGTCAAGGTCGGCCATATCTCGGCCAATCCTGTCGAGGTCCATATCGAGGCCGACGACAGCGAATTGAAGGCGCTTGCCGAGGCCTGGAGCGTCGCCTCCGTCGACGGTCTGCGCGCCGACCTACAGATCGGCCGCTGGAAGCGCGACGGCGTTCGCGTCAAGGGTCGCGTGCAGGCGAAGATCGTCCAGTCCTGCGTCGTGACGCTGGAGCCGGTCGAAGCCGCGATCGACGAGAGTTTCGAACAGATTTTCGTGCCCGAGGGTTCCAAGCTCGCCCGCCAGCCGGGCAACGACGCCGGCGAGATGCTGCTTGATCCCGACGGTCCCGATCTGCCCGAGACCTTCGTGGGTGACACGATCGACGCCGGAGAGGTGGTTGCGGAATTCGCCGCCCTTGCGATCGACCCCTATCCGCGCAAGGAAGGCATCGCATTCGCCGGCCATATCGAGGATAGCGGCGAGAACGATAAAAAGCCCTCCGCTTTCGCTGCCCTCAAGGACTGGAAAAAGGATTAAGCTTCGCTGGCATTTGATACTATTCAGTTGTAAGCGACGACAAAACCGGTATTTTGGCCGAAATTTCGCCCTCGGCGAAAAGAAGGATCAGGGACGCGTGATCAGAATATCTATCGACCTCATGGGTGGCGACTTTGGTCCCCAGGTTGTCATCCCAGGTGCCGCCAAGGCGTTGGATCGGCATCCGGATATTTCCTTCGTTTTCTACGGCATCAAAGAGCAGTGCGACCCGGTTCTCGCCCGGTTTCCGAAATTGAGGGAAAAATCGGTTTTCCACGATTGCGAGCTCGCCGTCAGCATGGATGAGAAGCCGAGCCAGGCATTGCGCCGCGGCCGCTACATCTCCACTATGTGGCGTTCGATCGAGGCGGTGAAGACAGGCGATGCCGATGTCGCGGTTTCGGCCGGCAACACCGGTGCCCTGATGGCGATGGCGAAGTTCTGTCTGCGCACCATGGCCAATATCGAGCGTCCGGCGATCGCCGCGATCTGGCCGACGCTGAAGGGCGAGAGCATCGTGCTTGACGTCGGCGCGACGATCGGCGCCGATGCCCAGCAGCTTATGGATTTCGCCCTGATGGGCGGCGCCATGGCACGCGCGCTTTTCGAGATCGAGCGTCCGACGATCGGTCTTCTGAACGTCGGCGTCGAAGAGGTGAAGGGCCAGGAGGAGGTCAAGGAGGCAGGGCGGCTGCTGCGCGAGGCGAACATCGATTCGCTCGAGTATTCCGGCTTCGTCGAGGGCAACGACCTTGGCAAGGGCACCGTTGACGTCGTTGTCACCGAAGGATTCTCCGGCAATATCGCGCTCAAGACCGCCGAAGGCACCGCCAAGCAGATCGCCGAATATCTGCGTGCCGCCATGTCGCGCACGCTGCTCGCCCGCATCGGCTACCTCTTTGCCAAGAGCGCCTTCGACATGCTTCGTGAGAAGCTCGATCCGAGCAAGGTCAATGGCGGCGTTTTTCTCGGCCTGAACGGCATCGTCATCAAGAGCCATGGCGGGGCCAATGCCGAAGGCATCGCTGCGGCCATCGAAGTCGGCTATGACATGGCCAAGAACGGCCTCAATCAGAAAATAGAAAACGATCTTAAGAAATATCATGCCAAGCGGCTGCCCCCCATGGGTCCGGAAGCTGCATGAGCGACAGGGTTCAATCAATATGATCCGTTCAGTGGTTCGCGGGTTCGGAGCCGCACTTCCGAAGCGCGTGATGACCAATCGCGACATGGAGGCCATCGTCGATACGTCGGACGATTGGATCGTCCAGCGCACCGGCATTCGCCAGCGTTACGTCGCCGGTGATGATGAGACGACGGCCTCGCTCGGCGAGGCGGCGGCGCGAGCAGCCCTTGCCAATGGCGGCCTGACGCCCGCCGATATCGACCTCGTCATCTGTGCCACTTCGACGCCCGACAACACGTTTCCGGCGACTTCGGTCAATATCCAGCACCGCCTCGGCATGAGCCACGGCTTCGCCTTCGACGTCCAGGCCGTCTGCACTGGTTTCGTCTATGCGGTCACGACGGCGGATGCCTATATCCGCGGCGGGCTTGCAAAGCGCGTTCTCGTCATCGGCGCCGAAACCTTTTCGCGCATCCTCGACTGGAACGACCGCACCACCTGCGTTCTTTTTGGCGACGGCGCCGGCGCGATCGTGCTCGAAGCGGCCGAAGGCGAGGGCACGTCAGCCGATCGCGGTGTGCTGACCGCGCATCTGCGTTCCGACGGTTCGCACAAGGACAAGCTTTATGTCGATGGCGGCCCCTCTTCGACAGGCACCGTCGGCAAGCTGCGCATGGAAGGCCGCGAGGTCTTCAAATATGCCGTCGGCATGATCACCGATGTTATCCAGGCTGCTTTCGATTCGACCGGCACCACTGCCGAAGACCTTGACTGGCTCGTGCCGCACCAGGCCAATCGGCGCATCATCGACGGTTCGGCAAAGAAGCTGAACATCGATGCGGAGAAGGTCGTCATAACAGTCGACCTGCACGGCAATACGTCGGCTGCCTCGATCCCGCTCGCGCTTGCGACCGCTGCCGGCGACGGCCGCATCAAGAAGGGCGACCTAGTGATGCTCGAGGCGATGGGCGGCGGCTTCACCTGGGGCGCCGTTCTGCTGCGCTGGTAAGCACGAATCCTAAAAAACTGGCGGCGAACAAGAGCTTGACCGTGAGGCGCAAGACAAATACTCTTCGTCCGCTTTCACAAAATATTTGTAATGGGCGGGGAAACCATGACCGGAAAAACAGTGACGCGAGCAGACCTGGCGGAATCCGTTTTCCGAAAGGTCGGGCTTTCCCGGACCGAATCCGCCGAGTTGGTCGAAACCGTCATTGATGAAATCTGCAACGCCATCGTGCGGGGCGAAACCGTCAAGCTTTCTTCCTTCGCGACCTTCCAGGTGCGCGACAAGAACGAGCGAATCGGCCGCAACCCGAAGACCGGCGAGGAAGTTCCGATTTCTCCCCGCCGAGTCATGACCTTCAAGGCGTCGAACGTGCTGAAGACGCGCATCCTCAAGGCGCACGTCTCGCGCAAGATCAAGCTGAAGCCGCAGAATCCGGCTTCCTGATCCCTGCCTTCCGTTTCGGAACGGCAGTTTTTTCCTCTCGTTTTGTCCATCCGTTGTGCGCAACGTCGAGACATGACTTGAATTGTCGGCGCCAAACCGTTGAAATATGATGAGTCGCCGTTGGATCGAGCCGCGAGGTCGCGTAGCAGTATGACGTTGGACAAGAGCCCCGATGCCTTTCGCACCATCAGCGAAGTCGCAGACGATCTTGATCTGCCGCAGCATGTGCTGCGCTTTTGGGAGACGCGCTTTCCGCAGATAAAGCCGATGAAGCGCGGCGGCGGCCGTCGTTATTATCGGCCGGAGGATGTGGATCTCCTCAAGGGCATCCGGCATTTGCTCTATGATCACGGCTATACGATCAAGGGCGTGCAGAAGCTCCTGAAAACCAACGGCAACAAATTCGTCATATCGGTCGGCCACGGCGATCTCGCCAGCGTCGAGGCGCTTGCGTCGGGCGTACAGGACGCGGGCGAACCGCGCGTCGGCATGGCAGAAGAAGACCAGATCGTTGGCCGCGCCAAACCGCCTATCACCCGCCGATTCTTCAATTTCGTCGCCGGAGACGACGACCAGCCGGAGGTCTCGATCGGCAAGTCGAGCGTCGGCAAGGAAGACAGGGCGTTGCTGCAGGAGGCGCTCTACGATCTCCTGGAGTGCAAACGCCTGCTCGACCAGGTTCGCTGAGCTGACAGGCAGGTCAGGCTTCGGTAAGCCGCTTCATCGCCTGTTCGAGCTCGCTGAGCTGAAAGGGTTTCCGCAATACCGGCAGTGTGCCTGCGCTGCCTTCCGGGGCGCTGCCATATCCCGTTGCATAGAGATAGGGCTTGCCGCGTTCGTCGAGCAGCTTTGCAACCGGCAGCGAACTGCGGCCGGCAAGAGAGACGTCGAGGATCGCGGCGTCGAACTCCGAGTCCTTGGCGGTTGTCAGCGCCCGTTCCAGATCGGGCGCGCTTGCGCAGACCCGATAGCCGAGATCGCCGAGCATGTCCTCGAGCAACATGGCAATCAGCGTATCGTCCTCGACGATGAAGATGTCTTTCATGATCCCTTTCACCCATTTCCCCTTGCCGGGCATGAAAGTTATGTGGACCGCTTCCGACGCTCGTCAAGACGTGCTGCCCCGCAGTGTGAGAAAGAGCATATTGCCGGGTGAAATTCGATGTGCAAAAGCTGGGATACCGTTTCAGAAGCGGAGGGAAAGAGGCCTGGGATGGATTTGCTGAGTGCCACAGACTGGTTGCGTCACAGGCCCGGTTACACATATCCGCTGGCGCTTGCCGCGGTTGGATTGACGTTTCTTCTGAGAATCGCGGCCAGCGATTATCTTTCCGGCTTTCCCTTCCTCAGCTTCCTTCCGGCGATTTTGCTCGCCAGTTTCATCGGCGGCGCGGGGCCGGGCCTTGTCGCGGCCGTGGTCGCCGGCTTCATCGTCCAGCAGTTTTTCGTCGAGCCGCACAATGTCTTTTGGCCGGTCAGCGCCGGGCAATGGGTCGGCCTGTCGACCTATCTCGTCAATGCCGCGATCATCGTCGGCCTGATGGAGATGATCATCGTCGCTCATGACCGGCAGAGCCGCCTTCGCAGCGAACTCAACAGCTTTAATACGCGCCTGGAACAGACGGTGGCCGAGCGTACCGCCGCGCTCAAGCATGAGATGGACGAGAATGCCGCCGCCCAGGCGCAGGTCCGCCAGTTGCAGAAGATGGAGACGATCGGCCAACTGACCGGCGGCGTCGCCCATGATTTCAACAATATGCTCGCGATCATCATTGGCAGTCTCGATCTCGCCCAGCGGCGCATGACCGGAAACGAGGATCCCCGCCTGCTGAATTCGATCCAGAATGCCAGGGACGGCGCGCAGAGGGCGGCCGTGTTGACCGCACGTCTTCTCGCCTTCTCGCGCCAGCAGCCGCTTGCCCCGGAGATCATCGATGCCAACAAGCTGGTCGGCGGCATGTCGGAGCTGCTGCGGCGCACGCTCGGCGAGCAGATCCGGATCGAGACTGTTCTTGCCGGCGGCCTCTGGCCGAGCTTTGCCGATCTCAGCCAACTCGAGAACGCCATTCTGAACCTTGCCGTCAATGCCCGCGACGCCATGCCCGGCGGCGGTCATCTGACCATCGAGACCGCCAATACCGAACTCGACGAGCGATATGCGCGCATGCATTCCGAGGTCGAGGCTGGTCAGTACGTTATGATCAGCATCACCGACACGGGCACCGGCATGTCGCCCGAAGTGATCGACCGCGCCTTCGACCCGTTCTACACGACCAAGGGACCCGGCAAGGGCACCGGTCTCGGCCTCAGCCAAGTCTACGGCTACATCAAGCAGAGCGGCGGCCACATCAAGATCTATTCGGAAATCGACAGGGGGACGACGGTGAAGATCTATCTTCCCCGCCATGTCGGCGCAACGGGCGCCCGGTTCGGCGCTATGGGCGCCCTGCCGATCCCCCAAGGGAGCGTCAACGACACGATTCTGGTGGTTGAGGATGACGAGCACGTCCGCAGCATGACCGCCGAAAGCCTGCATGAACTGGGTTACACCGTATTGGAGGCGGCGAGCGGCATGGAGGCGCTTGTGCTTCTCGAGCAGAATGCCGCCGTCGACCTGATCTTCACCGACATCGTCATGCCGCAGATGAGCGGACGGCAGCTTGCCGACATCGTTCAGGAAAAATGGCCGAAAATCCGGGTTCTCTACACAACGGGTTATACCCGGAATGCCATCGTCCATAACGGCGTGCTCGATCACGGCGTCTCCCTGCTCGCCAAGCCCTTCAGCCTCGAGCAGTTGGCTCACAAGATCCGCGAGCTTCTGAATGTGCCGGTGAGAACGGAAGACGAAAGGACGTGAGGCCGCAACGCGGCCGCACGCTCAAAATCTCTGAGCGCGTTATTCCAGGACCTGGATCACGCGGTGCGTCTGCGGCTCGACGATCACGCGCCGGTTGTTGACGACGGTATAGGCGTAGCCGTCAACATTTGGCACCGTATGCACTTCGACGGTATCCGGCAGCGTCGCACCGACCACGATATCGCCGTCATAGACGACGGACGGCGTTTTTTGCTCCATCACATATGTGCGCACCTCGCCAGGCAATACAACGGAGCCTGTCGCTGCAGGGTCGATGACGATGACGGTGCTCTGCGCGAAGGCGGCGGAACTAATGTTAAGCACGGCGGCCGCAGCCACCATGATCTTGTGCATGGAAGTTCTCCTTTTTACCCAGACATGAAGGCAACGCGGACAATCCGGCATAGTTCCCGTGCCTGCTTCTCGCAGCGCGGATCGGCGTGGCGACGAATGGTGGTCGAGATTCTCGCTCGAAAGACGCGCGCGCTTGGGCCATTGCCGGGTGGACAAACGCGGGGAGAGAACGATTAAGTTGTTGGCGAATCGATATACGCATCATACGGTTGAGTAGTGCGAACAATGTCCAGTACGGGTTCGTCCGGCGATGCCATGGCTCGGTTCTTTACGTTTGGTTAACCATGTTGGCGGTTTATGTCAGATGAACGGCCTGCTGGTCGTTGATTCGAAGATCCCTCGCGTTTCGGCTTGCGAATGGACATCTGGAAAGACGATTGCGGCGGCTCGAAACATGCACTTGCGTAAGACGATATCGCTGGTGGCCGTGGCGGGCATGATGGCCGGCTGCACATCGACAGGCGGTGTGCGCCAGCCTTCCGGGCCGGAGACCGTTGCGCCCGAAAAGGCGCTGGTCCTGCCGCCGCCAGGAGGCCCATCGATCGTCAGCGTTGTCGAGAGCAAGCGCGGAAACGGCGTCGAGCAGAATATCTCGCTGTTTACCTCATCCTCCGTACCCGGCCAGAATTTCCTGAAGGTCCAGTTCTTAGGCGCCTCCGGGGCCAATCCCGGCATCGGCAATGCAGGCTTCAGCATGATCAACGAAAGCGGCATTGCCCGCGAGGTGGCCCGTTCGGCCCCGGGCGTCCCGATGGCGACATCCGCAACCTTCCTGCAGAACAGCTACGGCCCCTTCGGTTATGCCTCCGGCCGCAGCCAGGCCGGCGACACCTGCATCTATGCCTGGCAGCAGATCCGTTCGAGCGTCGCCGCCAATACCCAGGCGCGCAATTTCGGCATGATCCAGCTGCGCCTGCGTCTCTGCGACGCCGGGGCGAGCGAGCGCCAGCTGCTCGGCATCGTCTACGGCTACACCGTCACCGGCACTTTCGACGGCGAGATCTGGAATCCGTACGGCCATGCGCCGCCTGCCGACGCAGCGCTCGGACGCACCGGTCAGCCGATCTATCCCGACGAGGACGGTTATCGCGCCAGCCCGATGCCGATCGGCTATGAACCGGCCCCCGCCCTTGTCAGCCGGCCGCGAGCCGCTCCCGTTCGCGGTACCTCGGCCGCGCAGCCGGCTCAGGGCGTCGCGCCGCTGCCGGCACCCGTCGGCCCGCGCGTGCCGCTGCCCGGCGAGACGCCGCAGACGAATGCGAAGCCGGATGCGGCAGCCGTGCCGGGCGATCAATCGGCAAGGGCGATCGGCGCCGCCGTGCCGTCGCCAGACTGCGTAGGCGACGCGGCCATGACGGCCGCCTGCCGGAAATGATGAGCATGCCGGGAGCGCCGGATGGCGTCCCGGTTGAGCAATTTCGAAGGAACGTCGATGCGCAAAGCCCGCAGTGTCATCATATGGGCCGTGGTTTCGCTCTGCATGATCGTGTTGATCACCTTGCCGGTCAACCTCCAGACCCAGCTCATCACCAGCATCACGGTCGTGACGGTGATGGCGCTTATCAAGATTATGAAAGGCGAGGGGACGTGGCGCCTGGTGGCGCTCGCTTTCGGCACGTCGATCGTGCTGCGCTATGTCTACTGGCGCACCACCAACACACTGCCGCCGCTGAACCAGCCTGAGAATTTCATTCCCGGTCTGCTGCTTTATCTTGCTGAAATGTATAGCGTCGCGATGCTGGCGCTCAGCCTCTTCATCGTCGCCACGCCGCTGCCGTCGCGGCCCTCGCGGGCGGCCAAGAATGAGCGCTTCCCGCATGTCGACGTCTTCGTGCCATCCTACAACGAGGATGCCGGTCTTCTTGGGAACACGCTGGCCGCCGCGAAGGCGATGGATTATCCGGCCGAGAAGCTGCATGTCTGGCTGCTCGACGACGGCGGCACTTTGCAGAAGCGCAATTCCGGCAAGCTGCTCGAGGCCCAGGCCGCTGCCGCCCGCCATATCGAGCTGAAGCAGCTCTGCGAGGATCTCGACGTCACCTATCTCACGCGCGACCGCAACGAGCACGCCAAGGCCGGTAATCTCAACAACGGCATGAAACATTCGACCGGTGAACTCATCGCCGTCTTCGATGCGGACCACGCGCCGGCCCGCGATTTCCTGCTGGAGACAGTCGGTTACTTCGACGACGACCCGAAGCTTTTCCTCGTCCAGACCCCGCATTTCTTCATCAATCCCGATCCGCTGGAGCGCAACCTGCGGACCTTCGACAAGATGCCGAGCGAAAACGAGATGTTCTACGGCATCATCCAGCGTGGCCTCGATAAGTGGAATGCTGCCTTTTTCTGCGGTTCGGCTGCGGTTCTGAGCCGCAGGGCGCTCGAATCCCAGAATGGCTTTTCCGGCATCAGCATCACCGAGGATTGCGAGACGGCGCTGGCGCTCCATGGCAGCGGCTGGAACAGCATCTATGTCGACAAGCCGCTGATCGCCGGTCTGCAGCCGGCCACCTTCGCAAGCTTCATCGGCCAGCGCAGCCGCTGGGCGCAGGGCATGATGCAGATCCTGCGCTTCCGCTTCCCGCTTCTGAAGCGCGGGCTGACGATCCCGCAGCGCTTCTGCTATATGTCCTCCACGCTTTTCTGGCTCTTCCCGTTCCCGCGCACGATCTTTCTTTTCGCGCCGCTCTTCTACCTGTTCTTCGATCTGGAAATCTTCACCGCCTCCGGCGGCGAATTCCTTGCCTATACGCTTGCCTACATGCTCGTGAACCTGATGATGCAGAACTACCTCTACGGGTCGTTCCGGTGGCCGTGGATTTCCGAGCTCTACGAATATGTCCAGACCGTGCATCTGCTGCCGGCCGTCGTCTCCGTCATGCTCAATCCGAGAAAGCCGACCTTCAAGGTCACGGCCAAGGACGAGTCGATTGCCGTCAGCCGCCTGTCGGAAATCAGCCGTCCGTTCTTCGTCATCTTCGCCGTGCAGATCGTCGCGCTCATCATCACCATCTACAGGATCTATGCCGAGCCCTATAAGGCCGACGTCACGCTCGTCGTCGGCGGATGGAACCTCATCAACCTGATCATGGCCGGCTGCGCGCTCGGCGTCGTGTCGGAGCGCGGCGAACGCGCCTTGTCCCGCCGCGTCCGCGTCAACCGTCGCTGCGAATTCGGTGCCAACGGCAAGTGGTACGCGGCCTCGATCGAGGATGTCTCCGTCCACGGCGCAAGGCTTCACGTCTTCAACAAGAACCTCGACGAGCTGATGATCGGCGCACCAGGCGAGATCCGATTCCAGCCCTATAGCGGCGCGGATATGGAAACCCTGCCGCTCATCGTCCGCAACATCGAGCCATCAGGCGACATCACCAATCTCGGCTGTCAATACGTGCCGAAAAGCGCGCTCGACCATCGCCTGATCGCCGACCTAATGTTCGCCAATTCCGACCAGTGGACCCAGTTCCAGACGTCGCGCCGGCGCAATCCCGGGCTCATCCGCGGCACAATATGGTTCCTCGGCCTGTCGTTCTATCAGACCAGCCGCGGCCTCGTTTACTTCTTCCGCAGCATGCGGCCGGAGCGGGAAGCCCAGCAGCAGGCGGCAAAGGTCAACGCCGGATGAGAACGATCGTCGCTGCCTCGCTTCTCCTGCTGAATGCTTCCGTCTTCGTCCAGGCGCAGACGGCGCCCTTCGACATGTCCGGCGAGCGGCCGCCCGGCGCGCCCGTTGCCCCGAGATTGACACCCGCCCGCCCGCCTGCCGCCACCGCGCCGGCTCCCGTCACGCCTCCCGTTTCGGTGACACCCGCGCCTGCAGCTCCGGCTGCTCCCGCTCCCATTCCCACGCCTCCGCCGGTCGCCGTGCAGCCGCAGATGGCAGTGCCGGCGCCCCAGCCTGCCGCGGCGGCGAATGCTGCTGCGCGCCCGAGCACCGGCGATGTCCGTCGTTATGTGTTGCCCTTTTCGAAACTCAGTCTCAGCGGCGAATACGACCGGCGTTCGTGGTCCGTTTATCTGACGCCGGAGCAGGCGGCGGCCAAGGCAAGCTTTACCTTCGCCTACCAGAATTCGATCGTCGTTGCGCCTGAGGCATCGGCGCTGACCGTCTATCTCAACAATCGCCCGATCGGCCAGCAGCGCGTCGGCTCGCCGGATGGCCCATCCGCCGTCACGTTCGAAGTTCCCTCCGGCCTGCTGCAGCCGGGCGCCAACCTCGTCACCTTTGAAGCCGATCAGCGCCACCGCACCGATTGCAACATTCAATCCACCTACGAACTGTGGTCGAACATCGATCCGGCTGGAACCTATCTGCGTTTCGCCGGCATCGACGCCGCCCAGCAGTCAAGTGCGGACGCCATCCGCGCCATCGGCGTCGATGGCGCCGGCAAGACCGAGTTCGACATCGTTGTTCCGGCGCTGGAACAGCCCGGAACCACCAAGCCGCTGCTGCGGCTTGCGCAGGGCCTGTCGGTGCTGAGCAGCATGCCGAACCAGATTTTCGCTTTCGGCACCGATTCGCTTCCGGCCGCTGGGCCGGGCAAGCTCAGCGTGCTCGTCGGTACCGCGGCGGAATTGCGGCCGCTTTTCCCCGGCCTGCCGCCCGGCGCCGAAAGCGCGGCACTGGCCGCTTTCGTCACCGATCCGCGCAGCGGCTCGCCGGTGCTTCTGATCAGCGGTCCCTCCTGGCAGGCGGTCTCCTCGGCGATCGATACCCTCGTCTCGCCAACGGACAGGTCCTCGGATATCCGCCGCGACGCGCTGACCACCGAGCGCTGGAGCGCGCCGAATGCGCCGCTCGTCTTTTCCGATACGAACATCACCCTGTCGCAGCTCGGCGTGAAGACCACAGAGTTTTCGGGCCGGCGGTTCCGTACCGGTTTCAATGTCGCCGTTCCGGCCGATTTCTATGCCAATGCCTACGGCGAGGCGAAGGTGCTGCTCGACGCCGCCTATACCGATAACGTGCTGCCCGGCAGCCACATCGATATCTACGTCAACGACAACATTGCCTCCACCGTGCCGATCACCACGACCACGGGCGGCATTCTCCGCCATCTGCCGATCCGCGTGACGATGCGGCACTTCAAGCCCGGTCTCAATTCGGTGGCGATCGAGGCGATCCTGATGACCAAGGACGACGCGGCTTGCGCGCCGGGCGCGACCGGCGGGGCCAATCCGCGCTTTGCCCTGTTCGATACCTCTGAACTGCACATTCCCGATTTTGCCCGCGTCGGCCAGCGGCCGAATCTGGCTGCGATGGCCGGCACAGCCTATCCCTATGGCCGGGACACGGAGCCGACGCCGCTTTTCATCGACCGCGTCGATGCCGACACGCTTTCGGCCGCCGCCACGCTGCTCGGTCAGATGGCGATCATGGCCGGCCATCCCATCCCCATCGAGACCGTCGCCTCGCCGAATACGATCGGCGATCGTGACGCAATCTTCATCGGCTCGATCTCGCAGATGCCGGCAACCGCGCTGACGCAGGCCAATATCTCCACGGCCAGCCAGGCATCGTGGCGTCCCGTCGTCGACACGCAAACCGGGGTCGTCGATACCGGCACGGCCTTCGAACACTGGAATTCCAAGGTCAGCGGCGGCGTATTGCGAAGCCGGATCACCGCCTTCCGGGAATGGCTGTGGCGCAATTTCGACATTTCCCGCAGTTCTTTGCAATTCATCCCCGGCGCTGAGGAGATTTTCACGCCGTCCAATGCGGCCACGCTTCTGGTCGCACAAGGCTCCAGCCCTGCGGGAGGCGGCTCATGGACCCTCGTGACGGCGCCGTCGGCGAAGGATTTGCGCGAAGGGCTCGAGGTCGTGACCGGGCAATTGAACTGGCAGCAGATCGCGGGCCACATTACCACCTATTCGAGCAAGACAGATAAGATCGAGACAGTGCCCGTCACCCGCTTCGATTTCGTGCCTTCCGTCCCGTGGTCGATCGGCAATTACCGCCTGATCGCCGCCAACTGGCTGTCGTCGAATATCCTTTCCTACGCTTTCCTGCTCGTCGTCTTCCTGCTGCTGATCGGCCTCACCACGTCGCGCATGCTGAAAAGACTGGGCCGGTCGAAGTGAGGAGGTGGCGCGCGCTTCTGCTTGCGGCAACAGTCGCGCTTGCCCCCGCGGGCACGCCTGCCATCGCGCAGCAGGCGATGATCAATGCTGGCGCATGGTCCGCCTATAAGGCGAAATTTCTCGATGCAACCGGCCGCATCATCGATAACGGCAATGGCAATATCAGCCACAGCGAAGGGCAGGGCTATGGCTTGCTTCTCGCTTATCTCGCAGCGAGCCCTGCCGATTTCGAGCAGATCTGGTATTTCACCCGCACCGAGCTATTGCTGCGTGACGATGGTCTGGCCGTGTGGAAATGGGATCCGAACGTCAAGCCGCACGTTACCGACACAAACAATGCCTCCGATGGTGACATGCTGATCGCCTATGCGCTGGCGCTTGCCGGTACGGCGTGGAAACGCGAGGACTATATTCTGGCCGCCTCCCGCATGGCACAGGCGCTGCTTGCCAAAACGGTGGTTCGTTCGGAGGGCCGCACTCTGCTGATGCCGGGGACCGACGGCTTTGCCGCTGCCGACCGCGACGACGGCCCCGTTGTCAACCCGTCCTACTGGGTTTACGAGGCCATCCCGGTGATGGCGGCGCTCGCCCCGTCGGATGACTGGAAAACATTGTCGGAAGACGGCGTGGCGCTGTTGAGCACCATGCAGTTTGGCCCACGCAGGCTTCCCGCCGAATGGGTGAGCCTGCACGCCAAACCGCAACCGGCGAAGGGCTTCGACGCCGAATTCGCCTACAACGCCATCCGCATTCCGCTCTATCTCGTCCGCGGCGGCGTCACCGACAAGGCGCTGCTCAACCGCTTGCGGCAGGGGATGTCGCAGGACGGCGTCCTCGCCACCATCGATCTGACCACCGGCCGGCCGAAGACTTTGCTGTCGGATCCAGGTTATAGAATTGTTAACGATGTTGTGGCCTGTGTAGTCGACGGGACCAAGCTGCCGGTCTCTGCCCTGCAATTTGCACCCACGCTCTATTATCCGTCCACGCTTCAACTGCTGGGACTGGCCTATATCGGGGAGAAGCATCCGGAGTGTCTGTGAAGTCTTCTCTCGTGGCGATTTCAGCGGCAGTCGTGGTGGCGACCCTCGTCACCGGGCTGAAGGATCGTGCCGCCTTGCAGGAGCGGTTCGGTCTTGCGGCCGGCGCCAAGCCGGCGCCGGAGCTGATGATGATGGGCCGCATCAAGCCGACGGACGCTCCTGCCGCCAATCCCGAGTTCAATGTGCAGACCGTCGCCGACAAGATCGAGGCGATCACCTCCTCGCCGCCGTCGGGGCCGGTTACCGCGGAACCCACGGCCGCCGCGCCGCAGCCCGAGACACCGCAACCGGTCGCGCCGCAGACGGCCGCCCAGCCAGCGCCGGTCACCCCGCCCATCGTTACCGAGCCGCCGGCGCCGCAGCAGGCCGCGGCACAGCCGCCGCCTGCCGTCGATGAAAGTGCGCTTCGTTATTTCGCGAGCCGCGGCGACAAGGTGCGCCTGCAGGCCGAAATCTCTCGCCTTCAGGCGCTCTATCCGAACTGGGTTCCACCGGCCGATCCGCTCGCCGTGCCGCAGAACGGCGACAAGCAGCTCGAAGCCATGTGGCGGCTTTATTCCGATAGCCGTTATGCGGAGCTGCGTAAGGCGATCGCCGACCGCCAGGCAACGGATGCCGGATGGCAGCCGCCGGCCGATCTGCTCGACCGGCTTGACGTCGCCGAGGCCCGCGCGCGTCTCGTCAACGCTTCGGACCTCAAGCAATATACAACGGTGGTCGATATCGCTGCCGCAACGCCGAGCCTGCTGACCTGCAGCGAGGTGGATGTTCTCTGGCGTGTCGCCGAAGCCTTCATCCGGACGGAGAGGGCGCAGCGCGGCCAGGATGCTTACACTTATATCCTGAAGAACTGCACCAATCCCGCCGAGCGGCAGGCGACGGTCGAAAAGGCCTCGACGCTGCTTGGCTACCAGCCGATGCAGGCGCTGCTCGCCCTGGAAAAGCCCGCCGCCGACGGCAGCAAGGAATTCGACGCGATCCGCGATAACCTTGCGCGGCGCTTCATGGCCGAAGGCAATGAAAACCCGAATCTCGCGATCGCGCCTGATTATGTCGCCCGCGTCGAAAAACTTTCAGGGACTGAAGGGCTTGCCTCCGATGCGCTGCTGCTCGGCTGGTATCAGCTTCGCCGCAACAATGATGCCGATGCCGAAAAATGGTTTCGCGCCGCCCGCGCCAAGGAGGATTCGGCGGCTGCTTCGCAGGGGCTGGCCCTGGCGCTGATTGCCCGAAAGGCGCCTCAGGAAGCCGAGGACGTGATGTTCCGCTGGCGCGCCGATTCAGACGATGCGACCGCTACTTATCTTGCCGCTACCGCCAACCTGATGGCGCTGCAGCCGCCGGCCGATCTGGCTGAAGACGTGCTGCACCGCATCGCCGCCGAAGTCATCGCCCGGAAATATGTGCCGACGGCCCAGCAGTTCGGTTGGTATGCCCGCTCCCTCAACCAGTTCCAGACAGCCGCCCGCTGGTTCGAGACGGCGCTTGCCTGGAAGCCAGACGACGAACCATCCGCCTATGGCCTTGTCATCACCCGTGAGCAACTGGGCGACCGCAAGGGCGTGCGTAACATCCAGCAGGCCTGGGCTGGCCGCTCGGCCCGCATCACCAATCTCGAAGACACCTCGTCGCTGATGCTGAACGCCGTCACGCCGCCGGAGAAGGGTGCGCTTGCCCCGCAGCAACCAGCTCCCCAGCCATCGGTGCCGCCGCAGCAACGTCCCGCCGCGGCTGAGCTGTCTCCGGTCGAGCGCCGTCCCGAGGTGCAGCCGGGGGCGGAAACAGCCGTTCGCCCACCGAGGCCCGTCATGCAGACGGTCACCGTCGAGCGTGGCCCGCGCCAGACGCGCGGCTGCTCGACGACCATCGATGCCGGGCAGCTTAGCCCGGTCGATGCGCTGTCGCGCGGTTGGTGCCTGATGGATATCAATCGACCGATGGAGGCAATCGCGGCCTTCGAGGCGGCACTGCAGAGTCCGGTCCGCAAGGTTCGTGAGGATGCAGCCTATGGTCAGAGCCTCGCCTATCTGCGCGCCGGCCTTTCCAGCAACGCCGCTGTCGCAGCCACCAAGGCGCCTCAGAACCGCCAGCGCGCCGCCGAACTGCAGGTGGCGATTCTCGCCGACCGTGCGCTTTCAGCCTTTGACGCCGGGCGTTACCGCGAAACCCTCATCTATCTCGATCAGTGCGCCCAGCTGCAGCAGGAACGCATCGACCTGATGGTCCTGCGTGGCTACAGCTATCTCAATCTCAAAATGTACGGCGATGCGAGCCGCGTCTTCGAAGCCGCCGCCGCGACCGGTAGCCGCGATGCTGCCCGTGGTCTGGCTGACCTGCGTAACGTCACCCATCCCGACGTCAACGACTGACGTTGACGCCGCCGCTGCTCTCCGCTACTCGCCAGCGCGGAGGCCGCCCCGACCTCATGCCCGCAAGGAGAAACCCGTGTCCGCTCTCCATGACATCCTCGACAGATCTTATGACGCCTTCCTCTTCGACATGGATGGAACGCTGCTGAATTCCATCGCCGTCGTCGAACGTGTCTGGAGCGTATGGGCAAGACGTCACGGCTTCGAGCCGGAGGTCTTCCTGAAGACGATTCACGGCATTCGCGCCTCCGACGTTATCCGCGGCCTCGGCCTGCCCGGCGTCGATCCGGCCCATGAGGCAGACCTGTTGCTTGCCGAGGAGATGGAGGATGTCTCCGGTATCGTCGAAATCCCGGGCGCCGTCCGCTTCCTCTCCGCCGTCGCTGATGGCAAATGGGCGATCGTCACCTCGGCCCCGATCGAGCTCGCCAGGCGCCGCATGGCCGCTGCCGGCATCCCGATGCCGAAGGTCATCGTCAGCGGCGGGGAGGTCAAATCAGGCAAGCCGAGCCCCGAAGGCTACCTCCTCGGCGCAAGCCGCCTCGGCGTCGATCCGTCGAGATGCCTGGTTTTCGAAGATGCCGTCGCCGGCATTCTCGCCGGGGAAGCTGCCGGCGCCGACGTCACCGTCATCACCGAAACCCACGCCACGCCTTTCGAAACACCGCATTTTTCGATCGCCAACTACCAGGCATGGCAACCCCGCCAGACTGCTGAGGGTCGGTTGATGCTGGCAAGTGTTTGAGCGTTGGCGAGAAGTGTCTCCTCTTTCTCGGAGGAGGATTTTTCCGCTTGCATTTCAGATTGGCGCCGTGGCGTGTCGGTTGTTAGGAGAACGCGTGTCGTGATACGGGCACCGCTCCTATAAATTTCGCTTTGTCCGAGCTCGGATCGAGAGAATCCACCAGCCATGGTGCCCGCCGCTGTCAGAGCATCGATGGCGTCCGACATATTCGCGAGCCTGTAGAGGCTGCCAACTCAAGTTGTTGTGCTCTTGCTGCATGGATCGCGAAGAGAAGAGTTGAGCAGGTCACCCTCTTAATGCCTGCAGCATCATCTCTGTTGCTAACACCTTCGGAGGGTCGTTAAACAGCAGTAAATCATTGGGGAAAGCCGGTGTAACCATAACCAGGAGCGTGAAGTATGACCCCTCTTGTTCAGATATTGGACGGAACTTCGACGGGTTAACCTTCACGGCATCTATGCTCCCCACGACCACTCGGTACTTGGCTTGCTCTCCGAACGCAGCAGACCGCATTGGGGATAACCGAATACCCTCCATTCGCCTTACGCACTGACTGATGAACGCTGCGGCTGGGATTGTCTCGTTCCAAGACAAATCAGACAATTGCGTCGAATGCGGGTCAGCATGCAAACCCGCTCTAAGAAGCCGTGCTGAGACCATATAGGCTTCAAACCAACTGATTGGTTCGCGGGTGTGCGGATCGCGAAGTCCAGAAGTCGGGGCTTCAGGAAAAGTCTCTTTAGCTTTCTGGATTAGATTGACATGGCGGTTGGCCAATTCGTCTTTTACGATTTGAGTTGGCAGTATGCCTCTTCCTTTTATACTTACGCAGAGGGTGATCAAGTCTCGAGCGCCGCCGGCACGGACAACTAACTCTCGAAGGACGTCGGATGTTAAAGTTGTGCAAAGACACACTTTCTCATCCATGTTTTGTTCCAAAGCAGGGTGATCGAGGCATGCAGCATGTGGGCCGTCTATTACGCTGACGACGTGAATGTAGTCGATGTCATCCCACGCAACAGCAAACGACTGCCATTCATTTTTTCCGCGAATCTGGCGACCAAGCTTCCACTCAGCGATCCGGTCTCGTGCTTGGCGTAGATTTTCTTCGGCAACGCCTTTCAGCCACGCCTTCGAATCTTTCATATTAAACATGAACAATGCTCGGCCGATAACAATAATCATATCAGCGGGCTCACGTCCTGAAGACCACTGGTCGGGCAGAAAAGTGGACGGGGAGCTTATTGAGTGCTTGGCGAAGGTAGCGACTAGCGCTTCTTGCGGATATACCTTCCTTGGTTTCTTGCTACTCATCTACCCCCTCGCGGAATGGCGAAAATGAAACAGAGCAGCCATCGGCCGTTCAACCCCATCGCCAGCGAAACTGCCGTCTCTGCCGCATGAGGCAGAGACTCACCACCAGTCATCAAATGATCGGCACCAACCGGCGCCAACGACCCATTCCAAGGCGGATCGCGAGCACTTACGCCGTGGTAATCAGCTCCGTGCTTTACGATGGCTAATCTGCGGCGACATGCGGCGAAAAGATACCCTTAGATCGTCGTAGTTCGTGCCGGCCACCGGCCGCCGCTTCTCAGTTTGCCGTGATGCTCTTCGGCCCAGCGAGATGTTGCGGCATGATGCGTCTCGCGCCACGGCTCAAAGCCGCCACAGGCCGGACTCTCTCCTCGGACGAGTGCATCCACGTGCCTTATGCTCCATTTTTCTTCCCGCGGCCCTATTTTCCGCTTGCGCTCGGAAGGGCGATTACATAAACGAAGCAAGCCGTTTCGGCAGGTCGGGGCGTAGCGCAGCCCGGTAGCGCACTTGACTGGGGGTCAAGGGGTCGCTGGTTCGAGTCCAGTCGCCCCGACCATTTAAAATAAATAGTGCGATGAAATACTCCCCCAGAGTGTAGTCGCAAGAAAATCTCTTAGTTCTTTTTGGGACTCCCTTGGTGGGAGGAGGCAATACTTGTTGCCTTTTGTTAAGGTTATACCCAGTTCGTGGTTGAATACCCCAGGTTTGGATTGAAAATAATCCAAAACCTCTTCGCATTCTCGCGAATAGGTGTAGATTAGCAATATCCCTATCACAGATAGCCTAGTGCGAGCGCATGGCCGATATCAAACAGAATGTAACTTGCAGGCAGAGCCTCGCCAGCGCGTTCCAGGCTCTGTCGGATGAGGCTGTTAAAGCCGGCTGGTCGGAGGGCGATGTCGCCCTGGCGCTTGCTGAACTCGCCGAGGAACGTGTGATCGAAATCACCGCAAAGGTGATCACGGAAGGCTTCATTCATCCCCAGCGCATCGCTGCGGGCGGCGGCCGCAACGGCTAGCTGATCTATACCTGCGATCCGCCCAGACCATCGAGCGCGCCTAGCAATGCTGGAGAGCGAGGCGATGATCGTGCCCGAGCTTAGAACGGGATATTGTCCGAAAGCTGCTCCACCTCTTCAGATATTCGTCAGCATCCGAGGCGGTGGAAACGATCGGGCTGTCGTCTGGTGAAGGACCCGGACGGGGAGGGAAAGCGCTTTTCACTCACGTCTGCGCGTGTTTGATTCCTGCTTCGAAACGCGGCCGCAACGCACGGGACAAAAAATTGTTCCACAGGAATTTGCGCCGTTGCTAAAATTAGGGCGCTCGCGCATAATGATTTTATTGTCGGTTGTGGAGGGCGTCCGACGATGCAGGCGGTGAATGCGTCTGCCCTCGGAGGGAGCTGCGGCGTGATGTTGCGATCGTCAATTCATCCCCATGATTTACCGCTGTTTTCGGAAGATCTCGACCTGCTTTCGCAGGTGCTCGACAAGGTCTGCGATGAACGCGGTCTGAGCAAGACGACGCCGGAAGCCGAGCGGATCGGCGCTGTTATCATCCAGCTCTACAGGCAAGGCGTAAAGGACGGCGGCAAACTCGCCGACCTTGCAAAGACCTATCTCTGATCTTCAGTTCTGCTTGATCGAGACACCGTTCTTGTCGATGCTCATCTCGACCCCTTGCGGCTTGCGTTCCTGGTGGAAGATGTAGGCGCTGAGGCCGATGACGGCGACGACCAGAATGCCGATGATGACGTAGAGACCATTGCTGCGGCTCAAGAGACTGCCCCCGATTTGTCATGGGACAGCGAAAACGTCCTGGCGACGAATTGGTTCCGTCAGTCGTCGTTGGCGGCGTTGAGGTTTTCCGGCCGGATGCCGTCGTCGCTGGAGGTGCGTGCGCGTAGCCGTATGCCAGGACCGCCTTCGTCCTGATTGCCGCTGGACAGGAAGATGATGCCGTGCGCTTCGAGCGTGCTGCGCACATCGAACAGCGCGTGCGGCTCGCCCGTAAACTCGCCGCTTTCCAGCGCCGTCACGGTCTCCACAGGCAGGCCGCTTGCGGCGGCGAGCTCTTCGATACTCATTCCGATCATGGCGCGCGCGCCGCGTATCTGCGTTGCCGTTATCATGATGGAAAATCTAGCGCATTTTCTGCGCTTCTCAAGTGGCGCAGCGGTTGATTGGCGAACTGACGGCTGCTGCATGCATTCTTCAAACTTCCCGCAGTTTTACACCAAATAGATCGTCATGCATGCGCTCGACCGCGATCCCCACTCCTCCCATGAGAGCGGCCCGGCTCCCAAAACGGCTGATCTCGATACGCGGCGGGTAGGGCGTGCATCGCGGCAGGAAACGCCGGATGGCGTCGACGAGTTCTGATCTTGCACCGATGCTGCCGCCGATGATCACCATTTCAGGATCAAGAGTTGCTCCGATGGCGGCAATGGCGACCGCCACCAGCCGCGCGGTCTCTTCGATCGCGGCCGCCGCACTTGTGTCTCCTGCACTGAACACGGCAAAGAGATCGGCGACGGTGGATGCGTTCTGCCCGCCAAAACCAGTGTACCGGCGCAGCATCGCGACGCTGCCGACCGCGTACTCGAAAGTTCCAATCGTAAATCCGCCAGGGTCAAAAGCATCCCCGCCGATCGGAAGATAGGCGATTTCCCCGGCCGCGCCACGCGCGCCACGCAACAAGCCTCCGTTGGCGATGATGCCCATGCCGACACCGGTTCCGAGAGCAATGAAGGCAAAATTGTCGGTGTCGACACCGTGTCCCCGCCATTTCTCCCCTTGCGCGGCCAGGTTGACGTCATTTTCAACGATCACGGGTATGCCCATTCTGTCGCTGAAGATTTGCCGTAGATCCATGGCGTCGATGCCGGGGATGTTCGGCGCGACATTGATATGTCCGGTCGTCGGATCGAGCACGCCGGGCGTGCCTAGAACGACGAGACGAAGCTTGTCAGCGGTCGTACCGGCGGCCAACGCGAGTTCGACGATCGTATCGCTGAACTGATTGACGAGATGCGTCCCGCCGCGGCGGTCGGTGGATACTTTGGTTTCGGCAATCACGTTCCCCAGCAGATCGCAGATAGCCGCAGCGATCTTGGTGCCCCCCAGATCGATGGAGACAGCCAGTCCCGCTCTGGCATTGATTTCATAGGTGATCGCATTCCGGCCGGGACGACCGTCGGTCTGTCCGACAGGCTTCAGCCAACCGTCATCCTCAAGGTCGCGCACGACATCGGAAATCGTCTGTTTCGATAAACCGGTTAGCTTGGCAATATCGGCACGAGAGATCGATCCATTCGCCAAGACGGTTCGGATCACGGCATTGGTGGAAATTTTACGGGCGATGGGAGTCTGTGCGACGGGAGATGTCATTGCCATCCGGCTAGCTCGTTCCAATTAGTTCGGATCGCATACTTAATTGGGGCGATATGCAACCACAATTATCGCGACAAATGAGAATTCAATACATCGAAGCCAGCAATTTGTCTACGTCCTTGACAAATGAGAAGTCGCCTGTAGGCTGGGATGAAACTGCGATGCAATACGCGATGAAATGAAGAGGGTCGAGGAGAAGTATGCGCCATCCATATCGTCTGGTTGACAGTGCATCCGCGAAGAGCGCTCGAAGAGGAATTGGCCTAGGCTTATCCGGTTATTTCCTCTTTCGCGTCCTGCCGTCTCTTTGACTTGGCTGCTGGGGATTTGCTCATGATAAAGCCCGCCGCCGATGGACAGCTTTCCGCCCAAGAGCCCGTTTTACTACCTGTCATGGCGCCACGCCTTCAGGCGGACGTTCATCCGGATGGATATGCCGATCTTGCCTTGTGGGGCGCAGGCAGCCTGGGGCGCGTGAGATTCTCCCCGATCAGCGGCCCGTACACCTATGCTCCGAACCGGGTCGTCTCAAAGCACGGCGGGGTATTTGTCGCGCAGTCGCTGCCCGTTATGTTGATCCGCGGAGTGGCCCTCCAGGGCATCTATCCCGCCCGCCGTTGCGCATGGTGGCATGAGCCGGATGGAGAAAGCGCGAAGGCGAAGGTCACTCGGAACCATAATCTGCGGACTTTCGAAATGGCCTGGGGCGTCCTCATTGTGGAGGCCTCGGGTCCGGATGTGCGGATTGCCGTCGGCGCCTCAAGAGACGAAGCCGAGAAAGCTCTCAGCCTGAGCAGCGAAGCGATTATCGCGGAAGCCGCTGAATATGTGGCGCGTTGCGACATGACGCCCGAGGCCGATCCGTTGATGCGCAGCATGGTCAGCCAGGGAATACATGCCGCCCTTTCCAGCATAAGGCGCGACGAAAACGGCGCTTTCGCGGGCCTTGCCGCAGGACAGGCCTACAGTGCTCCCGCGCGGACCTATTACCGCGACGGTTATTGGACGATGCAGCCCCTTTTGACGCTCGCACCGGAGGCGGTACGCGACGAGATCCGGATTCTCGCCAAGGGAGTGCAGCCAGACGGAGAAGCCCCCAGCGGCGTGATCTTGACGGGGCCGGCACAGTCGGAAGCCTGGCAGCACTTTGTCGCCGACAGCAAGGCCAATCCCAAAAATCACAAAAGGGCTGTTCCGGAGTACCACAACCGTCCGCAGGACTGGTGGAGCGACCACTTTGACAGCCCGCATTTCCTCATTCTTTTCTTGGACAAATATTTCGGCGCAACCAAGGACTTTGCGGAGGTGGAGCGACACTGGCCGGTCGTGAAGGCGATCACCGATCGTTATTTCAGTCTCGCTGGCCCTGACAGCGTTCTGCCAGTTAAACCGCGCAACGACCGAGATTGGGCCGACAATGTCTATCGTGACGGTCTCGTCTCCTACAATCTGGGCCTTTTCGTCGGCGCCATGGACGCGGTGGCGAAACTCGGCAAGGATCATGATCCCGCTCTTGCCGAACGCGCGCTCAAGACCGCAGATCTGGCCCGCCTGGAAATCGAAGCCAAGCTCCTTGTGCCGGCAACGGGAGGATATATCGACTACGGAACGCCTGGCGCCTTTGTCGAGGATCATCTCGTTCTCGACAGCCTGACCTTGTCGCGATTCGGCGCGATTTCGAAGCAGAGGGCCATCGGCCTCCTGAGAGCTTGTGAAACCAAACTGGAAACACGTAACAACCAACAGCAGCCCTATGGCAGTTGGGGTGTCATGTGCGCCTATCCGCCGTTCAAGCGGCAAAGCGATTTACGATCCAAGACCGCTTTTCCCTACCGCTACCATAATGGCTCGGACTGGCCCTATTGGGATGGCGCCTATGCCGAAGAACGACTTCGCCACGGACTTGGGGGCGCACGCTACGCATTGACCCGCTGGTGGGAAACCTGCCTCGAAAACGGCTGGATCGGCGCGGTGGAATATTTCTCGCCGCCTTATGGGCGCGGCTCCCTGCTTCAGGGCTGGAGCGCAATGCCGGCGGCGGTCGTCTTAAAATATGGGCTGGACGCTGCAAATGCGGAGCCGGCGTCATGAGCATCACGGCGCCGTCGGTTCTAGGCAGATCCCCCATCGATCCGCATCGCAAAGGCCACGGCGCCATCCCGTTCGAGTTCCGAAAAGCCGAGGTGACGGTAGAAGCCCCTCGCGCCTTCGTTGTTTGGATCGACGCCGAGATGCACGGCTCCGACGCCGTGGTTTCGAAGCGCCTGAAGCTCAGTGTTGATCATCCTGCGTCCCCAACCGCTTGCCTGAAGGCCGGGAAGGATGTTGATATGAAGATGCGCGGGGTAGTCGTCTTGAAGCCACGGCGTACCGCTGCGCGGGCTATGGATCCGTTCGATCACGTCGGCATCGCGCGCACGGGCGGGCGCCAGGCCGGCGATCTGCTGGCGGACGAACGGCCACCAGTTTGCAGCCAGGTCTCTGTCGAACTGGTTGGTGTCCGGCGCGCCGACGACATAGCCGACCGTGCGGCCGTCCTGAACGAGAACAAAGGCAAAGTCTCTGGCAAATTTGAGATAGGGCACCGACCAGATGTAACCGGGCAGGTGCGGGTCGCTGTAAAACGCGCTGGCATCCTTGCCGCCATTCGCGGTTTTGAGGCAGATTTCGAAAAGGGCCTCGCTGTCCGCGTCAGTCGCCGGGCGGATGAAGCAGTTGCTATCCATCACTTTGCCACCTCCTGCGTGGCGTTTTGTCATTTCAGGTTGCGAGGGAGGCTCATGCATTGACGATTACCTCAGATTCGCCGGCCCGGCAAAGCTCTGAGGAAAGAAAACGTTCAGCCGCTGTTTGGCGCAAGGACTGAACGGGGAGTGGAGAATAAATCAAGTGAGGTGGAACAAATGAACAGAAGCTTGAAATCGATCAACATACTGTCAACACGGCAATTGAAAGCAGCTGTCGCGCTTGCTGGCGCGGCGCTCGTCAGCTTCAGCCTTTCAGCGGCTGCGCGCGCTGACGATCTGGCCGTTTGGGATGACCAGACCTATGAAGGTCAGAGCGCGGTCATTGAGCAGCTGAACAAGGAGTTCGAAGCTGCGCATTCCGGCGTCACGATCAAGCGCACCGCCCGAACCTTTGATGACATGAAGCTGACGCTGAAGCTTGCGGTTTCGGCAGGCGACGGCCCAGTGATCACGAAAGTCAACCAGGGCGCCGGCGACATGGGCGCGATGGTCAAGGAAGGACTGCTTCTGCCGGTTGACGAGTACATCAAGAAATTCGCATGGGATAAGCGGCAGTCGGATTCCGTGCTTGCTCGAGATCGCTGGGAGGGTGCGAAATTCGGGGTCGGCAAGACCTACGGCATATCGGGCCTCGGCGAGATCGTCGGTCTCTACTACAACAAGAAGGTTCTCGACGACGCTGGGATAGCGCTGCCGAAGACCTTCGAGGAGTTCTTGACCGATCTTGATAAGCTGAAGGAAAAAGGCGTTGCGCCCTTCATGATGGGCTCGGCAAAGCAGCATCTGGCTCTGCACATGATCGGCGCGATCGATCAGGCGCATATCGACGCGGGCAATCGCGCCGAACTTGACGATCTGATCTACGGCAGGGGCGGCTCCTGGAATACCAAGGGGAACATCGAATCCGCCAAGCTCGTGCAGCAATGGGCAAAGGGCGGCTATTTCTTCCCCGGTTTCGAAGGCATCTCGGGTGACGACGCCGTCCAGCTCTTCATCTCAGGGCAGGGCGCGTTCCTGATCTCCGGGACCTGGTATTTCGGTGACATGCAACATAATCCGGATATCGGCTTCATGGCCATTCCCGCACCGAAAGGCATTTCCAAGCCCTTGAGCGTCGGAGGCGTGGATCTCGCCTGGGCGATAACGAGCCTTGCCAAAAGCAAGGCGACCCAAGACCTTGCCGGCGAATACGTCGACTATATGGTTTCGGAAAAGGCTGCTGAAACCTGGGCGGCTGCGGGCTATCTTCCGGCAACATCGCTAGCCGCGGACGCAAAGCCAAAGCTGACGCCGCTTCTCAGCTCCGGCATCGAAATGTGGAAGACGCTCAACGCCAACGACGCTCTCGGCCACTACCCCGACTGGTCGAGCCCGACGATGCTGAAGACGATCGACGATAACACGCCGCTTCTTCTGTCCGGCAAGATCACGCCCGAGGCCTTTGTCGACGCGATGGACAAGGATTATCAGGCCTACCTGAAGGGTCAGAAATAAATGGCGCGGACGCAGGCCACGGTCGTCCGCGCCCGTGGCCTGCGTCTCGTCGACCTCAATTCAAAATCAGCGCCGCGATCCCAGGCTTGCGGCGCAACGACCATAGCTTTGGCTTCATGGAGTACCGGA
>NZ_ML133658.1:31317-195732 GCF_003985135.1 Rhizobium fabae
AAGCGCTCCCCACTTGATGGCTCTGATCATACCAGTTGGATCTATTTATTGCCTGGATTGCTGCTTTATGCGGCTTTCGTCTTCGGGCCGATTGTCGCGGCTTTGGGACTGAGTCTGACCAGCTGGGACGGCCTCACTGTGCCCAAGTGGGTTGGCCTCGGCAATTATGTCGATCTCTTTTCCGATGATCGTTTTTATATTGCCTTGCGCAACAATGCCGAGCTGATGATTTTCTATTGTGTCCTGCCGCTCGTGCTCGGCATAGCCCTTGCTGCGTGCGTCTGGAATCTGAAGCAGCGCGAACAGCTTGCCCTGCGTACGTTCCTGTTCCTGCCTTATATCATGCCGACGGCGGTGTTGGGCATCATCTGGGCGTGGCTCTACAATCCCGCATTTGGCCCATTCAATCAGTTTCTGAGAGCGGTGGGCTTGGGCGCGTTCGCACTCCCATGGCTGGGAGATTTCGACTTCGTTCTTCCCGCGGTCGGGATCGTCGCGACCTGGTACTTCTTCGGTTTTTGCATGGTCATTTTCCTGACCGGAATTCAGCGCATCGACCCATCGCTTTTCGATGCTGCCAAGGTCGACGGCGCTTCGGCGCGAAAGACCTTTTTCTGGATAACGCTGCCGCTTCTGATGCCTGAGATAAGGGTGGTTCTGCTCTTGACGGTCATCGCGTCGATCAAAAGCTTCGACCTGATTTTCACGATGACCCGGGGCGGGCCTGCCAATGCGACGCTCGTGCCGAATATCTACATGTATCAGCTCGGCTTCGAACTCAATCGGTTCGGTGCCGCGGCGGCCATCGCCATTGTCGGCGCGCTCCTGACATTCGCAATCAACTATGCAATTCACCGGTTGGTGGGCTCGCAGAATAAAGGATAGGCTTGATGAGCCGTTCGTCTAACATCCCCGCCGCAGCGCTATCGTTTCGCATTATCCTCTGGCTTCTCGCTTTCGTAACGATCACACCGTTCCTGCTTCTGCTTCTGACGTCGATAAAGAGCAAGGCCGACGTCCTGAAGGGGGCATTCGCCTTACCCGCATATCCGCATTTCGAAAATTACGTCGATGCCTGGAGCGCCGGGCATTTCAACATCTACTTCTGGAATTCGATCATCGTTGTCATACCCGTCGTTGCGGCAAGCGTCTTCCTGGGCCTGCTGACGGGCTTTGCCTTCGCCTATCTGTCATTCCCGCTCCGCCGCACGCTGTTTGGCATCCTGACAATCGGCATGATGGTGCCGGCCGAAGCCTTCATCATCCCGCTTTATTATGAGATGCGGTATCTCGGCTTGATCAATACCTATGCGGCTGTGATCGTGCCGCAGATCGCGATGTCGATACCATTTTCCACGATCTTCCTCGCCAGCGCGATGCAGCAATTGCCAGATGAAATTCTCGAAGCGGCGGTTCTGGATGGCGCCGGGCGCTTCTACATCCTGCGGAAGATCGTCATCCCGCTCATGGTGCCGGCAATGTCGACACTGGCGCTGTTCCTGTTCATATGGACCTGGAACGAGTTTCTCATTCCCTTCATTCTCGTCAACGACGACGCCTATCGGACGCTGCCCCTCGGCATGCTGTTTTTCCAGGGACGCTACACCGTCAATACGCCGGTTCTGACCGCTGGTGCGGTGATAGTCATTGCTCCGCTGATCCTGACCTATCTCGTTTTCCAGCGGCGGTTTATTGCCGGCCTGACGGCAGGAGCGACGAAATAGACAGCCCCGAAAATCGATTGACTTTCAGGCTGATACGCTAGGCGGCAAGACCTCACGCCGCTCATTTGGGGCTTCGGCCGCGCTTATGGCGCGCTTCCAGTGCCGCACAGCCCCAGACCGTGCCGAGCAGCAGGTAGACATGGCGCCAATGGTCAATGTCGATGACGTTGCCGATCGCCGCATGGCCGAAAACGGAAATCCAGGCGATCATAAGGAAGGGTTGCCAGGGCCGGTCCAGCAGCAGGTTGCGGAAGCCGATGGTGATCGTCCAGAGTAGCATGCCGACATAGCTGACGAAGCCGAGCCAGCCATAGGTGGTGAGCGATTTCAGCCAGATATTATGCTCGTCCTCGGGAAACATCGTGCCAAACACCAACGGCCCGATGCCGAACGGGCGCTCCATCATCATGGTGAAGCCGATCCGGTGGCGCTCGAAGCGGCCGAGATGCTCGCCGTCATACTGCTGTACCAGCTGGGCGCGCGCCGAAAACAGTCCGGCGACCTTCGGGATCTGCAGCGCCACTAGCAGCGAGGCGACCAGCATGATGATCGCAGCCAGCGACAGGATCAGGACCCGCAAGCGAAAGGCGCCGCTGCGCTCTTTCAGCAGCATGAGGAAGATCAATAGCACGCCGCCAAGGGCGAAGAGGCCCCAGGCGGCGCGCGAGAAGGAAAGGAAGATGCCGAGTGCAAGCACGAGCAGGGCGGCCGCTTTCAAGGGCGCTTTCTTCAGGTCGCCGACCAGAATGCCGTGGATAAGATAGAGCGAGGGCGGCACCAGGAACGGGCCGAAGACGTTCGGATCCTGGAAGGCGCCCTTGGCGCGGTCGTAGAGCGTGAAGACTTCGGAGCCCGGAAAGGCGTGGAAATAACCGAGCACGCCGAGCGCCGACGTGGCGGCGGCGGCGAAGGTCCAGGCGTTGAACATCAGCGGCAGCCGCTTGTGGCTGTCCTCGATGATTGCCGCATAAAAGACCGCCGTCAGCGCCAGAAAGGTAGAGACGGCGATATACATCGGCCCGGTCGCCAGATCCTTCATCTGCGTCAGCGACAGCATGCCGCCGATATTGAAGGTGAGGAGCAGGGCAAGCAGCGGCGCTACGCCGCGCGAAATCTTGAGGCCGAGAATGAACCACAGGCCGACCAGCCCTGCCATCCAGAGTTCATAGGGTGCCGGTTCGTCGATGACGAAGCCGGAAAGAAAGACGCCGAAAGCGACGAAGGCCGAGCCGATCAGGCGCAGCGTCATCCGCTGCGGCTGGGCGACACGGGGATATGTCGCCTCGATCGCGCTCAATAGGCGTTTTCCGTATTCAGCAGCCGGATGGGCGTCAGGAACAGGATCTTGAGGTCGAACCACAGCGACCAGTTTTCGATATAATAAAGGTCGTAGGCGGTGCGGAATTTGATCTTCTCGTCATTATCCACTTCACCGCGCCAGCCGTTGATCTGCGCCCAGCCGGTAACGCCGGGCTTGACGCGGTGGCGGGCGAAATAACCCTCGACGACATCGCCGAAGGCGCGGTCGCGGGCCTGGGCGAGAACCGCGTGCGGGCGGGGGCCGACGAGCGACAGATCGCCTCTCAGCACGTTGAAAAGCTGCGGCAGTTCGTCGATCGAGGTCTTGCGGATGAAGCGGCCGACACGAGTGACGCGCGGATCGCCCTTGGTTACCGCGGCCTTGCCTGTAGGGTCGCCCATGTTGGTGTACATCGAGCGGAACTTGAAGACGTTGATGACTTCATTGTTGAAGCCGTGGCGCTTCTGCATGAAGAAAACAGGGCCTTCCGATGTCGCCTTGATGGCGACCGCAGTCACCAGCATCAGCGGCCAGAGCAGCGAAAGCGCGATCACGGTGAAGAAGATGTCGAAGCCGCGCTTGGCGACGGAATCCCAGTCACGGATCGGCTTCTTGAAAATGTCGAGCATCGGCACCGAGCCGACATGCGAATAGGCGCGCGGCCTGAAACGCAGCCGGTTGGCGTGCGCGGCAAGGCGGATATCGACCGGCAGAATCCAGAGCTTCTTCAGGAGATCGAAAATACGCGCCTCGGCCGAAAGCGGCAGGGCGATGATCAGCATGTCGATGCGCGTCAACCGCACGAATTCGACGAGTTCGGCTACGGTGCCGAGCTTCGGATAGCCGGCGACCATGATCGGCGAGCGCTTCTCACCGCGGTCGTCGAAGATGCCGCAGATGCGGATGTCGTTGTCGTCCTGCTGCTCGAGGATGCGGATCAGGTCCTTGGCCGGTTCGCCGCCGCCGACGATGACCGCGCGCCGCTCCATGATGCCATTGCGCGCCCAGTTACGGATGCCGTAGGCGACGAGGAAGCGCTCGGCCGCGAGAAAGAGCGCGCCTGCGACGAACCAGGGAATGTAGGCATCGAACATCGCCCATGTCGTCCCGCGGACCAGCGCGGATAGACCGGCGGTCAGGACAAGCGCGATCGTCCAGGAAGCGAGGATGCGCGGCATCAGCCTGAGCTTGGCCCGAAGCGCGGGAATGGTGTAGGTGTCGGCAAGCTGTAGGGCGATGACGGTCAGAGCCGAGGCGATTGCCGCCATCCCCGTCCGCGCCAACAGCGAGTCGCCCCCGTCGCCGGGCCAGAAAATGTGGGCGATCAGGGCGATGGCGAAGAGCGCCAGGAATTCCAGCAGCCGCAATTGCCCGATGATGATGACAGGCGAATAGGGTCCGTCGCGGAATTGTTCGGCGATCTGCCGGGCATAAGGATTGATCTCTGTCGGCTCGGAAGGTTTCTCCTGAGCCGTGTCGCCGCGCACTTCGATGTCGGAAACCTGCTTGCGCAGTGCTTCCACGTCGAATTGATCGCTCTTTTCCAACTTGTTCATGGGGTTTTATCGCTCGTTGTCACAAGCGAAATAGCAGCAAGCCCCTAAGAAATATTTACGAGGCGATGGGTATTGCTTGGCCGGCAGCGGGATTGACCAGTTCATAGTACAATTTCAGGACATCGCGGGCCATGACGCTCGAGGAAAACACGGCCTTTACCGCTTCAGGCGAGGGCATCGTCTTGGCATGCCAGCCGGGCGTGCTCAGCGTTTCCGCCATGACGCGGGCAAGATCGTCGGAATTGCCGGGCTCCACAAGTGCTGCGCTGCCCTTGCCGAGCACCTCGGGGATGCCGCCGACGCGGCTGGCGATGATCGTCTTGCCGGCGCCGAGTCCTTCGAGCACGATATAGGGCATGGCTTCGGCGCGCGAGGGAACGACGAGATTCTGCGCCATGGCGAAGGCTTCATGGATGCGCATCGCCGGCAGCATGCCGATACGTTTACCGAGGCCGCGCTCGACCATCATCTCGCGGTAGCGATCGCGGTCGGGTCCGTCGCCGATCATCAGCGCCGAAAGCGGCCTGCCGAGCAGCCGCTCGGTCTTGGCGAAGGCATCGATAAACAGATCGGGACCCTTGAGGTCCCGGAGCATTCCGACATAGATGAAATGGACGGCATCCGACCGGGTATAGATCGGCTCGAATTCACGCTCGCCGATGCCGTTATAGATCAGTCTCGTCTTCGTCCGCGGCCGGCCGACCTTGCGTGCATAGGTGTCGCGCTCGTATTCGCAGATGAAGACCAGCGCATCGGTGAAATATTCCTGCAGGCGCTCCATTCTGAGGACGAATTGTCCACCGAGCGAAGAGCGCGAATAATGCAGGCTTCCGCCATGCGCGGTATAGAGGCGGGCTACGCGATACCTGTTCACCCGCAACGCTGAGCCGGCAAGTCGCGCGAGCACGCCGCCTTTGGCGCCGTGTCCGTGCAGCACATCCGGCCGCAAACTTTTGATTTTCTTGTATGTATCCCACATCGTCGCAATATCGGACGGGCTGATCGAGCGCCGGATCGGAACGCGTGTCAGGCCGAGCGAGAGAAAGGGACGAATATCGTCGAACAGACGATCCTCATACTCGCCGCCGGTCGAGCTGTCGCAGAGAATGCCGATTTCATGACCGGCCTTGCTATGCTCCTCGACGAGATCGCGGACATGGCGGAAGATCCCGCCGACCGGCGACCTGAAGCAATGGAGGATGCGGAGCGGCGGCTGTTCTTCCATCGCTCAGAATAGCCGTTCGCGAACGTAGATCGTATCGCCTGCAATGATCGGCCCCGATATGTTGACGCGGCCGGTCAGCACCTGTCCGTTGATCTTGCGGGTGACGTCGACCATGCTCTGGTTGGCGCGGTTGGTGAAGCCGCCGGCAACCGCGATGGCGTTCTGTACCGTCATCCCGGGAACATAGGCATATTGGCCGGGCTGGCCGACTTCGCCCATGAGGAAGATCGAGCGGTAGCGATCGACATCGATGGTGACATCGGGATCGCGAAGGTAGCCCTGCTGCAGTTTCTGGGCGATCTGCCCCGAAAGTTGCTGCAGAGTTCGGCCGCGGGCAGGGACCTGGCCGATGAGGGGGAAGGCGATATAGCCGGCCTGGTCCACCGTATAGGTGTTGGTCAGGCTCTGCTGGTCGAAGACGGTAATGCGCAGCCGATCGCCGCTGTCGAGCGTATAGGGCTGGATCGTCGCCTCGTTGAAGGCCTTAGGGGCCGGCTTGTACGTCGTACAGCCGCCCAATGCTGCCGTCATGGCTGCAAGGCTCAGGGCCAACAGGATCTTAGGCGGGGCGAATGACATCCGCTTTGTGCTCACAGAAAATGAACTCGGTGAAGTCGTTATCGATCCGTTAGGGTTAATGCCCGGTAAAGGACGCATGTAATTTCCCGGGTTCCTCCTGAGATCATCAGTCATTTTCTGGCGAGATTGCCATTAACCGTTGAGTTACCATGGTCGTTTACGCTTGCGGCACCTTTGTTGTGGAGTAAGAGCATGTCCGGCGTAGCTCGTGATCAGGATGTGGACATCGACCTTGGCCAGCTGGTCCGTGCGGTCTGGGCCCGCCGTCTCAGGATTTTGGCGATTACCCTAGTGGCGGCGGGCGTCGCCTTTGCCGGCGCCAAGATCATGTCGCCGCAATATCGCAGCGAAACACGCCTCCTCATCGAACCCCGCGCGCCGGCTTTCGCCAATACACAGCAGGTCAACGATGCCAGCGCCGGCCCGCTGATGGACGAATTGAATATCGCGAGCCAGGTACAGCTTCTCCAATCGGCCGATCTTCTCAAAAAGGTCATCAACGACCTGAAGCTCTATAACCTGCCGGAATTCGACGATGCAGCCAACGGCTCGGCCATGAGCAGCATTCTCGTGAAGCTGCATCTGAAGAAGAACCCGCTGGAAAACCCGCCCGAAGAGCGCATCATCGACGCATTCATCCAGCGTCTGCAGGTCTATCAGGTACCGGGTTCGCGCGTCATCGGCATCAATTTCACCTCGAAGGACCCGAAGCTCGCCGCCGCCATTCCGAATGCCATGGCGAATGTCTATCTTTCGACCCAGAGCGGCGCCAAGCTCGATTCAAACTCCGAGGCGACGCGCTGGCTGCAGCCGGAGATCGAAGGCCTGCGCCAGAAGGTCAGCGAAGCCGAAAAGAAGGTCGCCGAATATCGCACAACACACGGGCTGTTGCAGACGAACGGCACGACCACCTTTCCCGCCCAGCAATTGAACGACATTTCCGCCGAGCTGACCCGCGTGCGGGGCGACAAGGCCAATGCCGAGGCGAGGGCGCAGTCGGTGCGCAATGCACTATCTTCGGGCGAGGCGTTCGATACGCTGCCAGACATCATGTCTTCGCAGGCGATCCAGCGGCTGAAGGGAACGGAATCCGGCCTGCAGTCGCAGATCTCGGACCTGCAGACCAGCCTTCTCAACAATCACCCGCGGCTGAAAAGCCTGCGCGCCCAGCTCTCCGACATCCGCACCCAGATCCGCCAGGAGACGCAGAAGATCCTGGCGAGCATCGAGAATGAAGCCAAGGTCGCGGATCTGAGGGCGAAGGAGCTCGAACGCCAGTCGGACACGGTGCAGGCCACCAGCGCCCGCGCCGGTGAGGACGAGGTCGGCCTCAACGCGCTGGAACGCGAGGCGACCGCCCAGCGCCAGCTGCTCGAAACCTATCTGGTGCGCTACCGCGAGGCCGCTTCCCGCGCCGACGCCAATTCGAGCCCCGCCGACGCCCGCATCGTTTCGAGGGCGATCGAGCCGGTCGATCCCTATTTCCCGAAGGTCGTGCCCATCGTCATCGTCGCGGCCGTCGCGACGTTAATCATCAGCGCCATCGTCATCATGCTGGCCGAACTCTTCAGCGGTCGGGCGCTGCGCCCCGTGGATGTTTCCCCGAAGCTGACCGAGGAGGGCAAAACCATCGAGGAAGAGCATGTGCCGGAGGCGGCTCCGGTCGTCGCCAAGGCTGTCAGAAAACTCGTCCAGCCGAGCATGCTCGCCATTGTCGCGGAAGAGGATGACGCCGTCGAGGCAGTCAAGGCTGCCGAGGAGGCGCCGGACGACGACAATGAATTCTCGGTTGCTTCCGTTGCGGATTATCTCACAGGCAGCCGCGCGCCGCTGGCGATCGCCATATCCCCGACCGGTGACAACGGCTCGACCGCAACGGTTTCGTTGACCCGCATGCTCGCCCATGCCGGCCGCCGCGTGATCCTGATCGACATGACCGGTTCCGGATGCCCGACCGACCTGATGGCCGAGGACCGGTCCGCCTTTGGAGTTACCGATCTGCTTTGCGGTGAGGCCGCCTTCGGCGACACGATCCACAGTGACCGCCTTTCCGATGCCCATCTGATCCCACAGGGCCAGAGCGACGTGCGCCGTGCCATGCGCGGCGTCGACAGGCTGTCGCTTCTGCTCGATGCGCTCGCCGCCGCCTATGACCTGGTGGTGGTCGAATGCGGTGCGGCCGATCTCGCCGGCGTTTCGCGGCTGACCCACAGCCGGGACATCGAGATCATCCTCTCGCTGCCGGAGGTCGAGGAGACGATTTTCGTGACGCTGATGACGGAATTCCAGGCGGCCGGCTATGAGCGCGTCGTGCTGATGTCGGGCGGCGAGGGGACCGAGCAGATGCTCGGCCGGGCCGCCTGATGAATCAAATTCGATGCGAAGCGCCTGGCATTCAGCCGATCCGGGCGCGGATGCCCTGGGCGAATTTATAGAGCTTCGGGCGCGCCTTGATATGCGCCTTACCGCGGGTGACGATCCGGTGCGCGGCGCCACCGACGATGCCGAACGGCGAAACCGGCAGCACGACGTCGTAATGCGCGGTCTCGACCGGCGCCCAGGAACGCTTGTAGATCTGGTCGCCCAGGCCGAAATCGAACAGCGCGACACCCTTGCCATGCAGTCCCGAGATGGTCTGCCAATAAAGGAACTCGCCGGGGCTCGTATCCGGCACGAGTTCTTCGTCGATCGCGCCGAACTGGCAGATGATGTGGTCGCCCTTGCGCGAGATCCCTGAAATCGCGGCGATGCGGCCCAGGTTTTCGCCCTTGAGCCGGAGCACATGCATCTGCAGCCCGAAATATCGGTTGGCATCATCGCGTTTGTCGAGGAGGCCGTGCAGGAAGGCTCGGGTCTCCTTGTCGGCGAAGACGTCGGGCAGGCCGAGGTTGGCGAAGCGAACGCTCTTCAGGCGGAAGAACGTATCGAGCAGGTAGTGCTGTTCTTCCGATGTCTCGGGAATGACGTATTCGACACCGCCGGCTGCCTCCAGACGCTTCGATTGAACGCGGAATTTCTTGCGCCGGCCCTTGGCGTTGAGCTGCTTCAGCGTTTCCTCGAAAGTGGAGTGGAACGGCAGCTGGTAGGCGTGATTTTGGTTCTGCACCATTGGGAGCCCCGTGAGTGGGGTCTGCCGCTCGCGCCATTCCAGCGGGATGTTCTGCAGCAACAGAAGATCGGCCCGGCCCTTCAGCGCGTGCTGGAGCTGGCCGGCGAACTTGTCGGCGTCGATGCTGCCGCCGCTCTCTGCAAAACTCTCGGAAAACAGGCCGGTATTGATGTTGCTGTGGTCGGCGGCGATGAACTTCGCGACGGAAAGCCCGCGGGACTTGACGATCTCGACCGGCAGAATGAAAGCGGTCTGACCGTCATAGGTGCCCTTAAGGATCGCAAGCGGACGCTGAAAGGCGCTCACCCAGGCGGCGCACCAGTCGTAGCTTTGATGCAAGGATTGAAGATTGTCGCGCTCCAGCGCCCGCCAGTCGTCCTCCAGCGGCTGCATGCTGTCGAAAACGCTGATGTCAATTTCGGCCATGGCGAGTTTCATGCTCAGCTGGCGCAGGCGGGAAATGGCCGTGTCGGCCAGCGCCACTCCGTCTGACGGCTGTTCATGAACATCGAGCTTTTGCGTCTGCAAGGGTGTTCTCCGGTCAAGAATACTGAGCGGAAAGTAGGGATGCAGGACGTATATTTGGTTTAACTGCACGCGACGGGCGAGGTTTTCCGCCGATCACGGTTATTCGGCCGTTAATGGTCTCACTGCTGCCGCGGTCCGGCCATCCATTTGATGATCATCATCGCCGGCAAGACCCAGAGCAGGCCGGTGAGCAGGAAATAAAGCAGATGTCCCCACCAGGGCGCGTTGCCGAGCGTTGCCACCGCGATCGTGTTCGCCACCAGCGCATAGACGAGCACGAGCACGATGATGAGAATCGTGCCGATGAATTTGCGGAGGCGGACGGGCATCGGTTATCTCTTGCAATGGAGGGGCGAGCCGGCGCGACGGCATGCCGCAAAGGTTCGGGGCTTGTTTTGCATGAGCCGGTGGGGCAAATCAACTGCCGGATTAGAAGGAGACATCATGGCCGTCGCGAACCTTACCACGGAACAGGCGATCCTGAGCGAAGTGCGCAAGCAGAACCGCGACCGACGCGCCGTTCGCCTCTGGCTTGGCTTCGTGCTTCTGGCGCTCTTCTGTCTCGTGCTCGTCGGCGGTGCCACGCGGCTGACCAATTCCGGCCTGTCGATCACCGAATGGAAGCCGATCCACGGCGTCATCCCGCCGCTGTCGGCTGCCGAATGGGAGGAGGAATTCCGTCTCTACCAGCGCATTCCCGAATTTCAGCAATTGAACAGCTCCATGACGGTCGACGAGTTCAAGGGCATCTTCTGGTGGGAATGGGCGCACCGGCTGATTGCGCGCGGCATCGGCGTGATCTTCGCGCTGCCGCTTATCTATTTCTGGCTGACGGGGCGAATCGAGAAGCGCCTGCGCTGGCCGCTCGTCGGCATCCTGGCGCTCGGCGGGCTGCAAGGTTTCATCGGCTGGTGGATGGTCTCCTCGGGCCTTGCCGTCCGCACTGATGTCAGCCAGTACAGGCTGGCGACCCATCTCGTCATGGCCTGCCTGATCTTTGCCAGCTGCATGTGGATTATGCGCGGTCTCTCCAGGCATTCGGACGATCCGGCACCGGCGCGAAGCTCGCGCGGCTTTGCCGCAGTAATCGCCATCTTTGCGCTGTTCCAGATCTATCTCGGCGCGCTGGTGGCAGGGCTCGATGCCGGCTTTTCCTACAATACCTGGCCGCTGATGGATGGCGCCATTATCCCTTCGGACCTGCTGATCCAGCAGCCCTTCTGGATCAATGCCTTCGAGAACCCGAAGACGGTGCAGTTCATCCACCGCATCGGCGCCTATACGCTCTTTGCATTGACGCTGATCAACATGGTGATCGCCCTTCGCGCAGCGCCTTGGACCACCCATGCACGCCGCGCCGCCCTGCTCTTTTCGCTGGTGACGTTGCAGGCGGCAATCGGTGTCGCCACGCTGCTGATGCAGGTGCCGCTTCACTGGGGCCTGCTGCACCAGGCCGGCGCACTTGTTGTTTTCGGTTTCGCCGTCGCCAACTGGCGCGGGTACTACGGCGAATATCCGCACGAGACAGTGATCGCCGAGCGCGATTGAAGCGAGCAGGCTTAGCGCAGCACGCCGTCGAGCAGCGGCATGCCGATGATAGCGGCGGCAGCGATCAGGACGTAGCAGGCGATGCGGAAGGTCCGCTCTTCGGCGAGACCGAACAGTTTCGAGCCGCCATAGAGCCCGACCGCATAACTCGGCAGGATGACGACGGTGAGCGCGAAGACGGCAGGCACGAACAGTCCGCCGAAATAATAGCTGATGGCGCTGACGACGCTCGAAATCGAGAAATAGAGCACGACATTCGCCCTGACGCGGGTGAAGTCGCTTTTGCCGCCGAGCCAATAGGCGACAACCGGCGGCCCGCCGAGCTGCGCGGCGCCACTGAAAAGCCCGGCGATCAGCCCGACGCCGCTGGTAAGCGGTGCGGTCGGCTCCCCATGGTAGCGCCATCCCGATACCAGCAGCGCAAGCGGGCTGATGGCGATGAGCGTAATGCTCCAGCGTTGGACCAGCGGATCGAGCAGGGCCAGTATCGCCGTGCCGGCCGGGATGCCGAGAGTAGCGCCTGCCGCCATGACGAAGACTTCTTGCCGGTTAGCGCCGCGCCAGGCCGGCGGAATCATCCCCAATGACGCAATGCCGTCGATGACAAGCAGGATCGGCGAGATCATTTTCGGGCCGACGATCGCACCGCCGAGCGGAACGAAGATCAGTGCAGCGCCAAACCCCGAAAAGCCGCGCGCGAGCCCGGCGATGAAGGCAAAGGCCATCAGCGCGTAGATGCCGTGGTCGGGCAGGGCGGCGGTAAACCATGCGTGCGCGCCATCGACGAGCGCATCGAGCGTCATGACATCAGGCTCCGTGATTCGGGGAACGCAGGCTGGGAAGGTCCACTTTCATAGCTTAACCGTCGCCGATGATCGAGCCGAAAGCGATGTGCGGCCGCCGAGGCAGGCGACCGCGAGAAGAATCATGATGATGAGATCGACGAGAAGCTCGAACGCGCATCACGTCGATGCCGCCGCTCAGGCCTTACGAGGCGAGCATCAGGTCCATGTTCTGGACGGCGGCGCCGGAGGCCCCTTTGCCGAGGTTGTCGAGCAGCGCCACGAGGTTCACCTGCGAACCGCCCGATGTGCCGAAGACGAAGAGCTTCATTGTGTCCTTGCCTTCGAGTTCGACAGCGTTGACGCGGGGCAGCGCCTTGCTTTCCGCGAGCGGCACGACATGAACGATGTCTTGGCCGGCATAATGGGAGACGAGCGCGGCATGGATGCTCTCCATCGTCGTGCCCTCGGCGAGATCGCCGAGATGCAGCGGTACCTGCACGATCATCCCTTGCGCGAACTTGCCGACCGACGGCGAGAAGATCGGCGCACGATCGAGCAGGCCGTGCACGGTCATCTCGGGCACGTGTTTATGGGTGAGCGGCAGGCCGTAGAGGAAATGCGGCGCGGTGATCGCATCGAGGTGATCCGGATTTTCCATCTGCGCGATCATTTGTTTGCCGCCACCGGTATAGCCGGAGACCGCGTTGACTGTAACGGGATAACCGTCCGGCAGAATGCCGGCAGTGCGCAGCGGCCGGAGGAGGCCGATTGCTCCCGTGGGGTAGCAGCCTGGATTGGCGACGAAGCGGGCAGCCTTGATCCTGTCGGCCTGTGCGCTGTCCATTTCGGCAAAGCCATAGGCCCAGCCGGGATTGACGCGGAAGGCGGTCGAGGTGTCGATGACGCGCACATTGTTGTTGGCCGAAACCATCTGGACCGCTTCCTTGGAGGCGTCGTCGGGCAGGCAGAGAATGGCAATGTCGGCGCTGTTCAGCATGTCCTCGCGCAGGGCGGCGTTGCGCCGCTCAGCCTCGGGAATGGACAAAAGCTCCACATCGCGGCGGCCTGCCATGCGCGTGCGGATCTGCAGACCCGTCGTGCCGTGTTCGCCGTCGATGAAGATTTTCGGTGCCATGTTAAACCTGCGCTTTCAATGGGTTATGAATTTTTCCGGATTCAGTTTGAGCGATGATAAGTCAGCCTTGTGACACGGCGATGGCGCGTCGCTCCGCATGAAGCCCCAGCATATACATCGCCACTGTTGCCCCCGCAATGGCGGTGATATCGGCATGGTCGTAAGGCGGCGACACCTCGACGACATCGGCGCCGCGTATATCGAGCTGGTGCAGGCGCTGCAGCACCGAGAGGATCTTGGCGCTCGACGGCCCGCCGGCCACCGGTGTGCCGGTGCCCGGCGCAAAGGCCGGATCGAGGCAATCGATATCGAAGGTGAGATAGGCAGGCGCGCCGCGCGTATGAGAGATGATCGCCGAGGCGATGTCGCCGGCACTCATATCCTCGAGCTGGTGACCGTAAAGGATATTGACGCCGCAATCCTCGGGCGCATGGGTGCGGACGCCGATCTGGATCGAGCGGTCGGGATCGATGATGCCCTCGCGGGCGGCCCGCGCCACGAAGGAGCCATGGTCGATGCGCCGCTCCTCGTCGAACCATGTGTCCTGGTGCGCGTCGAACTGCACGAGCGCCAGCGGTCCATGTTTTGCCACATGGGCTTTCAGCAGCGGCCAGGTGACGTAGTGGTCGCCGCCGAGCGTCAGCAGGAAGGCGCCGCTGTCGAGGATGACGTTCGCCTGGCGCTCGATGGCGGCAGGCGTATCCTGATGGTTGCCGTAATCGAGCAGGCAATCGCCGTAGTCGATCACGGCCATGTCGGCGAAGAGATCGCGGTGGAAGGGATACTGCGCATCATTGTCGAAGATCGCCGAGGCGCGCCGGATCGCCTGCGGCCCGAAGCGCGTGCCCGGCCTGTTCGATGTCGCGGCATCGAAGGGAATACCCCAGACGGCGACGTCGACGCCAGCGAGTTCCTTGGTGAAGCGGCGGCGCATGAAGGACAGCGCCCCGGCAAAGGTCGGGTCGCTGGCGGCGGAGGTGAGGCTGGTCGCCGTGAAGGCGTGATCGATGGTCTTGTTCGCCAAGGGGGGCTCCTTTTTCGGTCGTGAAAGGTCAAGGCGTCGACAACGGGTAGGCGACCGGACGACGAATTACAAGCGATCGGAGATGGAGCGGCCGCCAAAAGCACTTGCAGGCGCGTCGTGCGAATGCCGCAGGCGCAGGAGAAACAAGGCGAACCGGCACAAAGCAAAAAGGCCGGGTCTCCCCGGCCTTCGTGAATTCCGTCTGTCCGAAGCGATTAACGCTTGGAGAACTGGAACGAGCGGCGGGCCTTTGCCTTGCCGTACTTCTTGCGTTCGACGACGCGGCTGTCGCGGGTCAGGAAGCCGCCCTTCTTCAGGACCGAGCGCAGGCCCGGTTCGAAGTAGGTGAGCGCCTTGGACAGGCCGTGGCGAACCGCGCCGGCCTGGCCGGAGAGACCGCCGCCGGCAACGGTTGCGACGATGTCGAACTGGCCGTCACGGGCAGCCGCAACGATCGGCTGGCGCAGGATCATCTGCAGCACCGGACGAGCGAAATATTCCGCGAATTCCTTGCCGTTGACGATGATCTTGCCGGAGCCCGGCTTAACCCATACGCGGGCAACAGCGTTCTTGCGCTTGCCGGTCGCGTAGGAGCGGCCGAGCGAGTCGACCTTGCGGACGTGGGCCGGAGCGGCAGCTTCCGAAGCCGTGCCGAGATCCTTCAGGGAGGAGAGGTCAGCCATGATCAGGCGCTCCTTACGTTCTTTTTGTTGAGCGCGGCAACGTCGAGTGCGACCGGCTGCTGGGCTTCATGGGGATGGTTGGAGCCGGCGTAGACGCGCAGGTTCTTCATCTGGCGACGGCCGAGCGGGCCACGCGGAACCATGCGTTCGACGGCCTTTTCGAGGACGCGCTCCGGGAAGCGGCCTTCGATGATCTGGCGCGCGGTGCGTTCCTTGATGCCGCCGGCATAACCGGTGTGCCAGTAGTAGACCTTGTCGGAATACTTCTTGCCGGTGAAAACGACCTTGTCGGCATTGATGACGATGACGTTGTCGCCGTCGTCAACGTGAGGCGTGAAGGTTGCCTTGTGCTTGCCGCGCAGGCGCATAGCGATGATGGAAGCGAGACGGCCAACGACCAGCCCTTCGGCGTCGATGATCACCCACTTCTTCTCCACCTCTGCAGGCTTCTGGGAGAAGGTTGCCATAGTGAATACTCTCTTTTAGGACCCTTGGCCCGAAGGCTTGAAGGGCGTTTCTTGTTGCTTGGATTGGCAGGCTCGAGGCATGCCAAAAAGAAAGCAGCCCGGAAAGGCTGCGTTCTGGCGCGGTGTATAAAGGGAATGTGACATCGGGTCAATATCGAGCCTTCCGGTGCCTTGAAAAAATTGCAAGCAAAAACAATTAGTTGCAGGCGTGGTATTCCAATACCTCACATTTATGAGGTGCGGCCGGCCCCCGTTTGGCTGTTTCGCGTCGCCTCTGCCGCCTTTCCTGCGGGACGTGACGCGCAGCCGCAGCCCTAGTTTTTGAACTCGCGCAGGCATTTCATCATTTCGCGAAGGCCGCGTGTCAGATGTTTGTCCCGGCGAAGAACCATGGCAAGCCGGCGCGTAAGCCTGGGCTTCAACGACGACGTGGTCACGAGGCCGGCGCGTTCGCGCTTCAGCGCCAGCCCAGGCAGGATCGACCAGCCGAGGCCGACGGCCACCAGCTCCTTGATCGCCTCGATGCTGCCGAACTCCATCGCAGGCCGGGTCCTGGCATCCGGGGCGGCCAACCATTCGTCGATCGCGCGCCGCGTATTGCCTCCCTCATAAAGCAGGAGCGCCCTCTCGCGCATGAAGGCGGCATCCGGCCCGCCTTCGGGCATGAGGCTGCCTGCAGGGGCAACGGCCAGCAATTCCTCCTCATAGAACGGTTCAATCTCGAAATTCCGTCCCGAGGCAGGCATGGCGACGACGGCGATATCGAGGCTGTTGGCCTCCAGATCGTGCAGAATGTCGTCGGCGTTACCGATGTGCACGGTGATTTCGAGACCGGGCATGCTTTTCCTGGCGGCGGCGATGGCGCGGGGAAGCAGATGGATCGACGCCGTGCCGCCGCTGCCGATGCGCACGCGGCCGCTCGCGCCATCTCGGTATGGCATCATCGCCTCTTCCGCGGCCGCCGACGCCTGAAGCAGGCGCTTTGCGTGCACAAGCAGGTCGAGGCCTGCCGCGGTGGGCTGCGCGCGCCGGCCGACGCGCTCGATCAGCCGGACGCCAAGCCGCTGCTCGAGCCCCTTGACCTGCAGGCTGACGGCCGGTTGCGTCAGTCCTTCCATATCGGCGGCGGCCGTAAAGCTTCCGAGATCGGCGACGTTGACGAAGGTCGCGAGCTGATCGAGATTGAGCGCCATACCAAAGAAATCCTTATGCATCGCATAATTTCCATAAGCTTCCTTCGCGGAATTTTCCAGCGCATCCTTCATGCGTTGGCGAAAGGAAGATGAAATGGCTTTGGAAACAGGCGAGACCACGGAGACATTGGGCGATATCGTCCGGTCGAAGGTCAGCGAGTTCATACGCTGGGGCCGGCGGTTGCTCGCGGCGATCGAGTGGCACCTCGAGAAGCGCCGCAGCCGCCGCACGCTTCTGGAGCTGACCGATGACGAACTTCGTGATGTCGGCCTGACGCGTGCGGAGGCGACGACCGAGGCATCGCAGTCATGGTTCTGGTCTTGACCGCAGCGGCCTGTGCGGGAACGGATCACGCTCGAAATTGCCGCTGCCTTGTGGCACAAAGGCTATCTGGAATCGAGCGCAGGGAGCAGTGTCATGGCCGAGATCGTATCCTTCCGGAAGGACGCAGACAGGATGGAAGAGGGCGGATTGTTGAGCCGCTCGCTGCGGGACGGCGTGTTGCGGCTCGTACTCAACAATCCGCCGACCAACGTGCTGTCGATCGCGCTTCTCGAAGCGCTGATGGCTGCGCTTGAAACGGCCGAGGCGGATCCGGATGTGCGCGTCGTCGTCATCGCCTCGACCGGTACTGTCTTTTCGGCCGGCCATGATCTCAAGGAGCTCACGGCCCATCGGGCCGATGAAGACCAGGGCGCCGGCTTCTTTGAGAAAGCCTTCCGGCTCTGCGCCGATCTGATGCTGAAGATCGCGCATCTGCCGAAGCCTGTCATCGCCGAGGTTGATGGGCTTGCCACGGCCGCGGGCTGTCAGCTGGTGGCCTCCTGTGATCTGGCGATCTGCACGGACACTTCGACATTCTGCACGCCGGGCGTCAACATCGGCCTGTTCTGCTCGACGCCGATGGTGGCCGTTACCCGTGCCACCCATCGCAAGCAGGCGATGGAGATGCTGCTGACCGGCGAAACGATCGACGCCTCGACCGCCAAGGATTTCGGCCTCGTCAACCGTATCGTGCCGAAGCAATATCTGGCGCAGGTGGTTGCCAAATATGCCGGGGTGATCGCCAGCAAGTCGCCTCTGACCCTGAAGATCGGCAAGGAAGCCTTCTACCGGCAACTCGAGCTGCCGGTGGAGGCGGCCTATGACCATACCGCCCGGGTGATGGTCGAGAACATGCTGACTGAGGATGCGCAGGAAGGGATCGGCGCCTTCCTCGGCAAGCGCAAGCCCGAGTGGAAGGGCGAGTGATCACGCCAATTTCAGAACCAGTCCGCCGACCGCGATGACGACGCCGGCGACGTAGCGCCAGATGCTGGCCTTTTCCTTGAACACGGTGACCGAGATCACCAGCGCGAAAAGGATCGCGGTTTCGCGCAAGGCGGCAACGGTCGCGACCGGGGCTTTCGTCATTGCCCAGAGTGCCAGCCCATAGGAGGCGATCGAGCCCGCGCCGCCGATGAGGCCGCGCCACCAGTTGCGGCGGATATGACGTGCCACGGCGACGCTGCCGCGCTGGGACACCGCCCAGGCAAACAACAGGACGGGCGGCAACAGCGACATCCACAACGTGTAGGAAACTGCATTGCCGGAAATACGCGCGCCGATGCCATCAACATAGGTGTAGCTGGCGATGACGCAGGCATTGGCGAGCGAGAAGATGACGGCACGGCCGCTGCCGTGCCGCGCCTCCAGAGCAAGCGTCAGGACGCCGGCTGAGAGCGTCATGATGCCCGCAAGAGCGCCGGGGGACAGATTTTCATGCAGGATAAACCCGCTGGTCGCGGCAACCAGCAACGGCGCGCAGCCGCGCATCAGCGGATAGACGAGGCCGATATCGCCGGTCCGGTAAGCGGCGGCGACCAGCTGGAAATAGGCGAACTGCAGGATGGCCGAGGCGCCGATGAACGGCCAGGCGACGGCTTGCGGCAACGGCAGGAAGGCAAGGAACGGCAGCGCCGAAACCGCGCCGCCGGCCGAGATCAGCGCCGCGTCCAGCGATTTATCGCTGCCGGCCTTGACGATGGCATTCCATGTCGCGTGCAGCAATGCGCCGAAGAGAACGAGCAGGATGACGTCGATAGGCAAGGGAGCAAATCCGGAAGGAAACGAAAAGGAGAATACGCCTCGCCATAGGCGACCTAAATTCTTGAAAAGACAACTGCGATTTGCACGAAAATGAACAGGAGTGGTCGAGCACCACGTTCAGACTGGATGACATCCTTCCAATAAGTGAACAATGGGCGCCATTGGAGCAATTTTTACGTGCGCGCGACATGCGTTCAATCTACGCGGCGCTTTCAACTATGAGATGTTTCTAATGGATGCGGGAACATAAGGCGGCATTATCGGGAACAAAAAAAGAAAATGTCCGGAGGGCTTGGGGAGCCGATTATTCTATGCTGCTGAAATATAGATATTCTTCTATAACTTTGATATATCGGGAAATTAAGCTGCTGATTGCATAATCTGCGGGAAATCGCAGCGCGGGATTGAACCCGAGCCCTTCCCAACCGCGAAGGGCGTACAGGTTATGCGTCCGTCCAATCCGGGAAAAAACATCAAAGCTGATGATGCGGAAGGAAAAGCATCCCGTCAAGGTTGTCCATGTTCTGGCAATTCAGAACCGGACAGCGGGGATCGTCCTTCGAGGGGATATGCGTCCACTCCGCATACTCTGTCGCATCGCAATAATTGCTGTTGCGGACATAGCGATCGTAAAGCGGCAGACCGCGGGGGGACTGGTAGCGGAAGATGACGGCGCCCTGATTATGGATGGCGGCGCGAATGCTGGCGCAACTCATGGAGAGCGGATTGTAGCGCGAAATCGCCAGCGCCGGCGAAGCGGCGAGCACCAGCGTGAGGGCAAGAGCGATTTTTTTCATCGAATCATCCTCATAGGCATCCAACTCATATATACGGGAAAGATGCACTGCCAGTTTCACGGAAACGCAAAAAAACATGCGGGCCGGGCCGAAGGGCTTTCGGGAGTGGAGAATTCGGGAGTGGAGAAACGGATATGAACCACGATACCTACACGGATGATTATCTCGCCGAGATCCTGGGTTCAGTAAGGACCATCGCGCTGACCGGCGCTTCGCCCAATCCGGCGCGGCCGAGCAACGGGGTCATGGGTTATCTGCTGTCGCTCGGCTACGAGGTCATTCCCGTTAATCCGGGGCAGGCGGGTAAACAGATCCAGGGCCGCACCGTCTACGCCCGGCTTGTCGACATTCCCGTACCGATCGACATGGTCGACGTCTTCCGCGCCTCCGAATATCTGGATGGGGTCGTCGACGAGGCGCTGGCGCTGAAGCCGCTGCCGAGGGTCGTCTGGGCCCAGCTCGGCGTTCGCGACGATGCGGCTGCGGCAAAGGCAGAGGCCGCCGGCATCAAGATGGTGATGAACCGCTGCCCCGCGATCGAGTATCCCCGTCTCATTGCCTGAGTTGCGGTCGGCTGAGACGGATTTTCCACGGAACGCCCATGGGTTGAAATGGATCGCGATTAACTTTCGTCCTGGAGCGGTTATGATCCCGCCCGTCAGCAATAATTGGAGGACGACATGGCCAAGAACGATCCGGGATTCAACACGTTGGCGATCCACGCCGGCGCGCAGCCCGACCCGGCGACCGGCGCTCGGGTAACGCCGATCTACCAGAGCACCGCTTTCGTCTTCAACGATTCCGATCATGCCGCTGCGCTCTTCGGCCTGCAGGCCTTCGGGAATATCTACACCCGCATCATGAACCCGACGCAGGCCGTGCTTGAAGAGCGAGTCGCAGCGCTCGAGGGCGGCACGGCCGCCCTTGCTGTCGCCTCCGGCCATGCGGCGCAGATGATCGTCTTCCACACCATCATGCGTCCCGGCGAGAATTTCATCGCGGCCCGCAGGCTCTACGGCGGCTCGATCAACCAGTTCGGCCATGCCTTCGAGAATTTCGGCTGGCAGGTGCGCTGGGCCGATTCCGCCGATCCGGCGAGCTTCGAAAGCCAGATCGACGAGAAGACGCGGGGCATCTTCATCGAGAGCCTTGCCAATCCCGGCGGCACCTTCGTCGATATTGCCGCGATCGCCGAGGTCGCCCACCGCAACGGCCTGCCGCTGATCGTCGACAATACGATGGCAACGCCCTATCTCATCCGCCCGATCGAACACGGCGCCGACATTGTCGTGCATTCGCTGACGAAGTTTCTCGGCGGTCACGGCAATTCCATGGGCGGCCTCATCGTTGACGGCGGCACCTTCGACTGGTCGAAGTCGGGCAACTACCCCATGCTGTCGAGCCCGCGGCCGGAATATAACGGCATCGTCCTGCACGCGACTTTCGGCAATTTCGCCTTTGCGATCGCAGCCCGCGTGCTCGGCCTGCGCGACCTCGGGCCGGCGATTTCGCCCTTTAATGCCTTCCTGATCCTGACCGGCATCGAGACGTTGCCGCTCCGGATGCAGCGCCACAGCGACAACGCGATCGCGGTCGCCAGATGGCTGAAGGCGCACAGTAAGATCGCCTGGGTGAACTATGCCGGTCTCGACGACGATCCGAACCACGCCCTGCAGCAGCGCTACTCGCCGAAGGGCGCAGGCTCCGTCTTCACCTTCGGCGTCCACGGCGGCTACGAGGCGGGCAAGACGCTGGTCGAGGGGCTGGAACTCTTCTCCCATCTCGCCAATATCGGCGACACCCGTTCGCTCGTCATCCATCCCGCCTCGACGACCCACCGGCAGCTGAGCGACGAGCAAAGGATTGCGGCCGGCGCCGGACCCGACGTGGTGCGCCTTTCCGTTGGCATCGAGGACGTCAAGGACATCATCGCCGATCTCGAACAGGCGCTCTCTAAGATCTGAGATCAGAGGAAACCATGGGGACCATGACAAATTTCATTACCTTTAGCATTGACGGCGTCGAACCGGAGTTCGGCGCTCCGGAGGCTGAGCGGATCATCTCCGGCGATCCGCAATTTCGCACGTGGAATCTGGAGGAGGCAGAAGGCGGCCTCTATTCCGGCATCTGGGAGGCGACGCCTGGCAAGTGGCGGATCGTCTACGAGGAGTGGGAATATTTCAGCCTGCTCTCCGGCCATTCGATCGTGATGGAGGAGGGCGGCGAGCCGGTTCATCTGAAGACGGGCGACCGGATGATCCTCAGACCGGGCTTCAAGGGAACGTGGGAAGTGGTTGAAACGACTCGCAAGGACTATGTGATGAAGGTCTGAGCAATGCCCGCAAACCGACGTCGGCGATCCGGAACCTGTCCCGGTTTGCGGCGATTATGGCCCCTTTCTCCGCGAATGGCCGCGTCTCTTTGCCGGATAGAATGCTTTTGATCTTTCGCATTAACGCCGCCTACATCGTCAAATGCTAAACCTTATCCGCAGCGCATTGCGGACATGATGTCTCCTGCCGTCTCACAGACATGACCTTGCAATCGATCTTTTCGGAATTTGCATGTCGTCGAAACTTGCAGGTAGGCACGTTCGTGCTCAGACGTTTTCCATCATTGCGACAACCGTCTGCTTCCTTGCCATCGCCCTCGTGCTGACCGGCCTCGTGAGCCATGTGGTCGTCACGATGACCCGGTCGGCAAACGAGATCGATGATGCCAGGGCCAATCGCGCCGCCCGGGCCGCGATCGCGGCCTTTGTCAGCCGCCTGAGCGCGACGACGAGGGATAACGCCGTATGGGATGATGCCTATACCGCGACCGCATCTGCGACCGCAGCCGATTGGGCCTATGAAAATTGGGGGAAAACCACCGAGGACTACCCGCTATACGACGGCGCGATCGTGATCGGCCCCGACGGGTCATCGATCATTTCCGCTTATGCAAAAGGCAAGCCTTTCGAGCCGGGCGTATTTTTTGGCGAAGCCTTTTATCGGCAGATCGATGCAGCCGCCGATCCGAAGCAGGCGCCGGTCATCAATTTCATCAAGACCGAAACCGGTATCGCGCTGATCGCGTCGCAGGCAATCCAGCCTTTCACGATAGAAGGCGAGCTGCCGAAGCTCAGCGTGCTGAGCCTCTACAAGGAATTCACGTCGGAAGTTCTCGACACGCTTTCGAACGAACACGAACTTGAGGGGTTGCGCCTTGCAGCCACCGCCGAGCCAGGTTTGCTCGACACGCCGATCACGGATATGAAGGGTGACGTCATCGGCCATCTCGTCTGGCCGAGCAAAGCACCGGGCAGCGCCGTGTTTCATCAGGTCTATCCTTATGTTGCAGCCGCAAGCATCATTCTTGTGCTGTTTCTTGTCGGCGTTCTGCTGGTGGGCGCATCCGAAGCGCGGCGCCTGCGCCAATTGGCGCAAACGGCGCTTTTCGAGGCAAACCACGATAGCCTGAGCGGACTGTTGAACAGACATGGGCTTCTCAGCCTGCTGGAAGAGCTGGAGGCCTCGGATTCTTCGCCGCCCCGGCTCCATCTGGTCGATCTCGATGGCTTCAAGGCCGTCAACGACGCCTGGGGGCATGCGGTGGGGGACGAGTTGATCCGGATGGTCTCGACCGCGCTGGTGGCCTGCCATCCCGAAGTCGTTGCCGCGGCTCGGCTCGGGGGCGATGAGTTCGCACTGGTGCAGGTCGGGTCCGCCTCGGGCGAGGAGATGGAAAGGACCATCCTGGCGCTGTTTGCCGAACCCTTCAAAATCGAAGGTCGGACGATCGAGATTGGAGCAAGCATAGGCGCGGCTGCCTGCACCACAGGCGTATCGCCGCTGGAACTTCTCCGCAGAGCGGACATGGCTCTCTATCGCGCCAAGGCAAATGGCCGAGGCCAGGCAGTCGAGTACGACTTCGAGCTGGACCGGGAGCGGCAACGGGTCGCCGAACTGGAAAGCCTGTTGAAGAGTGCGATCAATGGTGGCGCGATCGAAGCCGTCTTCCAGCCTCTCGTCTCCGCCTCGACGGGCGCCATCACCGGTCTTGAAGCACTGGCGCGTTGGCGCACGGCGACGGGGAACATCAGTCCGGAGATTTTCATCCCTCTTGCCGAGAGATGTGGCCTCATCGATGCGCTCGGCGCTCACATGCTGAAAACATCGATCGAGCATGCCAGGAGCTGGCCCGATCTTGCACTGTCGGTAAACGTCTCGCCGATCCAGCTCTGCAATCCGGAATTTGCCGCCGAAGTGATCTCTCTCCTCCAAGAGCTCGATTTCGATCCGCATCGACTGACCTTGGAAATCACCGAAGGCGTTCTGATCACGAATCCGGATCAGGCCCGGCGCTCGATAGACCATCTCAAGCGCGTCGGCATCAAGTTCGCGCTCGATGACTTCGGCTGCGGCTACGCAAGCATCGGCGCATTGCGGCAGTTCGGCTTTGATCGCATGAAGATCGACCGGTCGCTCGTGTCCGCTCTCGACGAGGCCACAAATGGTGCGGACGTTCTCCGGGCAACCATCTCTCTCGCAACCGCTCTGCAGATTCCCGTCACGGCCGAAGGGATCGAGAATAGTCGCCAGGCCGCGATCCTGCGAGATGCTGGTTGCGATCAGCTTCAAGGCTATCTGATGGGCAAGCCTATGTCGGCCAGCGACATATCCAGCAAGCTGCAGGAAGAGACCGCTGCATGATGCCTGTCTGATTTCCTCGCCGTCGCCCGCCTTGCCGGGAGGCCGATGGCCAAAGACAAGATCTCTCTTGAGAACGTCAATTTCTATTACGGCGACGCCCATGCGATCAAAGATGTGAGCCTGAGTTTTCCGGAGCGTCAGGTCTCGGCGCTGATCGGTCCGTCAGGCTGTGGCAAGTCCACGCTGCTGCGTATTCTGAACCGCATCTACATGCTGTATCCGAAGATGCGCGCCACCGGCTCGATCAAGCTCGACGGCAAGAACATCCTCGACCCAAGCTTTTCGATGAACGAACTGCGCGCCCGCGTCGGCATGGTGTTCCAGAAGCCGGTGCCGTTTCCGATGTCGATCTATGACAACATCCCCTATGGCATTCGCCACCACGAGCGCCTCAATAAGGCCGATCTGGATGTGCGCGTCGAGCAGGCGCTGCGTCAGGCGGCTCTTTGGGATGAGGTCAAGGACAAGCTGAAGGGCAGCGGTCTCGGCCTCTCCGGCGGCCAGCAGCAGCGTCTGTGCATCGCCCGCGGCGTGGCGCTGCGCCCGGAAGTCCTGCTTCTCGACGAGCCGACCTCGGCCCTCGACCCGATCTCGACTGCCAAGGTCGAAGAGCTGGTCTCGCAACTGAAGGGCGAGTTCACCATCGTGATCGTGACGCACAACATGCAGCAGGCAAGCCGTATCTCGGACAATACCGCCTTCATGTATCTCGGTGAACTGATCGAATACGGTCCGACGCTGAGATTTTCCAGTCGCCGAAGATCAAGCGCACGGAAGACTACATCACCGGCCGTTACGGCTGATACGGCAGTCCCTTGCAATGAAGAACGGCCGGCGTGCGTGTGCACCCGGCCGTTTTGATGAGAAGATCGACTGCGATGGCCTACCAGGCGAGATCCAGCCGGTCCAGCCCGTGGAAATGGTAGACGTCCTTGACCACCGGCGTCTTGGCCAGTCTTAAGCCCGCAAGCCGTTCGAACAGGATCGGCAGCACGACATTGAGCTCCAGCCGTGCCAGCGGCGCGCCGATGCAGAAGTGGATGCCGGCGCCGAAGGAGAGGTTTGCGGCCTCATTCCGATCGGGACGGAAGGTGAGGGGATCGGTGAACTTTGCCGGATCGAGATTGGCGGCGGCGAGGATGAGGCTGACCTTGTCGCCGCGCTTGAAGGAGACGCCGTCGATTTCGACGGGTTCCAGCGCCCAGCGCTGGAAGATATGGACAGGCGCGCCGATGCGCAGAGACTCCTCGACGGTGCACTCGGTTGCTGTTTCGTCGCGAAAAAGTTCAGCTGGATCGTAGCCGCTAACCAGAATGATGCGCACGGAATTACCGATCTGATGGACTGTCGCTTCATGGCCGGCATTGAGCAGCACGATGGTCGTTGAAACAAGTTCGTCTTCCGTCAGGTACTGGCCCTTGTGCTCTGTATGGATCATATGCGTCAGCAGGTCGTCACGCGGTTCGGCCCGGCGCTCGGCAATGACGGTCTTCACATAATCGGAAAATTCCCGTGCCGCCTGCTCCGCAGCATCTTCGTCTGCGCGGGTGCGCCCGAACATGTACATGCGGACATAAGCATGCGACCACTTGAGGAGCTGCGGTCCCATTTCTTCGGGAATGCCGATCATGCGGGCGATCATCGTCACCGGGATGATGTCGGCAAAGGCCGAGAGCAGCTCGACTTCGCCCTTGTCGGCAAAGCCGTCGATCAGTCTATTTGCGAGCTCCTCCAGCTCCGGCTTCATCTTCTCGACATGGCGGGAGACGAAGGCGCGGTTGACGAGCGTGCGCAGCCGCGTGTGTTCCGGCGGCTCGAGTTCAAGCAGGGAATAGCGTTCCGAAAGATCGAAACTGGCAAGATGCGGCATCGGCTCGGCAAGGCCGAGTTCCTCGCGGCTGGCGATATGCAGGATCTGTCGGCCGAAGCGACGGTCGCGCAGCAGTGCGTTCACGTGGTCGTAACCGGTGAAGAACCACTGCTTCTGCTCGCTCCAATAGAAGGTCGGGCAATGGGCGTGAAGCGCCGCATAGACAGCATTCGGATTGCCGTAAAAGGCCGGGTTGCGGGCGTCCAGCGAGACATGGCGGCTGGTGCGATCGATCGAGAGGAAGGGCGGTATCGTCATGCTTCGAGGCTTAGCGGATTTGCCGGGCCTCGGAAAGATGGACGTGAGGGGCGGTGATGGAACATTGCGTGTAGGGCGGGCTCCATCACTTTAAAATTTCAGTCTAACCCAGAGAATCGATTCCGATTTTCGGGGTCGATGCGCTAGCCGGCCCTTGAGAGCTGGCCCATGCGCCGGAGCGCCTCGACCTGGTCGTCGACGGTCGGCACGAGTTCGCCTGCAGTGTTGTCCGGCGTCGCCGGCGCCGGCGCTGCAGTCTCCGCTTCGCCGAAAGTGACCGTGCAGTTGCGGCCGGCGCCTTTCGCCGCATAGAGCGCCCGGTCGGCGGCCGAGATCAGCTTGTCGATATTGGCTTCGATCGAGGAGGCGAGCGCGATGCCGATGCTGACCGTTGCAGGAACGATCGCCTCGCCGGTGCTGACGGGAAGACGGCAGAATTCGGTGCGAATCGCCTCGGCGATCGCCTCGGCTTCCGTCTGGTCGGCGACGTCGGCGAAGGCCGCGAATTCCTCGCCGCCCATGCGGCCGAAGATGTTGTTCGGAATGTACTGGCGGGCCATGCGGGCAAACGCGGTCAGCACGGCGTCGCCGGACTGGTGGCCAAAGCGGTCGTTGACGCGCTTGAAATGGTCGAGGTCGAAGAGCATGACCGCGACCTGGCGCTGTTCAATGTGGGCTCTTTCCTGGATGGCGCCGAAATAGCCGAGCAGGCCCCGGCGGTTGAGCACGCCGGTCAGCGCGTCGGTCAAGGTCAGCGCGCGCAGGTGGCGTTCGGAACGCTCCATGATCAGCCGGCAAGTGAACGCAAAGGCGATGGTGAGCAGGAAGGCGCTTGCCATGGCGGAGGCGCCGGCGAGATTGGTTGCGTCGATCTCGCTCGGCAGCGTCAGCGCCATCGTCAGCGCCGAGCCGAAGCACAGGCAGCCCTGAATGACGAAGACGCCCATCAGCTTGACGCGGGTGCGCTCGCGGCGCATGTCGCCTGCAGCAACCGCCATGGCGAGCGCTGTGGCGCCTGTCGCGGAAGCGAGGTTGTAAAGCACGACGCGGTTCGAATAATCATCGTTGACCCAGGGCAGGAAAATCCCGGCCAGCCAGATGACCGGCGGCAGCAGCGCCCACCATTCGATCCTCTTATGCTCAAGCGCAAGGAAGCCCGCCACCCAGGCACTTTGGCCGAGTAGCGCGATGGCATTGCCCGCCTCGATGGAAAGCACGCTCGGGATTTGGCCGCGCAGCGAGATCATCGCAAAGCCGATGCCGGTCAGAAGGAAACCGAAGCCCCAATAGAGATAGGCCTCGTTCCTGACGTTGTGACGCCAGGCGACGAAGAGCACCAAAGCGAGCGTCATGGCCTCCGAACACCAGATGGCGAGACCTGTAGCGATATTGAACACGGCGGCAAACCCCTCGTCTGTCGGCCTTTTCTGTTGGCCTGCATCCTTGCCGAGGAAGTTCGCCACTTTCTTAATGCCGCTGCACTGCGGCATGGATTTGCGCCGATATCTGCCGGTAGGCTTTCCGTTGGGTAAACGTGTGTGAGCACTGCCGAATGGAGTAAGCCTTTCTTCATCCTGTCACGGAGAAAAGCCGGGGGAGACGTTGCCGAGGGCTCGCCGTTAACAGGCGTTTTGGCGAAAGAGGCTACCAGGAGCCGGAAACGGAGCCGTCTTGCCCGCCTTCTTAACGTTATCCTCATGCGTGTCTTGAAGAGAAGGGCCGGGACACTCTATGTAGGGGTAAGACATTTTCTTTGATTCCCGGCGCCGGCCGGCGAGACGTTGACAAAGGACGCACATGAGAAACCCAGTCGATACCGCAATGGCCCTCGTGCCGATGGTCGTGGAACAGACCAATCGCGGTGAACGCTCCTATGACATCTATTCCCGCCTGTTGAAGGAGCGCATCATCTTCCTGACGGGTGCCGTCGAGGATCACATGGCGACGCTCGTCTGCGCCCAGCTTCTCTTCCTCGAGGCCGAAAACCCGAAGAAGGAAATCGCGCTCTACATCAATTCGCCCGGCGGTGTCGTTACCGCAGGCATGGCGATCTACGATACGATGCAGTTCATCAAGCCCGCGGTTTCGACTCTCTGCATCGGCCAGGCCGCGTCCATGGGTTCGCTGCTGCTTGCCGCCGGCCACAAGGACATGCGCTTCGCCACCCCGAATTCCCGCATCATGGTGCACCAGCCTTCGGGCGGCTTCCAGGGCCAGGCCTCGGACATCGAGCGCCACGCCCGCGACATCCTCAAGATGAAGCGCCGCCTGAACGAGGTCTATGTCAAGCACACGGGCCGCACCTACGAGGAAGTTGAAAAGACGCTCGATCGTGACCATTTCATGGATGCCGACGAGGCCCAGGGTTGGGGCGTGATCGACAAGGTTCTGACCTCGCGCCTCGAAATGGAAGGTGAACAGGCCTAGTAATTAATTGGGATGGTGTTTTCCTCGCCACAGTTCTATCCCATTTGTGATTGAACAAGGGCTTTCATGCGGCGACGAAGACGCTAATAGTAACTATTAATGCTATGTTGAATTTTTATGACATAGCATTTGGCATTCGAAGGGGAATTCGTTGCCGCCGGAACCCGGACAGGATTGAATGGGCCCGGTTCGTAGCCCCTGAAGCCCTTCTCGGCAAAGGCTCCGGAGACGGAGTGCCGCCAGGAGCTGATTGAGTGGACCGCGATTTCGCGTTGAAATGCGGCGTGCTGGAAGGAAAGTGATATGAGCAAGGTCAGCGGCAGCAACGGCGGCGACAGCAAGAACACCCTCTATTGTTCGTTCTGCGGAAAGAGCCAGCACGAAGTCCGGAAACTGATTGCCGGACCGACCGTGTTCATCTGCGATGAATGCGTCGAATTGTGCATGGACATCATCCGCGAGGAGAACAAGTCCTCGATGGTCAAGTCCCGTGACGGCGTTCCGACGCCCCAGGACATCATCAAGGTCCTCGACGAATACGTCATCGGCCAGCGTCAGGCGAAGAAGATCCTGTCGGTCGCCGTTCACAATCACTATAAGCGCCTGGCGCACGCCTCCAAGAACGGCGAAGTCGAGTTGGCGAAGTCGAACATCATGCTTGTCGGCCCGACTGGCTGTGGCAAGACCTATCTTGCCCAGACGCTCGCCCGCATCATCGACGTTCCCTTCACCATGGCTGACGCGACGACGCTGACCGAAGCCGGCTACGTCGGCGAGGACGTCGAAAACATTATTCTGAAGCTCCTGCAGTCGGCCGACTACAACGTCGAGCGTGCGCAGCGCGGCATCGTCTACATCGACGAAGTCGACAAGATCTCGCGCAAGTCCGACAACCCGTCGATCACCCGTGACGTTTCGGGCGAGGGCGTGCAGCAGGCGCTGCTGAAGATCATGGAAGGCACGGTCGCTTCCGTTCCGCCGCAGGGCGGCCGCAAGCATCCGCAGCAGGAATTCCTGCAGGTCGACACGACGAACATCCTGTTCATCTGCGGCGGCGCATTCGCCGGCCTCGACAAGATTATCTCTGCCCGCGGCGAGAAGACTTCGATCGGTTTCGGCGCGACCGTCAAGTCGCAGGACGACCGCCGTGTCGGCGAGGTCCTGCGCGAGCTGGAGCCGGAAGACCTGGTCAAGTTCGGCCTCATCCCGGAGTTCATCGGCCGTCTGCCGGTTCTGGCGACGCTCGAGGATCTCGACGAGGACGCACTGATCCAGATCCTGTCCGAGCCGAAGAACGCGCTGATCAAGCAGTATCAGCGACTGTTCGAGATGGAGGATGTGGAGCTGAACTTCCACGAGGACGCTCTTCGCGAAATCGCCCGCAAGGCGATCACTCGAAAGACCGGCGCCCGCGGCCTTCGCTCGATCATGGAGAAGATCCTGCTCGACACGATGTTCGAGCTGCCGACGCTGGAAGGCGTACGCGAGGTCGTCATCTCGGAGGAAGTGGTGCGCGGTTCTGCCCGTCCGCTCTACATCTATGCCGATCGTCAGGAAGAAAAGGCCAACGCTTCCGCGTGACCTTGTGACTTTCACACGATTATTTTGAGGGGCTTGCCGTCGGCGAGCCCCTTTCTATTTGAAAAACCATGCGAGGCGCTGTTAGTATTTTTCGCATGGGAACCGCGATTGCCTTTGTCGATATTGCGCAAGGGGCGGTGCTTGGCAAAGATGCAGTGATTCCGTAAGCGTATTGCTGGCGTTTGTATTTTAGCCAGGTCGGAAGTGGTAAGCGCCGGTCCAGCCACGCGCTTCATAGTGTTGGCGTTCCGTTGTAATACAGCTGTCACATCCGGGGAACGCGGGCGTTAGCGTGGCTTGAAAAGCGTAGTCAGAACCTCCACTTGTAGGCCAAGTGAGAGTGCCGGCCGGTCCCAAGCGGCCGTGCAGAGAGCCCGGCAACGGGACGATGGAAAGGACATAAAAATGACGAAGAAAACGTCTGTAGCGAGCAGCACTGCCTACCCTGTTCTGCCCCTGCGCGACATCGTGGTTTTCCCGCATATGATCGTGCCGCTGTTCGTCGGACGGGAAAAGTCGATCCGTGCGCTCGAAGAGGTCATGGGTTCCGACAAGCAGATCATGCTGGTGACGCAGATCAACGCCAGCGACGACGATCCGGATCCTTCCGCGATCCACAATGTCGGCACCGTCGCAAACGTATTGCAGCTGCTCAAGCTGCCGGACGGCACCGTGAAGGTTCTCGTCGAAGGCCGCGCGCGCGCCGAGATCGACGCCTATACCAGCCGCGAGGATTTCTACGAGGCGCTCGGCCATGTGCTCGAGGAGCCGCATGACGATCCGGTCGAACTGGAAGCGCTGTCGCGCTCGGTCGTTTCCGAATTCGAGAGCTACGTAAAGCTCAACAAGAAGATTTCGCCGGAAGTGGTCGGTGCCGCCAGCCAGATCGACGACTATTCCAAGCTCGCCGATACGGTCGCCTCGCATCTGTCGATCAAGATCACCGAGAAGCAGGAAATGCTGGAGACCACCAGCGTCAAGGCTCGCCTCGAAAAGGCTCTTGGCTTCATGGAAGGCGAGATCTCGGTTCTGCAGGTCGAAAAGCGTATCCGCTCGCGCGTCAAGCGCCAGATGGAGAAGACCCAGCGCGAATACTACCTCAATGAGCAGATGAAGGCGATCCAGAAGGAACTCGGCGACGGCGAGGAAGGCCGCGACGAGATGAGCGAACTGGAAGAGCGCATCTCCAAGACCAAGCTGTCCAAGGAAGCCCGTGAAAAGGCCGATGCGGAGCTGAAGAAGCTGCGCCAGATGAGCCCGATGTCGGCCGAAGCCACCGTCGTGCGCAACTATCTGGACTGGCTGCTCGGTATCCCCTGGGGCAAGAAGTCGAAGATCAAGGCCGATCTCAACAATGCCGAGAAGATCCTCGAAGCCGATCACTTCGGTCTCGACAAGGTCAAGGAGCGCATCGTCGAATATCTCGCCGTGCAGGCCCGCGCCACCAAGATCAAGGGCCCGATCCTGTGCCTCGTCGGCCCTCCGGGCGTCGGCAAGACCTCACTTGCCCAGTCGATCGCCAAGGCGACCGGCCGTGAGTATGTCCGCATGGCGCTCGGCGGCGTTCGCGACGAAGCCGAAATCCGTGGTCACCGCCGCACCTATATCGGCTCGATGCCCGGCAAGGTCATCCAGTCGATGAAGAAGGCGAAGAAGTCCAACCCGCTCTTCCTGCTGGACGAAATCGACAAGCTCGGCCAGGACTATCGCGGCGATCCGTCTTCGGCTCTGCTCGAAGTGCTCGATCCGGCGCAGAACTCGACCTTCATGGACCACTACCTGGAAGTCGAATACGACCTTTCGGACGTGATGTTCATCACGACGGCGAATACGCTGAACATTCCGGCGCCCCTGATGGACCGCATGGAGATCATCCGTATCGCCGGCTACACCGAGGATGAAAAGCGCGAGATCGCCAAGCGGCATCTGCTGCCGAAGGCCATCAAGGAACATGCGTTGCAGCCGGAAGAGTTTTCGGTCAGCGACGACGCCCTGATGGCGATCAGCCAGCAGTACACCCGCGAGGCCGGTGTCCGCAGCTTCGAACGCGAATTGATGAAGCTCGCCCGCAAGGCGGTGACCGAGATCATCAAGGGCAAGACGAAGTCCGTTCATGTGACGGCCGCCAACATTGCCGACTATCTGGGCGTTCCGCGCTTCCGCCATGGCGAAGCCGAGGGCGAGGATCAGATCGGTGTCGTGACCGGTCTTGCCTGGACAGAAGTCGGCGGCGAGTTGCTGACCATCGAAGGCGTGATGATGCCGGGCAAGGGCCGCATGACGGTCACCGGCAATCTGAAGGACGTGATGAAGGAATCGATCTCGGCAGCGGCCTCCTATGTCCGCTCGCGCGCCGTCGATTTCGGCATCGAGCCGCCGCGCTTCGACAAGAGCGACATCCACGTGCACTTGCCGGAAGGCGCGACGCCGAAGGATGGTCCCTCGGCCGGCGTCGCCATGGCGACCGCCATCGTCTCGATCATGACCGGCATCCCGGTGAGCAGGCATGTGGCCATGACCGGTGAAATCACCCTTCGCGGCCGCGTGCTGCCGATCGGCGGTCTCAAGGAAAAGCTGCTTGCAGCGCTTCGCGGCGGCATCAAGAAGGTGCTGATTCCGGAGGAAAACGCCAAGGACTTGGCGGAGATTCCGGACAACGTGAAGAACAACATGGAGATCATCCCGGTATCCCGCATGGGCGAGGTGATCAAGCATGCGTTGATCCGCCGGCCGGAGCCGATCGAGTGGGACGGCACGGTGGAAACACCGGTCATTGCATCGGTCGAAGGCCTTGATGATACAGGCGCAACCATAGCGCATTGAGTGGCGCTTGCCACATTTATGCCCAATTGGCGCAAAAGACGCGAAAAGGCTGGCGGAAACGCCAGCCTTTTTTGTGAAAACGTCATGGAGACGCTTGCTTTTCCTTGATTTGCAGGGCTTTTGGGTTTTCGGCGGGCCTGATGAAACCTATTCGGCGCCTAGCTTACATTGAGTCGTTTCATACCATTTAGAAAGGGGTGGAAACATGAACAAGAATGAACTCGTGTCCGCAGTAGCCGAAAAGGCTGGACTGACGAAGTCTGACGCGGCTTCCGCTGTCGATGCGGTTTTCGACGTTGTACAGGCTGAACTCAAGAACAAGGGCGACATCCGCCTCGCGGGTTTCGGTAGCTTCACTGTTTCTCATCGTGCCGCAACGAAGGGCCGCAACCCGTCGACCGGCGCTGAAGTCGACATTCCCGCACGTAACGTGCCGAAGTTCACGCCCGGCAAGGGCCTGAAGGATGCCGTCAACGGCTGATTAGATAGTCCGCCAGCCGTACACGAGAGCGGTTGCGCAGGATTTTTGAGGGGTTCGGCATCGCCGGACCCCTTTTCGTTTGCTCCCTGCAACGCTTTGTTCTACGAACGAAACCGTTCTCAGGGCGGGGTGAAAGTCCCCACCGGCGGTAAGGGCTGCGGCTCGAGCCCGCGAGCGCCTTCCGGAGCCTCGGCGAGGGAAGGGTCAGCAGATCCGGTGCAATTCCGGAGCCGACGGTATAGTCCGGATGAAAGAGAATGAGCATGGCCGCGTGCGGGCAGGGAACTGTCGGCGTTTGCGTGCCGTTGGCTCATGCGTCCTGATTTGTGTTAGTCCCTGTTCAGGATCGAAGACATGAATCAGAATTCCCTTGCAGTCTCGCAATCCCGCGCCTTTGCCGGCGCCGCTTTCATGGTGCTTGGAGGCGTGGCCTTCTCGCTCCTCAACGTCGTCACCCAGTGGCTGACCATGGAGCTCGCCTTTCCCTCGGCCTCTACGGCTTTCTGGCAATATGCCTTCGCCTTCCTCTTTTCCTTGCCTTTCCTGCGCAAGGCCGGCCTTTCGGCAATGCGCACCAAATATCCGTGGCGGCATGTCGTGCGCGTTGTCTTTGCCGCGCTCGGTGTCGAGGCCTGGGTTTCGGGCCTTGCCTCGGTGCCGATCTGGCAGGCGATCGCACTCGTCATGACCTCGCCCTTCTTCATCATCCTTGGCGCGCGACTGTTTCTCGGCGAACGTGTCGGTTCGGCGCGATGGGCGGCAACGGCCGTCGGCTTCGCCGGCGCGATGATCATCCTCCAGCCATGGTCGGACAGCTTCACCTGGGCCGCATTGCTGCCTGTTCTCTCAGCGCTGCTCTGGGGCGCCTCGTCGCTCATCACGAAGAGCCTGACCGGTATCGAGAAGCCGGAGACGATTACCGTCTGGCTGCTGGTGCTGCTGACCCCAATCAACGGCGGTCTGGCGCTTGCCGCGGGCTTTGCGGTGCCGACGGGTGCGGCGCTCGCGCTCTTCCTGCTGGCGGGCCTCCTGACGGTCGTGGCGCAATATCTGCTGACCCTTGCCTATGCCAGCGCCGATGCCGCCTATGTGCAGCCGTTCGACGATCTGAAGCTGCCGCTGAACGTGCTCGCCGGCTGGCTGTTCTTCGGCTATGCGCCGGCCGGCTACCTTTGGCTGGGGGCAGCACTCATTCTTGGCTCGTCGCTCTTCATCATGAGGAACGAGATGCGCCGGGAAAGGGACGCAGCCTGACGCAAGCCCTCTGAAATGTCGCTCCGGACTTGCGTCCGGCGCGCGTGGAACGATGACGAGAATCGATGAAACGCAAATGGCCGGGCGAAAACCCGGCCATCTGCGTTTCGGCTATTTGTTCTCGAGTGTCGACGCCTACCAGCGCTGATGCACATGCGGGGCGATCAGCCGCTCGTAGATCTCGCGCGTTGCCGCCATGACATCGGCCGAAAGCGGCGCGAGGTCGGCAGCGGCGGCGTTGGCCTTGGCCTGCTCGGCATTGCGGGCGCCGGGAATGACGACGGTGACGGCATCGCTCATCAGGATCCAGCGCAACGCAAAGGTGGCCATGGTCGCCCCTGCCGGAACGAGCTTGCGCACTTCCTCGACCGCCTGAAGGCCGACGTCGAAGGGAACGCCCGCGAAGGTCTCGCCGACATCAAAGGCTTCGCCGTGGCGGTTGAAGTTGCGATGGTCATCATTGGCGAATTGGGTGTCGCGGGTAATCTTGCCGGAGAGCAGGCCGCTTGCGAGCGGCACGCGGGCGATGATCGCAACGTTCCTGCGGCGCGCTTCCTGGAAGAACAGGTGATCCGGGCGCTGGCGGAAGATGTTGTAGATGATCTGGATGCTAACGACGCCGGGATATTCGATCGCCTTCAATCCGTCCTCGACCTTTTCGACGCTGACGCCGTAACCCTTGATCTTGCCGGCCTTCTGCAGCTCGTTCAGTCTCTCGAAGACTTCAGGCTGGTAAAGCACTTCACGCGGCGGGCAGTGCAACTGCATGAGGTCGAGGCTGTCGACGGCGAGATTCTCAAGGCTACGGTCAATGAAGCCTTCCAGATTGGCCTTGGTATAGCCTTCGGCGACATGCGGGTTGAGGCGCCGGCCTGCCTTGGTGGCGACCATCGGGCGTTCTCCGCCGCGCGCCTTCAACACGTCGGCGATGATCTTTTCGGAGCGGCCGTCGCCGTAAACGTCGGCTGTGTCGATGAAGGTCATGCCGGCATCGAGCGCGGCATTCAGCGCCGCGCGTCCGTCCACCTCGCTGATATCGCCCCAGGATCCGCCGATCTGCCAGGCGCCGAAGCCGACATTGGTGACGGTGAAAGGCATGCGGCCGAAAGCATGGTGTTTCATGAAAAGTCCTCCCTACTGCTTGTCGCCTGGAAGCGTGCAGCGACGACATGCACAAAAACAAAGAGCCGACGCGTCGCATAAATCAAGCACGATGCGGTGCGCATTAGCGATGAAAGACCCCGGACTATCAGGCAGGCGACTGCGCGGCAATTGACGATCCGGCTTTGATCGGTCGCCTCGATGAAATATCGTCGCGTTACAAGGCTTCAACCGCAATGGATGGAAAAGGAAAGATCATGGAGATCACACCCGCCGGCTCTCGCCCCTCGATGAAGGCGCCGGCCGACTATTTCACCGGCGCCGTTCGCCAGGACCCGCTGATGGAAGCGCCGGCGCCGGCTCGGGTGAGGGCAACCTCCGTCACCTTCGAGCCTGGCGCCCGCACGGCCTGGCACACACATCCGCTCGGCCAGACGCTGATCGTTACATCAGGCAAGGGACTCGCCCAGAGCTGGGGCGGGGAAATCCGCGAGATCAGGATCGGCGACACGATCTGGTTCGCGCCGGGCGAAAAACATTGGCACGGTGCTGCTCCGGACACGGCAATGACGCATATCGCCATCCATGAAGCGCTGGATGGCAGTGTCGCAGACTGGTTGGAGCAGGTGAGCGACGAACAATATTCCGGCAAGGAGTGAAGCGGTTCAGAGCCGCTTCAGGCAATAGGAAAAATGCGCGTGCGATTCGACCGTCAGGAACTCGAATTGCCAGCCATAATCCTTGCAGAACTTGGTAACCGCCTCGACGACGCCGTAGACGATCGGCTTGACGGTGTTGCCGGTGCAGAAATCATGCCCGGCAATGCGTCCCGTCCGCTTCACCTTCTTCTCGCAGAGTAGGAGTTCCTGCCAGGTGAGCTCGAAGGAATGGTCGGTATCGATATAGGCCCAATCGAGAAAATCGTCCTCGAATTCCGCAAGTTTTTCGAGCGATGTGCCCTGCATCAGATGCAGCCGGCCGGCCTCGATCTCGGCCGCGAACTTCGTATGGATCGAATCGAGGCCGGAGCTGTAGCGATCCATCGACCAGGGATCGATGAGGTAGAGCTGGGCCGGCCGGTTCTTTTCCAGGATCTCCGCCGTATATTCGCCGAAGGCCGCTCCCACCTCGACCCCGATGCCGCCGTTCGGGATGCGGTAGAGCAATTCGCCGCGGTCCGGCAGCAGACGGGCGTTTTCCATATGATGGGCGCTGAGGGGAGTGCGCGGCATGTTCGCCCGGAGCGCCTGCCTTTCTTCACGTGTCTTCATCTCTGATCTCGGGACTGCGGGCGACTGACGGCCCTGATGCGGTTCGAGGGGAACGTAGGAGCAGCCGACGCCGATGACAACCGCATGACAGGAATTTGCTTCTTTCGAGCAAAGCGTTAAGTTTCATCTGCAAACCGGCACAGAGCCCTGGGAGGAGCGATTCATGAGACGGATGTGGCCTGACGAATTCAATGCCATCATTGACGATGCCGAAGAGGTGGTGCTGGAATCTCCCGCAGAGCCAGGTGAAGCGCCGCTGCGCCGCAAAGCGCTGAAGGCACGCATTGCCATGGAGGATTACGAGCGGATCTGGCCGCTCGCCGAGATGCGCTTCCGGCTTGGCGAAGGAAATTTCTCGGGCAAGGCGATCACGCTGATCACCACCAATCCCCATTACCACGCCTGGCATCCGAAGGACGGCGGCAGTCTCGAGGCTGTGTCGGACAGCGGCCGCCACTACAAGAAGGATTATATCGTCGTCCACTTCCTGCTGGACGACGTGAGGGAAACATCCCCCGCCTGACAGGCTGCGATGGCGGTGCGGCCACAAGCCGCACCGCCACTATCTGGAAGCCAAGTTGATCCCGACGCTGATGACAATGGCGGCGATATCGCTAAGTTTGGCGAACATGTTCCTATAAAATTGGAGGCTCCCGTGACGGGCAATGTGCTGGATATCCCTGTCAAAACAGTGGACGGTCGCGAAACCACGCTCAACGAATACAAGGGTAGAGTGCTCCTGATCGTCAATGTCGCCTCGAAATGCGGGCTCACGCCGCAATATGACGGGCTCGAAAAGCTTTATGAGGAAAAGCGCGAGCGCGGTTTCGTCATCGCCGCTTTCCCTGCCAACGACTTCAAGGGCCAGGAGCCCGGCACCGACGCCGAGATCCTCGACTTCTGCACCCTGACCTATGACGTCAAATTCCCGATCTTCTCGAAAATTTCGGTCAAAGGCGAGGCCCAGCACCCGCTCTACAGGCAGCTGACCAAATCGGGCGTGAAGACAACAGGCGACGGCCCGATGCGTGAACGCCTGAAATCCCACGGCATATCGGGCGACGAAGACGATATCCTCTGGAACTTCGAAAAATTCCTGATCGGCCGCGACGGCAAAATCGCCGCCCGCTTCGCGCCTGACGTGACGGCGGATGATTCGCGGCTGGTCTCGGCGGTGGATAAAGAACTGGCGAAGGGGTGAATGATGGGGCGAGCACCACCGAATAAGGGATGCTCGTTACCCCGATCACGCTCTCACAGCTGAGTCGGAGAAAATGAGAACGCGCATCCGGCAGTGTTCATGCGCTTCCGGATTGCGATGACTTGTCTGAGCAGGATCTTCAGATTCCAAGCCAGGTCACAAGTGGGGGCGTAAAGTCCTTGAAGCCCACTCTCGGCCAGTCGCACTTTCTGTCAAATCTCGTCTTTGGTTCATGGCGCTGGCATTGCGGATTCGTCTTGAACGCATATCCGGGCAGGGTGACATATCTGGCAGTTGGCGTGCAAAGGGCAATCGCGATGCACAGCGTCAATACGGAGCGCAGGGTCCTCATGGCACACCTCCAGGCGTCGTAGCCTTTGAGCGCGGAGACTTTCCGGGCGGCGAATTCTCCCACTTTTGCCGGCCGCCATCCATTCGCCCAATAGGAGGTAGCGGCATGGCGGAGGGAGTAGTCCGTTCTGGTGGAGCGCTAGCTTTCGAGCGGCGCACATCTGAAGCTGCTTAGGGGAAAAAGAAATGGTGGGCGATGAGAGACTCGAACTCCCGACATCCTCGGTGTAAACGAGGCGCTCTACCAACTGAGCTAATCGCCCATCGCAAACGAAGCCGCATCGGCCCGCCGCGTTGGTGGCCGTGATCTATGCGGATCGCGGCAAAACCGCAAGAGTGTTTGTGAAGATTTTTTGATTTTTTTGCCGGTGATCCTGTGTCCGGCGATGCCCAACAGGCTCGCACCGGCTGTGGATAAAGGGGAGGGGGAAGACGCGGGCATATTCGTTTGGACTGCGTCGTCGCCTTCGATCGGGTGCCGGCGCGGCAGCGGGCAAGGGAATTGCAGGCTTTGCCGAAACAATTCAACGACTGTCATGGTTTTGTCTCCAAACCTGCTTGACACTAAAAGGCGAACCCCGTAGTTAGCCGCTCATCGAAACGGGCAGCCGTTTCGGAGAGGGTGCGAAGGCATCCGGATTGCTTGAAATGAAGTGCGGGTGTAGCTCAGTCGGTTAGAGTGCCGGCCTGTCACGCCGGAGGTCGCGGGTTCGAGCCCCGTCACTCGCGCCATTTCAAAGCCGGCGATATTCGCCGCCGTCCGGCTCTTCCGTCCGTTATGCGCGGGTGTAGCTCAGTCGGTTAGAGTGCCGGCCTGTCACGCCGGAGGTCGCGGGTTCGAGCCCCGTCACTCGCGCCATTTTCTCCTGAAAGCCATGCAGTTTCCAGCGGTCAGCCATGCGCCTTCAGGCGGCTTGCGTGGATTTGTCGCGACATCGTTGCATCTGCTTGATAATGTCCGCGCGCACTCGTCGAATTGCCTCTGTATAAAGTCTTGCGCCGGGGCTTCGGCTGCGCTAACCACGGCTTGTTGCAACGCACGTTCGCTTGCCGGGCATTTGCCCATATGCGCCGCCTGGCGCCGCCGGCAAGCAGGGATGAACATGATGACTGAACTGCTCAGTTCCTATATTCCGATCGCCATCTTTATCGGTATCGCGCTTGTTATTGGCCTGGCGCTGCTCATCGCGCCGTTTGCCGTGGCTTTCAAAGCGCCCGATTCGGAAAAGCTCTCGGCTTACGAATGCGGCTTCAACGCTTTCGACGACGCCCGCATGAAGTTCGACATCCGCTTCTACCTCGTGTCGATTCTCTTCATCATCTTCGACCTCGAAGTCGCCTTCCTCTTTCCCTGGGCCGTTTCTTTCGGCGCCATCGGCTGGTTCGGCTTCTGGTCCATGATGGTCTTCCTTCTCGTGCTGACCATCGGCTTTATCTATGAATGGAAGAAGGGAGCCCTGGAATGGGAGTAGCCCCTGTGAGCAATCAACCGCTCGTCGCCCAGCAGCCGAAAGGGATCATCGATCCTTCGACCGGTAAGCCGATCGGCAGCAACGACGCCTTCTTTGGCGAGATCAATAACGAGCTCGCCGACAAGGGTTTTCTCGTCACGTCGACCGACGAACTGATCAACTGGGCCCGTACCGGCTCGCTGATGTGGATGACCTTCGGCCTTGCCTGCTGCGCTGTCGAAATGATGCAGCTGTCGATGCCGCGTTATGACGTCGAGCGTTTTGGTTTTGCGCCGCGCGCCTCGCCGCGCCAGTCCGACGTGATGATCGTCGCCGGCACCCTGACCAACAAGATGGCGCCGGCGCTGCGCAAGGTCTATGACCAGATGCCCGAGCCGCGCTACGTCATCTCGATGGGCTCCTGCGCCAATGGCGGCGGCTATTATCACTATTCCTATTCGGTGGTGCGCGGCTGTGACCGCGTCGTGCCGATCGACATTTACGTGCCGGGCTGTCCCCCCACGGCTGAGGCGCTGCTCTACGGCGTGCTTCTGCTGCAGAAGAAGATCCGGCGCACCGGCACGATCGAACGCTAAGGGTTAAGGACAAGGCATATGAGTGAAGCCCTGACAGAGCTTGCGTCCTACCTTGGCGAAGCGCGCGGCAACCTGATCGCCGCTTCGCAGATGAAGTATGGCGAGCTGACGCTGACGGCAACGGGTGAGAACGTGATCGCGCTTCTGACCTTCCTGCGTGACGACGCCAAATGTGGTTTCGTCAACCTGATCGATATTTGCGGCGTCGACTGGCCGCAGCGCGAGCTGCGTTTCGACGTGGTCTATCATCTGTTGTCGCCGAAGAAGAACCTTCGCATCCGCGTCAAGGTCGCAACCGATGAGGACACGCCGGTTCCGTCGGCCTGCGCCGTCTATCCCGGCGCCGACTGGTTCGAGCGCGAAACCTGGGACATGTACGGCGTGCTCTTCACCGGCCATCCGGATCTGCGCCGCATCCTGACCGACTACGGTTTCGAAGGCCACCCCCTGCGCAAGGACTTCCCGACGACAGGTTTCGTCGAGGTCCGTTACGACGATGCGGCAAAGCGCGTCGTTTACGAGCCGGTCGAGTTGAAGCAGGAATTCCGCAACTTCGACTTCATGTCGCCCTGGGAAGGCACGGATTATGTGCTTCCTGGCGACGAAAAGGCGAAACAATAAAATCCAAGGCGGCTGACAGGCACTGCGCCCGTCATTCACTGGTTATCTGAGAACGCGAGCCATCGCCATGACCGAACATAACGTCCGCAACTTCAACATCAATTTCGGGCCGCAGCATCCGGCGGCGCACGGCGTTCTTCGTCTTGTCCTGGAGCTTGACGGCGAAATTGTGGAACGCGTCGATCCGCATATCGGCCTGCTGCATCGCGGCACCGAGAAGCTGATCGAGACGAAGACCTATCTTCAGGCAGTGCCCTATTTCGATCGCCTCGACTATGTCGCGCCGATGAACCAGGAACATGCCTATGCGCTGGCCGTCGAAAAGCTGCTCGGCATCGAGATCCCGATCCGCGGCCAGTTGATCCGCGTTCTCTATTCGGAAATCGGCCGCATCCTCTCGCATCTGCTGAACGTCACGACTCAGGCCATGGACGTCGGCGCGCTGACGCCGCCGCTCTGGGGCTTCGAAGAGCGTGAAAAGCTGATGGTGTTCTATGAGCGCGCCAGCGGCTCGCGCATGCACGCCGCTTATTTCCGTCCGGGCGGCGTCCACCAGGATCTGCCCGAAAAGCTCGTGCAGGACATCGGCGATTGGTGCGACCCGTTCCTGAAGGCGCTTGACGATATCGACAACCTGTTGACCGGCAACCGCATCTTCAAGCAACGCAACGTCGATATCGGCGTCGTCTCGCTGGAAGATTGCTGGGCCTGGGGCTTCTCCGGCGTCATGGTGCGCGGTTCCGGCGCTGCCTGGGATCTGCGCCGCGCGCAGCCCTACGAATGTTATTCCGATCTCGAATTCGACATCCCGATCGGCAAGAACGGCGACAACTACGACCGTTATCTGATCCGTATGATCGAGATGCGCGAATCGGTCCGCATCATGAAGCAGTGCGTCAACCGCCTGCTCTCGGATGCGAAGACCGGTCCTTTCTCGTCGATCGACGGCAAGGTCGTACCGCCGAAGCGCGGCGAGATGAAGCGCTCGATGGAAGCGCTGATCCACCATTTCAAGCTCTATACCGAAGGTTATCACGTGCCGGCCGGCGAAGTTTATGCAGCCGTCGAGGCGCCGAAGGGCGAGTTCGGCGTCTATCTCGTCTCCGATGGCAGCAACAAGCCCTATCGCTGCAAGATCCGCGCTCCCGGTTATGCGCATCTGCAGGCGATGGACTTCATGTGCCGCGGCCACCAGCTTGCCGACATCGCGGCCGTCCTCGGCTCGCTCGACATCGTCTTCGGTGAGGTGGATCGCTGATGCAGCGTCTGCCGCTCGTCGTCGCAATGCTCCTTTCGGCATCCGGGGTTTCGGCTCAGGAGACCGACACCCTCGGCACGCCGCTGGGGCATAAGGAAGTGACGCCGCCGGCACAGCAATCGTCCATGGGCGAGCTTTTGTCCAAGGGCTATCAGATCAAGGCTGCCGTCCCGAACGGCAGCAAATTCGTAGTGTTTATGCAGAAAGACCAGTCGGCCTATGCCTGCGAAATGCAGTCTTTGACCGCTTCGCGGTGTGGAACCCTAAACTGACAAGGCGTGAGGAAGAATGTCCGTTCGTCGATTAGCCGAAGATCAATTTCAGCCTGCCGCATTCGCATTCAGCGATGAGAATGCGGTCTGGGCGGACAAGACGATCCAGAAATACCCCGCCGGCCGCCAGCAATCGGCGGTCATTCCGCTGTTGATGCGGGCGCAGGAGCAGGACGGCTGGGTCACGCGCGCGGCGATCGAGAAAATCGCCGACATGCTGGATATGGCCTACATAAGAGTGCTCGAGGTCGCGACCTTCTACACGCAGTTCCAGCTGCATCCTGTGGGAACACGCGCCCACGTCCAGGTCTGCGGCACGACGCCTTGCATGCTACGGGGCTCGGAAGCGCTGATGTCGGTCTGCAAGAGCAAGATCCATGCCCATACCTTCGAGCGCAATGCCGAAGGCACGCTGTCCTGGGAAGAGGTCGAATGTCTCGGGGCCTGCGTCAACGCCCCGATGGTGATGATCGGCAAGGACACCTACGAGGACCTGACGCCCGAGCGTCTCGAAGAGATCATCGACGCCTTTGCCGCCGGGAACGGCGCAAGCGTCAAGCCCGGCACCCAGATCGACCGGATATTCTCGGCACCTGAAGGCGGGCCGACCTCGCTGACGACGGAAGAGCCGAAGGCAAGGACGCGCGCCAAGAAGACGGATGCCGAAGCCATTTCGGCTCCTGTCGACGGCGCTCCGGTTCCGCCCTCCGAGGCTGCCCGCCCGAAGAGCACTGACGCGGAAACCAATGCCGCCCTGAAGACGCCGGCAACGGCGCCGAAGGCTGCGGCGAAGAACGCAAAGGCTGCCCAGGAGCAGCCGATCTCCGGCACCGCGCTTGCGGAACCAGCGCCTGCGGCTGCGGTCAAGGCGGAAGCAGCTCCGGCGGCAAAGCCCAGCCTGACCGACAAGAACCGTCCGTCCGGCATCGAGAAGCCGGCTGCGCCGGATGATCTGAAGATGATTTCAGGCGTCGGTCCGAAGATCGAGGCGACGTTGAACGAAATCGGCATCTTCACCTTCGCACAAGTCGCAGGCTGGAAGAAGGCCGAGCGCGAATGGGTCGATGGCTACCTGAATTTCCGCGGCCGCATCGAGCGAGACGACTGGGTCAAGCAGGCCAAGGCGCTCGCCAAGGGCGGTGAAGCGGAATATATCAAGGTCTTCGGCAAGAAGCCGCGGTAAGAGGTGAAGCATGTTACAAGATAAAGACCGCATCTTTACCAACATCTACGGCCTCAAGGACAAATCCCTGAAGGGCGCGATGAGCCGCGGCCACTGGGACGGCACCAAGCACATCCTCGAAAAAGGCCGCGACTGGATCATCAACGAGATGAAGGCATCCGGCCTTCGCGGTCGCGGTGGCGCCGGCTTCCCCACCGGTCTCAAATGGTCCTTCATGCCGAAGGAAAGCGACGGCCGCCCGCATTATCTCGTCGTCAACGCCGACGAATCCGAGCCCGGTACCTGCAAGGACCGCGACATCATGCGCCACGATCCGCATACGCTGATCGAAGGCTGCGTCATCGCAAGCTTCGCCATGGGCGCCAATGCGGCCTACATCTACGTGCGCGGCGAATATATAAGAGAGCGCGAAGCGCTGCAGGCGGCGATCGACGAGTGCTATGATTACGGTCTGCTCGGCAAGAACAACAAGCTCGGCTGGGACATGGACATCTACGTCCATCACGGCGCCGGCGCCTATATTTGCGGCGAAGAAACCGCGCTGCTCGAAAGCCTCGAAGGCAAGAAGGGCCAGCCGCGCCTGAAGCCGCCATTCCCGGCCAATATGGGTCTCTACGGCTGCCCGACGACGGTCAACAACGTCGAATCGATTGCTGTTGCACCGACGATCCTGCGCCGCGGCGCCGGCTGGTTCTCGGCCATCGGTCGCCCGAACAATGTCGGCACCAAGCTGTTCATGCTCTCCGGCCACGTCAACAAGCCGTGCACGGTCGAAGAGGAAATGGGCATCACCTTCCGTGAGCTGGTCGATCGCCACGCCGGCGGCATCCGCGGCGGCTGGGACAACCTGCTCGCCGTCATTCCGGGCGGCGCATCCTGCCCGATCGTTCCGGCCAAGGACATTATCGACTGCCCGATGGATTTCGACGGCCTGCGCGGCGTCGGCTCCTCCTTCGGCACGGCCGCCGCAATCGTCATGGACAAGTCCACCGACGTTATCAAGGCAATTGCCCGTATCTCGGCCTTCTTCAAGCACGAGAGCTGCGGCCAGTGCACGCCCTGCCGCGAAGGCACGGGCTGGATGTGGCGCGTGATGGAGCGCATGGCCAAGGGCAATGCCCAGAAGCGCGAAATCGACATGCTGTTCCAGGTGACGAAGCAGATCGAAGGCCACACCATCTGTGCGCTCGGCGACGCCGCCGCATGGCCGGTGCAGGGTCTGATCCGTAACTTCCGCCCCGAGATCGAAAAGCGCATCGACCAGTATACGGCAAGCGCGCTCGATCACGGCGCGGTTCTGGAGGCGGCTGAGTAATCATGGTGGACAAGGCATCTGATGGCAGGAAGAAGGAAGAGGCTGCCGATTTCGCGGCCGGCTTCGGCCGGCTTGCCGCCGAGATGCTGGAAAATGCACGGGCGATGCCGGTGCATCCGCTGATGGCGCATCCCGCTGCAGCTTTTGCCGCCGCAACCGCGATTGGTGTTGGTCTCTCGACCCAGATGGCTGGCGCCTTCTTCGGCGCCTTCCAGAGCGCCCTGGAAACCACAGGCAAGCTCGCCGCTGCCCTCGATGATACGCCGCCGGACGAGCCGACGGCCGACGTCGACGTTCGGCCGGTGAATATTCGCCCGGCCGTCAAGGCTGTCGCGAAGCCTGCGGCCGAAAGCAAGCGGGTTGTCGAGAAGAAGGCAAGGCCAAAACTGACGGTCGTTGTGCCGGTCAGCGCGCCGATGCCCGCCACCAAGCCGGCGCCGGCCGCAAAAGCGAAGCCGGTTACGCGCACGGCGAAGGCTGACGATCTGAAGCTGATCGCCGGCATCGGCCCGAAGCTTGAGCAGGTGTTGAACGCCAAGGGCATTCGCAGCTTTGCCGAGATCGCCGGCTGGAGCGACGAGGAAATCGCTCGGCTCGACGCCGAACTCGGTTTCAACGGCCGTATCGGACGTGACGACTGGACCGGCCAGGCAAAAATTCTCGCGACGCGGGGTCGCAGGAAGAAATGATAAAGTGTCCGGCCGTATCAAGCGGCCGGAAAGATGGGCAGATCGGCGTACGGGCGGGGGCCTCAAGCTGCAGATGCCGAGCGGGTTCCGGGTCTGGAACGCGCGACAGAGAATTTCGGCGACATCAGCTGTCGGCAGGACGAAAGATCCGGCTTGGCAATGATGATGTTGCAAAAATAGGTTTGTTTGCCGTCTTCAGGCAAACGGGAAACAGGACTGAGCGACGATGGCAAAACTGAAGATTGACGGAAACGAGATCGAAGTTCCGGATCATTTCACGCTGTTGCAGGCGTGTGAAGACGCTGGCGCCGAGGTTCCGCGCTTCTGCTTCCACGAGCGCCTGTCCGTTGCCGGTAACTGCCGCATGTGCCTCGTCGAAGTGAAGGGCGGCCCGCCGAAGCCGCAGGCCTCCTGCGCCATGAGCGTTCGCGACATTCGCGGCGGCCCGAACGGCGAACTGCCGGAGGTCTTCACCAATACGCCGATGGTCAAGAAGGCCCGCGAAGGGGTGATGGAATTTCTGCTCATCAACCATCCGCTCGATTGCCCGATCTGCGACCAGGGCGGCGAATGCGACCTGCAGGACCAGGCGATGACCTTCGGCATCGACACCTCGCGCTATCAGGAAGACAAGCGCGCCGTCGAGGACAAGTATATCGGCCCGCTCGTCAAGACAGTGATGAACCGCTGCATCCATTGCACGCGTTGCGTCCGCTTCACCACAGAAGTTGCCGGCATTTCCGAACTCGGCCTGATCGGCCGTGGCGAAGATGCCGAGATCACCACCTATCTCGAGCAGGCGATGACCTCCGAGCTGCAGGGTAACGTTGTCGATCTTTGCCCGGTCGGCGCGCTCACCTCCAAGCCCTTCGCCTTCACCGCGCGTCCCTGGGAATTGAACAAGACCGAATCGATCGACGTCATGGATGCCGTCGGTTCGGCGATCCGCGTCGACACCCGTGGCCGCGAGGTCATGCGCATCCTGCCGCGCGTCAACGAAGCGATCAACGAGGAGTGGATCTCCGACAAGAGCCGCTTCATCTGGGACGGCCTGAAGACCCAGCGCCTCGACCGGCCCTATGTCCGCCGCGACGGTCGCCTGCAGCCCGCCACCTGGGCGGAGGCCTTCGCTGCCATCAAGGCAGCCGTCAGCGCCACCTCCGGCGACAGGATCGGCGCGATATCAGGCGATCTCGCTTCCGTCGAGGAAATGTATGCGCTCTCGGAGCTGGTGAAGTCGCTGGGCTCGGAGAACCTCGACTGTCGCCAGGATGGGACGGCACTCGATCCGTCGCTTGGCCGTGCGAGCTACCTCTTCAACCCGACCATCGCAGGCATCGACCAGGCAGACGCACTGCTGATCATCGGCGCCAATCCGCGCTTCGAAGCGGCGATCCTCAACGCCCGCATCCGCAAGCGCTGGCGCCGCGGCAAGTTCCCGATCGGCGTGATCGGTGAGCCGGGCGAGCTGCGCTACAGCTATGATTACCTCGGCGGCGGTCCCGACACATTGAAGGATCTGGTCGACGGCACCCACGGCTTCGCGGATGTCCTGAAGAATGCGGCAAAGCCGATGATCATCATCGGCCAGGGCGCGCTGTCGCGCACCGACGGCGCCGGCGTTCTCGCAAGCGCTGCCAAGCTTGCCGGTTCGGTCGGCGCGGTCGTTGAAGGCTGGAACGGTTTTGCTGTCCTTCACACCGCTGCCTCGCGCGTCGGCGGCCTCGACCTCGGCTTCGTGCCGGGCGCCAAGGGCGTCAATGCCGCCGAGATGCTGACGGCGATGGACGTGCTCTTCCTGCTCGGCGCCGACGAACTCGATTTTACCGCCAAGAAGGCCAAGCTCACCGTCTATATCGGTTCGCATGGCGACAACGGCGCGCACCACGCCGACGTCATCTTGCCGGCCGCAGCTTACACCGAAAAGTCCGGCACCTGGGTCAACACCGAAGGCCGCGTTCAGATGGGCAACCGCGCAGGCTTTGCGCCGGGCGATGCCCGCGAGGACTGGGCGATCATCCGCGCTCTTTCCGACGTGCTCGGCAAGAAGCTTCCGTTTGATTCGCTGAGCGAATTGCGCGCAAGGCTCTATGCCGCTTTCCCGCATTTCGCCGCCATCGACGAGATCGCCGAAACCGATAGCGCCCAAATTGCCGCAGTCGCGAAAAAAGCCGGCAAGATGAACAAGTCAGGGTTTGCGTCGCCGGTGAAAGACTTCTATTTGACGAACCCGATAGCGCGCGCCTCGGCTGTCATGGCCGAGTGCTCGGCATTGGCCCGCAACAACTTCAAAGTCGCGGCAGAGTAAGGGCAGGGGACTATGGATTCTTTCTTTTCAACCTATGTCTGGCCGGCGATCATCATGATCGGTCAGTCGCTGCTGCTTCTCGTCTGCCTGCTCGTCTTCATCGCCTACGTGCTGCTCGCCGACCGCAAGATCTGGGCGGCAGTGCAGCTGCGCCGCGGCCCGAACGTCGTCGGTCCCTTCGGCCTGTTCCAGTCCTTCGCCGACCTTCTGAAGTTCGTCTTCAAGGAGCCGATCATTCCGGCCGGCGCCAACAAGGCTGTCTTCCTGCTTGCCCCGCTGGTAACAGTGCTTCTGGCGCTCTCCACCTGGGCGGTCGTGCCGCTCGCCGACGGATGGGTGATCGCCAACATCAATGTCGGTATCCTCTATATCTTCGCGATCTCGTCGCTCGAAGTTTACGGCATCATCATGGGCGGCTGGGCTTCGAACTCGAAGTATCCGTTCCTCGGCGCGCTGCGTTCGGCCGCGCAGATGGTGTCCTATGAAGTCTCGATCGGCTTCGTCATCGTCACCGTGCTTCTCTGCGTCGGTTCGCTGAACCTGACCGATATCGTCAATGCGCAGCATACCGGCCTCGGCACCATGCTCGGCCTGCCGGCGTCGTTCCTCGACTGGCATTGGCTGTCGCTCTTCCCGATGTTCATCGTCTTCTTCATTTCGGCGCTCGCCGAGACGAACCGTCCGCCCTTCGACCTTCCGGAAGCCGAATCGGAACTCGTCGCCGGCTTCATGGTCGAATACGGCTCCTCGCCATACATGATGTTCATGCTGGGCGAATATGCGGCCGTCTGCCTGATGTGCGCGCTGACGACGATCCTCTTCCTGGGCGGCTGGCTGCCTCCGGTCGATATCTGGATCCTCAACTGGGTTCCGGGCATCATCTGGTTCACACTGAAGGCCTGCCTGGTGTTCTTCATGTTCGCGATGGTCAAGGCTTTCGTTCCGCGCTACCGCTACGACCAGCTCATGCGCCTCGGCTGGAAGGTTTTCCTGCCGCTGTCGCTCGCCATGGTCGTCATCGTTGCATTCGTGCTGAAACTGATGGGTTGGGCATGATCATGTCCGCTCTCGTTTCCGGCAAAATTGGAGGTTGAAGATGGCAAGCTTGTCCAGCTCCATCAACTCGCTGTTTCTCAAGGAATTCGTCGGCGCCTTCTTCTTGTCGATGCGTTATTTCTTCCGCCAGAAGGCGACGATCAACTATCCCTTCGAAAAGGGGCCGGTTTCTCCGCGTTTCCGCGGCGAGCATGCGTTGCGCCGTTACCCGAACGGCGAGGAACGCTGCATCGCCTGCAAGCTCTGCGAGGCGATCTGTCCTGCCCAGGCGATCACCATCGAGGCCGGTCCGCGCCGCAACGACGGCACGCGCCGCACGGTGCGTTACGACATCGACATGGTGAAGTGCATCTATTGCGGCTTCTGCCAGGAAGCCTGCCCGGTGGACGCGATCGTCGAAGGGCCGAATTTCGAATTTGCGACTGAAACTCGCGAAGAACTCTATTTCGACAAGGCGCGGCTTCTGGATAACGGAGACCGATGGGAGCGCGAAATCGCACGCAACATCGCGATCGACTCGCCGTACCGCTGATTGAGATTTTGAAATGCCGCGAGAGCGCCTAGGCGTCGCGGTCAATATGCACAGGAGCTTTGCCGGTTAGCGCCGTGAAAAGCTCTATCGGGCAGGGAAACTCCCGGCTGCCCGGGGGAAGATGAAAAAGGCACCAACATGGGTCTGCAGGCTCTATTTTTCTATCTTTTCGCCTTTGTCGCGGTGGCGTCGGCGTTCATGGTTATCTGGGCGAAGAACCCGGTTCACTCGGTTCTGTTCCTGATCCTGGTGTTCTTCAATGCCGCCGGCCTCTTCCTGCTGCTCGGCGCCGAATTCCTGGCGATGATCCTGCTCGTCGTCTATGTCGGTGCCGTCGCGGTTCTCTTCCTCTTCGTGGTGATGATGCTCGACATCGACTTCACCGAGCTTCGCGCCGGTGTTCTCGAATATGCGCCCATCGGCGGCCTGATCGGGGTCATCCTCGCAGCCGAGCTGATCGTCGTCATCGGCGGCAGCGTCATCTCGCCTGAGATCGCAAAGACCGTTGCCATGCCGATCCCGGCGCTCAGCGAGCGCACGAATACGGCCGCTCTCGGCGACGTTCTCTACACCAACTACGTCTACTTCTTCCAGATCGCCGGCCTGGTGCTCCTGGTAGCCATGATCGGCGCGATCGTTCTGACGCTGAGGCACCGCACCAACATCAAGCGGCAGAATATTTCCAGACAGGTTGCCCGCACGCCCGCCACCGCCGTCGAGGTGGTTTCGGTCAAGCCCGGGCAGGGCGTCTAAAGGCAGGTCAAGGAACAAAGAACATGGTCATCGGACTTTCCCATTACCTGACGGTCAGCGCCATCCTCTTCACGCTCGGCGTCTTCGGTATCTTCCTGAACCGGAAGAACGTCATCGTCATCCTGATGTCGATCGAACTGATCCTGCTTGCCGTCAACATCAACATGGTCGCCTTCTCCTCCTTCCTGAACGATATCGTCGGCCAGGTCTTCGCGCTGTTCATCCTGACGGTCGCGGCTGCCGAGGCGGCGATCGGTCTTGCAATTCTCGTTGTCTTCTACCGCAACCGCGGCTCGATCGCGGTCGAAGACGTCAATATGATGAAGGGCTGAGTGGCTCATGTTCCTCTATAAGGCTATCGTCTTTCTTCCCTTGATCGGCGCGATCATCGCCGGCCTGTTCGGCCGCGCGATCGGCGCCAAGGCTTCGGAATATGTCACCAGCGGCCTGATGATCATTGCGGCCATCCTGTCCTGGATCGTTTTCTTCAACGTCGGCATGGGCCACCTCGAAGGCGGCCCGATCAAGGTCGAGGTGCTGCGCTGGATCCAGTCCGGCGGCATTGACGTCTCCTGGTCGCTGCGCGTGGATACGCTGACCTCGGTCATGCTGATCGTCGTCAATACGGTCTCGACGCTGGTGCATGTCTATTCGATCGGCTACATGCACACCGATCCGCATCGCCCGCGCTTTTTCGCTTATCTCTCGCTCTTCACCTTCGCCATGCTGATGCTGGTGACCTCGGACAATCTCGGCCAGATGTTCTTCGGCTGGGAAGGCGTCGGTCTCGCCTCCTATCTCTTGATCGGCTTCTGGTACAAGAAGCCGTCCGCGACGGCTGCGGCGATGAAGGCCTTCATCGTCAACCGTGTGGGCGACTTCGGCTTCGTGCTCGGCATTGCCGGCGTCTTCGTGCTGTTCGGCTCGATCAATCTCGACACGATCTTCGCCAATGCTTCGAACTTCGCCCCGCATGAAGGCGGCAGCGAGGCGAGCGAGGTGATCCTCAACCTCTTCGGCATGCAGCTCGACAAGGCGCACGCGCTGACCGGCATCTGCCTGCTGCTCTTCATGGGCGCGATGGGCAAGTCGGCGCAGTTCCTGCTCCACACCTGGCTGCCTGACGCCATGGAAGGCCCGACCCCGGTCTCGGCGCTCATCCATGCCGCCACCATGGTCACCGCCGGCGTCTTCCTCGTCGCCCGTATGTCGCCGCTCTTCGAACTGTCGCCGGACGCCCTCGTCGTCGTCACCGTGATCGGCGCGATCACCGCCTTCTTCGCGGCGACCGTTGGCCTGGTGCAGAACGACATCAAGCGCGTCATCGCCTATTCCACCTGCTCGCAGCTCGGCTACATGTTCGTGGCGCTCGGGGTAGGGGCCTATGGCGCGGCGATCTTCCATCTCTTCACGCATGCCTTTTTTAAGGCGCTGCTCTTCCTCTGCGCCGGCTCGGTCATCCACGCTGTCGATGGCGAGCAGGACATGCGCTATATGGGCGGCCTGCGTCCGCACATTAAGTGGACGTTCCGTATGATGATCATCGGCACGCTTGCGATTACCGGCGTCGGCATTCCCTTTACGCCGATCGGCTTTGCCGGCTTCTTCTCCAAGGACGTGATCATCGAGGCGACCTACGCATCGCATTCGCCGGTTTCGGGCTTCGCCTTCTCGCTGCTGGTCATCGCGGCTCTGTTTACGAGCTTCTATTCCTGGCGCCTGATCTTCATGACCTTCTTCGGCAAGCCGCGCGCCTCGCATGAGGTCATGCACCACGTCCACGAGTCGCCGCAGGTCATGCTGGTGCCGCTCTATCTCCTTGCGATCGGTGCAGTGCTTGCGGGCTATTTCTTCGAAGGACGCTTCTACGGCGAGGAATATGCCGAGTTCTGGAAGGGCGCGCTCTTCACCGGCGCCGAGAACGAGCTCGTCGAGCAGTTCCACCATGTTCCGGCGCTCGTGGGCCTGAGCCCCTTCATCGCCATGGTGCTCGGCTTCGTCACCGCCTGGTATATGTATATCCGCTCGCCGCAGACGCCGCGCATCCTCGCGCAGCAGCACCGCGTGCTCTACCAGTTCCTGCTGAACAAGTGGTACTTCGACGAGCTTTACGACTTCCTCTTCGTCCGCACTGCAAGGGCTCTCGGTCGCTTCCTGTGGAAGAAGGGTGACGTCGGCGTCATCGATACCTACGGCCCGAACGGCGTCGCCGCCCGCGTCGTCGCCGTCACCGATCGCGTGGTCCGCCTGCAGACCGGTTACCTCTATCACTATGCCTTCGCCATGCTGATCGGCATTGCGGCGCTTGTTACCTGGATGATGCTCGGGAGTTCCTTCTGATGACCGATTGGCCCATTCTTTCAACGGTCACCTTCCTGCCGCTCGTCGGCGTCGTGCTCCTGTTGCTGATGAACGGCGAGAGCGAAGCCGGCCGGAAGAACGTGCTGTGGATCTCGCTGATCACCACCGTCTTTACCTTCGTCGTTTCGCTCTTCATCTGGACCGGCTTCGACAATGCGAACCCGGGCTTCCAGATGCTCGAGAAGCGTGACTGGCTCGGCACCGGCATCGGCTACCATGTCGGCGTCGATGGCATCTCGATGCTGTTCGTCATCCTCTCGACCTTCCTCATGCCCTTCTGCGTGCTGGCGAGCTGGCTCTCGATCGAGAAGCGCCTGAAGGAATATATGATCGCCTTCCTCATCTTGGAAACGATGATGATCGGCGTCTTCGTCTCGCTCGATATCGTGCTCTTCTACGTCTTCTTCGAAGCGGGCCTCATTCCGATGTTCCTGATCATCGGCGTCTGGGGCGGCAAGGACCGCGTCTATGCAAGCTACAAGTTCTTTCTCTACACGCTGCTCGGCTCGGTTCTGATGCTGCTCGCCATTATGGCGATGTACTGGCAGGCCGGCACGACCGACATTACCGCGCTGCTCGCTTACAAGTTCCCGCCGGCGCTGCAGACCTGGTTATGGCTTGCCTTCTTCGCCTCCTTCGCTGTGAAGATGCCGATGTGGCCGGTCCATACCTGGCTTCCGGACGCCCACGTTCAGGCGCCGACGGCAGGTTCGGTGATCCTGGCCGGCGTGCTCCTGAAGCTCGGCGGCTATGGCCTCATCCGCTTCTCGCTCGGCATGTTCCCGGTCGCGTCCGATTATTTCGCGCCGCTCGTCTTCGCCATGTCCGTCATCGCCATCATCTACACCTCCCTGGTGGCGATGATGCAGGACGACATCAAGAAGCTGATCGCCTATTCCTCCGTAGCGCACATGGGCTACGTGACCATGGGCATCTTTGCCGCCAACATGCAGGGCGTTCAGGGTTCGATCTTCCAGATGCTGTCGCACGGCATCGTCTCCGGCGCTCTCTTCCTCTGCGTCGGCGTCGTCTACGACCGCACCCACACTCGCGAGATCAACGCCTATGGCGGCCTCGTCAACAACATGCCGAAATATGCCGTCGCGATGATGGTCTTCACCATGGCCAATGTCGGGCTTCCCGGCACGTCGGGCTTCATCGGCGAATTCCTGACGCTGATCGGCGTCTTCCGGGTCAATACCTGGGTCGCGCTCTTTGCCGCCACCGGCGTCATCCTCTCGGCCGCCTACGCGCTCTGGCTTTACCGCCGGGTGATCTTCGGCGCGCTGGAGAAGGAAAAGCTGAAGGCGTTGCTCGATCTTTCGCCACGCGAGCAACTGATCCTCTATCCGCTGGTCGCGCTCACCATCTTCTTCGGCGTTTACCCCGCTCCGGTCTTCGATGCGACGGCCGCCTCGGTGGATCTGCTGGTCAACAACTACACGGCCGCCGTGCACGCAGCGCAAAATATTGCGCTGTCTATGAATTGATGACGGGACTTATCGGACATGACCGCTGAAACAATTCTCCTCAGTCTGCATCTTTCCGCGCCGGAGCTTATCCTCGCGGTCGGCGCCCTTGTCCTGTTGATGGTCGGCGTCTTCTCGGGCGAGCGGTCAGGCCCCGTCGTTACCGGTCTCGCCATCGTCCTGCTCCTGGCCTCGGGTCTGTGGCTGCTCTTCGTGCCTGCGGAAGGCCTTGCCTATGGCGGCGTCTACATGGCCGACGGCTTCTCGCGCTTCATGAAGCTGGTCGCGCTCACCGGTTCGCTGGTCGCCCTGTTCATGACGATGGGTCACGCTAGGGAAAACCAACTCGACAAGTTCGAATTCCCGGTTCTCCTGGTGCTTGCGACCCTCGGCATCCTGCTGATGATCTCGGCCAACGACCTGATCTCGCTCTATCTCGCGCTGGAACTGCAGTCGCTGGCACTCTACGTCGTCGCCGCGATCAATCGCGACAGCCTGAAGTCGACCGAAGCCGGTCTGAAATATTTCGTTCTCGGCGCACTCTCTTCCGGCATGCTGCTCTATGGCATGTCGCTGGTCTACGGCTTTACCGGCCACACCCACTTCTCCGAGATCGCCCAGGCGCTGACCGTAGAAGGCACGCGTTCGCTCGGCCTCGTCTTCGGTCTGGTCTTTATCCTCGCAGGCATCGCCTTCAAGATCTCGGCCGTTCCCTTCCACATGTGGACGCCGGATGTTTACGAAGGCGCACCGACGCCGGTCACCGCTTTCCTTGCTGCTGCGCCCAAGGTTGCCGCAATGGCGATGATGACCCGCATCGTCATCACCGCCTTCCACCCGGTTCTGGCGGACTGGCAGCAGGTCGTCGTCTTCATCTCGATCGCCTCGATGCTGCTCGGCTCGTTTGCCGCGATCGGACAGAAGAACATCAAGCGACTGATGGCCTATTCCTCGATCGGCCATATGGGCTACGCGCTGGTCGGCCTTGCAGCCGGCAACCAGACCGGCGTTACCGGTGTCATGCTTTACATGGTCATCTATATGGTCATGACGCTAGGCACCTTTGCGATCATCATGTCGATGCGCCGCAAGGACGGCACCGTCGTCGAGGAGGTCAACGATCTCGCCGGTCTTTTCACAACGAACCCGTTCATGGCCGTGGTACTGACGGCGCTGATGTTCTCGCTCGCCGGCATCCCGCCGCTTGCCGGCTTCTTCGCGAAGTACTTCGTCTTCGTCGCCGCCATCGAAGCCAAGCTCTATGCGCTCGCCATCATCGGCGTTCTCGCCTCGGTCGTCGGCGCTTACTACTATCTGCGTGTCATCAAGCTGATGTGGTTCGATGAAGCGACCGGCGAATTCGCCCGTGTCTCTGGCGCGTTGCGTCTGGTCTTCGGCCTCTCCGGTCTCTTCGTCACCGCCTATGTCCTCATCGGCGGCCCGATCGGCGGCGCGGCCGAGCTTGCCGCAGCGACGCTCTTTTGATGGCTTCCGACGGACGGCGCCGGATATCGCTCGGCGATTTCAGGCACGATTCTCTGTCGGAAACATCGTCCACCAACAGCGAATGCCTCGCCCGGGCTCGGGCGGGGGATGGCGGCAACCTCTGGGTGACCGCTGAAAGACAGACCGGCGGTCGCGGTCGCCGCGGCAGGCTCTGGGTTTCCGAGCGCGGCAATCTCTACGCCTCTCTTCTCCTGATTGACCCGGCGCCGATGGAGCGCCTTGGCTCGCTGCCGCTGGCGGTTGCCGTGGCCGTGCACCAGGCGATCCGCAGGGTGCTGCCGCCGGGCGCCGAGCCACTCGAGGTCAAATGGCCGAACGATATTCTGATCGGCAGAAAGAAGACCTGCGGCATTCTCGTCGAAGGCGAGGGGTTGCCGGACGGGCGCTATGCGTTGATCGTCGGCATCGGCATCAATATCTCGGAGATGCCTGACAATCCGCTCTATCCCGTCACCTGCCTGCGTCAGCAGGGGGCGGCGGCATCGCCGGAGGAGCTCTTCGCCCACCTCTTCGCCGCGATGGCGGATGTGCTTGATATATGGGATCAGGGCCGCGGTGTCGGCGAGATCACGGCGCGCTGGCGCGAGATCGCTTGCGGCGTCGGCGAAAAGATCACGGTCAATTTACCGGACCGGTCGATTTCCGGACAATTCGCCGGAATTGATGATAATGGCTTGTTGATGCTCGATACCGGCGCTGGCAGGATAATGTCCATTGCTGCCGGCGATGTGTTTTTTGGATAGCGGAAAAAACGAAAATTATGGCGAAACAGGACGAATTGGTTTTCCTGCCTCTGGGCGGCGTTGGCGAGATTGGCATGAATCTCACTCTTTATGGCTACGGCCCGCCCGAGCATCGCCAGTGGATCATGGTCGATTGCGGCGTTACGTTTCCAGGACCCGACCTGCCGGGCGTCGATCTCGTGCTGCCCGATATCCGTTTCCTCGCCAGCGAACGCAAGAACCTCAAGGCGATCATCATCACCCATGCGCATGAAGATCATTACGGGGCGCTCGCCGATCTCTGGCCCGGGCTCAACGTGCCGGTTTATGCCTCCGGCTTTACATCAGGTCTGCTCGAAGCCAAGCGCAATTTCGAGAAGGCTACAACAGCCGAAGTGCCGGTGACGCCGTTCAAAGCGGGCGATAGGATTAATGTGGGCCCCTTCAGCATCGAAGGTGTGGCCGTCAACCATTCGATCCCTGAGCCGATGTCCCTGATGATCCGCACACCGGTCGGCAATGTCATCCATACCGGCGACTGGAAGATCGACCATGAGCCTTCGCTCGGTCCCCTGACCGACGAAACACGTTTCCGCCAGCTCGGCGATGAGGGCGTGCTGGCGCTGATGTGCGATTCCACCAATGCGCTGCGCGACGGTGTTTCGCCCTCCGAGAAGGATGTGTCGGAAAGTCTGCGCAAGATTATCGAGGATGCCGAGGGCAGGGTGGCGATCACCACCTTCTCGTCGAATGTCGGGCGTATCCGGACCGTGGCCGAGGCGGCCGAGGCAACCGGCCGCGAAGTGCTGCTGCTCGGCAGCTCGCTGAAGCGCGTCGTCGACGTGGCCCAGGATATCGGCCTGATGGAAGGGGTGAAGCCCTTCATCTCCGAGGAGGAATACGGCTATATCCCGCGCGACAAGGTCGTCGTCATCCTGACGGGCAGCCAGGGCGAGCCGCGGGCAGCCCTTGCCAAGCTCTCCCGCGACGAGATGCGCAACGTGGCCTTTGCCGCGGGCGATATCGTGGTGTTTTCCTCGCGCGCTATTCCCGGCAACGAGAAGGCGATCCAGGACATCAAGAACGGTCTCGTCGAGCAGGGTGTACATATCATCACGGATACCGAGGCGCTGGTCCACGTTTCCGGCCATCCGCGCCGCAACGAGTTGCAGCGAATGTACGAGTGGACACGGCCGAAGGTCGTGGTTCCCGTGCACGGCGAGGCGACGCATCTGACGGCCCATAAGGAACTTGCCGAACAATCCGGCATCGCGATCGTGCCGCGCGTGCGCAACGGCGACATCCTGCGGCTGGCTCCCGGGCCGGTCGAGGTGATCGGCGAGGCGCCGCATGGCCGCATCTACAAGGACGGCACGCTGATCGGCGATTTTGACGAGATGGGTATCGGCGAGCGCAAGAAGCTCTCCTATGTCGGCCATGTCGCGGTGAGCGTCGTGCTCGACGCCCGCTACGACATCATCGGCGATCCCGATCTCGTTTCGATCGGCCTGCCGGTCTATGACGACGAGGGCGACGAGATGGAGGATACGCTTTACGATGCGGCCATCGGTGCCATCGAAAGCATTCCGCGCGCCCGCCGCAAGGATCTCGACATGCTGCAGGAGGCCGTGCGCCGCGCCGTTCGTGCGGCCGCGAACCAGGCCTGGGGCAAGAAGCCTGTCGTCACCGCGTTTGTCACCAAGGTCTGACCATGCTCGGCCGGGTGAACCATATCGCCATCGCGGTTCCCGACCTTGCCGCGGCGACGGCGGCCTATCGCGATACGCTGGGAGCTGCGGTGTCGCCGCCACAGGCTTTGCCGGAGCACGGCGTTACCGTCGTTTTCGTCGAATTGCCGAACACCAAGGTCGAATTGCTGCAGCCACTGGGTGACACCTCCCCGATCGCGGCCTTCCTCGAAAAGAACCCGTCGGGGGGCATGCACCATATCTGCTACGAGGTGGATGACATCCTTCTCGCCCGCGACCGGCTGGTCGAGGCGGGCGCAAGGGTGCTCGGTGACGGCCAGCCGAAGACCGGTGCGCATGGCAAGCCGGTGCTGTTTCTTCATCCGAAGGATTTCTTCGGCACGCTGATCGAGCTCGAACAGGCCTGAACCGGGCTGCGGCAGAGTGACCCAAAAGGGGCTAAACCTCCCGCCGGCTTTGAGTTGTCCGCCGTTCCGCCGTATAAGGACGCGGAAGTGCCGATGTGGCATTAACGGAAAACATGATGCTTCAGATTTTTCTCCAGGGATTTGCCGTCTATTTCATTATCTGGTGGCTCACGCTTTTTGCGGTCCTGCCGATCGGGCTGCGCACCCAGGCCGAGGATAATGACATCGTGCTTGGCACCGTTCCGAGCGCGCCCACCCGGTTTCGCGCGGCTTTCGTCTTTTCGCTGACGACGCTGATTTCGGCTGCAATCTACGGCCTCTGGTATGTTTCCGACACCTATTTCGGCTGGGGCTTCGATGCCCTTCCACAACTCGGGCCGAGCTTCTACTAAGAGGTAGCTTTTGCTCAAACTTTGGGCAGATGTAAATTCGCTACGCCGAATTCTGTCATACTGGCGTCACGCTTTTGCGGCAAAGAGCTTGCCTAACGGAACAAGGCCCATCCCCTTACGGAAGGCAGCTTGTTTTTCGAATGAGATGGAAGCCAAAAAACCAAAAAAAAACAAGGCTAAAAGCCTTGTTTTAAGTATCGCGTGATCTGTAACCGTTGCCGGGGCTGCGACGAGCGCGCCTAAGATCTGATCCTCCCAAGACTTGACCGCGAATTTGGCAAGAATTAACTTCCCTGCCTGTTTTGTAAGCTAAAGCTAGCTCAAACATTGGGCTTTGTCATTACCTTTTTTTGCATTTTTGCTACACCCTAGCAAAATTTTTCTGTTGACAAGATTTTCGTTCAAGTCCTTATAAACACGCGCTTTTTCACGCCCTTTCATTTTGCGGGTGCGAACATGCGCTTCGGGGAGGTTGCCAACGTCCGTTGCGGGTTTCCTTCCTGCCGCGAAGCGGCTATGAACGCTCCCGACATTAACAATTGTCTTCGATTCCGCTCGCCGGCGGGATCTCAACTGCTCGGAATCCGCCATGCGTCTGTCCCGCTTTTTCATGCCCATCCTCAAGGAAAACCCCAAGGAGGCGGAAATCGTCTCCCATCGGCTGATGCTGCGCGCCGGCATGATCCGTCAGCAGTCGCAGGGCATCTATTCCTGGCTACCGTTGGGCAAGAAGGTGCTGGACAAGGTCAACAACATTATCCGCCAGGAGCAGAACCGCGCCGGCGCCATCGAGCTTTCCATGCCGACCCTGCAGTCGGCCGAGCTCTGGCAGGAAAGCGGCCGCTACGACGCCTATGGCAAGGAAATGCTGCGCATCAAGGACCGTCAGGACCGGCCGATGCTCTACGGCCCGACGAACGAGGAGATGGTGACGGATATTTTCCGCTCTTCCGTCAAATCCTATAAGGACCTGCCGCTCAATCTCTATCACATCCAGCTGAAGTTCCGTGACGAAATCCGTCCGCGCTTCGGCACCATGCGTTCGCGCGAGTTCATGATGAAGGACGCCTATTCCTTCGATCTGACACGCGAAGGGGCGGAGCATTCCTATAACAAGATGTTTGCTGCCTACCTCAGAACATTCGACCGGCTCGGCCTGCGCGCCATCCCGATGCGCGCCGATACCGGTCCGATCGGCGGCAATCTCAGCCATGAATTCATCATCCTCGCCGATACCGGCGAGTCCGAGGTTTTCTGCCACAAGGACTTCGTCGATTTCGACATTCCCGCCGAGAGCACCGATTTCGACAGCGTCGAGGGCCTGAAGGCGATCTTCGACAAGTGGACTTCGCTTTATGCTGCGACCTCGGAAATGCACGACGAGGCGGCTTTCAACGCCGTTCCCGAAGGCGATCGCCTTTCGGCGCGCGGAATCGAGGTCGGCCACATCTTCTATTTCGGCACGAAATATTCCGAGCCGATGGGCGCGAAAGTGCAGGGGCCTGACGGCAAGGAACACTTCGTTCACATGGGTTCCTACGGTATCGGCCCGTCACGCCTTGTTCCCGCCATCATCGAAGCATCGCATGACGACAACGGAATCATCTGGCCGGCTTCGGTCGCGCCCTTCGATATCGTGGTGATCAACATGAAGGCGGGCGATCAGGCCTGCGACGATACATGCGAACTGATCTATGCCGCGCTGACCAAGGCCGGCAAGGATGTGCTCTATGACGATACCGACGATCGGGCCGGCACGAAATTCGCGACCGCCGACCTGATCGGCGTGCCCGTCCAGATCATCGCCGGCCCGCGCGCGGTCGCGAACGGCGAAGTTGAAGTGAAGGACCGCAAGACTGGCGCCCGCGAAACGATGACCATCGAAGCGGCGATCAACAGGTTCGTGGCTTAAGGAAACGGAGGCGAAATGGCAGAGGCAGCAGTGGACCGGAGTTCAAAATCCGGCTTGGGTCCGGCTGGCAGGCCATTTTCCACCTTCGAACGCCTCGTGGCGTGGCGCTATCTGCGCGCCCGCCGCAAGGAGGCCTTCATATCGGTGATCGCTGGCTTCTCCTTCGTCGGCATCATGCTCGGCGTTGCGACGCTGATCATCGTCATGGCCGTCATGAACGGCTTCCGCACCGAACTCGTCTCGCGCATCCTCGGCATCAACGGCCACATGGTCGTCCAACCGTCCGATGGCCCGTTCACCGATTATCCTGACCTCGCCAGCAGGCTCGCCGCTGTGCCCGGCGTCAAGATGGCGCTGCCGTTGGTGGAGGGCCAGGTACTTGCCTCCGCCCAGGCGGGCGGCAGCACCGGCGCGCTGGTGCGCGGCGTCCGCGCGGAGGACCTGACCAAGCTCAAAGCGGTTTCTGAGAATATCAAACCGGGCGACATGGTAGGCTTTGCCTCCGGCCAGGGCGTGCTGATCGGCACGCGCATGGCCGACCAGTTGGGTCTTAGCGTCGGCGACCTTATTACGCTGACGTCGCCAGATGGTGATATTACGCCAATGGGCGTCAGCCCGCGCGTCAAGTCCTACAAGATTTCCGGACTCTTCCAGATCGGCATGTCGGAATACGACTCCTCTATCATCTTCATGCCGCTGGAGGAGGCGCAGCTCTATTTCAACGCCGAGGGGTTGGTGCAGTCGATCGAACTCTTCGTCGACAACCCCGACGATATAGACAATCTGAGGCCCAAGGTAGTGGAGGCGGCCGGCCGCCAGATCAACCTCACCGACTGGCGCCAGCGCAACCAGACCTTCTTCTCCGCACTCCAGGTCGAGCGCAACGTCATGTTCATGATCCTGACGCTGATCGTGCTCGTCGCGGCGCTGAACATCATCTCCGGCCTCATCATGCTGGTGAAGGACAAGGGCAGCGACATCGCCATTCTGCGCACCATGGGCGCCAGCGCCGGCGCGATCATGCGCATCTTCTTCATGACAGGGGCGGCGATCGGCATTGTCGGTACCATTGGCGGTGTGTTGCTCGGTGTTCTCGTCTGCGTCAACATCGAATCCGTCCGCCAATTCTTCTCCTGGGTATCAGGCACCGTTCTCTTCAATCCGCAGGTCTATTTCCTCAGCCAACTGCCGGCCGAAATGGATTTCAGCGAAACGATGTCGATCGTCGTCATGGCGCTGACACTCTCCTTCATTGCGACCATTTTCCCGGCCTGGCGCGCCTCCAGGCTCGATCCGGTGCAGGCCCTGCGCTACGAATAAGGAATGCCGCCTTCATGAAACGCAACGTCGTTCTCAAGCTTACCGGCGTCGAGCGCCATTACGGGCAGGGCAATACGCTGCTCTCGATCCTGAAGGGCGCGGATTTTTCGATGTCGAAGGGCGAGATCGTCGCTCTCGTCGCTCCCTCTGGCACCGGCAAGTCGACACTGCTGCACGTTGCCGGCCTGCTGGAGCATCCAGACGGCGGTGAAGTCAACATCAACGGGCATGCCTGTGACGGCCTTAGCGACGAGAAACGCACCGCGATCCGCCGCAACGAGATCGGCTTCGTCTACCAGTTCCACCATCTGCTGCCGGAATTCTCGGCGCTCGAAAACATCATGATGCCGCAGCTGATCGCCGGGCTTTCCTGGAAGGAAGCCGGAGAGCGGGCAGGTCAGCTTCTCGATTACATGCGCATCGGCCATCGCGGCTCGCATCGTCCGGGCGAGCTATCCGGCGGCGAACAGCAACGCGTTGCAATCGCCCGCGCCGTCGCCAATGCCCCGACCTTGCTGCTTGCCGACGAGCCCACAGGCAATCTCGACCCGGAAACGGCAAGCTATGTCTTCGACGCGCTGGAGGCACTGGTGCGCCAGTCCGGCCTTGCGGCCCTCATCGCCACCCACAATCACGAGCTCGCCCGCCGCATGGATCGGCGCGTGACGATCTCCGACGGCAAGATCGTCGATTTCTGAGCGGCGGTCACGGGATGATCAGGCCGCCGCGATAATCGAGAGCATAGGCCTTTCGGCCGTCGACCATGATGCATTCGCTGCCGCTGAATCGCTCGCAACCGCCTTCGCTGCGATCGATATAGCGGCCGAACGCATGCTCGAATTCCATTCCGCCAAGAAACCGGCCTTCGCGATACATTGCTGAAAGCGCCGCCTTGATCACCGCTCCGGCCGCGCTGCCATCGATGAGGTCAGGCGCGACGACGCAGCCGAAATAGTTCATCGCCCAGACGGGTTCGTCGGCAAACCAAACCACCTCCTGTCCGGCAAAATCGGTGCCGCCGAAATAGCTGTCGAGATAGCGCCAGCCGCCGCGATCGTACCCGATATCGTGAGCACCCGGCCGGCAGGGTAGGCGGGGCACACCACCGCCGACATAGGTCGCGGCCTTGGCCTCTACGATGAATTCGTTCAGCATCCTGGTGTCGAGCACTACCGTCTCCTCCTGACTGATCTGGTAGCGATATAGCAGGGAAATCGGAACATAAGAAGAACAAAACAGCAGGAATCGCTTAACCGCCTGTGGGAATTGGCTCGGCCTTTGAACGATCTGCGACGATCCTCTTCGGGTCTGAATGCAGGGCCGGTCGCGCGGGCATGCTCAAGGGAGGCGTCGAGGCAAGACCGATTCGGCGCATCGCGAACGAGATTTCTTAAACGCAAGTTATGAGGAAAAGATTCCTGTTGACATGCGAACATAAATGGAACAAAGTGAAAACATAACGAGTAAGGAGAGCCAAATGACTGACATGATCCGTGATATCGCAGCATTCACCTCCATCGCAATGTTCGTTGCCAGCTTTTCGCTCATCGTCATGGCGATCTAAAGTTTTCAGGGGATCGCATGGCAGTCACGCGGTTCGGACGCGGGACTTCTTCTGGACATCATCTCCCTCTATGCCGACAATGCGTCCGATTCATTCGGTCGATTGGGAAGGCATGTCATGGCGGATACGGCAAAGGGTTCAACGGGTGAGGCGATCGGCGGCACGCCGGGCTTCGTCCACCTGAGGGTCCATTCCGCCTATTCGCTTCTCGAGGGCGCCCTGCCGCTGAAGAAGATCCTCTACAAAGCGACCGGCGACAGCCAGCCGGCGATCGCGATCACCGACACCAACAATCTGTTTGTCGCGCTGGAATTTTCCCAGAAGGCGATGGACGAAGGCCTGCAGCCGATCATCGGCTGCCAGCTTTCGATCGATATGGAAGACGGGCTGGAAACGGAAAAGCGCGGTGGCCAGCAGGCGCTGATCAAACTGCCGTCGATCGTTCTTCTCGCTGCGACGGATGCCGGCTACGAACGGCTCGTCGATCTCGTCAGCCGCGCCTATCTCGGTGGCGAAAGCAACCAGGCCGTCCATATCAGCGCCTCATGGCTTGAGGAGGCCGGCACGGAAGGGCTGATTGCATTGACCGGCGCCCTGACCGGGCCGGTCGACGTGGCAATCAAGGAAGGTCATTCCGCGCAGGCGGAAGCTCGGCTGCTCGCGCTGAAGCGTCTCTTTGGCGACAGGCTCTATGTCGAGTTGCAGCGGCATGGCACCTACGACAAACGGCACGAGCAGAAGATCGTCGGGCTCGCCTATGCCCACGACCTGCCGCTGGTTGCAACCAACGAAGCCTTCTTCCCGACGCGGGACGATTACGACGCCCATGATGCGCTGATGGCGGTGGCCCACAATGCCATCGTCTCGGACGATAGCCGCTTTCGCCTGACCCCGGATCATTACCTGAAAAGCCGGGCCGAGATGGCCAAGCTCTTCGCCGATCTGCCGGAAGCGTTGGAAAACACGATCGAGATCGCCAGGCGTTGCTCCTTCGTGCTGAAGACGCGAAAGCCGATCCTGCCGCGCTTCACCGGCGCCACCGACGATGCCGAGGAGGCCGAACGCGCCGAGGCGAGCGAATTGCGCCGCCAGGCGGTCGATGGGCTTGATATGCGGCTTTCGACACTCGGCATGTCGCCGGGCTACGAGGAAAAGGACTATCGCGAGCGGCTGGATTTCGAACTCAGCGTCATCGAGCGCATGCGCTTTCCCGGCTACTTCCTGATCGTTGCCGACTTCATCAAATGGGCCAAGCAGCATGATATTCCCGTCGGCCCGGGCCGTGGCTCGGGCGCGGGTTCGCTGGTCGCCTATGCGCTGACGATCACCGACGTCGATCCGCTGCGCTTCTCGCTACTCTTCGAACGCTTCCTCAATCCGGAACGCGTCTCGATGCCGGACTTCGACATCGACTTTTGCCAGGATCGCCGCGAAGAGGTGATCCGCTACGTCCAGGCCAAATATGGCCGCGAGCAGGTGGCGCAGATCATCACCTTCGGTTCGCTGCAGGCGCGCGCCGCGCTGCGCGATGTCGGCCGCGTGCTGGAAATGCCCTACGGCCAGGTCGACAAGATCTGCAAACTCGTACCGAACAATCCGGCCAATCCGACGCCGCTTTCCAAGGCGATCGAGGAGGAGCCGAAGCTGCAGGAAGAGGCAGCCAAGGAGCCGGTTGTTGCCCGCCTTCTGGATATCGCCCAGAAGATCGAAGGCCTCTACCGCCACGCCTCGACCCACGCTGCCGGCATCGTGATCGGCGACCGCCCGCTGTCGAAGCTGGTGCCGATGTATCGCGATCCGCGCTCCGACATGCCGGTCACCCAGTTCAATATGAAGTGGGTGGAGCAGGCCGGCCTCGTCAAATTCGACTTCCTTGGTCTGAAGACGCTGACCGTGCTCAAGGTCGCCGTTGACTTCTGCAAGAAGCGCGGCATCGAGGTCGACCTTGCCAAGATCCCGCTCGACGACAAGAAGACCTATGAGATGCTCTCGCGCGGCGAGACGGTCGGCGTGTTCCAGGTTGAAAGTGCCGGCATGCGCAAGGCGCTGATCGGCATGAAGCCGGACTGCATCGAGGACATCATCGCGCTGGTCGCCCTCTATCGTCCGGGTCCGATGGAAAACATCCCGACCTACAATGCCCGCAAGCATGGCGACGAAGAGCTGGAATCGATCCATCCGATGATCGACCATCTCCTTAAGGAAACCCAGGGCGTCATCGTCTACCAGGAACAGGTGATGCAGATCGCCCAGGTCCTGTCGGGCTATTCGCTCGGCGAGGCCGATCTTCTGCGCCGCGCCATGGGTAAGAAGATCAAGGCCGAAATGGACCAGCAGCGCGAACGTTTCGTTGTTGGCGCCGTCAAGAACGGCGTGTCCAAGCCGCAGGCAGATAATATCTTCGAACTGCTCGCGAAGTTCGCAAACTACGGCTTCAACAAGTCGCACGCGGCCGCCTACGCCATCGTCTCCTATCAGACGGCCTATATGAAGGCGCATTATCCGGTCGAGTTCCTGGCCGCCTCGATGACGCTCGATATGTCCAACACCGAAAAGGTCAACGACTTCCGCCAGGATGCCAAGCGCCTCGGCATTGAAGTCATCGCGCCCTCCGTCCAGACCTCCTTCCGCCAATTCGAGACCGGCGACAACCGGATCTACTACGCGCTTGCAGCCCTCAAGGGGGTCGGCGAATCCGCCGTCGACCACATCGTCGAGGTGCGCGGCGATAAGCCCTTTGCCAGCATCGAGGATTTCTGCCTGCGGATCGATCCGCGCCAGGTGAACCGCCGTGTCTTGGAAAGCCTGATCTATGCCGGCGCTTTCGATTGTTTTGCGCTGGACCGCGCCCAGCTTGCAGCCGGCCTCGACCGCATTCTCGGCTATGCCCAGCGCGCCCAGGAGAACAAGCTCAGCGGCCAATCGGACATTTTCGGCAGTACGCTGACCTCAGGCCCGGAGAAGATCTCCTTGCCGCCTTATTCACCTTGGCTTGCTTCCGAGCGGCTGTTGAAGGAATTCCAGGTGCTGGGCTTCTATCTCACAGCCCACCCGCTCGATTCCTACAACAACATCCTCCAGAAAATGCGCGTGCAGACCTTTGCCGAGTTTTCCCAAGCCATCAAGCAGGGCGCTGCCAATGCGCGCCTCGCCGGCACCGTCATCTCGAAACAGGAGCGCAAGACTCGCACCGGCAACAAGATGGGCATCATCGTTTTCTCGGATTCATCGGGCCAGTTTGAGGCTGTGCTGTTTTCGGAGATGCTGAACCAGTATCGCGACGTGCTCGAGTCGGGAAAATCCTTCCTGCTGACCGCGACGGGCGAGGAGCGGCCGGAAGGCATCGGCCTGCGCATCCAGACGATCCAGTCGCTGGAGGAAAAATCGCTGCAGATGCAGAAGGCACTGCGCGTCTATGTCCGCGATTCCGGGCCGCTGCGGATGGTTGCCGGCCATCTGAATGCCAAGGGCGACGGCCTGGTTTCCTTCATCGTCATCAAGGAGGAGGGCAAACGCGAGGTGGAAGTGGCACTGGCGGAGAAATACCGCATCACGCCGGAGATCGCCGCCGCACTTCGCGCCGCCCCCGGCGTCGTGGATGTCGAACTCGTCTGATCACCCAGGTTGATCGAGATCACCCCCGGGTAATTGTGATGAAATCCGTGCCTTCGCCGGTCTCGGAGCCGAGGCCGGTATCGGAGATCGTCAGCGTTGAGCCGGGCGCGATCAGCGCGTCGATCCTGCGGCGGGTCTCCTCTGGGATCACGATGCGGCTGAGCGAGCGGGCAATCGGTTTGCCCATGACGATCGAGCTTTCCTGATTGGTGATCCCGAGCCGCTTCATCGTCTCGCGCGAGAGATTATTCGCCAGCGTGACGCCGAGCCAGTCCGCCGTGCCGGCCCTTTCATCGACTGCATGCAGGGTCAGAAAATGCGTGCCGAGCGCCAGGCCCGGATCGGCGATCGTCACCGGCGCTTCGAAGATCGGCTTGAAGGCCTGCCGCACCATGATGACGCCGTTCGGCGGCTCGCCTTTGCCAGCGGCCGCATAGACGGACTTGAGGAGCGTGTCGGAGACCAAGCTTCTGTCGCCGGCAAATTCCGCCGGCCGCAGCGTCTTGAAGGTATTGATCGCCTGCACGGTCGACGCGCCGAGCAACCCATCCGGATCGCCGGCGGCAAAGCCGAGTTGGTTGAGAAGCATCTGGATGTCGATCACCGTCTCGCGCAGCGTCCGCCGCGTGACGAGCATGCTGATCGGCTCGGACGGCTCGGCCTCGGACACTGCTACCGGCGCCATCGGCATCGGTATCGCAGCCGTGTCGTTCATCGCCACTTGCACCGGTTTTTGCGGGCTGTCGGGCATGGATGGCCGCAGTTCGACATCCGAAAGCAGCGGCATCGCCGCCGGCGTGTCCGGATGGAAAAGGGTGGGGTGGTCGATCGGCTGCGGCACAAGTTCGCCGTCGCTGATGATGACGGGGACGCCGGTCTCCGTCATTCCGTAGAGCATTTTAGCGAAGGCGCCTGGCATGCGCACGCAGCCGTGCGAGGCGGGATAACGCGGCACGGAATTCGACTCGTGCAACGCGATGCCGGACCAGGTCAGCCTTTGCATGAAGGGCATCGGCGCGGCCGAGTAGAGATTGGATTCGTGGTATTTCTGCTTTTCCAGCACGGAGAAGATGCCGCTCGGCGTCGTGTGGCCATCCTTGCCGGTCGAGACCTTCGAGGTCGCAACGACCTCGTCGCCGTCATAGACCGCAAGCGACTGCTTGTCCTTCGAGACGAAGATCTGCAGCGTGCGCACATCCGCGGCAAAGGCGGGGTGCACGAGTGCGGTGGCCGACAGCAAGCCGAGGCCGAAGACGAGACGCGAGAACATGATACCCAACCATACGCAATACTGGTCCGGCACATTATGGGACGAAGTTTAAGGAAGATTTTATCGGCCGGATCGCGCACCCGTCTCACGGTTTAGTGATCGCGCTTGCCGCTGCCGAAGGTATAGCCGGTCTCGACCGTCTTGTTGCCGAACTTGTCGCGCAGCTTGTCCATCGCCGCTTCCGCCGCCGCGCGCCGGCCTGATTGCCGGTCGATGAGATCGGGCGGGTCGGCGCGGGCGGCATCGCCGAGATCGGTGACGCCGATGCCGAGCAGCCGGAATTTCGTGCCGTCCGTTTCTTTTTCAAGAAGCTCGAGGCCTGTGCGAAAAATCCTGTCGGCAAGCTGTGTCGGGTCTTCGAGTTTGCGGTTGCGGGTGCGCGATTTGAAGTCGGCGGTCTTCATCTTCAGGACCACGGTCTGGCCGGCAATATCGCTCTTCTTCAGCCGCCAGGAGACCTTCTCGGAAAGGCTGCGCAGGATCGGCACCAGTTCGTCGTAGCGCGATATGTCATCGAAGAAGGTCGTCTCGGCCGAAACGCTCTTGGCCGCATCGTTGAGATGAACCTCGCGGTCGTCGATGCCGCGCGACAGCCGGGCAAGCCGCTGGCCGATGCTGCCATAGCGGCGCATCAGGTCATTCTCCTCCATCTGCTGCAACTGCCCGATGGTGCGGATGCCGTCCGCCTCCAGCGTTGCCGCAAAGGCCTTGCCGACGCCCCAGATGGTGGTGACGGGACGCGGGGCCAGGAACTCGACCGCTTCTTCGCGGCCGATGACGGAAAACCCGCGCGGCTTCTGCAGGTCGGAAGCAACCTTGGCGAGGAACTTGCAATAGGAAAGCCCGACGGAAACGGTGATGCCGATCTCCTTTTCGACGCGTCGGGCGAATTTGGCGAGCGTGCGCGCCGGCGGATCGTGATGCAGCCTCTCGGTGCCGCCCAGCTCCAGGAAGGCCTCGTCGATCGAAAGCGGCTGTACCAGCGGCGTCAGATCCTGCATCATTGCCCGCACCTGGCGCCCGACCCGGACATATTTTTCCATGTCGGGGCGGATGACGATCGCCTCGGGACATGCCTCCAGCGCCTTGAACATCGGCATAGCCGAACGCACGCCGTGGATGCGCGCGATATAGCATGCGGTGGAGACCACGCCCCGTTTTCCGCCGCCGATGATAACGGGCTTATCGGCAAGCTCCGGATTGTCACGTTTTTCGACGGCCGCATAGAAAGCGTCGCAATCGATGTGCGCAAGCGTCAATGCGTAGAGTTCGCGATGGCGCACGAGGCGTGGGCTGCCGCAGGAAACGCAACGGCGCGCCTCGCCCTTCTGCTCGGCAAGGCAGTCGCGACAGAAGCCGGGTGTCTTGTCAGGCGTGGGCGTCATCATGGGAACAAAGGTTGAACATGCTGACGTTACGCCTTAAGCTCCCGAGTCACAAGAGAGGGTGGAAGCTTTGCCTTTGGATAACGACCTTCGTTTCGAGCCGGTGACAGGAGAACGCTGGGGTGACTTCGAAACCCTGTTCGGGCCGCAGGGGGCTTTCTACAATTGCTGGTGCGTCGCGTTGCGCCTGCCGCATGCGGTGAGAACGAAGATGCCGGCCGAAGAGCGCAAGGCGCATATGCGGGAACGGATTACAGCAGGCCCACCGCCGGGCATTCTCTGTTATGCCGGGCGCGCGCCGGTCGCCTGGGTGCAGGTCGGGCCGCGCCACGACGTGCCGCAGTTCAATTCTCCGCGCACCGTCTCGCGGCCGTTGGAGGAGGGCGATGCGCATGATCCATCGATCTGGGCCGTCAGTTGCTTTTTTCTGCTGCCTGCACTGCGCGGCAAGGGGATGAGCCATCGCCTGCTCGCCGGCGCGATCGACCATGCGCGGCGAGGGGGAGCGCGGTTCCTCGAAGCCTGTCCGATCGATCACGTCAAGCAGTCGAAATCGGTCACACTCTGCATCGGCTCGACGGCGATTTTCGATGCCGCCGGTTTCGAGATGGTGGCAAGGCGCAAGGACGGCCGTCCGCTCATGCGGCTGGAGCTGCGCGACTGACCGTGTCGGAAAGGAAATGCGCCTCGATGAGTTCGGCCGCATGCACCCAGTCGGTGGCGCGGGTGATGTCGCCGGCCGCCGCCGGAGCAAAACGATGGACGGGCGAGTTCGGTATCAAGTGAATGAGCAGGCAATCGGCGACGTGATCCCTTACGGAATGCAGATTGCGCGCCATATCATCGATGAAGACGACAGGAAGGGAGCGGCTCGCATGCAGCGCGTGAACGATCGGTCCCTTGGGCTGTTCGGTGGCAAGCAGAGGAAAGAGCAGGCCCATCCTGTCGAGCAGGCGACGTCGCTGGTCCTGGAACCGTGGCTGCATGGCTGTGAGGAAAAGGACGTCGGCCTCTTCGGAAAGCCGGCCGAGCGTCTCGACAACGCGGTCGAGCGGCGTCTGCCACAGCTCTTGCGCTTCGAAGAACTCTTCGATCAGCCGGCTGACCTGCTGGTCCTCGATCGCAACCCAGTCCGCCTTCGAGACGATGTTGCCGTGAAGCCGGAACGAGCGCGGCAGGAACTCATGGCCTTGGCTTTGAAGGAAAAGCTGGAAGGGCCCGATGAACTGCAGCACGACGTCGTCGACGTCGCAGACAATCAGCGGCTGCTCGCCGAGGCGGATATGCGAGATGTCGAGTTCCGTCACGCTCAGTATTCTCCGGAATCGAGGCCCGGAGAAGAGAAATGCCGCCAGGCGGCGGTCACCGTCTCGGGGCTGAGTCCGCTCGCCGCGCAGAAGGCCATCGCCGTCGGTTCGTGGTTCATCAGGAAATCCATCATGCCGGCAAGAAATCCCGGATCGTTGACGGCACTGCGCACCTGGCTGGGCGCCACGCCGGTGAGCGCGAGGAAGCGCCCGAACATGTCGGGATCGTCGGCAAGCCAGCCGAGCACGGCGACCGCCGTCTCATGCGGGTCGGCGGCTGGTTGTTTCGAAGTCTTGAAGTTGCTTTGCATTTCGAGGGGTAAGTTACCTTTTCTTCAACCAAATACCGCTAGCGTGCAGCTATCGGTTTCACGGAGCAATTTGTCCATATGTGCATTTCCCATGGGACGAATAACTGCGCGAACGGACGTGGGGACAGCTTGTCATGCCCAAACAGGTGATGATTGTAGAAGATAACGAGCTCAACATGAAGCTCTTTCGAGACCTGATCGAGGCGTCCGGCTATACCACGATTCAGACAAGGAACGGCATGGAGGCGCTCGATCTCGCGCGCAAGCATCGCCCCGACCTCATCCTCATGGATATCCAGCTTCCCGAGGTCTCAGGCCTCGAAGTCACCAAATGGCTGAAGGAAGACGACGAACTGCACGTCATCCCCGTCATCGCCGTCACGGCTTTTGCGATGAAGGGTGACGAGGAGCGGATTCGCCAGGGCGGCTGCGAGGCCTACGTTTCCAAGCCGATCTCGGTTCCGAAATTCATCGAGACGATCAAGACCTATCTGGGCGATGCCTGACGCATCGGAAAGACGCTTATGACTGCGCGAATACTGGTGGTTGACGATATTCCGGCCAACGTGAAGCTGCTCGAAGCGCGGCTGCTCGCGGAGTATTTCGACGTGATGACCGCGGCCGACGGCTACGAGGCTCTCGCAATCTGCGAGCGTCACCAGGTCGATCTCATCCTGCTCGACATCATGATGCCCGGGATAGACGGTTTCGAGGTTTGCGAGCGGTTGAAGGCCAGCCAGAAGACCGCCCATATTCCCGTCGTCATGGTGACCGCGCTCGACCAGCCTGCCGATCGCGTACGCGGGCTGAAGGCCGGCGCCGACGATTTCCTGACGAAGCCCGTCAATGACCTGCAACTGATCTCGCGGGTGAAGAGCCTGCTGCGGCTGAAGACATTGAGCGACGAGCTGCGCATCCGCGCCGACACCGCCCATACGATGGGCATCGACAACCTCACGCGGGCAGGCGAGGGCCGAGCCGACGAGAACGCTCAGGTCCTGCTCGTCGACGGCCGCGCCAATTCGCAGGAGCGCATCATCAAGGCGCTGAAGCCCGTCGCCGACGTGCTTGCCCTTTCCGATCCGCAGGCCGCCCTCTTCGAGGCCGCCGAAAGCGCGTTCGACCTTGTCATCGTCAACGCCAATTTCGACGATTACGATCCGCTTCGCCTCTGCTCGCAACTGCGCTCGCTGGAGCGGACGCGTTTCCTGCCGATCCTGATCATCACCGAGCAGGGCTCCGACGAGATGGTCGTTCGCGCGCTCGATCTCGGTGTCAATGACTACATCGTCCGTCCGGTCGATCCCAACGAACTGGTTGCCCGCAGCCTGACGCAGATCCGCCGCAAGCGCTACAACGACCGCCTGCGCAACAGCGTCAAGCAGACGATCGAGCTTGCCGTGACCGATCCGCTGACCGGTCTTTACAACAGGCGCTATCTCGACAATCACCTGAACGTGCTTTTCAACCGTTCGATGGCCCGTGGCCGGCCGCTTTCGGTGCTGATCACCGATATCGACCGCTTCAAGCAGGTGAACGACACCTACGGCCATGACGGTGGCGACGAGGTGCTGCGGGAATTCGCAAACCGCGTCCGTTCGACCATCCGCGGTGCCGATCTCGCCTGCCGCTACGGCGGAGAGGAATTCGTCGTTGTAATGCCCGACACATCGCCGGAAGTTGCCGCCACCGTCGCTGAGCGTCTGCGCGCAGCGGTCGAAAGCACGTCTTTTGCGCTGAAACATTCAGGTCAGGCGCTGAGCGTCACCGCTTCCTTCGGCATCGCCTCGCGTATCGCCTCGGTTCTGACCCCTGATCAGTTGATGAAGCAGGCGGATCTGGCTCTCTATGAAGCCAAGAATACGGGCCGTAACCGTGTGGTCGCCGCGGCCGCCTGACGAATCATTTGCCGCCATAGACGCCATATTGGAGTTTTCCACTGCGGTAAGTGAATTATTACGGATTTTTAATGCTGGCCTGCGCGATGCGCAGTGAAAATTTTGCAACTTAATAGCCCAAAAATGGACTTCCCGCATTCCTGCGAATGTGCTGACATTCGCTAGTCTCGAAGACGTTAGGCCATCACTGGAAACGAAACAGAGACTATAAAAAACCTGCGGCCAACAGGGTGCAAATAGATTGCGCCGACGTCACCTGACTTAAGGGGAGGGGAGGCGTAAGTTATTAGGCTATATTGTCGAATTTCTTCGGCGGTTCATGCGACGCGCTTCGAACCCAAGCAAAGCCCCTAAATCTTTGTATGTACCAAAATTGGGCTTTTAACCATAGAATCAAGCTTAGAAAAATAACCATTAAGAATTTGTTGATTTTCTTTCATTTTTGCGCAAATTATCGGCTCATAAGAGAAGCGCTCCCGTAGAGGAGTTGTCGATACCCCATGATGCTCAGGTCCGCCGCATCTCCTGGGTCGTGGGGTCGGTCGGCTAGTAGGCAAGCTATAGCGGTTCCTCGTGCCGTTTTGCATGCTGGCCGACCCCCTTTCAAGAAAACGCCGCCACTTCCCGAAGATGGAAGGGCGGCGTTTGTCTGTTTGCGCTATCATCTTCAACGGCAGTCTGATTTCAACGGCAATCCGATCCGGGGAACCAATCCGGACAATAAAAAAACGCGCAACCCGAGGGCGCGCGCTTTTCAGAATTCCTGAGACCAAGTGATTACTTGATCTTGGTTTCCTTGAACTCGACGTGCTTCTTTGCAATCGGGTCGTACTTCGTCTTCGTCATCTTGTCCGTCATCGTACGGCTATTCTTCGTCGTGACGTAGAAGAAACCGGTGTCGGCTGTCGACAGCAGCTTGATCTTGATTGTTGTAGCCTTGGCCATGGTCGTCCTGCCTTTAAGAAAATGAAAGCCGTGGAAGCCGGATGAGGCTCCACGGCAAATTCTGGCGCGAAACTACGAATCCAGCCCGAAAAGTCAAGCCCGTTTTCGAATGAACATCAGCCTGATGCCGGAAAGTAGGGCATAGAGGCCGAAGAAAGCGGCGATCGCCCAGGCAAAACCGTTATTGCCGGCGACGTCGATCGCCGCGCCGATCACCTGTGGCCCCGCCACCGTTCCCATCGCATAACAGAAGACGAAGGCGGCATTGGCCGCCGCAAGATCGGAGCCTGTCAACCGCGAGCCGAGATGGCTGAGGCCGACCGTATAGAGGCCGGAGACGCAGCCGCCCCAGAAAAGCAGGATCCCGGCCATCAGCAGCCAGTTGTTGACCAGCACGGGCAGCATCATCGATCCGACGAAGCCCATCAGCGCCATGCAGGCCAGAAGTGGCCGCTTGTCGGAAATGCGGTCGGAAAGCAGGCCCAGCGGGATCTGGAAGATGACGTTGCCGACGCCCATCATGGTGAGCAGCAGCGCGGCCTGCGATTCGGTGAAATGAGCGCGCACGGCAAAGATCGGGAAAAGCGAGAGCCCGCCCGCTTCGACCGCGCCGAAGATGAAGACGGCCGCCGTCGCCGTCGGCACCAGGAGGACGTAGCGCATGAAATGCAGTTCCGGCTTTTCCTCGAGTATCGGGCTTTCGTCTCGGGCGATGAAGATCGGAATGGCAGCAAGCAGGATCGCGGCGGCGCCGATCAGGAAGGGAAAGATGCCGTCGCTGCCAAGCAGCGAAAAGAGCAGCGGTCCTGCCGCAAAGCCGAGGGAAAGCACCGTCGCATAGATGCCGAGCACGAAGCCGCGCTTGGAGGGCGGTGAGGCGGCGTTGATCCAGAATTCCGAGAGGATGAACAGCGTTGTCGTCGCACCATGAAAGGCGAAACGCAGCGGAAACCACATCCAGAATTCCTGGGCATAGTAGAATCCGAGTGCGCTCAACGCTGAAATCAGCACGGCCCAGAGCATTGTCGGCGCAACACCATATTTGTGGGCGAGCTTGGTGGTGACGGGTGCCGCGGCCATCGCCGCGATCCCGGCCATCGCCGTGTTAAGCCCGATCAGGGTGGATGAGATACCGCGTTTTTCCAGGATGATGCTGAGAAGCGGGAGCCCGAGACCGATTGCTATGCCGACGGCCGAAATGGACGAGATGGCTGCCACCAGAGAAGGCCAATGGATTTCTTCGACATCGCCTGGTGTGCCGTTTCTCGGCTGAGACATTTATCCATCCTTAGATAGCTGCGCGAGCGAATCAGCCGATCGCGTCACATAGATAGACACAAGCGTGCCAAATCCAGGTGACGAGCGGCGTTTCGCAATATTTCCGATGTGAGTGGCCATCTGCGGAATGTAAAGCCTGTTCGGACAAGAAATGCTTACCATGTCAGGTCGTTGAGGATCGTCGGCTCCCGCGTTTGGGTGTGGTCGGTGGAGGGCTGGCACTACACGTTAAATATGTCTGGAAGGTGAAGGTGCTAATCCGGCCGTCCGGGGATGTCATAATCGTCCGGGCTGTCGCTCTCCCCACCGAAGCCGTGCATGCGCAGTGCCCATTGCAGGCCGATCACGCCACCCTTGATCGGCTGGATGCAGGCGAGGGCGGTAATAACCGTGACCGGCGCCCAGATGGCCATGTGAACCCAGACCGGCAGCACGAAGGTCATGTCGGTCAGCATGTAGCCGCCGACCACGACGTGGCCGAGGACGAGGATGACGATATAGGGCGGCAGATCGTCCGAGCGGTGGTGATGCATCGCCTCGCCGCAGGCCGCGCAACGATCGATCGGCTTCAGGAAAGCGCGAAAAAGCTTGCCATTGCCGCAAGCCGGGCAGCGGTTCAGCAGTCCGCGCATGATGGAGCGCCCAAGCGGACGCTCGATGTCAGGCGAATCCCCGTAGCGGGCGACCGGATCGGTCGGTGTGCTCATCGCATCTTCCTCTTTCGGACCGGGAGTATTGGATTCGTTCCCTGAATCGGGTCCGATGCCCTAGCGGCGCCCGCGCGGGGGCCGCGTTCCCGGTTTCTTGCGAACCTGGCCCCTGTCCCGGCGGCCTGCCTTGTGGAAGGAGCGCACCGCCGTCGGCATTTCGCGCCCTTCGCTCAGCATTTCGAAACGCAACGCGCCGGCAAGTGGGATCGCTTCGGCAAGCTTCACGGTGACGCTGTCGCCCAGGCGATAGCCGAGCCCCGTCTTTTCACCTGAGAGTGCCTGATGCGCCTCGTCATAGATGAAATAGTCGGTGCCGAGCGTAGATATAGGGACGAAACCGTCGGCGCCATAGTCCGGCAAGGCGATAAAAAGCCCCGATTTCGTAACGCCCGAAACACGGCCGGCAAATTCCTCACCGATGCGGGTGCTCAGGTGATGGGCGATCAGCCGGTCGATGGTCTCGCGTTCGGCGGCCATGGCCCGCCGCTCGAAAGTCGAGATTTCGGCGGCGATATCGTCGAGAGCCGCTTCTTCGTCGGTCGTGATGCCGCCTTCGCCGAAGCCGAGGGAGCCGACCAGGGCGCGATGCACGATAAGATCGGCGTAGCGGCGGATCGGCGAGGTGAAGTGGGCGTATTTCATCAGGTTGAGGCCGAAGTGGCCAATGTTCTCGGGGCTGTAGATCGCCTGGCTCTGCGAACGCAGCACCATCTCGTTGACCATGGTCTGGTGCGCCGTACCTTCCGCCTTGGCCAGGATGCCGTTGAAGCTGTTGGCGCGCATGTTGCCGCCCTTGGCGAGCGAGATGCCGAGCGTGGCCAGGAACTCACGCAGGATTTCCTGCTTGGCGAGCGTCGGGCCGTCATGGATGCGGTAGATCAGCGACTGGCGCTTCTTCTCCAGCGTCTCGGCGGCGCAGACGTTGGCCTGGATCATCATCTCCTCGATCAGCTTGTGCGCATCGAGCCGCGGCGGCACGAAAACCCGGTCGACCGTGCCGTCGGGCTTCAGCAGGATCTTGCGCTCCGGCATGTCGAGTTCAAGCGGCTGGCGCCGGTCGCGTCCGCGCTTCATCACCTCATAAGCGTGCCAGAGCGGTTTCAGGATCGGCTCGAGCATAGGCCCGGTCTTATCGTCCGGATTTCCGTCGATTGCTGCCTGCGCCTGCTGGTAGGAGAGCTTTGCCGCGCTTTTCATCATGATGCGATGGAAGGTGTGGCCGATCTTGCGGCCTTCCCCGGAGAAGCTCATGCGCACGGCGAGCGCCGGACGGCCGACGCCTTCCTTCAGCGAGCAGAGATCGTTGGAGATGCGCTCCGGCAGCATCGGCACGACGCGGTCGGGGAAGTAGACCGAGTTGCCGCGCTTCAGCGCCTCGCGGTCGAGCGGCGAATTCGGGCGGACATACCAGGAGACGTCGGCAATAGCGACAGTGACGATGACGCCGCCGGGATTGTCGGGCGAGGGATCGAGCTCGGCATAAACGGCGTCGTCATGGTCCTTGGCGTCAGCCGGATCGATGGTGATCAGCGGCACGTCGCGCCAGTCTTCCCGATGCGACATCGTGGCGGGCTTTGCTTCTTCGGCTTCCGCGATGACCGCCGGCGGGAAGACATGCGGAATGCCGTGAGCATGGATCGCGATCATCGAGATCGCCTTTTCCGAGCCAACCGAGCCGACCACGGAAAGAACCTTGGCACGCTGCAGGCCGAAGCGGCCGAGGCGGGCGATTTCGACCTCCACCAGGTCGCCGTCCACAGCACCGCCGGTAAACTCGGGATCGATCACCATCTCTTCGCCGCGCCGTTCGATCGGCAGGAGCCGACCGGCGCCGCCAGGTGCTGCGCGGAAGACGCCCATCGATGCGCCGCGGCGTCTGTCGATCACCTTGATGATGCGCGCCGTATAGGCCGGTCCGCCACGATCGACGGCTGGGAAGATTTTTGCCAGGATACGGTCGCCGAGACCGGCGACGGGTGCCTTGCCCTTGCCCTGGCGGCCTGCCGGCGATTGCTGGCGGATGGCGACTGCGGGCGCAACGCCCTGATCCTCCGGCCATTCCGCCGGCCGGCCGATCAGGTCGCCATCCTTGTCGCGCGTGGTGATGTCAAGCACGGTGACGGGTGGCAGCGCGCCGGGGCGGATCAGCGACTTGCGGCTCTTCTGCAGCATGCCTTCCTGCTCGAGCTCCTGCAGCATGTGCTTGAGCTCGACGCGGCTGTCTCCCTTCAGGCCGAAGGCCTTGGCGAGTTCACGCTTGGAAGCCTTCTGCGGGTGATCGGCGATGAAACGCAGGATCACCTCGCGCGAGGGCAGGGCGCCGTGGACGATGTTCAGCGGCTCGACGGCGGGAGCATCCTTGCCTGGGCGGCCGATCTTGCCCGGGCGTTTGCCCGCGGGATTTGTTCTTTCGCGCGGTATCCTGCTCACGTCAGCTCTTTTTCGATTTCGCGGGCGCCTTCGCCTTCGTTGTCTTCGGCTTGGCAGCCGTCTTCGTGGCCTTGGCCTCGGCAGCTGCTGCCTTCGGCTTGGCTTTCGCCTTGACCGTCTTGCCGGCAGGAGCCTTGCCTGCCTTCTCGGCGATCAGCGCAAGCGCCTCTTCGACGGTGATCGCCTGCGGATCCTTGCCCTTCGGCAGTGTCGCATTGACCTTGCCCCAGTTGACATAGGGACCGTATTTGCCGTCGCGAACGGTGATAACGCCGCCGTCGGGATGATCGCCGAGCGTCTTCAGCGCCGCCGGCGTGCCACGCGCACCCCGGCCCGGCGCCTTGTTCGCCTTTTCGGCGATGACAGTCACGGCGCGGTTGAGACCGACCGAGAACACGTCCTCGACGGTCTCCAGATTGGCGTAGGAGCCGTCATGCAGAAGGAACGGCCCGTAGCGGCCGATGCCTGAAGAGATCATCTTGCCGGTTTCGGGATGTTTGCCGATATCGCGCGGCAGCGAGATCAGCGCCATCGCCTTTTCGTAGTCGATATCCTCGGGCTTCCAGCCTTTCGGCAGCGAAGCGCGCTTGGCTTCCTTGCCGTCGCCGCGCTGGATATAGGGGCCGAAGCGCCCCGAGCGCAGCGTCAGATCCTCGCCCGTCGTCGGATCGGTGCCGAGGTTCTTCGGCTCGTTGAGTGCGACACCTTCCGCTTCCCCACCGTTTTCGGAGGAGAGCTGACGGGTGTAATTACACTCGGGATAATTCGAGCAGCCGACGAAGGCGCCGTATTTTCCGAGCTTCAGCGACAAGTTGCCGGTGCCGCAGACCTGACAGATTCTGGGATCGCTGCCATCCTCCCGCTTGGGGAAGACGAGCGGCGCCAGCGCCTCGTTCAGCGAATCGAGCACATTGGTGACGCGCAGTTCCTTGGTGTCTTCGATCTGGGCGAAGAAATCCTTCCAGAAATCGCGCAGCACCTGCTTCCAGTTCAGCTCGCCGGCGGAAATCCGGTCGAGCTTTTCCTCGAGATCGGCGGTGAAATCGTATTCGACATATTTGGTGAAGAAGCTTTCGAGGAAAGCGGTCACCAGCCGGCCCTTGGCCTGCGGGATCAGCTTGCGCTTGTCGATCGTCACATAGTCGCGGTCGCGAAGCGTCGCCAGCGTCGCGGCATAGGTGGAAGGACGGCCGATGCCGAGCTCTTCCATCTTTTTGATCAGCGAGGCTTCCGAATAGCGCGGCGGCGGTTCGGTGAAATGTTGCGTCGAATTGATCTTCTGCTTGGCGAGGTTCTCGCGCGCATTGATCTCCGGCAGGCGGCCATCCTCGTCGTCGCCGTCGCTCTGTTCGCCGTCCTCTTTCTGGTCGGTATAGGCGGCGATGAAGCCGTCGAAGCGGATGACCGAGCCGACGGCGCGAAGGCCGGCCTTCTCGCCCTTGTTGTCGGCAGTGATCTCGGCTGTCGTGCGCTCAATTTCGGCCGATGCCATCTGGCTGGCGATGCCGCGTTTCCAGATCAGGTCATAGAGGCGGATCTGGTCGGCATCGAGGAACTTGCGCACACGGTCGGGCGAGCGGTCGAAATCGGTCGGACGGATCGCCTCGTGTGCCTCCTGGGCGTTCTTGGCCTTGGTGGAATAGAAACGCGGCTTCTCCGGCATGTAGCGCTCGCCGAACTGGTCGACGATGGCGCGCCGCGCCGCGTCGATCGCTTCGGGCGCCATCTGCACGCCATCAGTTCGCATATAGGTGATCAAACCGACTGTCTCGCCGCCGATATCGACGCCTTCATAAAGCTTCTGGGCGATCTGCATGGTGCGAGAGGCGGAGAAGCCGAGATTGGAGGAGGCAGCCTGCTGCAGCGTCGAGGTCGTAAAGGGCGGTCCGGGGTTACGCTTGACCGGTTTTGCTTCGACCGAGTCGACGATGAAGCTTGCGCCTTCGAGCAAGGCCTTCAGGCGGCCGGCTTCCTCGCCGTTGCCGATCGCGCGCGGCGGCAGCCGCTTTCCGTGCGCTGAAACCAGTTTCGCCTCGAACTCGTCGCCGCGCGGCGTCTTCAGAAGCGCCGAGAGGTTCCAGTATTCTTCCGAAATGAAGCGCTCGATTTCGGATTCTCGGTCGCAGACCAGGCGAAGCGCCACCGATTGGACGCGGCCGGCCGAACGCGCGCCGGGCAGCTTGCGCCACAGGACCGGGGAAAGATTGAAGCCGACGAGATAGTCGAGCGCGCGGCGGGCGAGATAGGCGTCGACCAGCGGCACGTCGATGTCGCGTGGATCGGCCATCGCATCGAGCACGGCCTTCTTGGTGATCGCATTGAAGACGACGCGCTTGACGGGCTTGCCGTTGAGCACGCGCTTCTTGTTCAGCATGTCGAGGACGTGCCAGGAAATTGCCTCACCTTCGCGATCCGGGTCGGTCGCGAGGAAAAGGCCGTCGGAGGATTTCACTGCGTCGGCAATGTCCTTCATCCGCTTGGCGGAGGCGCTATCGACCTCCCAAAGCATTTCGAAATCCTGATCGGGGAGGACTGAGCCATCCTTGGCAGGCAGATCGCGCACATGGCCGAAGGAGGCGAGCACTTTGTATCCTGAACCCAGATACTTGTTGATCGTCTTGGCCTTTGCAGGCGATTCCACCACTACAACATTCATGATGATTCTCTAAATAAGAAGCCACGCCAGCGTGGAAGCCGGCGCAAGACGCACCGCAACATGGATACCAGCCCCCCGACATGGACAGGGAAATCGCTGCGGTCAAGGGGTTTGCTACAATTTTACCTCTTGCGGACGGTGCAATCGAGGGAGGATTGCGCATAAAATGCAGCTTTTGATTGCTGTCCTGCTGGTTCGGCACGCGGTTCTGGCAGTTTGCAAAGCCGCTCTTTGATATCGCAAGCCTCAGCTGGAAAGCGAAACGAGGCCGCCCAGATGCCGATGCAGCCTGCCCGATATATCGAGTTCCAGAAGAACGAGATAGACCGCCGATGCCGAAAGGCCGGTGTGGCGGATGACGTCGTCGACCTCGACCGGCGTCGGCCCGAGCGCCTCGATGATGCGGTTTCGATCGGAATCGCCGGGCGGCACGATCATCGCCTTGCCGTCACGCGCGGGTTCCTCCGCCATTGATGACGGGAACAGATCGAATTGCGCAAGCGGCGCCAAAGCCTCGACGACATCGGCAGGTGCGGTGACGATCGAAGCGCCATCCTTCAGCAGCCCGTTGGTGCCGTGGCAGCGCGGATCGAGCGGTGAGCCTGGCACGGCAAACACAAGGCGGCCGAACTCGCCTGCAAGCCGCGCGGTGATCAGCGATCCCGAACGCTCCGCTGCTTCGACGACCACGAGGCCGAGTGCAATGCCGGCGATCAGCCGGTTGCGGCGCGGAAAGTCGCGGGCGCGGGGCTCCCAACCGAAGGGCATCTCGCTCACTGCCAGGCCGTTGCCGCCGGTAATCTCTTCGAGCAGGCCGATATTCTCGGGTGGATAAGGCTGGTCGAGCCCGCCGGCAAGCGCGGCGATCGTGCCCGTGTCGAGGCTTGCCCGGTGGGCCGCGGTGTCGATCCCGCGAGCCAGGCCGGAGACGACGGTGTAACCCGCCCGGCCGCTGTCGCGCGCCACCATCGCTGCGAATTTGGCGCCTGCGATCGAGGCATTGCGCGAGCCGACGATGCCGACGGCCGGTGGTTTGGCAGCGGCAAGTGCGCCCTTGACTGCCAGTAGCGGCGGCGCGCCGTCGATCTGCTTCAGCGCTTGCGGATAATCCGGCTCGCCGATGCCGACGAAGCGGGCGCCGAAACGATGCGCTGCTTCCAGTTCCCGATGCGCTTCGGCCTCGCTGGCGATACGGATAGCCCGCGTCGCGCCGCCGCGCGCCGAAAGCTCCGGCAGCGCTGCGAGTGCGGCTTCAGCCGAACCGAAATGATTGATGAGGTCGCGAAAGGTCGCGGGGCCGACATTGTCGGAACGGATCAGGCGCAACCAGGCAATTCTCTGCCGTTCGGTCAGCACAACGCCTTTTGGTGCCGCGCTCAGCCCATCCATTATCCCTTTGCTCCGATCTTGCTTTCCGTCCCGCTCATCAGGCGCGATATATTCGCCTTGTGCTTCCAGTAGGAAATCAGGGTCATGATCGCCATGATGGCTGCAACTTTTTCGTTGCCCAGGATCCACAGGGCAACCGGGATAACGAGCATGGCAACCAGCGCCGAAAGCGAGGAGTAGCGGGTGGTGAAGGCGACCGCCAGCCAGACGGCGGCGAAGAGCACGACCATGATCGGCGCGACGCCGAGCAGGGTGCCGATATAGGTGGCGACGCCCTTGCCGCCCTTGAAGCCGATCCAGACCGGGAAGAGGTGGCCAATGAAAGCGAAGAAACCGGCGATGATCGCCGCCTCGTCACCAAGGAAATAGCCGACGATCCAGGCCGCGGCCGATGCCTTCAGCGCATCGAGCAGCAGGGTCGCTGCGGCAAGCTTCCGATTTCCTGTCCTCAACACGTTGGTCGCGCCGATATTGCCGGAACCGATGCTGCGCACGTCGCCAAGACCGGCGGCGCGCGTGAGAATCAGGCCGAAAGGAATGGAGCCGAAGAGATAGCCGATGACGGCGGCGACAAGCGCGATCGGCAGCGTGATCTGCCATGACATGAGATTGGATAGCATATGCCCCACAGCCCTCCGTGGCTTATCAGTCCAGCCTTTTCCTAGAGTGCGTGGACAAGCTTTCCCGAGACGTACGTCGCGACTGCTCGCCCGCTGAAGCGCGCATCTTCGAACGGCGTGTTCTTCGAGCGGGAGAGAAGCATGTCTTTGGCGACAAGCCAAGGCTCATCGAGATCGATCAGTGCGATATCGGCAGCAGCGCCCGGCTTCAGCGTGCCGGCATCAAGCCCGAAGATCTGAGCCGGGCGGGTCGACATCGCGTCGATCAGGCGCATCAGGCTCACCTGGCCGCCATGGTGAAGCCGGAGGGCCGCTGCCAGCATGGTTTCAAGGCCGACCGCGCCGTCCGCCGCCTCGGCGAAGGGCAGGCGCTTCGTATCGACGTCCTGTGGGTCGTGCGAGGAGACGATGATATCGATCGCGCCGCGGGCGAGCGCCTCGACCATCGCCACCCGGTCGTCTTCCGGACGCAGCGGCGGATAGAGCTTGAAGAAGGTGCGGTACTCGCCGATGTCGTTTTCATTGAGCGCCAGATTGTTGATCGAAACGCCGCAGGTCACCTTGGCGCCGCGGCTGCGGGCACGCTCGATCGCTTCCACTGATTCCGGCACGGAGATCATCGCGGCGTGATAGCGACCGCGCGTCAGCTCTGCGATCCTGAGATCGCGTTCGAGCGGAATGAGCTCGGCTTCCCTAGGGATGCCGGAAAGCCCAAGCCAGCTGGCGAAAAGCCCTTCATGCATGACGCCGTTGGCGCCGAGATATTTGTCGCGCGTTTCGCAGGAGATGACGGCGCCGAATTCGCGCGCATAGGTCATGATTCGGCGGAGCACCTGCGTATTGTGGACGCTAGAATGGGCGTCGGTGAAGGCGACGGCGCCCGCCTGCATCAGGAGGCCGATTTCCGTCATCTCCTCGCCGGCAAGGCCTTTTGTGATGGCGGCTGCCGGATAGACGTTGACGGCCGCCGTATCCCGCGCCGTTTTCTTGACGAATTCGACGAGCGCGATGTCGTCGATGACGGGGTCGGTGTCCGGCATCATGATGATCGAGGTGACGCCGCCGGCTGCTGCCGCCCGGCTTGCCGACGCGATGGTCTCGCGGTGCTCGCCGCCGGGTTCGCCCACATGGACTCGGGCATCGACGAGGCCGGGCGCCGCGACAAGGCCCGTGCAGTCGCGGATATCAGCGCCTTCCGGCGCGCCCTGGTTCTGCGCATCACGGCCGGCGGCAAGGATCACGCCATTTTCTGCGATGATCGTCCCGACTTCGTCGAGATTGCGCGACGGGTCGATGATGCGGACGTTCTTGAGGACGATCGGGTTGCTCATGCCGTTGTTCCATCGGTTCGGGGACCCTGGTTCTGCGAAACGAGCAGCGTCTCCATCACAGCCATGCGTACCGCGACCCCCATTTCCACTTGCTCGGCGATGACGCTCTGCGGCCCGTCGGCCACTTCCGAAGCGATCTCGACGCCGCGGTTCATCGGGCCGGGATGCATGACCAGCGCATCTTCCTTCGCCGCCTTCAGCGTTTCGGAGTCGAGCCCGTAGAAGTGATAATATTCGCGCACCGAAGGCACGAAGGCGCCCGACATGCGCTCGCGCTGCAGCCGCAGCATCATCACCACGTCGGCGTCCTTCAGGCCTTCCTTCATCGAATGGAAGACCTCGACACCCATCTCGGCAATGCCGGCGGGCAGAAGGGTCGCGGGCGCGACGACGCGCACGCGGGCGCCCATCGCATTGAGCAGCAGAATATTGGAGCGCGCCACGCGCGAATGCAGCACGTCGCCGCAGATCGCCACGATGATGCGTGACAGCTTGCCCTTGGCGCGGCGGATCGTCAGCGCGTCGAGCAGGGCCTGGGTCGGATGTTCGTGCTGCCCGTCACCGGCATTGACGACCGAGCAGGAGACTTTTTGAGCGAGCAGGGCAGCCGCACCCGCGCTCGAATGTCGGATGACCAGCACGTCAGGTCGCATCGCATTCAGCGTCATCGCCGTGTCGATCAGCGTTTCGCCTTTCTTGACCGAGGAGTTGCCGACCGACATGTTCATGACGTCGGCGCCGAGCCGCTTGCCGGCAAGCTCGAAGGAGGCCTGTGTGCGGGTCGATGCCTCGAAGAAAAGGTTGATCTGCGTCAGTCCGCGCAGCGTCGACGTCTTCTTTTCTCTCTGGCGGCTGATCTTGACGGCCTCGTCGGCCTTGTCGAGAAGATAGGTGATATCCTGCTCGGTGAGGCCCTTGATGCCGATGAGGTGGCGGTGGGGGAAAAAGACCATGACCCTGCCTCTTGCTGTCTCTGGCGGGTCTATAAAGAGTGCGGCCCGCCTGGGCAAGCATGCGCTGTGGGCAAAGGCTTATGTCCCCATGCATTTTCGCCCGAATTCCGATAGAGCAGAATGAGCGAATCATAACTTCCGGTTTCCTTTTGCCGGGTTCTTGCACTAGAAGCGAACAATGACCTCCGCCAACCGGACTGACGACAAACTCGCAGAACTCAACCAGCCGAGCCTGTGGTCCGGCATCAATGCCTATCGATCCGATCCGCTGATCGTCGATCTGACGGCGGCGCTGCCGCGCGGCATCCGCGAGGATCTGGAAAACATGGGCCGCTACGTCACCTCGCCGGAGGCGCAGGAACTGGCGCGCATGGCAAACCAGGGCACGCCGCAGCTGCGCACCCACGGCCCGCGCGGCGAACGCCTCGACGTTGTCGAATTCCATCCCGCCTGGCACGCGCTGATGCGCCGCTCCATGTCGGTCGGCCTGCATTCCTCCGTTTGGGATCCGCAGGCCGATACCGAGGCCAAAGATGAGGCTCACAAGGTTCGCGCCGCGCGCTTCTATCTGATGGCGCAGCTGGAATCAGGCCATCTCTGCCCGCTGACGATGACGAGCGCATCGGTTGCCGCACTGTCGGCTTCGCCCGCGGTACAGAAGGACTGGGCCCCGAAGATCCTCTCGCGCAAATATGATTCGTCGAACAAGCCCGCCATGCAGAAGTCCGCCGTGACCATCGGCATGGGCATGACGGAAAAGCAAGGCGGCACGGACGTGCGCGCCAACCGGAGCGCGGCTGAGAAGGTCAGCGAAGGCATATACCGGCTGTCCGGCCACAAATGGTTCATGTCTGCTCCGATGAGCGACGCCTTCATCATGTTGGCGCAGACGAAGGAGGGCATGGGCTGCTTCCTGGTGCCCCGCCTTCTGGAGGATGGTTCGGCGAACGGCCTGCAGTTCCAGCGGCTGAAGGATAAGGTCGGCAATCGCTCCAACGCCTCTTCCGAGGTGGAATTCACCGACACGTTCGGCTTCCTGCTCGGCGGCCCGGATGCCGGCATCCGCACCATCCTCGACATGGTGACGCTGACACGGCTCGACTGCGCGCTGGCCTCGTCCGGCATCATGCGCGCTTCGCTCGCCGAGGCCGTACACCATACCCGCGGCCGCAGCGTTTTCGGCAAGATGCTCGTCAACCAGCCGATCATGACGCGCGTGCTCGCCGACATGGCGCTCGATGTCGCCGCCGCAACCGCGCTCTCCTTCCGTCTCGCCGATGCCTTCGACAAGGCGCGCGGCAATGCCGAGGAGGCAGCCTATGCCCGCGTCATGACGCCGGTCGCCAAATACTGGTGCTGCAAGATCGCGCCCGCGTTGATCTACGAGGCGATGGAATGCATCGGCGGCAACGGCTACATCGAGGAGCGCCCGATCGCCCGCCATTACCGCGAGGCGCCCGTCAACGCGATCTGGGAAGGTTCCGGCAACGTCATGGCGCTGGATGTGCTGCGTGTGCTCAACCGCGGCAAGGATCTGTTCGAGACGGTCTTTGCAGGCCTTGCCCGTGATCTCGGCCCCGCCGGCAAGAAGACGATCGACGTGCTGCGCGCCGCAATCGCGCTCTGCGAACAGGACGAGGGCGCCGCGCGCCTGCTCGTCGAGCAACTGGCACTTGCCGCCGGTGCCGCCGAACTCTATCGGTTGGGCGCTGGGCGCATTGCCGATGCCTTCATCGAGACGCGCCTTGCCGGCGGCTGGCGTTCCACCTACGGCATGCTCGATTCTCGCTTTGACGCCAGCTACATCGTCGACTTGCTTTACCCGCCGGCAGCCTGACCGCAGCCTTCTTTGTGCTGCCTAAGGGCTTTGCGCCGATGGCCGCCTCTCACCCTAACCCTTGCCCGGGTCGAGCTACAGATATCGACCCGTCCATCGGACCCCCGTAAACGGGGCGAGGGGACGTGCCTGCGAGAGGTGCGCGGGGAACGGAGAGGGGTGCGGCATGGTCCCTTCGCCCCGTTTACAGGGAGAAGTGGCAGCCGGATGAGGGGCTGGTCTCGGCGATCTCCCGGGTGGGTTGGCTGCGCTGACGCGCAATCCATACCGAACCGTCGAGAACGATTGTCCTTCAGGACTGGTCGCGACGGATCTCATTGAGATCGCTTTCCCAGCTATCCCCGAGAGAATCTGTGATCGCATTTTTCCGCCGATACTCTCGCCATAAACAAAAATCCGGCCGCGTCGCCACGGCCGGACTTTATTACTTACGTCCAAAAATCAGCGTTCAGAAGAAGCCACGGCGTTGCCACCAGCCGGCCTTCTTCGGCTTGCCGTCTTCGCTTTCGGCATTTTCGCTGCGAGTGGATTTTACCGTCGGCTCAGAGGAGGAGATGTTGGATTCGCGATTGGCGCGAACCGGCTTTGCCTCTTCCTGGACGGGCGTTTCGAGTTCGGCAGAGGCTTCGACCACCTCGGGCTCGGCTTCGACGGCGGGCGCCGCTTCCGCTACCGGTTCTTCAACCGGCGCTGCGGCAGGTTTGCGGCGGCCACGGCCACGGGCTGGCTTCGCATCCTCGGTGACGACGGCAGCACCTTCGACGGCGGCTCCTGCGGCCTGGCCTTCGCCAGTCTGCTCGGCAATCGCCTCGACGATTTCGACTTCGGCAGGAGCGACGTCATCCGAAGTGTCATCGCCTTCATCCTCGTCGCTGCCGTTGCTTTCGCCGGCTTCACCGGCCGTCAGTTCGGAGCCGTCCTCGGCGCGATTGCGGCGACCACCACGCTTGCCGCGACGGCGGCGCTTGCGGCGCTGCGATTCCTCGCTTTCGGCACGGGCTTCAGGCGTGACGGCGGCATTTTCATCGCCCTCGCTGCCTTCGTCCTCGCCGTCCTCTTCTTCGTCGCCGGCTTCGCCTGCAGCGGATGTCTGCTGCTCGGCATTGCCGTTGCGGCCGCGACGGCGCCTGCGGCGCTTGCGCTTGCGGTTGCCGTCAGCTTCGCCTTCCGAGCGCACTGTGGCGGCGCGTTCGGCAGCGGCAGGCTTTTCCTCGAGTTCCTCGTCTTCGTCCTCATCCGCCTCGATGACGATATCGTCGTCATCGTCCTCGGGAATGGCTGCGAAGTTGAAGAGGCTTTCGATCTTGACCGGATTTTCGACCGCCTCGCCGCGATCGATCGCGAAGTGCTGCGCACCGACCGAGCCGTCCGCATCGATGATGATCGCGACGCCGAAGCGAGCTTCGTAATCGACGATCGTCTGGCGCTTGTGGTTCAGCAGGTAGAGCGCGATATCGGGTGTCGTGCGCACGGTGATGTTGTGCGTCGTGTTCTTGAGCAGATATTCCTCGATGCCGCGCAGTACATGCAAGGCGACGGAAGACTGCGAACGGACATGGCCGGTGCCGCCGCAATGCGAGCAGACCTGGGTCGTCGATTCAAGAACCGAAGCGCGAATGCGCTGGCGCGACATTTCGAGCAGGCCGAAATGCGAGATCCGGCCGACCTGGATGCGGGCGCGGTCGTTCTTCAGGCATTCCTTCAGCTTCTTCTCGACGGCGCGGTTGTTGCGCTTCTCTTCCATGTCGATGAAGTCGATGACGATAAGGCCTGCAAGGTCGCGCAGGCGAAGCTGGCGGGCGATTTCTTCCGCGGCTTCGAGGTTCGTCTGGAGGGCAGTGTCCTCGATCGAGTGTTCGCGCGTCGAGCGGCCGGAGTTGACGTCGATCGAAACCAGCGCTTCCGTCTGGTTCATGATCAGGTAGCCGCCGGAACGCAGCGTTACCTGCGGCTGCAGCATCCGGTCGAGCTGGGCTTCGATGCCGGAGCGCGAGAAGATCGGGTGGATGTCGCGATAGGGCTGAACCACCTTGGCATGGCTCGGCATCAGCATCTTCATGAAGTCTTTCGCTTCACGATAGCCTTCTTCGCCGGCAACGATGATCTCGCCGATATCCTTGTTATAGAGATCGCGGATCGAGCGCTTGATCAGCGATCCTTCCTCATAAACGAGGCAGGGAGCGGTGGAAGCGAGCGTCAGCGTGCGGACATTCTCCCACAGACGCATCAGATATTCGAAATCGCGCTTGACTTCGACCTTGGTGCGGTTGGCGCCAGCGGTACGCAGGATCACGCCCATGCCCTGCGGCACTTCGAGCATGCGGGCGATTTCCTTCAGGCGCTTGCGGTCCTGCGGATTGGTGATCTTGCGGGAAATGCCCCCGCCACGCGCCGTATTCGGCATCAGAACCGAGTAGCGGCCTGCAAGCGAGAGATAGGTGGTGAGTGCGGCGCCCTTGTTGCCGCGTTCTTCCTTGGCGACCTGCACGAGCAGGATCTGGCGGCGCTTGATGACTTCCTGGATGCGGTACTGCTTGCGCGGCTTGCGTTGCACGCGGTCCGGCACCTCTTCCATCGCGTCTTCGGCGCCGACGGATTCGATGACTTCCTCTTCACCGTGATCGTCATCATCGTCGTCATCGTCATGGCGACGCTTGTTGGTGTCGATATCCTCGGAGATCGTGTCGGTTTCAACCACCGCAGCCATCGTGCCGCCGGTCGAACCGTCATCCTCGTTGTCTACGTTCGAAGCGCCTTCAGCTTCGACATCGGTGGGAACTGCATCCTCGGTCGGAGTCGTTTCGGCGACCTTCTTGCGGCTGCGGCGCGGCCTTGCCTTCTTGGCCGGCGCTTCCTCGGCAGATGCCGGGGCCTCGGTCGTTGCCGCAACTTCTTCAGTCGCCGCCGCGTCTGCTATGGCAGCCGGTTCCGGAGCCTCGGCCGGAACGATGCCGACATCCGGCTGGTCCTGGGTCGAAAGATCGACCATCGGCGCGGTTTCGACGTGTTCGACGTCCTCGTCGCGGCGATGCTCCTCGGCCTCGGCGCGAAGCAGCGCCTGGCGATCGGCGAGCGGGATCTGGTAATAGTCGGGATGGATTTCGGCAAAGGCCAGGAAGCCGTGCCGGTTGCCGCCGTAATCGACGAAAGCGGCCTGCAGCGAGGGCTCGACCCTCGTTACTTTTGCAAGATAGATGTTGCCGCGGATCTGCTTCTTGTGCTGCGACTCGAAGTCAAATTCTTCTATGCGGTTCCCGCGAACGACAACGACGCGCGTCTCTTCCTCGTGAGACGCATCGATAAGCATTTTGTCTGCCATGTAAGCTGAGCTCCTCGGCGAGGCCGCGAGAGCGCATTCCCGACTGCTGTTGAAACAGAAAGAATGCGGTCCACCGTGGCCGCGCCGGATAATGAAAGTCGCGCCTGACGCGAAGAGGAGAGCAGCAGCCAGACCGCAGCCGGAACCGTTTCGGTCCGGGGCCTGTACACTTCAGATAAAACCTGCTGCGAAACCATCAACAACCAAGCGTGATCGACAAATACGAAGACCCGTTTCGGGTCCGATGAGTTTGCTCCCTGAGAGCGTGGTGGCTGATCCACCAATGAAGTTCCGACAAAAGCCGGAAAATCAGGATCCAGTACTCGGGTTGAAGCGCATGAGACGGCGGACGATGACCGATGTGGCGCCAGGTCCTGATCTGGCTGGCAGCCTTGCGGCGACTCTATCCCGTCAGCACTTCTACCCTAAAATTCGTTGTATGTTTTCTCTGTCACAATAGCAAGGGAAAAGCCAAATGTGCCATAATATTGATGGATTTCGAAACGCATAGAAGCTGGGGATCAAGCGACTGCGAATCGGAAGGCGGCAAAGGTGTTTCGCTCCAGGGCGTCCGCTTCTGCCGTGGTGGGTCCATCGCGATATAAATAGGATGTGGCGGTTTATTGTTTAAGAGGGCTCGGATCGCGGCGAAATCCGCAACGCGGCGATCGACATTCGCAAGGCGGGTTGTGACAGCGGCTCTCGTTGCCGTTTGTCTCCTGCCTGTGGTTGCAGGTTCCGCCGAGACCAGGGATCCGCTGCTTGCCTATGGCGCGCGCATTATCGGCGATGATGCCAGAACGCGCATCGTCATCGATTTCGACCGGGAACCGCGTTTCTCCGTTCATTACATAGCCAATCCGGAACGCATCGTCGTCGATCTGCCGGCGACAGCCTTCGGGTTCCCGGCGAAGGATCTGGCTGCCCGCGGCCTCTTCAAGGACATCCGCTACGGCAAGATGGACGAGGAGAGCGCCCGCATCGTGCTGACGACCGCAAGGCCGGTAAAGCTGGCGCTCGCCAAGGTGCAGGCCGATGAGGCCGGCAAGGGCCATCGCCTCGTGCTCGAGGCCGAGATGATCGACAAGCAGGCGTTTGCCGAATTGGTCAAGACGCAATCCTGGAAGGATCAGGCCGAGGCGGCTCAGACGACGAGCGCCATTCCGGCGCCGGAAAAGACCGCTCCCGGCGATTTCGTCATCGCCGTCGACGCCGGTCACGGCGGCATCGATACCGGCGCGGTCGGCGTCGACACCAAGACTGAGGAAAAGCAGGTGACGCTCGCCTTCGCCAAGGCTTTGACCGATCGGCTGAACAAGGAGCCGGGTATCAAGGCCTTCCTGACGCGCGAGGATGACGAGTTCCTGTCGCTGTCGCAGCGCGTGCTGATTGCCCGCCAGAACCATGCCGGCCTGTTTATTTCATTGCACGCAGATACGCTGAAGCAGAAGGATATCCGCGGCTCGACCGTCTATACAATCTCTGACAAGGCCTCCGACAAACTTGCCGCCGACCTTGCCGAACGTGAAAACCTCTCCGACCAGATCGCCGGCAAGGAGACGGTCACCGAGCCGCCCGAGGTCGCCGATATCCTGCTCGACCTGACGCGGCGCGAGACGCAGGCCTTCTCGATCTCCCTCGCCGAGAGCGTGCTGAATTCCTTCAGGGATCAGGTCGGCACCATCAACAATCCGCACCGCCATGCCGGCTTTCGCGTGCTGCAGGCTCCTGATGTGCCGTCGATTCTTCTCGAACTCGGCTTCCTCTCGAATGCCGATGATGAGAAACTGCTGCTGGACGAGACTTGGCGCGGCAAGATCGCCGATCTCCTGACCGACGCCGTGAAGCGATACCGTTCCGGAGTCATGGCGAATGGCGGCTGATGCCTGCCGCCCGGAATTCCGAGCGGCTTTAGGACGGCGGTTTACCTGAAAAACAAACACTTAGGCGCGGCGCATGAATCAAATCCTGAGCAAGATGCTCCAGACTTGCGGCGGGAAGGGGCGTTGCTTGTATGTGACACTGCTGATGAAACGCTGATATCGTGGTGAATGCGGCGGGGAGGGCCCTATTTTCCTCACATTCGCGCCGTTACTCCGGCTTATGTTTCATAGCCTGAGGCGCGGAAACGGCTTGTGGCGGTAGCGCTCATGGAGTAAGCCGCGCGCAACGTGCAAATTGCCTTGATCTGTGCAATCGTTGCGTCCGCGCCGATTGAAGATCGAAGAGACCGGTAGCTGAAAATATGGTTAGACTTCTTGGATATTTCTTCGGAATGGCCTGCGTCCTGTTTCTGGTCGCGGCGGCGGGTATTGCCATCTATCTCGCCAATGTTGCGAAGGATCTTCCTGACTATGCCGTTCTGAACAGCTACGCGCCGCCGGTGACGACCCGCGTCCACGCTGGCAACGGCGCTCTGATGGCTGAATATGCCAAGGAAAAGCGCCTCTTTCTGCCGATCCAGGCCATTCCCGACCGTGTGAAGGCCGCTTTCCTTTCGGCCGAAGACAAGAATTTCTATAATCATCCGGGTGTCGATCTGACCGGCCTTGGCCGCGCAATCCTCGTCAACCTGCAGAATTTCGGCTCCGGCCGCCGCCCCGTCGGGGCTTCCACCATCACCCAGCAGGTGGCCAAGAACTTCCTTCTAAGCTCGGACCAGACGATCGACCGCAAGATCAAGGAAGCGATCCTCTCCTTCCGCATCGAGCAGGCCTACAGCAAGGACAAGATCCTCGAACTCTACCTGAACGAGATTTTCTTCGGCCTGAATTCCTATGGTATCGCCGGCGCGGCGCTCACCTATTTCAATAAGTCCGTTACGGAATTGACCGTCGCCGAGGCCGCCTATCTCGCTTCGCTGCCGAAAGGCCCGGCCAATTATCATCCCTTCCGCCATCCAGAAGCAGCGCTTGAGCGGCGCAACTGGGTGATCGACCGCATGGTCGAGAACGGCTATGTCAGCCAGAGCGACGGCGAAGAAGCCAAGAAGCAGCCGCTCGGCGTTACCGCCCGCACCACCGGTCCCTCGCTCTTCGCCTCGGATTATTTCGCCGAAGCCGTGCGCCGCCAGCTGATCGACCAATATGGCGAGAAGGTCCTCTACGAGGGCGGCCTTTCCGTGCGCACCTCGCTCGATCCACAGCTGCAGCTCGCCGCCCGCAAGGCACTGCAGGATGGTCTGGTGACCTATGACGAGCGCCGCGGTTTCCACGGCCCGATCAAGCAGATCGATGCAAGCGGCGATTGGGGCAAGGCGCTTGCCGATATTCCCGCACTGTCCGACGTGCCGGAATGGCGGCTCGCCGTCGTGCTCGCCGTGTCCGACAGCAATGTCGACATCGGCCTGCAGCCGGCCAAGGATGGCAGCGGCAAGGTCGCGGCCGACCGCCAGCGCGGCACGATCGATGCCAAGAACATGCAGTGGGCCTTCCGTTCGGCCGACGGCGCCCGCAAGACTGCGAAATCGCCGGCCGGCGTCGTGGCCCCTGGCGACGTCGTCTATGTCGCAAAGCTCGGCGACGACGCGTCGACGTCCTACCGCCTGCAGCAGCCGCCGAAGGTGCAGGGTGGCCTGGTCGCCATGGACCCGAAGACCGGCCGTGTGCTCGCCATGGTCGGCGGCTTTTCCTATTCCCAGTCGGAGTTCAACCGCGCCACCCAGGCGATGCGCCAGCCGGGCTCCTCGTTCAAGCCCTTCGTCTATGCCGCGGCAATGGACAATGGTTATACGCCGGCCTCCGTCATCATGGATGCGCCGATCGAGATCGTCTCGGGCGGCCAGGTCTGGAAGCCGGAAAACTACGGCGGCGAAGTCGGCGGGCCCTCGACGCTGCGCTCGGGCATCGAGCATTCGCGCAACCTGATGACGGTGCGCCTCGCCAACGATCTCGGCATGAACATCGTCGCCGAATATGCCGAGCGCTTCGGCATCTACGATCACATGCTGCCGGTTCTCTCCATGTCGCTGGGCGCCGGTGATACGACAGTGCTGCGCATGGTGTCGGCCTATTCGGTCATCGCCAATGGCGGCAAGCAGATCAAGCCGACACTGATCGACCGCATCCAGGACCGCTACGGCAAAACGATCTTCAAGCATGAGGAGCGTCTCTGCGAGGGCTGCAATGCCGGTGACTGGCAGAATCAGGAAGAGCCGAACGTCGTAGACAATCGCGAAACCGTTCTCGATCCGATGACCGCCTATCAGATCACCTCGATGATGCAGGGCGTCATCCAGCGCGGCACCGCCGCCGGCAAGGTCGATCTCGGCGGCCGGGACGTCGCCGGCAAGACCGGCACCACCAACGACGAGAAGGATGCCTGGTTCGTAGGCTTCACGCCGGATCTGGTTGCCGGCCTCTATATGGGCTTCGATACGCCGGCCCCACTCGGCCGCGGCGGTACCGGCGGTGTTCTCTCCGCTCCGATCTTCAACGAATTCATGCAGGCCGCCGTCAAGGACATGCCGGAATCGAAGTTCGTCATTCCATCAGGCATGAATCTGATCCCGATCGACCGCAAGACCGGCATGGCCGCCGCGGACGGCGATCCGAACACCATTGTCGAGGCTTTCAAGCCCGGCACCGGCCCGGCCGACAGCTTCTCCGTCATCGGCATGGACAGCACCATGGCGCCGGAGGAAATCCTGAAGACCTCGCCGCAGGCCAACCAGGCCGTCCAGACCGGCACCCCGGGCCTCTTCTGAGCATTGCCCTAATTTTCGGACGCGCGCCGCGGCTCTTTACTTCAGCGGCGGGCGTCTCTATGTCACCAGCACTTGAAGAAGACCGTTACAGAGAAGCAGGAAAATGCGAGCGGAAATCGAAAACGTGGTCGATGAAACCAAGCAGGCTATCACCCTGCTGAGGAGGCATCTTTGACTGGGACCAGGCGATAAGACGACTGGACTGGTTGAACAACAAGGCGGAGGATCCGAACCTCTGGAACGACGCCGCCGAGGCGCAGAAGCTGATGCGCGAGCGCCAGCAGCTCGATGATGGCATCAGCGGCGTCAAGCAGCTTGAACAGCAGCTGAACGACAATGTCGAGCTGATCGAGCTCGGCGAGGAAGAGGGCGACGATGGCGTCGTTAGGGAAGCCGAGGATACGCTGAAGGCCCTGAAGGCCGAAGCCGCGCGCCGCCAGGTGGAGGCGATGCTCTCCGGCGAGGCCGACGGCAACGACACCTATCTCGAAGTCCATTCCGGCGCCGGCGGCACCGAAAGCCAGGACTGGGCAAACATGCTTCTGCGCATGTACACCCGCTGGGCCGAGCGTCAGCGTTTCAAGGTCGAGCTTCTCGAAGTCCACGACGGCGAAGAAGCGGGCATCAAATCCGCGACCCTGCTCGTCAAGGGCCACAATGCCTATGGCTGGCTGAAGACGGAATCGGGCGTGCACCGGCTGGTGCGCATCTCGCCTTACGATAGCAACGCTCGTCGCCACACCTCCTTCTCGTCGATCTGGGTCTATCCCGTTGTCGACGACTCGATCCAGATCGAGATCAATGAGAGCGACTGCCGCATCGATACCTACCGCTCGTCGGGCGCCGGCGGCCAGCACGTCAACACGACAGACTCGGCCGTGCGCATCACGCACATCCCGACCGGCATCGTCGTGCAGTGCCAGCAGGAGCGTTCGCAGCACAAGAACCGCGCCAAGGCCTGGGACATGTTGCGCGCCCGCATGTACGAAGCGGAACTGAAGAAGCGTGAGGACGCCGCCAACGCCGAAGCCGCGTCGAAGACGGATATCGGCTGGGGCCACCAGATCCGCTCCTACGTGCTGCAGCCCTATCAGCTGGTCAAGGACCTGCGCACCGGTGTTGCCAGCACCGCGCCGGACGATGTGCTCGATGGCGAGCTGAACGAGTTCATGGAAGCAGCACTTGCCCACCGAATCAGCGGCGCCGCCGATGCGGTCGTCGATGACGTCGACTGACCGGTAAAAGCGGGATCGAGACAAAAAGGCCCCGGCAACGGGGCTTTTCTTTTGCTCAGGCCATCGCGCCGATGCCGATGTTTTGAAACAGCGCTGCCGACAGGTCGGCAATCTCTTCGTGAATGGCAGCGCGCTCGATGCCGGCAGGATCGGTAAAGAGCTCCGCCGCAAAGGCAAGGCCGAGCCCGGTACCCTCCGGCAGAAAGACATAGTGCCCGAGGCCGCCGCCGAAGATTTTAAGAGCGCTGTGTTTCAGCCGCGTATGCAGCCATGACGAACATTCTTCGGCCGGCGCCGCCCTGTCGGCATCGCCGACCAGGATTAGGCTGGGCGAATCGACCGCTTTCAGGCTTTCTTCGCTGAAACCGAGAATGGACCGACCCGGCGCGCAGACGAGCGCAGCCTTGATCCTCTCGTCTCGATAGGATCTCGACATGCGGGACCATGAATCGCAAAACACGGCGCTGGTGCGAAGCAGTGTCGGAATGTGATCGGCAAGATCGGGAAATTCCCGCGGTCCGCGCGGGCCATCCGGCTTCAGCCTTGACGGCTCGAACTGCGAGAACTGGGCGATGGCGCCGAGCAGCAGCATCACGCTATAGGCGCCGGCCGAAAATCCTGCGGCAAACACACGCGATAGATCGATATGGCCTGAAAGATCGCCCAGCCAGTCGCTGGAGTGATCGAGCATGTGGCTGAGGTCAGGCGCTCGCTCCCAAAGGCAGGCGAAGCCTTCGGCGCGATAGGGCTCGCTACCGGTATTGCCGTGATGGCTGACGCCGAGTGCTGCAAATCCGCGATGGACCAGGCGTCGCGCCAGCCACTCCAGCCCGGCGGCGGATCCGCCGGTTCCATGCGAGAGAAGAACAAGGGGGGAGGGGCTGGCTCCAGGCGTGATGGGCGCATTCCGGGCGACGGCCGCCTTCTGGAACCAGCTTCTTTCCGGCGTGTCGATTTCCAACGCCTCTTCGGCTGCGGGATACCACAGAGACCAGCTGATGGGTCTCGGGCCGTCGGCGTCCCAGTTCGGCCTTTTATCGTCGTAGAGGATGCCGTCGCGAAAGCCGAGTTTCATCTCCCGGATGCCTCTCCGAACGGTTCCTCGTCTTTCAATTGGTCGCCTTCTCGACGGTAATATCGCCGAATTCGTCGATCAGCACGGTCCAGCCGTCCGGCTCTGCCGCGGGATCGGTCTTGAGATAGACGGTGGCGAAGAGCCCCGGTTCCTTGATGATGCCGTTCGAGTTCTCGGGGCGTATGTCGGTGACGTAAGGCTTCAGGTCGCTGAACTCCTGCAACTCGATGGTCGAGACGATCGCTGGATCGGTCGCGGTCTGGGCAATCTGCTGCAGATAGATCTTCGATGTCCTGTCCTCCTGCCGGACGGCGAAGAGCTTGTAATAGCCGTGGCGCTGCACGGCTTTTCTCTCAGGATTGGCAACGGCCTCGGCGCCGGTGGGCGCTCGCTCGACTGCAGGCGAGTTGCCGTCGTCTTCCCAATAGCCGGTGCTGGTCGCAAAAATCACTGGTGCCGGCAGGATGGCATCCTGCGCAGGGGCAACCACGGCCGACCATCCCAGAAGGAGAACCGTTGTCATCAATAGCTGTCGCATTGCCATCGTCTCAATCCTTGAACTGCTCGGCGAGAATACGGTCGGACCACGAGCGGTCGGGATCGGAAAGGATACGCGCCGTCATATGCTCGGATTGGGCGATGCGGACATGCAGCACCGACTTGACCTCGGTATTGTCGGCCACCGCATTCACAGGGCGCTTTATCGGCTCAAGAACATCGATATCGACGGTCACCCTGTTCGGAAGAAGCGCTCCCCTCCAGCGCCGCGGCCTGAAAGCGCTGACCGGTGTCATGGCGAGCAACGGTGCCTCAAGCGGCAGGATCGGTCCATGGGCCGAGAGATTATAGGCGGTCGACCCGGCGGGGGTCGCCACCATCAGCCCGTCGCAGATCAGTTCTTCCAGGCGCACGCGCCCATCCACCAGGACCCTCAGATTGGCTGCCTGGTAGGACTGGCGGAACAGATAGACCTCGTTGATGGCGAGCGCGGTGGTGTTGGTGCCGTCGGCATTGGCCGTCGTCATCTTCAACGGCCGGAAGGCGTTTTCGACGGCAGAGCAGATGCGCTCCTGGAGCCGGTCGGTGCGATAATCATTCATCAGGAACCCAACGGAACCGCGGTTCATGCCGTAGACCAGCTTGCCCGAGTTCATGGTGCTGTGCAGCGTCTGCAGCATGAAGCCGTCGCCGCCGAGCGCGACGATGACGTCGGCTTCCTCCGCCGGCACGTCGCCATAGATACGAATCAACTCTTCGCGTGCTGCGAGCGCCTCCATCGTCGGCGAGGCGAGAAAGGAAAGCGTCTGGAATGAACGGCCCATGCAATGCCCTTTGTGAAGCTGCTCTAGCTAAAGGATAAAGGGCTGGTGCGACAAGGACTTTCGCATTGTCAGGCTTTGTGTCGATGCCGATCGTCAGCCACAGCAGGTCAAGCGGGCGGCCGACAGCTGCCGCTTGGCAGGTTGCGGTCGCCCCGGGATGGATTTTTCTTTACAGAATCGCAGAATCTGTTAGTTGGGCAGCTATTGCCCTTGTAGCTCAGTTGGTAGAGCACCTGATTTGTAATCAGGGGGTCGCGGGTTCGAACCCTGCCGGGGGCACCATCCTCATTGCGCGATTCACCTGTTCTCTTGATGAACATCACCTGAAGCACTGCTTCAGCAGCAATTCAGCCGCGGCGATGCATCTGATCCTCATCATCAAAGAGGAAACTGCCATGAAGATCGCGCATATTATTCTCACCGCTGCTATTTCCGCGGGCGCGGCTTTCGCGTCCATTCCGTCCGCTAACGCTATGCCCGCCAACCGGCCGGCAGTGTCCGCGCAGGGCGATGTCGTCCAAATTCATGACAGCTGGCGGCGTGATCGCTGGGGTGATGATCGCGACTGGCGGGGCGACCGGGATTGGCGTGACGATCGCGATTGGCGCCCATCCGAGTGGCGCCCATCCGAGTGGCGCTATGAGCGTCGTCACTGGCGGCCGTGGCGTGCCGAAGGTTGGCGGGAGCGCCGTGAATGGCGTTATGACGATAGAGACATGCCCCGGTTCTATCACGGCTGAGGATAGATTGTCCGGAACGCCGGCCGCCATTGCCAGCTCAATGCGTGACAGGTTCGTTGACGCTCGCTTCGATCCTGTCGCCATTGCCGGTCTGGCCGGCGCCGGAAGGCGACATCATCGCTATGCTGAGCACCGAGGCGACCATGAAGGCGACGACGGCAATCATAATGCGCATGAGCGTTCAATCCTCGTTCGGTTACGGAATTAACGCATGATCGCGGTCCTCGTTCCTGCCTGATCTATTGCACCGTTCCCGGCGTTGCCGGGCCGGGCGCCATGGGCGACAGGGGATCGGGCTGGTGGACAGGGTGTGATGTGTCCACCCATATGATGCTGAGGATGATCCCAACGAAGACCGCGATGAAGAGGACACCGAAAATCAGTGGTCGAATGGCCATGGGGCGGATGTTCCTCCTTACCTCTGATCGATTGCTGCAATCGGTCGTCGTCCGATCATAGTACGCAGGAGCATCTTTCCAAGGTAAAAATGGATCCATCGCGACATCGGCCAGGCATTGCACGATCGCTGCCGCCACCGTTTTCCATCTGTCACACCGGTTCAAACCGTGTCAGAAATACCGGAAACATCGGGGAGACGGGGAATATGATGAAGCGGGCGGTCACGACATCGGTCATCGTCGCGGCATTCATTTCCTTTGCCGGCGCATCGGAAAACGCGGCCACATTCGACAGGCCTGTGAAAGTTGACGTCGTGATGCTTCCCAGGGATGAACTCAATCCCGATGCGAAGCCGAAAATCACCTGCAGCCGTTATCCCACCTTCGCCGTCAAGGAGATCGACCTCGGCGAGGTCGGCGCCGAAAAGCTGGCGCTGCTTGCGGCTGACGCGCCTTGTGAGCGCGCCGGCGAGCGCGAGCGGGTGATCGAGGATGACACCGCCGGATATGTCATGGGCGTCAACGGCGGTTTCGTCTTCTTCCGCGCGGCAGATGGATGGAACGGCGGGTTGCCGTTCGTCGTCTATGACGCTGCGACGGGCGAGCGGCTGCTCAATGATTCCCTTGAGGGTGACGGTTTTGCCGCGATCACCAGGGGGAAGGGGGAATTGACCCTCGATTTCCGCCGCGTCTACTCAGCTTCCTGCTCGCTCTATCTGGAAGGCGCTGCATGCGGGAAGGCGATTGCCGCCGACACAGGTCTGTCGCCGAAGCGATTGCCGGATTGTGCCGCCGCCTACAAGGCGGAGATGAAGCGCAGCCCTGAAAACGCCAGGGAAATCGAAAAACTACCGAGCGTGATCGTCTATCCGATCGAGCTGGCTTATGCGGCGGGCGATACGGCGCGCAGGCCGATGGACGGAGCGACCATCTGCCGGACGCCGAGCTGATCGAGATTTACTGGCGCACCAGCGAAAGCGGCTTGCCGCCTTCCTCTTTCGATTTGTCGAAATTTCCGTCGGTACGCATGTCGAAGGCAAGTGACGAACCATCGTGGCCCATCAGCGTGATGCCGAACCCCTCGATATGCCAGAGCGCGAGCTTGAGCTTGGCGATATTGGCAGCGCAGTCACCGGAAAGTGACAATGGCGCATTGCCGTCCGCCTCGGCATTGCCCTTGAGCGTCACGCTGCAGAGCCTTTCGCCGCCCGGTCTCTGCATCGTCCATGTCCCGGCAAGGCCGCGGAAGGTCGGCAGGTGGTCGATGCCGTCGGGTGCTGCGACCAGCAGGAGCGGCACGCCGTCTTCCGTCTTCATCGGTGAGCCCTCGTTCTCGACGAAGCGCGCGAGCACCTTGCGCGTCGGATCGATCAGGATGACGCCGCCATTCCCGTCGAAATTCCAGGCGGCTGCTTCGGCGAGCGCCGGCAGCGGCTTGGCGCAGGAATCCTGGCCGGAAAGCGAATAGCCGCCGATCGCCATATCGGTCTCGAGTGTCATCCGGCATCCGGCTCTGCCGTCATCGGGAGCGATGAGATAGGTTCCGGCCTGCGCTTTGAGAATATCGGGATCGATATCCTGCCCATGCGCCAGACCACAGACAAGCAGCGTCGCCGCTGCCGAAGCCGCGAGCCTGAGAACGAAACGGATCATGACAATTCCCCCTTTGTCGCGGCCCGCCTGCGGGCCGGTCTATGCCTTCAGATAGAGCCGCGCCGCATAAAGCGCGATCGCCGCCGCATTCGAGACGTTCAGCGATTTGATCGCGCCTGGCATGTCGAGGCGGGCGAGTGCGTTCACAGTCTCGCGGGTCTTCTGCCGCAGCCCCTTGCCCTCGGAGCCGAGCACCAGCGCCACCTTCTCACCGGAGAAGGTGCCTTCAAGCGGCGCGGGCCCTTCCGAATCGAGGCCGATGGTGGAGAAGCCGAGCTTGTGCAATTCACCGAGCGCATCGGCGAGATTGGTGATCTGTATATAAGGTATCAGTTCCAGCGCGCCGGAGGCCGATTTGGCAAGCACGCCTGACTCGGTCGGGCTATGTCTCTGAGTGGTGATGACCGCGCCTGCATTGAAGGCGACGGCCGAGCGCATGATCGCGCCGACATTATGAGGGTCGGTGACCTGGTCGAGAACGAGCAGGAGAGGGCTGTCCTTCAGCGCTTCGAGCCGGCGCACCGGCAGCGGCCGTGTTTCCAGCATCACGCCTTGATGGATCGCCTCGGGGCCGAGCACCTTGTCGATCTCCTGTGGCGAGACGGTCTCGACGGGAATGCCGAGTGTCTCGACATCGATTTCGAGACGGGCGAGCGCGTTCTGCGTCACGAACAGCTTGATCTTCTTGCGCTCGGGATTGTCGAGAGCGGCGCGCACCGTATGCAGGCCATACAGATGCACCTGGTCGGGGGCGAGCGCCGGCGGTTTCCAGTCCTCGCCGCCGCGCCTGCGCTTCTGCGGCTGGGGCGTTGGGATATCGCCGCGCTCGCGCTTGGCGTCACGGTGGGCCCGCCGCAGATTGGCGTAGTGGGTATCCTTGGCGGATGGGTCGGTCGCGGTCTTGCCGCCGGATTTCTTGTCTTTGCTCATGCGGCTTTATATCCAGGGCGCTCGTCGTCGCATAGGCCCTCTTTCATGTGCCGGCTTTCGGCGACGAATGAAATTTTTCGTGTTTTTTCCGTTGTCATCGTGTTGACAGACTGAAATGCTCCGGTCATATACGCGGCGCAGACGACGGGCGGCAACGCTTCGAAGTCTGCCAAACTTGGTCTTCAAGATCCGGACGAAAACTGGAGAGATGCCCGAGTGGTTAAAGGGGACGGACTGTAAATCCGTTGGCTCAGCCTACGTTGGTTCAAATCCAACTCTCTCCACCATTCGTCATCGGATCTGACCATCCCGCGGGTATAGCTCAATGGTAGAGCAGCAGCCTTCCAAGCTGAATACGCGGGTTCGATTCCCGCTACCCGCTCCAATTTCCTGCATCAAATAGTCCATGTGATCGCTGCGGCGATGATCCGCAGATATCTCCGTTTTCTCCAGGATTTCAGGGATTTTTGAGGAGGCTTCGGCGAATCGCCTTGCAGGCGGCGAATTGTCTCCCATATGCGCTGTCACGCCAAGAATGGCGTCTGCAATTAAGTCTTGCGCAATTTCGCTGAAAGCCTTAAACGGCGGCACTAAACCGGTTCGCCGGGGCCACCATTTCGTTCACAGGAAGCATTCAAATGGCAAAGAGTAAGTTTGAGCGCAACAAGCCGCACGTCAACATTGGCACGATCGGCCACGTTGACCACGGCAAGACGTCTCTGACGGCAGCGATCACGAAGTACTTCGGTGAGTTCAAGGCGTACGACCAGATCGACGCTGCACCGGAAGAAAAGGCACGCGGCATCACCATTTCGACGGCTCACGTCGAATACGAGACGCCTGCCCGCCACTACGCGCACGTCGACTGCCCCGGCCATGCCGACTACGTGAAGAACATGATCACCGGTGCCGCGCAGATGGACGGCGCGATCCTGGTGTGCTCGGCTGCTGACGGCCCGATGCCGCAGACGCGCGAACACATCCTTCTCGCCCGCCAGGTCGGCGTTCCGGCGATCGTTGTGTTCCTGAACAAGGTCGACCAGGTTGACGACGCCGAGCTTCTCGAACTGGTCGAGCTCGAAGTTCGCGAACTGCTGTCGTCCTACGACTTCCCGGGCGACGACATCCCGGTTGTCAAGGGTTCGGCTCTTGCTGCTCTCGAAGACTCTGACAAGAAGATCGGCGAAGACGCGATCCGCGAGCTGATGGCTGCTGTCGACGCTTACATCCCGACGCCTGAGCGTCCGATCGACCAGCCGTTCCTGATGCCGATCGAAGACGTGTTCTCGATCTCGGGCCGCGGCACTGTCGTGACCGGCCGCGTCGAGCGTGGCATTGTCAAGGTTGGTGAAGAAGTCGAGATCGTCGGCATCCGTCCGACCTCGAAGACGACGGTGACCGGCGTTGAAATGTTCCGCAAGCTGCTCGATCAGGGCCAGGCTGGCGACAACATCGGCGCTCTGGTTCGCGGTGTGAACCGTGACGGCGTCGAGCGTGGCCAGATCCTGTGCAAGCCCGGCTCTGTCAAGCCGCACAAGAAGTTCATGGCTGAAGCCTACATCCTGACGAAGGAAGAGGGCGGCCGTCATACGCCGTTCTTCACGAACTACCGTCCGCAGTTCTACTTCCGCACGACCGACGTGACGGGCATCGTGACGCTGCCGGAAGGCACGGAGATGGTCATGCCGGGCGACAACGTCACGGTTGCTGTCGAGCTGATCGTTCCGATCGCGATGGAAGAAAAGCTGCGCTTCGCTATCCGCGAAGGCGGCCGCACCGTCGGCGCCGGTATCGTTGCGAGCATCGTCGAGTAACTTTCGAGTTATCCGCAATTATGAAGACCCCGCTGGAAACAGCGGGGTTTTTCATTTTCGTGGCTTCCGGTAGGTTTAACAGGTGTTGTAAAAATATCGTTAAATTGGCCTGTCACAGTATTTTGTTCATCTCACATTCAGAAACCGGTTTGTGAATGGCCCATTTTAGTCCAGACTCCTTCTTGCAAAGGAGAGCCCGGATGATTCCAAAGGCCACGTTCGTTGCGACGATATTCGCGATGTATGTTTTCACGATGTTTTTCATCGCTGCAATTCCGCAAGAGGTTGTTCAGGCAGCCGGAGTGCAGATCAATGAGGTAAGTGTCGTCAAGTGATGACCCTTGCAGGCCATCGCAGGCTTCTGCGGTGATCGGAAATGATCGGCCAGATGCTCCCGGTAGGGTGCTTCTGGCGAGGCGGGGGTGAACCCCTTGCACGACGCTCGCTTGCTCTTCGCGCGGAAGCGTCTAACTATGCCTCCGGCTTCATGACGCGGAGGATATTCCATGAAAAAACGCATCCTGTTCACAGGCGGTTCGGGCAAGGCAGGTCGCCATGCCGTGCCATGGCTCGTCAATGCCGGTTACGAGGTTCACAACATCGATCTCGTGCCGCTGGATAGTCCCGGCGTCACCAATCTCATCGCCGACATCACCGATAGCGGCCAGGTCTTTAACGCGCTTTCGATGCACCGCGATTTTCCCGATCTCGATGCGGGCAGGGGCGTACAGCCTTTCGATGCCGTCGTGCATTTCGCTGCCATCCCGCGCATCCTGATCAAGCCTGACAACGAAACCTTCCGCATCAACACGATGGGCACCTACAACGTCATCGAGGCGGCGGTGAAACTCGGCATCCGGAAGATCATCGTCGCATCGAGCGAGACGACTTACGGCGTCTGCTTCGCCGAGGGCCATCGTGATTTCCACCAGTTTCCGCTGGAGGAGGACTACGACGTCAACCCGATGGATTCCTACGGCCTTTCCAAGGTGGTCAACGAGAAGACGGCGCGCGCCTTTGCCGAGCGCTCGGGTTTCGACATCTATGCGCTGCGCATCGGCAACGTCATCGAGCCGCATGAGTATGAGCGGTTCCCGACCTACTTCGCCAATCCAGAGATGCGCAAGCGCATCGCCTGGAGCTATATCGACGCCCGCGACCTCGGGCAGATCTGCCATCTCTGCATTGAGAAGGACGGATTGGGCTATCAGGTCTTCAACGCCGCCAACAACACCGTTTCGGCCAATACGCCGTCGAAGGAGCTTGCGAAGCGATTCTTCCCGAACGTGCCTTTCACCCGCGAAATCGGTGAGTATGAAAGCCTGCTTTCAAACCGCAAGATTCGTGAGGTGCTGGGCTTTAAGGAAGAGCACGATTGGCGGAAATACGTGAGGGTCTGACCGGGTCTTGGCCGCGAAGTCAATAAGCCATTTGCCCGCATATGAGGAGAATGGCTTTGAAAACCGAAAATCGTGCTTGCCAATCCCGTGCCGTCGTCTTAAAGGGTCGCCATGCTTTTCAGCAGCGATTTGCGGGCCTTGGCCCGGGCGCTGAATGACAGGCATGAAGGGGTATAGCTCAGTTGGTAGAGCGGCGGTCTCCAAAACCGCAGGTCGGGGGTTCGAGCCCCTCTGCCCCTGCCACTTTCCTCGATGCGGGACAGCGCGGACGTACTTGCAGCGTTTCGGACCGGGAATAATTGGTGGCAACTAATTTCGTTAAACTTCGGTTTCCCCCTTGTGTATTCGGAAATCGGTGTTTATTTAGGGTTCAACAGACACGCGGTGCGTGGGGCTGATAGTTTCAGCTTTACGCGCCGTAATTGCGTGGGCAGTCGATGGCATCTAAATCCAATCCATTCGCGTTTCTGCAGCAGGTTCGCTCCGAAACGTCCAAGGTCACATGGCCGTCGCGCCGCGAGACGATGATCTCGACGGTCATGGTGCTTGTGATGGTGGTTTTCGCCGCGCTGTTTTTCTTTGCCGCTGACCAGCTGATCGGCTGGGCTCTGAGCTTCGTGCTGAATACCGGCAACTGATACGGGTGGAGATGAAAATGGCGGCACGTTGGTACATCGTCCACGCGTATTCCAATTTTGAAAAGAAGGTGGCTGAAGACATCGAGAACAAGGCTCGCCAGAAGGGGCTTGAGCACCTGTTCGAGAAGATCCTCGTGCCGACCGAAAAGGTGGTGGAAGTGCGTCGCGGCCGCAAGGTCGATTCCGAGCGCAAGTTTTTCCCGGGCTATGTCATGGTTCGCGCCAATCTGACGGATGAAGCCTACCACCTGATCAAGAATACGCCGAAGGTCACAGGCTTTCTCGGTTCCGACAATAAGCCCGTTCCGATTCCGGATTATGAAGCCGAGCGCATTCTCGGTCAGGTTCAGGAAGGTGTCGAGCGGCCGAAGGCATCCATTACCTTCGAAATCGGCGAGCAGGTCCGCGTTTCCGATGGTCCGTTCGCCTCGTTCAACGGCACGGTTCAGGATGTGGACGAAGAGCGTTCGCGCCTGAAGGTGGAAGTGTCGATCTTCGGCCGCGCAACGCCGGTCGAGCTGGAATACGCACAGGTCGAGAAGGTCTGATTGCAGAAACTGGAAGCTGGCCCTTGCGGCCTGTTTCCTGCGGACGTCGTCCGCACCCGCGTGGAAGGTGAGGGGTCTTAGCCGGACCCTAATATCCGCACCACGCAACCGCAGCCGCCGGAGAGATCCGGCATCACGGGCCGGGTAACCGGCCGCTCATGAAAGGCAGAGAGATATGGCTAAGAAAGTTGCAGGCCAGCTCAAGCTTCAGGTCAAGGCAGGATCGGCAAACCCGTCCCCGCCGATTGGTCCGGCGCTTGGTCAGCGTGGCATTAACATCATGGAATTCTGCAAGGCGTTCAATGCCGCCACGCAGGAAATGGAAAAGGGTATGCCGATCCCGGTCGTCATCACCTATTACCAGGACAAGTCCTTCACCTTCGCGATGAAGCAGCCTCCGGTCAGCTACTGGCTGAAGAAGGAAGCGAAGATCACGTCCGGTTCCAAGACGCCCGGCAAGGGCGCCAAGGCCGGCTCCCTCACCAAGGCTCAGATCAAGACGATCGCAGAAGCCAAGATGAAGGATCTGAACGCAGCGGATATCGAAGGTGCAATGGCGATGATCGAGGGCTCTGCCCGCGCCATGGGCCTGGAAGTGGTGGGTTAAGATCATGGCTGGCAAGCGCACTCAGAAGATCAACGAAGGTGTTGATCCCACAAAGCTTTACGCTCTGACCCTGGCTATCGGCATGGTCAAGGAACGGGCTGTCGCCAAGTTCGACGAAACCATCGAAGTTTCGATGAACCTCGGCGTCGATCCGCGCCATGCGGACCAGATGGTTCGCGGCGTCGTTAACCTGCCGAACGGCACGGGCCGCACGGTTCGCGTCGCCGTCTTCGCTCGTGGCGTCAAGGCTGACGAAGCCAAGGCTGCCGGTGCTGATATCGTCGGCGCCGAAGAGCTCGTCGAAATCGTCCAGGGCGGCAAGATCGAATTCGATCGCTGCATCGCCACTCCCGACATGATGCCGCTCGTCGGCCGTCTCGGTAAGGTTCTCGGCCCGCGCGGCATGATGCCGAACCCGAAGGTCGGCACCGTTACCATGGACGTTGCCGGAGCCGTCAAGGCTTCCAAGGGCGGCGCTGTCGAGTTCCGCGTCGAGAAGGCTGGTATCGTCCATGCCGGCATCGGCAAGGCCTCTTTCGACGCCAAGGCTCTGGAAGAAAACATCCGCGCCTTCGCTGACGCCGTCATCAAGGCGAAGCCGGCTGGCGCCAAGGGCAACTACGTCAAGCGCGTGGCGATTTCTTCGACCATGGGCCCCGGCGTCAAGATCGAGCTCGGCTCGGTCACCGGAGCCCCGGCTGCATAAGTTTATTGCCGGGCTTTAAGTCTGGCGACTGAATTTCCGGCCTCGCAAGGGGCCGGAATATTCCGGAGAAATCCGGAATCCTGTCCGAGATTGCAGGTGGTTTTCCCTTAATCACTTCGCCTGCATGAGACGGGTAAGACCCGAATTGCATGAAGTTCGCTTCTAGGAACTCGGTTCGAGCCTTGGATGCCTTGTGCCTCTTTAGCCTTGATTGGCGCGGGAGCGCGGGGGGACAGGATCCTCAAGCGTCGCTTGGGATCTCGCATGATCCCAGGAGGCAAAGGCAACCCGGCGGGCCCGTTTTCGGTCCCGCCAACTGGAGATAGGCAGTGGAAAGAGCGGAAAAACGCGAATTCGTCACGGAACTGAACGAAGTCTTCAAGGCTTCGGGCTCAGTTGTCGTGGCCCACTATGCTGGTGCCACAGTCGCGCAGATGAACGATTTTCGTTCGAAGATGCGTGCAGCTGGCGGTACCGTCAAAGTCGCGAAGAACCGCCTGGCCAAAATTGCCCTTCAGGGTACGGAAGCGGAAGGGATTACCAATCTCTTCAAGGGTCAGACGCTGATTGCATACAGCACCGATCCGATCACCGCTCCGAAGGTCGTCATGGATTTTGCCAAGACCAATGACAAGATCATTGTTCTGGGCGGTTCCATGGGAACAACCACGCTCAACGCCGAAGCAGTCAAGTCGCTTGCGACCCTGCCTTCGCTCGACGAGCTGCGTGCGAAGCTGCTGGGCATGATCCAGACACCGGCTACCCGCATCGCTGGGGTTGTTGCAGCACCGGCAAGCCAGCTTGCTCGTGTGTTCGCGGCCTACGCCAAGAAGGACGAAGCCGCTTAAGGCGGTTTTTCGCTGTTTATAATCAACCGGTTCGAACCGAACAAAAGGAACTAGTAAAATGGCTGATCTCGCAAAGATCGTAGACGACCTCTCCTCGCTGACCGTTCTGGAAGCTGCAGAACTGTCGAAGCTTCTTGAAGAAAAGTGGGGCGTTTCCGCTGCTGCTCCGGTAGCTGTTGCTGCCGCTGCCGGTGGTGCTGGCCCGGCTGTCGTTGAAGAAGAAAAGACCGAATTCGACGTCATCCTCGTCGACGCCGGTGCCAACAAGATCAACGTCATCAAGGAAGTCCGCGCCATCACCGGTCTCGGCCTCAAGGAAGCCAAGGACCTCGTCGAAGCCGCTCCGAAGGCTGTCAAGGAAGGCGTCAACAAGGCTGAAGCCGCTGACATCAAGAAGAAGCTTGAAGACGCTGGCGCCAAGGCCGACGTCAAGTAATTCTATACTGCTTTTGGGAGGCAGCAACGACTGCCTCCCATTTGCCGTTTTTCTGAACGAATTACCCAAAAGCCGCGTCAAAACGGCTTTTGGGTAATGGGTTCTTCAAAAGGATAGTCTCGCACCGAGGGCAGCACAGCAATCCGAGCTGAGCGTTTTCGGGAGTCGGACGAGATTGAACTACCCATTGATTGACGGGGTCGACTGGCCATCGGTTCCCGTCCGTTGCAGGCCCGGGTGCAAGATTTTGAAGGAGCGACGATGGCTCAGACCCTTTCGTTCAACGGTCGCAGGCGCGTACGCAAGTTTTTTGGTAAGATCCCCGAAGTCGCAGAAATGCCGAACCTCATCGAGGTTCAGAAGGCGTCCTACGACCAGTTTCTGATGGTTGAAGAGCCGAAAGGCGGTCGTCCCGACGAAGGTCTTCAGGCCGTCTTCAAGTCGGTTTTCCCGATCACCGATTTCTCCGGCGCTTCCATGCTGGAATTCGTGTCCTATGAGTTCGAGCCGCCGAAGTTCGACGTCGACGAATGCCGCCAGCGCGACCTGACCTATGCGGCGCCGCTGAAGGTGACGTTGCGCCTCATCGTGTTCGATATCGACGAGGATACCGGCGCCAAGTCGATCAAGGACATCAAGGAACAGTCCGTCTACATGGGCGACATGCCGCTCATGACCAACAACGGCACGTTCATTGTCAATGGCACCGAGCGCGTGATCGTCTCCCAGATGCACCGTTCGCCGGGCGTCTTCTTCGACCACGACAAGGGCAAGAGCCACTCGTCTGGCAAACTGCTTTTTGCTGCCCGCGTCATTCCCTATCGCGGTTCCTGGCTCGATATCGAATTCGACGCCAAGGACATCGTCTACGCCCGTATTGACCGCCGCCGCAAGATTCCGGTGACGTCGCTGCTGATGGCGCTCGGCATGGACGGCGAGGAAATCCTCGACACCTTCTACACGAAGTCGCTCTACAAGCGCGACGGCGAAGGCTGGCGCATTCCCTTCAAGCCGGAAACACTGAAGGGTGCCAAGGCGATCACCGAGATGGTCGACGCCGATACCGGCGAAGTCGTCGTGGAAGCCGGCAAGAAGCTGACCCCGCGCCTGCTGCGCCAGCTGTCCGACAAGGGCCTGAAGGCGCTGAAGGCCGGCGACGACGATCTTTACGGCAACTACCTCGCCGGCGACATCGTCAACTACTCGACGGGTGAAATCTATCTCGAAGCGGGCGACGAAATCGACGAAAAGACGCTCGGCATCATCCTGGCGAACGGTTTCGACGAGATCCCGGTTCTCGGCATCGACCACATCAATGTCGGCGCCTATATCCGCAACACGCTCTCAGCCGACAAGAACGAGAACCGTCAGGACGCTCTGTTCGACATCTACCGCGTCATGCGTCCGGGTGAACCGCCGACCATGGAATCGGCCGAAGCCATGTTCAACTCGCTGTTCTTCGATGCGGAGCGTTACGACCTCTCCGCCGTCGGCCGCGTCAAGATGAACATGCGTCTCGACCTGACCGTCGAAGACACCGTCCGCATCCTGCGCAAGGACGACATCCTGGCCGTGGTCAGGATGCTGGTCGAACTGCGCGACGGCAAGGGCGAGATCGACGACATCGATAACCTCGGCAACCGTCGTGTCCGCTCGGTCGGCGAACTGATGGAAAACCAGTACCGTCTCGGCCTGCTCCGCATGGAGCGCGCGATCAAGGAGCGCATGTCCTCGATCGAGATCGACACGGTCATGCCGCAGGATCTGATCAACGCCAAGCCGGCGGCTGCCGCCGTCCGCGAGTTCTTCGGTTCCTCGCAGCTCTCGCAGTTCATGGACCAGGTCAACCCGCTCTCGGAAATCACCCACAAGCGCCGCCTCTCGGCTCTTGGCCCGGGCGGTCTGACCCGCGAGCGCGCCGGCTTCGAAGTCCGCGACGTTCATCCGACGCACTACGGCCGCATCTGCCCGATCGAAACGCCGGAAGGCCCGAACATCGGTCTCATCAACTCGCTTGCGACCTTTGCCCGCGTCAACAAGTACGGCTTCATCGAAAGCCCGTACCGCCGCATCGTCGACGGCAGGGTGACGAACGACGTGCTCTACCTCTCCGCAATGGAAGAGGCGAAGTACTACGTTGCCCAGGCCAACGCCGAGATGAACCCCGACGGTTCCTTCGTCGACGAGTTCGTCGTCTGCCGTCACGCCGGGGAAGTCATGCTCGCCCCGCGCGACAGCATGAACCTGATGGACGTCTCGCCGAAGCAGGTCGTTTCGGTTGCAGCCGCGCTCATCCCGTTCCTGGAAAACGACGACGCCAACCGCGCTCTCATGGGCTCGAACATGCAGCGTCAGGCCGTGCCGCTTCTGCGCGCCGAAGCCCCGTTCGTCGGCACCGGCATGGAGCCGGTCGTTGCTCGTGACTCAGGTGCTGCCATCGGCGCCCGTCGCGGCGGCGTGGTCGACCAGGTCGACGCGACGCGTATCGTTATCCGCGCCACGGAAGACCTCGAAGCCGGAAAATCTGGCGTCGATATCTACCGCCTGCAGAAGTTCCAGCGTTCGAACCAGAACACCTGCGTCAACCAGCGTCCGCTGGTCACCGTTGGTGACGAGGTCAACCGCGGCGACATCCTCGCCGACGGTCCGTCGACCGATCTCGGCGACCTGGCGCTCGGCCGCAACGCGCTCGTCGCGTTCATGCCCTGGAACGGCTACAACTACGAAGACTCGATCCTGCTCTCCGAGCGTATTGTTGCTGACGACGTGTTCACCTCCATCCACATCGAAGAATTCGAAGTGATGGCGCGTGACACCAAGCTTGGTCCTGAGGAAATCACACGCGACATTCCGAACGTTTCGGAAGAAGCACTGAAGAACCTCGACGAAGCCGGTATCGTCTACATCGGCGCCGAAGTTCAGCCGGGCGATATCCTCGTCGGCAAGATCACGCCGAAGGGCGAAAGCCCGATGACGCCGGAAGAAAAGCTTCTGCGCGCCATCTTCGGCGAAAAGGCTTCCGATGTGCGCGACACGTCCATGCGCATGCCGCCCGGCACCTACGGCACGATCGTCGAAGTTCGCGTCTTCAACCGCCACGGCGTGGAGAAGGATGAGCGCGCGATGGCGATCGAGCGGGAAGAGATCGAGCGTCTTGCCAAGGACCGTGACGACGAACAGGCGATCCTCGACCGTAACGTCTACGGTCGTCTGATCGACATGCTGCGCGGCCAGGTCTCCATCGCAGGCCCGAAGGGCTTCAAGAAGGGCACCGAGCTTTCGAACGCCGTCGTCTCTGAATATCCCCGCTCGCAGTGGTGGATGTTCGCCGTCGAGGACGAGAAGGTTCAGAGCGAGCTCGAAGCACTGCGTGGCCAGTACGACGAATCCAAGTCGCGCCTTGAGCAGCGCTTCATGGACAAGGTCGAAAAGGTCCAGCGCGGCGATGAAATGCCTCCGGGTGTCATGAAGATGGTCAAGGTCTTCGTCGCCGTGAAGCGCAAGATCCAGCCGGGCGACAAGATGGCCGGCCGTCACGGGAACAAGGGCGTGGTTTCGCGCATTGTGCCTGTCGAGGACATGCCGTTCCTCGAAGACGGCACGCATGTCGACGTCGTTCTGAACCCGCTCGGCGTGCCTTCGCGCATGAACGTCGGCCAGATCCTGGAAACGCACCTGGGTTGGGCTTGCGCCGGCATGGGTCGCCAGATCGGCGAACTGATCGAAGCCTACAAGGCCAATGGCAACATCGAGCCGCTGCGCAAGACCATCGGCGATGTCGTCGGTGACGGTCCGAAGGCCGAACAGGTCCACGACTTCGACGATGAGTCGGTGCTGCGTCTCGCCGACCAGTGGAAGCGCGGCGTTTCGATTGCGACGCCTGTTTTCGACGGTGCGCATGAAGGCGACGTCAACGACATGCTGCGTCTGGCAGGTCTCAAGGATACCGGTCAGTCGACGCTTTATGACGGCCGTACCGGCGAGCAGTTCGACCGTCAGGTGACTGTGGGCTACATCTACATGCTGAAGCTCAACCACCTGGTCGACGACAAGATCCATGCCCGTTCGATCGGTCCTTACTCGCTCGTGACCCAGCAGCCGCTGGGCGGCAAGGCGCAGTTCGGCGGTCAGCGCTTCGGCGAAATGGAAGTCTGGGCGCTCGAAGCTTACGGCGCGGCCTATACGCTGCAGGAAATGCTGACGGTGAAGTCGGACGACGTCGCCGGCCGCACCAAGGTCTACGAAGCCATCGTCCGCGGCGACGACACGTTCGAAGCCGGTATTCCGGAAAGCTTCAACGTTCTCGTCAAGGAAATGCGCTCGCTGGGCCTCAGCGTCGAGCTTGAGAACACCAAGCTTGATGAAGCACAGGCGACCCAGCTGCCCGACGCGGCCGAGTAAACACTTGATAGGGCGTGCGCTGCCAATGCGGCGCACGCCGGTCCCGCCGGCCGCCGTATCCGTGTGGCCCGGAAGGGAAGTTTCGCCGCATCTAGCGGTTATTCTCGTTTAGGCGAGGGAGGCGGCTCCCGGGAATTTGCCGCTGACCATCGCATTTTGAGGGCGCTTTCGCCCATGAAGGAGACAGGCATGAACCAAGAGGTCATGAATCTTTTCAATCCGCAGGTGCCTGCACAGAATTTCGATTCCATTCGGATTTCGATCGCGTCTCCGGAGAAGATCCTCTCCTGGTCCTACGGTGAGATCAAGAAGCCGGAAACCATCAACTACCGCACGTTCAAGCCGGAACGCGACGGTCTGTTCTGCGCGCGCATCTTTGGCCCGATCAAGGATTACGAATGCCTGTGCGGCAAGTACAAGCGCATGAAGTACAAGGGCATCATCTGCGAAAAGTGCGGCGTCGAAGTCACGCTGTCGCGCGTTCGCCGCGAGCGCATGGGCCATATTGAGCTCGCCGCTCCCGTTGCCCATATCTGGTTCCTGAAGTCGCTGCCGAGCCGCATTTCGACGCTGCTCGACATGACGCTGAAGGATGTCGAGCGCGTTCTCTACTTCGAAAACTACATCGTCACGGAGCCGGGTCTTACCGCGCTCAAGGAGCACCAGCTCCTGTCCGAAGAAGAGTATATGCTCGCCGTTGACGAATACGGCGAAGACCAGTTCACGGCCATGATCGGTGCAGAAGCCATCTACGAGATGCTGGCATCGATGAACCTCGAAAAGATCGCTGGCGACCTTCGCTCCGAGCTTGCCGACACCACGTCGGACCTCAAGCAGAAGAAGCTGATGAAGCGCCTGAAGATCGTCGAGAACTTCATGGAATCCGGCAACCGCCCGGAATGGATGATCATGAAGGTCGTTCCGGTCATCCCGCCGGATCTGCGCCCGCTGGTTCCTCTGGACGGTGGTCGTTTCGCGACGTCTGACCTGAACGATCTCTATCGCCGCGTCATCAACCGTAACAACCGTCTGAAGCGCCTGATCGAACTGCGCGCACCGGGCATCATCATCCGCAACGAAAAGCGCATGCTGCAGGAATCGGTCGATGCGCTGTTCGACAACGGCCGCCGCGGCCGCGTCATCACCGGCGCCAACAAGCGCCCGTTGAAGTCGCTGTCCGACATGCTGAAGGGCAAACAGGGCCGCTTCCGCCAGAACCTGCTCGGCAAGCGCGTCGACTATTCCGGCCGTTCGGTCATCGTGACCGGTCCGGAACTGAAGCTGCATCAGTGCGGCCTGCCGAAGAAGATGGCGCTCGAGCTCTTCAAGCCGTTCATCTACGCCCGCCTCGACGCCAAGGGTTACTCCTCGACCGTCAAGCAGGCCAAGAAGCTGGTCGAAAAGGAAAAGCCAGAGGTCTGGGATATCCTCGACGAGGTCATCCGCGAGCATCCGGTTCTGCTGAACCGCGCACCGACGCTGCACCGTCTGGGCATCCAGGCCTTCGAACCCACCCTGGTCGAAGGCAAGGCCATCCAGTTGCATCCGCTCGTCTGCACGGCCTTCAACGCCGACTTCGACGGTGACCAGATGGCCGTTCACGTGCCGCTATCGCTCGAAGCCCAGCTCGAAGCCCGCGTGCTGATGATGTCGACCAACAACATCCTGCATCCGGCAAACGGTGCGCCGATCATCGTTCCCTCGCAGGACATGGTTCTCGGTCTCTACTACCTGTCGATCCTGAACCAGAACGAGCCGGGCGAAGGCATGGCTTTCTCCGATCTCGGCGAACTGCATCACGCGCTTGAAAGCAAGGTCGTGACGCTGCACACCAAGATCCGCGGCCGTTTCAAGTCAATCGACGAGGATGGCAAGCCCTACTCGAAGATCTATGAGACGACGCCTGGCCGCCTGCTCATCGGTGAACTGCTGCCGAAGAACGGCAAGGTGCCCTTCGACATCTGCAACCAGGAAATGACCAAGAAGAACATCTCCAAGATGATCGACACGGTCTACCGCCATTGCGGCCAGAAGGACACGGTCATTTTCTGCGACCGCATCATGCAGCTCGGCTTCTCGCATGCCTGCCGCGCCGGCATTTCGTTCGGCAAGGACGACATGGTCATTCCGGATGCCAAGGCCAAGATCGTTGCCGACACCGAAAGCTTGGTGAAGGAATACGAGCAGCAGTATAATGACGGCCTGATCACCCAGGGCGAAAAGTACAACAAGGTTGTCGACGCCTGGGGCAAGGCGACCGAAAAGGTCGCCGAAGAGATGATGGCCCGCATTAAGGCGGTCGAGTTCGACGAGAACACCGGCCGTCAGAAGCCGATGAACTCGATCTACATGATGAGCCACTCCGGCGCCCGCGGTTCTCCGAACCAGATGCGCCAGCTGGGCGGCATGCGCGGCCTCATGGCCAAGCCGTCGGGTGAAATCATCGAGACGCCGATCATCTCGAACTTCAAGGAAGGCCTGACCGTCAACGAGTACTTCAACTCGACGCACGGCGCCCGCAAGGGTCTGGCAGACACCGCCTTGAAGACTGCGAACTCCGGTTACCTGACCCGCCGTCTCGTCGACGTCGCGCAGGATTGCATCGTCACGCACGTCGATTGCGGCACCGAAACCGGCCTCACCATGACCGCCATCGTCGATGCCGGTCAGGTCGTTGCCTCTCTCGGCGCCCGCATCCTCGGCCGCACGGCGCTCGACGACATCGATCATCCGGTCACGGGTGAGCGCATCGTCGATGCCGGCAAGATGATCCTCGAGCCGGATGTCATCGAAATCGAGAAGGCTGGTATCCAGTCGATCCGCATTCGTTCGGCGCTGACTTGCGAAATCCAGACGGGCGTCTGCTCGGTCTGCTACGGCCGCGACCTCGCGCGCGGTACGCCTGTCAACATGGGCGAAGCCGTCGGCGTCATCGCCGCTCAGTCGATCGGCGAGCCGGGAACCCAGCTCACCATGCGTACCTTCCACCTTGGCGGTACGGCAACCGTGGTCGACCAGTCGTTCCTGGAAGCCTCGTACGAAGGTACGGTGCAGATCAAGAACCGCAACGTGCTGCGCAACTCCGAAGGCAGCCTCGTTGCCATGGGCCGCAACATGACCGTCCAGATCCTGGACGAGCGTGGCGTGGAGCGCTCTTCGCAGCGCGTTGCCTACGGTTCGAAGCTGCATGTCGACGAAGGCGACAAGGTCAAGCGCGGTCAGCGTCTGGCGGAGTGGGATCCCTACACCCGTCCGATGATGACGGAAGTTTCCGGTACCGTTCAGTTCGAAGATCTGGTCGACGGTCTCTCCGTTCTCGAAGCGACCGACGAATCCACCGGCATCACCAAGCGCCAGGTTATCGACTGGCGTTCGACGCCGCGCGGTTCGGACCTCAAGCCGGCGATCGTCATCAAGGACGCCAGCGGCAATGTCGCGAAGCTGTCGCGTGGTAGCGACGCCCGCTTCCTGCTCTCGGTCGATGCCATTCTGTCGGTCGAGCCGGGCACGAAGGTCTCCCAGGGTGACGTTCTCGCTCGTTCGCCGCTCGAAAGCGCAAAGACGAAGGACATCACCGGCGGTCTGCCGCGTGTTGCCGAGCTGTTCGAAGCTCGCCGTCCGAAGGATCACGCCATCATCGCAGAGATCGATGGTACGATCCGCCTCGGCCGCGACTACAAGAACAAGCGTCGCGTGATCATCGAGCCGGCGGAAGACGGTGTCGAGCCTGTCGAATACCTGATCCCGAAGGGCAAGCCCTTCCATCTTCAGGACGGCGACTATATCGAAAAGGGTGATTACATCCTCGACGGTAACCCGGCTCCGCACGACATCCTGGCGATCAAGGGCGTGGAGGCTCTCGCCTCCTACCTCGTCAACGAGATCCAGGAAGTCTACCGTCTGCAGGGCGTTGTCATCAACGATAAGCACATCGAGGTGATCGTCCGTCAGATGCTGCAGAAGGTGGAAATCACCGATGCGGGCGACTCGACCTATATCGTCGGCGACAATGTCGACCGGATCGAGCTCGAAGACGTCAACGATCATCTGATCGAGCAGGGCAAGAAGCCCGCTCATGGCGATCCGGTTCTTCTCGGCATCACCAAGGCGTCGCTGCAGACCCCGTCCTTCATCTCGGCCGCGTCCTTCCAGGAAACGACCAAGGTGCTGACGGAAGCTGCAATCGCCGGCAAGACCGACGGTCTGCAGGGCCTGAAGGAAAACGTCATCGTCGGCCGCCTCATCCCGGCCGGTACCGGTGGCACCATGACGCAGATCCGCCGCATTGCCACGTCGCGCGACGAGCTGATCCTCGAAGAGCGTCGCAAGGGCACCGGGGCAGCTGTCGCCACCCCAATGCTGCAGGACATGGCTGAAAACGCCCCGGCTGCGGAATAATCCGCAGCTGAAGTCCATGAATTGAAAAACCGCCCGGAGCGATCCGGGCGGTTTTCTTTTCTGCTGTGCTGATTGACCCGGGGAGGGAAGGGCGCTGCCGCGTTGCCGGCGCGCAACCGTGGGCGACAGCCCCCTCAGTTGAACCGGATAATCGCGACCTCGCCGTCGATCGCGCCCTGATAGGCCGAGGCATGCGGCTCTTCCTCGGGGATTTCCGTGAGCATACCGATCTGGTCGAGATCGGCCTCAATGAAGCCCTCTTCGGCAAGAGCGTTCAAAGCCTCACGCACGGCGGTGTCGTCGTCTGGCGCCTTCAGCAGGATGTGCAGGTCGATGCCTTCGCTGGCGTCGGACTCATAGCCTTTGCCAATGATGATGAAGATCATCGGTCCGTCGAAATTGTTGTCGTTGTCAGGTGTCGTAATCATCGCCAGTCCTTCGGCTTTTCGATTCGATCGCTCGAATCCTGCTAAGAGGGCTTACCGCCGCATTTGCTGATTCCTTAACTGCTTTTGCTGCAATGCCCAAGTTTTTATCTTGGCGCACCGCGGAGAATTCGTCTACAGGGGCAAAACAGGGCGTTCGGCCCGCATATCAAGGCGATGCGGTCAAGTTTATTTCTTAACCGGCCTTGACGAGACTGGTGGAAACCAGTAGTACCCCGGCCATCAGATCCCATGTGAGGCTTGGCTGTTCGGGGCGACGCGCCCTGGAGTTCACCTCAAACAAGGTTCTAAACGCACGTTGAAGTCATGATGCTGCACGCATGACGCATGGTTTCATGCGTCCTCTGCTCTTTGTGGTCCATCTGCGGAAGCGGATCGGGCCATATTTTGCGCATTGACGGAAAGCGTGCGTCATTGCCGGAGACGGCGCGAGTTCAAGCCCGCAAGGGTACTGAGATAAAACGTAAGGGATGGTTGAATGCCTACCGTAAACCAGCTGATCCGCAAGCCTCGCCAGGCGAACGTAAAGCGTAATAAGGTTCCCGCTCTCCAGGAGAACCCGCAGAAGCGCGGCGTTTGCACGCGCGTCTACACGACGACGCCGAAGAAGCCGAACTCGGCTCTGCGTAAGGTCGCAAAGATCCGCCTGACCAACGGCTTCGAAGTCATTGGTTACATCCCCGGCGAAGGTCACAACCTTCAGGAGCACTCCGTCGTCATGATCCGTGGCGGCCGCGTCAAGGACCTTCCGGGTGTCCGTTACCACATCATCCGCGGCGTTCTCGATACCCAGGGTGTCAAGAACCGCAAGCAGCGCCGCTCCAAGTACGGTGCGAAGCGTCCGAAGTAATTCGGGTTTTCGAATAATCTGGCGCTGCGCGAGGTCCTCCGCGTGATGAAGCGCCTTAACGGTTGAAGAGACGAAAAGTATGTCCAGACGTCATAAAGCAGAAAAGCGCGAGATCAATCCGGATCCGAAGTTCGGCGATCTTGTCGTGACCAAGTTCATGAATGCCATCATGCTCGATGGTAAGAAGTCCGTTGCTGAAAACATCGTCTATGGTGCGTTTGACGCCGTTCAGGGTAAGTCCAAGCAGGAGCCGCTCACGGTTTTCCATTCTGCGCTCGACAACATTGCCCCGCACGTTGAAGTCCGCTCGCGCCGCGTCGGTGGTGCGACTTACCAGGTTCCGGTCGACGTCCGTCCGGAGCGCCGCCAGGCTCTCGCCATTCGTTGGCTGATTGCCGCTGCCCGCAAGCGCAACGAAACCACCATGATCGATCGCCTGTCCGGCGAACTGCTCGATGCGTCCAACAACCGCGGCTCCGCCGTCAAGAAGCGCGAAGACACGCACAAGATGGCTGACGCCAACCGTGCATTCTCGCACTATCGCTGGTAATTCCGAACGGTATCGAAAGGCAGTCCACAATGGCTCGCGAATATAAGATCGAAGACTACCGCAATTTCGGTATCATGGCGCATATCGACGCCGGCAAGACCACGACCACCGAGCGTATCCTTTACTACACCGGCAAGTCGCACAAGATCGGCGAAGTCCACGACGGCGCAGCCACCATGGACTGGATGGAGCAGGAGCAGGAGCGTGGCATCACGATCACGTCTGCTGCCACCACGACCTTCTGGAAGGGCCGTGACGGCAAGACGCGCCGCTTCAACATCATCGACACCCCCGGCCACGTCGACTTCACCATCGAAGTCGAGCGTTCGCTGCGTGTTCTCGACGGCGCCATCGCGCTGCTCGACGCCAACGCCGGCGTAGAGCCGCAGACGGAAACCGTCTGGCGTCAGGCCGAGAAGTACAACGTCCCGCGCATGATCTTCTGCAACAAGATGGACAAGACCGGCGCGGACTTCTACCGCTCCGTCGAGATGATCAAGACCCGTCTCGGCGCAACGGCTGTCGTCATGCAGCTGCCGATCGGCGCTGAAACCGAATTCAAGGGTGTCATCGATCTCATCGAGATGAACGCTCTCATCTGGCGTGACGAGTCGCTCGGCGCCCAGTGGGATGTCGTCGAGATCCCTGAGGACATGAAGGCCAAGGCCGAGGAATATCGCGAAAAGCTGATCGAGACGGTTGTCGACATCGACGAAGCCGCCACGGAAGCTTACCTGGAAGGCATTCTGCCCGACAACGAGCAGATCCGTGCGCTGGTTCGCCGCGGCACGATCGACGTCAAGTTCCATCCGATGTTCTGCGGCACCGCCTTCAAGAACAAGGGCGTGCAGCCGCTTCTCGATGCCGTCGTCGACTACCTGCCGTCGCCGATGGACATCCCGGCGATCAAGGGCATCGACTTCAAGACGGAAGCTGAAATCGAGCGTCATGCCGATGACAGCGAGCCGCTTTCCATGCTCGCCTTCAAGATCATGAACGACCCCTTCGTCGGTTCGCTCACCTTCGCCCGCATCTATTCCGGCAAGCTCGAAAAGGGCGCCTCGGTCATGAACACGGTCAAGGACAAGCGCGAGCGCGTCGGCCGCATGCTGCAGATGCACTCCAACTCGCGCGAAGACATCGAAGAAGCCTTCGCAGGCGACATCGTTGCTCTGGCCGGCCTCAAGGAAACCACCACTGGCGATACGCTCTGCGATCCGCTGAAGCCGGTTATCCTCGAGCGTATGGAATTCCCCGAGCCGGTCATTCAGATCGCCATCGAGCCGAAGACCAAGGGCGACCAGGAAAAGATGGGCCTCGCGCTCAACCGCCTGGCTGCTGAAGATCCGTCCTTCCGCGTCAAGACCGACCAGGAATCCGGCCAGACCATCATCGCCGGCATGGGCGAACTGCATCTCGACATCATTGTCGACCGCATGCGTCGTGAGTTCAAGGTAGAAGCAACCGTCGGCGCGCCGCAGGTTGCCTACCGCGAAACCATCACGCGCCAGCACGAAGAAGACTACACGCACAAGAAGCAGTCCGGTGGTACCGGCCAGTTCGCGCGCGTCAAGATCGTCTTCGAACCGAACCCGGACGGCGACGAATTCAAGTTCGAATCCAAGATCGTCGGCGGCTCTGTTCCGAAGGAATACATCCCCGGCGTTCAGAAGGGTATTGAAAGCGTACTGTCTTCTGGTCCGCTCGCTGGCTTCCCGATGCTCGGCGTCAAGGCAACCCTCATCGACGGTGCCTTCCACGACGTCGACTCGTCGGTCCTGGCGTTCGAAATCGCATCGCGTGCCTGCTTCCGTGAAGCAGCGAAGAAGGCCGGCGCTCAGCTCCTCGAGCCGATGATGAAGGTCGAAGTCGTTACCCCGGAAGATTATGTCGGCGACGTTATCGGCGACCTGAACTCCCGCCGTGGTCAGATCCAGGGTCAGGAAAGCCGTGGTATCGCCGTCGTCATCAACGCGAACGTCCCGCTCGCGAACATGTTCAAGTACGTCGACAACCTGCGCTCCATGTCTCAGGGCCGCGCTCAGTACACGATGACCTTCGATCACTATTCGCCGGTCCCGTCGAACGTCGCAACAGAAATCCAGGCAAAGTATTCCGGTCAGAAGTGACCGGAATACCAATTGACCGATAACAAGAATTAGATCCCCTCGGGGACTAGCAAAACGGAGAGCCGAAAATGGCAAAGAGTAAGTTTGAGCGCAACAAGCCGCACGTTAACATTGGCACGATCGGCCACGTTGACCACGGCAAGACGTCTCTGACGGCAGCGATCACGAAGTACTTCGGTGAGTTCAAGGCGTACGACCAGATCGACGCTGCTCCGGAAGAAAAGGCACGCGGCATCACCATTTCGACGGCTCACGTCGAATACGAGACGCCTGCCCGCCACTACGCGCACGTCGACTGCCCCGGCCATGCCGACTACGTCAAGAACATGATCACCGGTGCTGCGCAGATGGACGGCGCGATCCTGGTGTGCTCGGCTGCCGACGGCCCGATGCCGCAGACGCGCGAACACATCCTTCTCGCCCGTCAGGTCGGCGTTCCGGCGATCGTTGTGTTCCTGAACAAGGTCGACCAGGTTGACGACGCCGAGCTTCTCGAACTGGTCGAGCTCGAAGTTCGCGAACTGCTGTCGTCCTACGACTTCCCGGGCGACGACATCCCGGTTGTCAAGGGTTCGGCTCTTGCTGCTCTCGAAGACTCTGACAAGAAGATCGGCGAAGATGCGATCCGCGAGCTGATGGCCGCTGTCGACGCTTACATCCCGACGCCTGAGCGTCCGATCGACCAGCCGTTCCTGATGCCGATCGAAGACGTGTTCTCGATCTCGGGCCGCGGCACTGTCGTGACCGGCCGCGTCGAGCGTGGCATTGTCAAGGTTGGTGAAGAAGTCGAGATCGTCGGCATCCGTCCGACCTCGAAGACGACGGTGACCGGCGTTGAAATGTTCCGCAAGCTGCTCGATCAGGGCCAGGCCGGCGACAACATCGGCGCTCTGGTTCGCGGTGTGAACCGTGACGGCGTTGAGCGTGGCCAGATCCTGTGCAAGCCCGGCTCTGTCAAGCCGCACAAGAAGTTCATGGCTGAAGCCTACATCCTGACGAAGGAAGAAGGCGGCCGTCATACGCCGTTCTTCACGAACTACCGTCCGCAGTTCTACTTCCGCACGACCGACGTGACGGGCATTGTGACGCTGCCGGAAGGCACGGAGATGGTCATGCCGGGCGACAACGTCACGGTTGCTGTCGAGCTGATCGTTCCGATCGCGATGGAAGAAAAGCTGCGCTTCGCTATCCGCGAAGGCGGCCGCACCGTCGGCGCCGGTATCGTCGCGAGCATCGTCGAGTAATTCGTTCGGCCGCTCCGGCGGGGCGGCCGATTCGATGACATTATTATGATGCAGGCGGCGCAAGTCGCTTGCTTATTACACAGAAATGTAGCAAATGGCGCGCGAGCGCGATTTGCGTACTGCTTTGGATGACAAAGCGGCGACTAAACAAACAATAAGGTGGGCTGAAAGGCCCTGAAGACTGGATAGGGATGCCGTTTCGGCGCCCTCTCGATCTTTGAAACCGGTGGTCCGCCTTAGGAAGAAAGAACAACCCGTGTCTTGCCTAGAGACATGTGGAAAACAAACACAAGGATAACGTCGAATGAACGGCCAAAATATCCGCATTCGCCTGAAGGCGTTCGATCACCGGATTCTCGATGCTTCTACGCGCGAGATCGTGTCGACGGCGAAGCGCACCGGTGCAAGCGTCCGGGGCCCCGTTCCGCTTCCGACCCGCATCGAGAAGTTTACGGTCAACCGGTCCCCGCACATCGACAAGAAGAGCCGCGAACAGTTCGAGATGCGCACGCATAAGCGCCTGCTCGACATCGTAGACCCGACCCCGCAGACGGTAGACGCGCTGATGAAGCTCGATCTCGCCGCCGGTGTCGATGTTGAGATCAAGCTCTGAGCTTGCTCGAGCTGAGTTGGAAGGATTGAACCGATGCGTTCAGGTGTGATTGCACAGAAGGTGGGAATGACCCGCGTCTACAACGACGCCGGCGAGCATGTCCCGGTAACGGTACTGCGTATGGAGGCCGTCCAGGTCGTTGCCACGCGCACTGTCGAAAAGAATGGCTATACCGCAGTTCAGCTCGGTGCCGGCCAGGCGAAGGTGAAGAACACGTCCAAGGCGATGCGCGGCAACTTTGCCGTTGCCAACGTCGAGCCGAAGGCCAAGCTCGCAGAATTCCGCGTGTCGGAAGACAATCTGCTCGAGATCGGCACGGAGATCAAGGCGGGTCACTTTGCAGCCGGTCAGCTCGTCGACGTGACGGGCACGACGATCGGTAAGGGTTTTGCCGGCGCCATGAAGCGCCACGGGTTCGGCGGTCTGCGCGCCACGCACGGTGTGTCGGTTTCGCACCGCTCGCACGGTTCGACCGGCTCGCGCCAGGATCCGGGCAAGGTTTTCAAGAACAAGAAGATGGCTGGTCACATGGGCCAGACGCGCGTCACGACGCAGAACCTTGAAGTGGTTTCGACCGACGAAGATCGTGGTCTGATCCTGATCAAGGGTGCTGTTCCTGGTTCCAAGGGTGCCTGGATCATCGTGCGCGACGCCGTCAAGTCGGCCGCGAAGTAAGGGAGCCAGATCAATGGAATTGAACGTCAAGACCCTCGAGGGAAAAGACGCCGGGAAGGTTTCCCTTTCGGACGCGATTTTCGGCCTCGAGCCCCGCGAAGACATTCTCGCCCGCGTCATCCGCTGGCAGCTTGCCAAGAAGCAGCAGGGCACGCACAAGGCAAAGGGCCGCGCTGAAGTTTCGCGCACCGGCGCCAAGATGTACAAGCAGAAGGGTACGGGCCGCGCTCGTCACCATTCGGCTCGCGCTCCGCAGTTCCGCGGCGGCGGCAAGGCCCATGGCCCGGTTGTCCGCAGCCATGAGCACGACCTTCCGAAGAAGGTTCGTGCACTCGGCCTTCGCCACGCCCTTTCGGCCAAGATCAAGGCCGATGACGTCATCGTCATCGACAACCTTGTTGCTGCCGAAGCCAAGACAAAGGCTCTCGCGTCCGTTTTCGAGACGCTCGGCCTGACCAACGCCCTCTTCATCGGCGGCGCGGAGCTTGACGGCAACTTCAAGCTCGCAGCTCAGAACATCCCGAACATCGATGTTCTGCCGATCCAGGGCATCAATGTTTACGACATCGTGCGCCGCGGCAAGCTCGTGCTTTCCAAGGCTGCGGTTGAAGCGCTAGAGGAGCGATTCAAGTGACCGATCTTCGCCACTACGATGTGATCGTCTCTCCGGCGATCACCGAAAAGTCCACGCTGGTATCCGAAAACAACCAGGTTGTTTTCAATGTCGCCAAGCAGGCGACGAAGCCGGAAATCAAGGCTGCTGTCGAGGCGCTGTTCGGCGTCAAGGTAACGGCCGTCAACACTCTTCTGCGCAAGGGCAAGACCAAGCGGTTCCGCGGTTTCGTCGGCAAGCAGAAGGACGTGAAGAAGGCAGTCGTGACGTTGGCTGAAGGCCAGACGATCGACGTCTCCACCGGTCTCTGAGGAATAAGAAAATGGCATTGAAAACATTCAATCCGACGACCCCGAGCCAGCGTCAGCTGGTCATCGTTGATCGCTCCTCGCTCTACAAGGGCAAGCCGGTCAAGGCGCTGACGGAAGGTCTGACCAAGAGCGGCGGTCGTAACAACCTCGGCCGCATCACCGCCCGTTTCATCGGCGGTGGTCACAAGCGCACCTATCGTCTGGTAGACTTCAAGCGTCGCAAGTTCGATGTCGAAGGCACTGTTGAGCGTATCGAATACGATCCGAACCGCACGGCTTTCATCGCGCTGGTAACCTATGCTGACGGCGAGAAGGCTTACATTATCGCTCCGCAGCGTCTCGCTGCCGGCGACAAGGTCATCGCTTCCGAGAAGGCTGTCGACGTCAAGCCTGGCAATACCATGCCGCTGCAGTACATCCCGGTCGGCTCCATCATTCACAATGTGGAAATGAAGCCGGGCAAGGGTGGTCAGATCGCTCGCTCCGCCGGTTCCTACGCACAGCTCGTCGGCCGTGACCAGGGCATGGCGATCCTTCGCCTGAACTCCGGCGAACAGCGTCTCGTACATGGCACCTGCCTTGCTTCGATCGGCGCCGTTTCCAACCCGGATCACGCCAACATCAATGACGGCAAGGCCGGTCGTACCGTTTGGCGCGGCAAGCGTCCGCATAACCGCGGCGTCGTCATGAACCCGGTCGACCATCCGCACGGCGGTGGTGAAGGCCGCACCTCTGGTGGTCGCCATCCGGTGACGCCGTGGGGCAAGCCGACCAAGGGCAAGCGCACCCGGTCGAACAAGTCGACCGACAAGATGATCATGCGCTCGCGTCATCAGCGTAAGAAGTAAGAGAGGAAGTCTCCAATGGCTCGTTCAGTATGGAAAGGTCCGTTCGTTGACGGCTATCTTCTCAAGAAGGCTGAGAAGGTTCGTGAAGGCGGACGTGCAGAAGTGATCAAGATCTGGAGCCGTCGCTCCACGATCCTGCCGCAGTTCGTCGGTCTCACCTTCGGCGTCTACAACGGCAGCAAGCATATCCCGGTCAGTGTCAATGAAGACATGGTCGGCCACAAATTCGGTGAATTCTCTCCGACCCGCACCTACTACGGTCACGGCGCGGACAAGAAGGCGAAGAGGAAGTAACAATGGGCAAGGCAAAAGCCGAACGCCGGCTGAAGGACAACGAGGCGCAAGCAGTCGCCCGCACGCTCCGCGTCAGCCCCCAGAAGCTCAACCTGGTTGCTGCGGCTATCCGCGGCAAGAAGGTCGAGCGTGCACTCGCTGAGCTGGAATTCTCCCGCAAGCGCATCGCAGGCGCGGTCAAGAAGACGCTCGAATCTGCGATCGCCAACGCTGAGAACAACCACGATCTCGACGTCGACGCGCTTGTTGTCGCCGAGGCCTACGTCGGCAAGTCGATCGTCATGAAGCGCTTCCACGCTCGTGGCCGCGGTCGTGCGTCGCGTATCGAAAAGCCCTTCGCGCACCTGACGATCGTCGTTCGTGAAGTGCAGGCAGCAGAGGAGGCCGCATAATGGGTCAGAAAATCAATCCAATCGGTTTCCGTCTTGGAATCAACCGTACCTGGGATAGCCGCTGGTTTGCGGACAACGCCGAGTATGGCCAGTTGCTGCACGAAGACCTGAAGATGCGCAAGTTCGTCATGAGCGAACTGAAGCAGGCCGGGATCTCCAAGGTGGTCATCGAGCGTCCGCACAAGAAGTGCCGCGTCACGATCCACTCTGCACGTCCGGGCCTCATCATCGGCCGCAAGGGCGCAGACATCGACAAGCTCCGCAAGAAGCTGTCGGAGATGACGAATTCGGAAACGCACCTCAACATCGTCGAAGTGCGCAAGCCCGAAGTCGATGCGACGCTGGTCGCTCAGTCGATCGCCCAGCAGCTCGAGCGTCGCGTGGCTTTCCGCCGCGCCATGAAGCGTGCCGTTCAGTCCGCGATGCGTCTTGGCGCCGAAGGCATCAAGATCACCTGCGCCGGCCGTCTCGGCGGCGCTGAAATCGCCCGTACGGAATGGTACCGCGAAGGCCGCGTTCCGCTGCACACCCTGCGCGCTGACATCGACTACGGTACGGCTGAAGCCGAAACCGCATTCGGTATCTGCGGCATCAAGGTCTGGATCTTCAAGGGCGAAATCCTTGAGCACGATCCGATGGCTTCCGAACGCCGCGCGCTGGAAGGCGACGCACAGGGCCCGGCAAGCCGCGAACGCGACCGTGGCGATCGTCGCCGCGAACGCGACAACGCGTAATTAGCGCTGGCGAAAGATAAGCTCGGAGAAGTAAGAAAATGTTGCAGCCAAAGCGTACTAAGTACCGCAAGCAGTTCAAGGGCCGCATCAAGGGCGTCGCCAAGGGCGGTTCCGACCTGGCATTCGGCGAATTTGGCCTGAAGGCTCAGGAACCCAACCGCGTCAACGCGCGCGAGATCGAAGCGGCCCGCCGCGCGATCACGCGTTACATGAAGCGCGCCGGCCGTGTATGGATCCGCGTGTTCCCGGACGTTCCGGTAACCGCAAAGCCGACCGAAGTCCGCATGGGTAAGGGTAAGGGCTCCGTCGAATACTGGGCATGCAAGGTCAAGCCCGGTCGTATGATGTTCGAGATCGACGGCGTCAGCGAAGAGATCGCCCGCGAGGCGCTTCGTCTCGGCTCTGCCAAGCTCTCGGTCAAGACGCGCTTCGTTCAGCGCATTGCAGAGTAAGGGATTGAGCTCATGAAAGCCTCAGACGTTCGCGCGCTCAGCGCCGACCAACTCAAGGACGAGCTTGCCAAGCTGAAGAAGGAGCAGTTCAACCTGCGCTTCCAGAAGGCGACCGGCCAGCTCGAAAAGTCCTCGCGCATCAACGAAGTCCGCAAGGACATCGCCCGCGTGAAAACCATTGCCCGCCAGAAGGCGGCAGAAGTTAAGGCCTAAAGGAAGAAAAATATGCCAAAGCGCATCCTGCAGGGCGTCGTCGTTGGCGACAAGAACGAGAAGACGGTAGTAGTCCGCGTCGAGCGTCGTTTCGCTCACCCGCTGCTCCAGAAGACCGTTCGTCGTTCCAAGAAGTACAAGGCCCACGACGAGAACAACCAGTACAAGATCGGCGATACCGTATCCATCGAGGAATGCGCGCCGATCTCCAAGGACAAGCGCTGGACGGTCGTTGCCGCCCAGAGCAAGTAACAGAATTTTGCGCGAGGCCTTGCGTCTCGCCGAAATATCTGTATGAAGCAGCGTCAGAACGCTCGAATGCCGGGCGTTCTTTTGCTTTGAGCGCACGGAAGGTCCCGTTCGGGAAACCACCCTGGCACGATCGACCCCGCGCTATTCAGCTATTGCCGTGTTTTTGCTTGCCGTTAAGGCAAGCGGCGGCGAACATTTTCATAAGCCGGAATAGGGGGCCTGGCCCAACCATTCCGGTAAACCAAGAAGGCGACCTGATATGATTCAGATGCAAACAAACCTCGACGTCGCGGATAATTCCGGCGCACGTCGTGTCATGTGCATCAAGGTGCTGGGCGGCTCGAAGCGCAAGTATGCCTCGATCGGCGACGTTATCGTCGTTTCGATCAAGGAAGCGATCCCGCGCGGCCGCGTGAAGAAGGGTGACGTGATGAAGGCGGTTGTCGTTCGCACCGCCAAGGATATCCGTCGTCCGGATGGCTCTGTCATCCGCTTCGACACCAACGCAGCAGTCCTCATCGACAACAAGAAAGAGCCGATCGGCACCCGTATCTTCGGACCGGTTCCGCGCGAACTTCGCGCCAAGAACCACATGAAGATCATCTCGCTGGCTCCCGAAGTACTGTAAGGAGCGGAAGCGATGCAGAAGATTCGTAAGGGCGACAAGGTCGTCATGCTCGCTGGCAAGGACAAGGGCCGCACCGGCGAAGTCGTTCAGGTCATGCCGAAGGAAGATCGTGCGGTCGTCCGTGGCGTCAACGTCGTCAAGCGCCACCAGCGCCAGACGCAGACCCAGGAAGCCGGCATCATCAACAAGGAAGCCCCGGTTCACCTGTCCAACATTGCAATCGTCGACAAGGACGGCAAGCCGACCCGCGTCGGTTTCAAGGTCGTTGACGGCAAGAAGGTCCGTGTGGCCAAGCGTTCTGGAGAAGTGATCGATGGCTGAGGCAAAGTACGAGCCGCGGCTCAAGAAGGAATATGTCGAGCGCATCCGCAAGGCGATGCAGGAGCAGTTCTCCTACGCCAACGAGATGATGATTCCGAAGCTCGACAAGATCGTGATCAACATGGGTGTTGGCGAAGCGACCGCTGACTCGAAGAAGCCGACGGTTGCTGCCGGCGACCTCGCAGCGATTGCCGGCCAGAAGCCGGTCATCACCCGTGCACGCAACTCTATCGCAGGCTTCAAGGTCCGCGAACAGATGCCGATCGGCGCCAAGGTCACCCTGCGTGGCGCCCGCATGTACGAGTTCCTGGACCGTCTCGTGAACATCGCGCTCCCGCGCGTTCGCGACTTCCGCGGCCTGAACCCGAAGAGCTTTGACGGCCGTGGCAACTTCGCCATGGGCATCAAGGAGCACATTGTGTTCCCTGAGATCAACTACGACAAGGTTGATCAGATGTGGGGCATGGACATCATCGTTTGCACGACGGCGACGACCGACGACGAAGCACGGGCTCTTCTGAAAGAGTTCAGCTTCCCGTTCCGTCAATAACCGTAACGACGAGCGTAGAAAAGGAACCTGACATGGCGAAGACAAGCGCAGTTGAAAAGAACAAGCGCCGCCGTACTACGGTCGCCAACCAGGCCGCTAAGCGGGCTGCGTTGAAGGCGATCATCATGAACCAGGCTCTTCCGATCGAAGAGCGGTTCAAGGCCTCGATCAAGCTGGCATCCCTGCCGCGCGATGGATCGAAGACCCGTATTCGCAACCGTTGCGAAGTTTCGGGGCGTCCGCGCGCATATTACCGCAAACTGCGCATGTCGCGTATTGCGCTGCGTGAACTGGGCAATCTCGGCAAGGTGCCGGGCATCGTCAAGTCGAGCTGGTAAGGAGCAGGTTACATGACAATGACTGATCCGTTGGGCGATATGCTCACCCGTATCCGTAACGGCGCTTCCCGCCGCAAGTCGTCGGTCTCGACGCCTGCGTCCAAGCTCCGTGCACGCGTTCTCGATGTCCTGCAGTCCGAAGGCTACATCCGTGGCTATTCCGTTGTCGATTTCGGCAATGGCAAATCGGAACTCAGCATCGAGCTGAAGTATTATGAAGGCGCATCGGTGATCCGTGAGATCGGCCGTGTGTCCAAGCCGGGCCGCCGGGTTTATGTCTCGGTCAAGTCCATTCCGCAGGTCGCGAACGGTCTCGGCATCACCATCCTTTCGACTCCGAAGGGTGTGATGGCCGATCACCAGGCTCGCGAACAGAACGTTGGTGGCGAGGTTCTTTGCTCGGTCTTCTAAGATCGGGCAGGGATCTCCATAGCGAACAGACAGGATTGAAACATGTCTCGTATCGGTAAAAAGCCCGTTCAGGTGCCTGCTGGGATCACGGCTACGGTCGATGGCCAGAAGGTGACTGCAAAGGGCCCGAAGGGCGAGCTGTTTTTCGTTGCTAACGACGAAATCAGCCTCAAGCTCGAAAATAACGCCGTCGTCGTGACGCCGGTGAACCAGACCAAGGATGCGCGTTCGAAGTGGGGCATGTCCCGCACGATGATCGAAGGCATCTTCAAGGGTGTCAAGGACGGCTTTGAGCGCAAGCTCGAAATCAACGGCGTCGGTTACCGCGCCTCCCTGCAGGGCAAGAACCTGCAGCTGGCCCTCGGTTTCAGCCACGACGTGATCTATGAGCCGCCGGTCGGCATCACGATCGCCGTTCCGAAGCCGACTGAAATTGTTGTCTCTGGCATCAATAAGCAGCAGGTCGGTCAGGTCGCCGCCGAAATCCGCGAATATCGCGGTCCTGAACCCTACAAGGGCAAGGGCGTCAAGTACGCTGACGAGCGGATCGTCCGCAAAGAAGGCAAGAAGAAGTAAGGATCACGCGAAATGGCTAGCAGGAAAGAAGCACTTGCACGTCGTGCCAACCGCGTGCGCCGTCATCTCAAGTCGGTGGCCAACGGCCGTCCGCGCCTGTCGGTTCATCGCTCCTCGAAGAACATCTACGCCCAGGTTATCGACGATGTCGCCGGCAAGACCCTTGCCGCTGCATCGACGCTCGACAAGGATCTGCGTGGTTCTCTGAAGACCGGTGCTGACACCGCAGCAGCTGCCCTCGTTGGCAAGCTTGTTGCAGAGCGCGCTTCGAAGGCGGGCGTCACCGAGGTCGTATTCGACCGTGGCGCCTTCATCTATCACGGCCGCATCAAGGCTCTCGCCGATGCTGCCCGCGAAGGCGGTCTCACCTTCTGATCAGTTTCCGGCCGGACGCCTCAAGCGCCGGCCGGATTTTCGCCGGACCGCAGGCACTCTCCGAAAGGGGAGGCTGATGCGGTCCACATTTGTTTGCCGATTGCACCCGGAAAAGAAAAAGGAAGAGGACAATGGCACAGGAAAGAAGGCCGCAGCGGGAAGACCGCCAGAGCCGTGAAGAGCGCGATAGCGAATTCGTCGACAAGCTTGTCGCGATCAACCGCGTCGCCAAGGTCGTCAAGGGCGGCCGTCGTTTTGGTTTCGCAGCACTCGTCGTCGTCGGCGACCAGAAGGGCCGCGTTGGCTTCGGCCATGGCAAGGCACGCGAAGTGCCGGAAGCCATCCGCAAGGCAACCGAAGCTGCCAAGCGCGAACTGATTTTCGTACCGCTGCGTGACGGCCGTACGCTGCATCACGACGTCCATGGCCGCCATGGCGCCGGCAAGGTTCTGCTGCGTTCGGCCAAGGTCGGTACCGGTATCATCGCCGGTGGTCCGATGCGCGCCGTATTCGAGACGCTCGGCATGCACGACGTTGTCGCCAAGTCGACCGGTTCGTCGAACCCCTACAACATGGTTCGCGCCACCTTCGACGCTCTGAAGCACCAGGTTCACCCGAAGGACATCGCAGCTCAGCGCGGCATCAAGTATGCAACGCTGCAGGCTCGTCGTAGCGCCTCCGGCAACGCCTCTGAAGAATAAGAGGAGTCTGACAGATGGCCAAGGCTACCAAGAAGGCTGAAGCGAAGACCGTCACGATCGAACAGATCGGCAGCCCGATTCGCCGTCCGGATGTCCAGCAGCGCACGCTGATCGGTCTCGGACTGAACAAGATGCACCGTCGCCGCACGCTGGAGGATACTCCTTCGGTTCGTGGCATGATCCGTGCTGTCCAGCATCTCGTTCGCGTCGTCGACGAGAAGTGAGACGGAGGAAACGCTCATGAAACTCAATGAAATCAAGGACAACGAAGGCTCGACCCACAGCCGCAAGCGCCTCGGCCGCGGTATCGGCTCGGGTTCCGGCAAGACCGGTGGTCGCGGCGTGAAGGGTCAGAAGTCCCGTTCGGGCGTCGCCATCAACGGCTTCGAAGGCGGTCAGATGCCCATCTACCGTCGCCTGCCGAAGCGCGGCTTCAACAACATTTTCGCTTCCGATTTTGTTGTCGTGTCGGTCGGCCGTATCCAGGCCGCGATCGACGCCGGCAAGCTCGATGCCAAGGCGACCGTTGACGCAGCAGCCCTCAAGGCGGCCGGTGTCATCCGTCGCGCCAAGGACGGCGTTCGCGTTCTCGCCGACGGCGAACTCAAGGCGAAGATCACGCTCGAAGTTGCCGGCGCCTCCAAGCCTGCCGTCGAGAAGATCGAAAAGGCCGGCGGCAAGGTAACGCTGCTTTCGGCTCCGGCAGCCGCCGAATAATAATCTGATGATATCTCGCCCGGGGTGCTTCACACCGGGCGATTTTGCTCCCATATGTGGGCCTCACAAAAACTTGGCTGGCGCGCCCGCGTCATGCCGGTAAGACTGTAAAACAAGGGTGAGGCACGGGGTTGCGCCGCAATCCGTCCCAATCCCGGTTTTGAATAATTTTCATACTGATTCCGGGGCCGGCCTATCCCCAGAGACGCCGGAATTGGTAGCGCGGAGAAACGCATGGCTTCTGCAGCGGAACAACTGGCATCCAACCTCAATTTTTCGACCTTTGCCAAAGCCGAGGATTTGAAGAAGCGCCTGTGGTTCACACTGGCAGCTCTCCTCGTCTACAGGCTCGGCACCCATATTCCGCTTCCGGGCCTCAATCCCGAAGCCTATGCCCAGGCGTTCCGCGGCCAGGCAGGTGGTATTCTCGGTCTTTTCAACATGTTCTCGGGCGGCGCTGTTCAGCGCATGGCGATCTTCGCGCTCGGCATCATGCCCTATATCTCTGCTTCGATCATCGTGCAGCTCATGACCTCGGTCGTGCCGGCGCTCGAAAACCTGAAGAAGGAAGGCGAGCAGGGCCGCAAGATCATCAACCAGTATACCCGCTACGGCACCGTCGTCCTCGGCGCGCTCCAAGCCTACGGCATCGCAGCCGGCCTTGAGAGCGGCCAGGGTCTCGTCGTCGAGCCGGGCTTGTTCTTCCGTGTTTCCACCGTGCTGACGCTGCTTGGCGGCACGATGTTCCTGATGTGGCTTGGCGAGCAGATCACCTCGCGCGGCATCGGCAACGGCATTTCGCTGATCATCTTCGCCGGTATCGCAGCCGGTCTTCCCACAGCTCTTGCCGGCACGCTGGAACTCGGCCGCACCGGCGCGCTGTCGACCAGCCTCATCCTGCTCGTCATCGTCGTTGCGATCGGCGTCATCGGCGTCATCGTCTTCGTCGAGCGCGCCCAGCGTCGCCTGCTGATCCAGTATCCGAAGCGCCAGGTCGGCAACCGCATGTTCCAGGGCGATACCTCGCACCTGCCGCTGAAGCTCAACACGTCAGGCGTCATCCCGGCGATCTTCGCATCCTCGCTGCTGCTTCTGCCGGCGACGATCGCAGGCTTCGCCAGCACGACCTCGATGCCCGGCTGGGCGACCTCCATCGTTGCGGCGCTTGGTCACGGCCGGCCGCTCTACATGGTTCTCTATGCGGCGCTGATCGCCTTCTTCGCCTTCTTCTATACGGCTATCGTCTTCAATCCGAAGGACACGGCCGACAATCTGAAGAAGCATGGCGGCTTCATTCCCGGCATTCGCCCGGGTGAGCGCACTGCCGAATATATCGACTACGTGCTGACCCGTATCACGATGATCGGCGCAATCTATCTCGTCTTCGTCTGCATCCTGCCGGAGATTCTGGTGTCGCAAACCGGCATCCCATTATCCCTTGGTGGGACTTCGCTTTTGATCGTGGTTAGCGTAACTCTTGATACGGTTGCACAGATCCAGGGTCACCTGATCGCGCAGCAATACGAAGGTCTGATCAAGAAATCGAAGTTGCGTGGAGGAAAGAGGGGGCGATGAGACTTATCCTTTTGGGGCCGCCGGGCGCGGGTAAGGGAACCCAGGCCCAGCGGATCGTGGAAAAGCACGGCATTCCGCAGCTTTCCACGGGGGACATGCTGCGGGCAGCGGTCCACGCCGGTACTGATGTCGGCAAGCGTGCCAAGGCAGTCATGGACGCCGGCAAGCTTGTTTCTGATGAGATCGTCATCGCCATCGTCTCCGAGCGAATCGATCAGCCCGATTGCGCCAACGGTTTCATTCTCGATGGCTTCCCCAGGACGCTCGTCCAGGCGGACGCCACCGAGGCGATGCTGAAGGCCAAGGGTCTCGACCTTTCGGTCGTCATCGAATTCCGTGTCAATGACGACGAACTGGTTCGTCGCGTTGCCGGTCGCTACTCCTGTGCGCAGTGCGGCAGCGTCTATCACGATACCGATAAGGTTCCTGCTGCCGAGGGCGTGTGCGACAAGTGCGGTTCCACCCACTTCAAGCGGCGTCCTGATGACACTCCGGAGACCATGACGGCTCGGCTGCAGGTCTACTACAAGGAGACCTCACCACTGATCGGCTATTACCATGCCAAGGGCAAACTCAAGTCCGTGGACGGGATGGCAGAGATCGATCAGGTGACCGCCGAGGTCGAAGGCATTCTTTCCAAGCTTTAAGGCTTTGAAAATAAACTTGGTGGAACGGTTGCTTTTCAGCAGTGATTCCGCTAAACACCGCGCCAACTCGCGACATTCCATGCGATCGGCGCGGATTTCCCAGGGAAGTCCGGGTGCGGTCGTTTTGACATGTTACGGACGTAAATCTGAACGGGCGGCTCTCAAGAGCTGCATAACGAAGCCCACTTGCCGGATGGCAACTGGAATGCAAGGAGAACAGGCGTGGCACGTATCGCTGGCGTCAACATCCCGACTGCGAAGCGCGTTGTTATCGCGCTGACCTACATTCACGGGATCGGTCCGAAATTCGCACAGGAAATCGTCGAAAAGGTCGGTATCCCGGCCGAACGTCGTGTGCATCAGCTGACGGACGCAGAAGTCCTTCAGATCCGCGAAGCCATCGACCGCGACTATCAGGTCGAAGGCGATCTTCGTCGTGATACCGCGATGAACATCAAGCGCCTGATGGACCTCGGCTGCTACCGCGGCCTGCGTCATCGCCGCGGCCTTCCGGTCCGCGGTCAGCGCACGCACACCAATGCCCGCACCCGCAAGGGTCCGGCAAAGGCAATCGCTGGTAAGAAGAAGTAATTTCCGGGAAACCGGAGTGGGGAGGCTGGCGGTCTGCGCCGGCCTCTTTTGAGTTTGGAGCGGGACCATATAGGCGCCGTTCCGGTGTAGCCGCTGGCATTACGGCGGTGCAGAGATCCAAGAAAGGAATACCATGGCTAAGGAAGCCGTCCGCGTTCGCCGTCGCGAGCGCAAGAATATCTCGTCGGGTGTCGCCCACGTCAACTCGACCTTCAACAACACGATGATCACTATCACCGATGCGCAGGGCAATGCGATTGCCTGGTCGTCGGCTGGCGCCAAGGGCTTCAAGGGCTCGCGCAAGTCGACCCCGTTCGCTGCCCAGATCGCTGCCGAAGACTGCGCCAAGAAGGCCCAGGAGCACGGCATGAAGTCGCTGGAAGTCGAAGTCTGCGGTCCGGGTTCGGGTCGTGAATCGGCTCTGCGCGCGCTCCAGGCTGCAGGTTTCATGATCACGTCCATCCGCGACGTGACCCCGATCCCGCACAATGGCTGCCGTCCGCGCAAGAAGCGCCGCGTCTGATCATCGCTCTCGTCACCGGTGAGCGCCTTCGCGCTCCCGGTGGTTTTCAAGCTCGGTTGTCACGATTGGATGGTGGCAACGAACGGAAGGCAAACTCATGATTCAGAAGAACTGGCAGGAACTGATCAAGCCGAACAAGGTGGAGTTCTCCTCGAGCTCGCGCACCAGGGCGACGCTTGTTGCCGAACCGCTGGAGCGCGGCTTCGGCCTCACCCTCGGCAACGCGCTTCGCCGCGTTCTGCTCTCCTCGCTGCGCGGCGCTGCCGTCACGGCGGTGCAGATCGATGGCGTGCTGCATGAATTCTCTTCGATTCCGGGCGTCCGCGAAGACGTCACGGACATCGTGCTCAACATCAAGGAAATCGCCATCAAGATGGATGGCGACGACGCAAAGCGCATGGTCGTGCGTAAGCAGGGCCCGGGCGTTGTTACTGCTGGCGATATCCAGACGGTCGGCGATATCGAAATCCTCAACCCCGAGCATGTCATCTGCACGCTCGACGAGGGCGCCGAAATCCGCATGGAGTTCACCGTCAACAACGGCAAGGGCTACGTTCCGGCCGAACGCAATCGTGCGGAAGACGCTCCGATCGGTCTCATCCCGGTCGACAGCCTCTATTCGCCGGTCAAGAAGGTGTCCTACAAGGTTGAAAATACCCGCGAAGGACAGGTTCTCGACTACGACAAGCTGAACATGACCATCGAAACCGATGGCTCGATCACCGGCGAAGACGCCGTCGCTTTCGCGGCGCGCATCCTCCAGGATCAGCTTGGCGTCTTCGTCAACTTCGACGAGCCGCAGAAGGAAACCGAAGAGGAAGCAGTCACCGAACTCGCTTTCAACCCGGCTCTCCTCAAGAAGGTGGACGAACTCGAACTGTCGGTCCGTTCGGCAAACTGCCTGAAGAACGACAACATCGTCTACATCGGCGACCTCATTCAGAAGACCGAAGCAGAAATGCTCCGCACGCCGAATTTTGGTCGCAAGTCGCTGAACGAAATCAAGGAAGTTCTCGCTTCCATGGGCCTGCACCTCGGCATGGAAGTGCCGGCATGGCCGCCCGAGAACATCGAAGATCTCGCCAAGCGTTACGAAGACCAGTACTGAGAAAACAAAAGGCAGGCTCTTTCGGCTGCCTTTCCCCGTCAAACAGCAGGCCGATCGCCTGCATGTGCCAGGAAACGGCAGGCCCATTTAGCGTAAGGGCACCTGCATTAAAGGAGAATAGCAATGCGCCATGGTAAAGCCGGCCGCAAGCTGAATAGAACTGCAAGCCACCGCAAGGCGATGTTCGCCAACATGGCGGCTTCGCTGATTACCCACGAGCAGATCGTCACGACCCTGCCGAAGGCCAAGGAAATCCGTCCGATCGTCGAGAAGCTCGTCACGCTCGGCAAGCGCGGCGACCTGCATGCTCGCCGCCAGGCGATCTCGCAGATCCGCGACGCCGCCGTTGTTTCGAAGCTGTTCGACACGATCGCAACGCGCTACGCCACCCGCAACGGCGGCTACCTGCGTATCATGAAGGCCGGCTTCCGCCAGGGCGACAATGCCGCCATGGCCGTCGTCGAATTCGTTGACCGCGACACCTTCGCCAAGGGCGCAACCGACAAGGCCCGCGTCGCTGCCGAAGAGCAGGCCGTCGCCGCCTAAGATTTTCGGCTTCGCCGGAAACAGGACAGCCGGGCTGCAAAGCCCGGCTGTTTTCGTTTGTGTATTGGCCGACAACCGGCTTGCTTATAGTGAAGTATCTGCACCTCAGGCCGTCGATCGGCCGAGATCGTGACGGGACAAGGTCATTGCGCGAAATTATTCAAACCTGGTCACGACCACAGCTCCTCCGTCTCGTCGCCCTGCTTCTCGTCATCGTCCTCGGACTGGCGCTCAGGCGCTTCGGCTACGCCGTCGATCTGCCCTTCATTGTCGTCAAATATGGTGGATCGGCCCTGTGGGGCGCGATGGTCTATCTGCTGCTGGCGCTATTTTTCGACAGGTTGCGGCCGGCGGCAGTTGCTATCACGGCGCTGTGCGTGGCGATTTCAGTCGAATTATTCCGGCTCTATCACACGCCCTGGCTCGGCGCGTTTCGGGTGACCACAGCGGGCGCATTGCTGCTCGGCCGTATATTTTCCCTCTGGAACATCCTGGCCTACGCGATCGGAATAGCCGTGGCCTGCATGTTCGATTCGGCAAGGCGTCCTCGCTGACCCCAAGCCTCATCGAGCTGGAGCCACCGCGCGCTGGCGCGGCCGTCCATGCTCCTTCTTCCGGCTGCGTGCGATCGGCCGGTAGGAGCGGTAGAGTATGAGCGCGATGATCAGCCCGACATAGATATATTGCTGGAGATCGAGGATCTTGGTCGAGAGCGCAAAATGCAGCGCCCCGCAGGCGGCGATGATGTAGACGAGGCGGTGCAGCCAGATCCAGTTCTTGCCGAGGCGGCGGATGGAGAAATTGTTGGATGTCACTGCCAGTGGCGCGAGCATTGCAAGGCCTGCCATACCGAACATGATGAAGGGGCGTTTCAGCACGTCGTTGATGACGGCAGAAATATCCATCGCCTGGTCGAGCACCATGTAGACCGTGAAATGCATCAGCGCGTAGTAGAAGGTCAAAAGGCCGAGCGCGCGCCGATAGCGCAGATAGTTCCAGCCAAAAAGCTCGCGGGTAGGGGAGACGGCAAGTGTTGCGATCAGGAAACGGATCGTCCAGATACCGAGGAAAAGCTCGAAGGTCTTGACCGGATCGGCGCCGAGCTGATCGGTCGCGCCGAGATAGAAAGTCCAGGCCGCAGGCACGAGCCCGACGATGTAAAGCAGCCAGACGGAGGCAGGCTGCCAGCGCTTGGGGATGGCGAGCGACAGTTCCGCCATCAGAAATTCGCCTTTAGATCCATGCCGGCATAAAGGCTTGCCACCTCGTCGGCATAACCGTTGAAGGGCAGGGTGGGGTGACGGCTCGCCCCGAAGAAGCCGCTTTCGCCGATCCGCCGTTCGGTGGCTTGGCTCCAGCGCGGATGATCGACGGCCGGATTGACGTTGGCGTAGAAGCCGTATTCCTGCGGGTTGGTCACCTGCCAGGTATTCTTAGGCTGCTGGTCGGTGAGCGTGATGCGAACGATCGACTTGATGCCCTTGAAGCCGTATTTCCACGGCACGACGAGCCGGATCGGTGCGCCGTTCTGGTTCGGCAGCGTTTCGCCGTAGAGGCCGACGGCAAGCAGTGCCAGCGGATGGCGCGCCTCATCGAGGCGCAGACCCTCGACATAGGGCCAGTCGAGCGATTGGAAAAATCCCTTCTGTCCCGGCATTTCCTCCGGCCGCACGACCGTTTCGAAGGCGACGTATTTGGCACTGCCGAGCGGCTCGACCTTGTCGAGCAGGGAGGCCAGCGGAAAGCCGTCCCAGGGGATGACCATCGACCAGGCCTCGACGCAGCGCATCCGATAGGTGCGCTCCTCGATCGGGAATTCCTTCATCAGCGCCTCGATGTCGAAGGTGCCAGGCTTGTTGACCATGCCGTCGACCTTGATCGTCCAGGGCAGCGGCTTGAAATTGCCGGAAAGCGCGGCGGGATCGCCCTTGTCGAGGCCGAACTCATAGAAATTATTGTAGGTCTTGATGTCCTTGAGCGGGGTCGTCTTCTCATCGACCTTGTATTTGCTCTCGACGGCAGAAAGCGCCGCCGCGCTGGCCTTACCGGCGCCATAGAGCGACATGGCGCCAAGTGCTGCAGCGCCCAGGAATTCGCGGCGACGCAGATAGACCTGCCGCGGCGTGATCTCCGATGAGACGATCTTCGGTGGGCGATAGGTTGGCATGTCAAAACCTCCAGGGCGGATTACCCATTATAGTTCCTAAACGAACCGCCCGCATGTTCGATCAATGTCTATGCCTTGAATATCGCCGACGGGAAGCCAATTTTTTGTGTTCGGCTGTGATGGAATAGGCTGTAACGAAAGGCCTCGTCGAACCGTATATGATGGATGCGCTTCGGATCGCTCCACGCGGCAGCGTACCGGATTTGGCCTTCCCGGTAGTGACAGTCTCGGTCGATTGGATTAGGACAATTCCAAAAAGCAGCGATCGCCTGGCCCGCAAACTCCACAGCCGCCCGCTTCGCCTGATAATTCCTAGATATCGAGGAAGACACCGATGCCAGCTTACCGTTCGAGAACCACGACCCACGGCCGCAACATGGCGGGCGCGCGCGGCCTTTGGCGCGCCACGGGCATGAAGGATTCGGATTTCGGCAAGCCGATCATCGCCGTGGTGAATTCCTTCACCCAGTTCGTGCCCGGCCACGTGCATCTGAAGGATCTCGGACAGCTCGTCGCTCGCGAAATCGAAGCGGCCGGCGGTGTCGCCAAGGAATTCAACACGATCGCCGTCGACGACGGCATCGCCATGGGCCATGACGGCATGCTCTATTCGCTGCCCTCGCGCGAACTGATCGCCGACAGCGTCGAATACATGGTCAATGCCCATTGCGCCGACGCCATGGTCTGCATCTCCAACTGCGACAAGATCACCCCCGGCATGCTGATGGCGTCGCTGCGCCTCAACATACCCACGGTCTTCGTCTCCGGCGGCCCGATGGAAGCAGGCAAGGTCGTGCTGCACGGCAAGACGCATGCTCTTGACCTCGTCGACGCCATGGTCGCCGCTGCCGACGACAAGATTTCCGATGAGGACGTCAAGGTCATCGAGCGCTCGGCCTGTCCGACCTGCGGCTCCTGCTCCGGTATGTTTACCGCAAACTCCATGAACTGCCTGACGGAAGCACTCGGCCTGTCGCTGCCCGGCAACGGCTCGACGCTCGCCACCCACGCCGACCGCAAGCGCCTCTTCGTCGAAGCCGGCCACCTGATCGTCGATCTCGCCCGCCGCTATTACGAGCAGGACGACGTCAAGGCCCTGCCGCGCACCATTGCCTCCAAACAGGCCTTCGAAAATGCCATGGCGCTCGACATCGCCATGGGCGGTTCGACCAATACTGTCCTGCATATTCTTGCCGCTGCCCATGAGGGCGAGATCGATTTCACCATGGCCGATATCGACGCCCTGTCGCGCCGCGTGCCGTGCCTATCGAAGGTCGCGCCCGCCAAGAGCGATGTGCACATGGAAGACGTCCACCGCGCCGGCGGCATCATGTCGATCCTCGGGGAGCTCGACAAGGGTGGCCTGCTGAACCGTGATTGCCCGACCGTCCACGCGGAGACGCTCGGCGATGCGATCGACCGCTGGGATATCACCCGCACCAACAGCGAAACGGTCCGCAACTTCTATCGCGCCGCTCCGGGTGGTATCCCGACCCAGGTCGCCTTCAGCCAGGAAGCCCGCTGGGACGATCTCGACACCGATCGCGAAAACGGCGTCATCCGCTCGGTCGAGCATCCCTTCTCGAAGGACGGCGGTCTTGCCGTGCTGAAGGGCAACCTCGCGATCGACGGCTGCATCGTCAAGACGGCCGGCGTTGATGAATCGATCCTGAAATTCTCCGGCCCCGCCCGCGTCTTCGAAAGCCAGGACGCGTCGGTCAAGGCCATCCTCGCCAACGAGGTGAAAGCCGGCGACGTCGTCGTCATCCGCTACGAAGGCCCGAAGGGCGGCCCGGGGATGCAGGAAATGCTCTATCCGACGAGCTATCTGAAGTCGAAGGGCCTCGGCAAGGCTTGCGCGCTCATCACCGACGGCCGTTTCTCCGGCGGCACCTCTGGTCTTTCGATCGGCCACGTCTCGCCGGAAGCGGCGAATGGCGGCACGATCGGTCTGGTGCGCGAAGGCGACATGATCGACATCGACATTCCCAACCGCACGATCAGCCTGCGCGTCAGCGAAACCGAACTTGCCGCCCGCCGCGCCGATCAGGACGCCAAGGGCTGGCATCCCACAGAAGTCCGCAAGCGCAACGTCACCACCGCGCTGAAGGCCTACGCAGCCTTCGCAACGAGTGCCGATCGCGGCGCCGTGCGCGATCTGAACGCTCGCTGAGGGATCTCAACCGACGACCCGCTGATTAAGAGTCAGCAGCTCTGCCAACCGGCCGCTTTCAAAGCGGCCGGTTGATGTTTTTATAGGTTTCGCCAAGTTGCTTCAGCCGCTCGTCATAGGCAGCCTTGATGCAGACAGCATCAGCTCCGCATTCCTGCCGTTTCTTCAGCCAGGTGGTCTGTTCGTCCTGCAATGTGCCGCGCGAGCCCATTGCCAACAGGCCGGAGAGTAGCTCGAAAGCGGTCGCCATCTTCACATCGGCGTCGTTCAGGGCACGGTTATCGCAGATTACCTTTTCGTCCGGCTTCAATTCCTTTGCGTCGCAATCGAAGCTCGCCGCCTCGGTCCTATTCGATCCGGAAATCAGGATCACCAAACCAAAGGCCGCCGTCATCGCTCTTGTCATCGCCATTCGTAAGTCTCCGTTGCCGCCGTTCAGGCGAACTTGCGCAATGCCAGAGCCAGGAAGATGATGCAGGCGAGCCAGACGGCAAGGATGAAGATCAATCCGGCCCGGCCGGAAGGGCGCTCGATGCGCCTTGCGGCCTCCTCACGAAGCTCGCCCATCACGTCGGCCGGGACAAGCCGGATAGCCAGCATGATCCCGAGCGGCACGATCAGAAGATCGTCGAGATATCCGAGCACGGGAATGAAATCGGGGATCAGATCGATTGGTGACAGCGCGTAAGCTGCAACGGCGCCCGCCACTGCCTTTGCATACCACGGCACGCGGGTATGACGTGCGGCCAGCCACAATGCGACGATGTCACGCTTCAGTGACTTCGCCCAGATTTTGGCTTTTGATATCAGTTGCATGGCCGATCTTCCTGAATCGAATTCGCAAATGCTTCAAGCAGAATCTCTTGAGCCCCTGCTTGCCTTATTCTTCCATGCTTCCGCCCTCTTTCCTTTCTAGCGTCGGGCGCTAAAACAATTTCTCAAGAGGATTCAAAAGGGATACCCATGCAAGGCCTTTTCAAGCGCGCCTCCGTCTCGCTCTTCGCTCTGATGCTCGTTCTACCGGCTGCCGTTCACGCGCAGACGGCAAAGACCGTGCCGGAGAGCCAGATGCAGATGCAGCTCTCCTTCGCGCCGCTGGTCAAACAGACCTCAGGCGCCGTCGTCAACGTCTATGCGGAAAAGATCATCCAGCGCCAGTCGCCCTTTGCCGGCGATCCCTTCTTCGAGCAGTTTTTCGGCCAGCAGATGCCGAACCGCTCGGAAAAACAATCGTCGCTCGGTTCGGGTGTGATCGTTGAGGCGAACGGCACCATCGTGACCAACAATCACGTCGTCGAAGGGGCCGACGACATCAAGGTAGCCTTGTCGGATGGTCGGGAATTCCCCTGCAAGGTGGTGCTGCGCGACGACCGCGTCGACCTCGCCGTGCTGAAGATCGATACCAAGGAAAACCTGCCGACATTGGCGATTGGCAATTCCGACGCCGTCGAAGTCGGCGATCTCGTACTGGCGATCGGCAATCCCTTCGGCGTCGGCCAGACGGTCACGAGCGGCATCGTCTCCGCACTTGCCCGCAACCAAGTGGTCAAGAACGAGTTCGGTTTCTTCATTCAGACCGATGCTTCGATCAATCCGGGCAATTCCGGCGGCGCGCTGATGAACATGAAGGGCGAGCTGATCGGCATCAATACCGCAATCTTCTCGCGCGGCGGCGGCTCGAACGGTATCGGCTTTGCCATTCCCGCCAATCTGGTCAAGGTCTTCCTCGCTTCGGCCGATGCCGGCGTCAAATCTTTCGAGCGCCCCTATGTCGGCGCGAGCTTCGATGCCGTGACCTCTGAGGTGGCCGAGGCGCTGGGGCTCAACAAGGCACGCGGCGCACTCGTCGTCAAGGTTTCGGAAGGCGGGCCGGCCGCCAAGGCCGGGCTGAAGGCCGGCGAAATCGTCACGGCCGTCGACGGCATTTCCGTCGAACATCCGGATGCGCTGCTCTACCGGCTGACGACGGCCGGTCTCGGCAAGTCGGTCAAGCTTACCGTCATCGAGAACGGCCGCGAGGAGCAACTTCCGCTGACGCTCGCCCGCGCGCCGGAAACCTCACCGCGCGACCAGCGCACGATCGGCGGACACACGCCCTTTACCGGCGCCGTCGTCGAGAACCTGTCGCCGCGTGTTGCCGATGAACTGCGCATGCCGTCAGAATCGGCTGGCGTCGTTGTCTCCGACGTAAAGGAGGATTCTCCAGCCGCCCGTCTCGGATTCGAGCCGAAGGACATCATCGTTTCGATCAACGGCACCAACGTGACGACAACCAGCGAGCTGTCCGAGATCGCCGACAGCGATCCCGGCCTCTGGCGGGTCGAAATCGAGCGTGACGGCCGGCGCATCCGGCAGTTCTTCCGATGAGTGATGACCTTTTCGCGCCGCGTGTTCCGGAAGAGGTTGCCGCCAGGCGGCCGCTTGCCGACCGGCTGCGGCCGAAGACGCTCGCCGATGTCACCGGTCAGGAACACCTGACCGGTGAGGACGGCGTGCTGAAGAGGATGATCGAAAGCGGTTCGCTCGGCTCGATGATCTTCTGGGGTCCGCCGGGCACCGGCAAGACGACGGTAGCGCGGCTGCTTTCGGGCGAGGCGGGCCTGGCTTTCGAGCAGATATCGGCGATCTTCTCCGGGGTTGCCGATCTAAAAAAGGTGTTCGAGACAGCCCGCCTGCGGCGAATGGACGGCCGTCAGACGCTGCTCTTCGTCGACGAGATTCACCGTTTCAACCGCGCCCAGCAGGATAGTTTCCTGCCCGTCATGGAGGACGGCACCGTCATCCTCGTCGGCGCCACCACCGAGAACCCGTCCTTCGAACTGAATGCCGCTCTCTTGTCACGCGCCCGCGTCTTGACCTTCAAGTCGCATGACGAGGAGAGCCTGGAGGAACTGCTGAAGCGCGCCGAGACGATCGAGCAGAAGCCGCTGCCACTGACGGAGGAGGCTCGTGCCAGCTTGATCCGCATGGCTGACGGCGATGGCCGCGCCGTGCTGACACTCGCTGAGGAAGTCTGGCGCGCGGCGCGCGAGCGCGAAAGCTTCGACACCGAAGGCCTGACGCGCATCGTCCAGCGCCGCGCCCCGGTCTACGACAAGGCGCAGGACGGTCACTACAATCTGATCTCTGCATTGCATAAGTCCGTGCGCGGCTCCGACCCGGATGCCGCTCTCTATTATCTCGCCCGCATGTTCGATGCCGGCGAGGATCCGCTTTATCTCGGACGGCGGCTGGTGCGCATGGCGGTGGAAGATATCGGCCTTGCCGACCCGCAGGCGTTGGTGATCTGCAACGCCGCCAAGGATGCCTACGAGTATCTCGGCTCGCCTGAGGGCGAACTGGCGCTCGCCCAGGCCTGCGTCTATCTCGCCACCGCGCCGAAATCGAACGCCGTCTACACCGCCTTCAAGGCCGCCAGCCAGGCTGCAAAGCAGAACGGCTCGCTGCTGCCGCCGAAACACATTCTCAATGCGCCGACAAAACTGATGAAGGGTGAGGGGTACGGCGAGGGTTACCGCTACGACCACGACGAGCCTGACGCCTTTTCCGGCCAGGATTATTTCCCCGAGAAGATGGGCCGCCAAACCTTCTACGATCCGCCGGAGCGCGGTTTCGAGCGCGATATCCGCAAGCGGCTGGAATGGTGGGCGAAGCTTCGCAAGGAGCGCAACCCGCGCTGACGTTTATGCCTGGTCGGCGGCAAAGGGCGCTCAACCGCCAAGAGCGATCGCTATTGCAACCAGAAGCAAACCGAGACAAGTCATCGTCATCCCTGCATAAAAAGGCCTGCCTCCCGAAAATCTCGCCCATGCATAACCCGTCACAAACAGCAGCATGATGAGAAACAGGTTGCTGACTCTCAGAGCAAGGTGCGGGCTGTCGATGAGAAGGAAAGGGGTCACCGCCGGAATGGAGGTGACCGAGACGAGAAAGAAGACCGCGATTGCGGCACAGAGATCACCTTGCGATAGGGACACCTTCACAGGATCGGCCCGAGATGCGAGCGTCAGGAGTGATCGATAGAGTGCGTCCGCATCGGCGGCCCTTCCAGAAAATGGTGCTTCTTCAATCGGGAATTCGTTCGCGAGCATCTTGAGCGCCGCAGTTTCGCTTCTGGCGGCTTTGATTTGCCGAAAAAGGCGCAGCCGTCTGCTCTTGTAAAACGTCGTACCCAGAATGAACAACACGGCGTCAATGATCCCCCAAGCGACGTTGCATCCGATTGTTGCGACGATCAACCCATGGACATCTAACCCTTCATCTTCAAAAACAAGCCTCGAACCTACCGTCCATGTCAGCGCCATGATCAATCCGAAAAGGACTTCGCCGAGTGCATCGCCGGGATCGATGACATTGGTGATATGATCGATAGGGTTCGAAGTCATGGACTGCCCCCAGGTGATGAAGGTCATAGTCTGCTGTCCTCACTCTTTAGCGGAACATGAATGAGGAGCTGACTTGCAACTGGCTGTGCGGAGGTAAACCTCGCGACCGCAGAACTGTGAGCGACGTTGCGGTCTGATTCATTGATCGCAATCAAGATCAGCACGATTGGGCGTCTCGTCACGGTTTTTCGAAGCACGTTCGAAAGATGCGCGGTGCTGCAAATTTCAGGAGGGCCGCGGCATCTTCTGATTAGCAGGCGCGGCAATCACCTTGACGGAGGATTCCGCAAGGCCGTGATGGCCCTCCATATCGACGACCACGTGCCAATGGCCGCTTTCAGGAACGGCGAGCTTGACCGGCGATTTGCGCGCCACGCCGCCAATATATTTGAAATCGAGAACCTCGGTGAAGCGCTGGAAATTCGGCGCCGTCATTAGGCGAACGTTGTTCACCGCATTCAACGACACCTCGATGATCGTCCCGGCGCGTTGTTCCTTGAGATCATAATGGGTGAAGCGGAAATTCGGTTTCGGCATTGGTCTCGTGGCGTCTGAAATCTATGCCAGCATTTTAGCGACATGTCAGTTAAGGAAAGGTTGGAAATCAGCCCTTCAACGCATGTCTGCGTTCTCCCGCAACGGAAACCGCGGGAGAATGGCAAGATTAGCGGATACGCGCATTCCCGCGCGCAAAGCGCGCGAATTGGCGTCTGCCGTTCCCCGGACGGACCTCAGAGCGCGGAGTAAACGATGTAAAGCTCGACGCAGGCGAGCACGATGCCGAAGACGATCAGCGCCCAGGCGGTGCGCTTTCCGCGCACCTGCCGGCTGCTGCGCGTGATTCTGTGCGGGCGAAGAGGGTGGAAGGCGGAGGACATCACATTTCGCATGGCATTTGACCTTTGCAATGATCGCGAGAGTCTACTGCTGGCTGCGATAGGAAATCCATTCGGGGCGAGGGGCGAAAATATAGGAATGATATAAAGGCCGACGGCAGAAATTTCGGAGTGTGATGTAGGAAGGGGATGATCACAGCCGTCCTTGCGGTATCGATGCAAACACGGAGCAAGGGCATGTCGAAGATGACGTTGATTTCTATGATCGCCACAGCTGCCGCATTCCTGGCCGCCCCGGATATCTCAGCTGCCGGCGGCGCACCCGCTATCGAAGACAACAAGGCGATAGCGCCTCTCGTGCGTAAGGGAAGGGTGCCTGTCAACGGCATCGATTATTATTACGAGATCCGCGGCGAGGGCGAACCGCTGCTTCTCCTTCATGGTGGCCTTGGGCAGATCGAGATGTTCACGCCCGTCATGCCGATTTTCACCGACCACCGGCAGGTGATTGCCGTCGATCTGCAGGGCCATGGCCGCACGCCCCTCGGCAATCGCCCGATCGAGCTTCCGGCAATCGGCGCCGATCTAGCGATCCTGGTGAAGCAGCTCGGCTACGACAAGCTCGATGTCTTCGGTTATTCCTTCGGCGGCGGAGTGGCGCTGAACATGGCGGCGAATGCGCCGGACCGCGTACGTCGGCTGGTAATACTCTCGGCGCCCTATGCGCAGAACGGTTTCTTCCCCGAGATGCTGCCGCAGCAGGCGGCCGTCGGTGCCGCTATGGCCGACATGATGAAGGATACGCCGATGTTTCTGTCCTACAAGGCGGTGGCGCCCGACGTATCCGAATTCCCGAAGCTGCTTGACGCCATGGGTGCGCTGATGCGCGAACCCAATGATTACAGCGATGCCGTCGCGAAGCTCACCATGCCCGTCATGCTGACGTATGGCGATGCCGACATGATCCGCCCCGAGCATATGATTGACTTCTACCACAAGCTCGGCGGCGGCCTGCGCGATGCGGGCTGGACGCGGGAAAACATGTCGAAGAATCGACTGGCGATCTTGCCCGATCTCACCCACTACGAGACCTTTGCCTCGCCTCTCATGGCGAATATGACGATGACCTTCCTCGATGGTGGTGGCAAGGCGCCGAACTGGGCCGAGCAGGTCGGAAAATAAACGAAGGCGGCGGGGTTTTCCCCGGCCGCCTTGCCATCAGCTGCCGCGCTGATTTTCCCGATCCAATTGTGTCACCAACGCCAGGATCGTTTCCGACACCGGGGTCGGCGTGGCACTGAGGCGCCCGAGAGCCGCTAGCATGCCGATCAGTGGCGTGATTTCGAGCGCCTTGCCGCCGATCAGATCCTGCAGCATCGATGTCCGCACGGCGCCGACATGGCGCGAATGTTCCAGCCTCTGCTCGATCGTCATGGTGAAGCGCGCGCCCAGCGCCTCGCCGACGGCGCGCACCTCATTCATCACCTTGCCGACCATGGCCGAAAGCACCGGATCTGCCATGATGTCGGTCATGACAGCCCGCGTCAGCGCGCTGATCGGGTTGAAGGCGGCATTGCCCATCAGCTTGCTCCAGATCTCGTCACGGATATCGGGTGTCGTCGCAATGCTGAGGCCGGCACTGGTCATCAAGGTACTGATCGCCTCGAGATCGGGTGACATTTCGCCGGAGGGCTCGCCGAGCACGAAGCGTCCCTTGTTGGAAAGCCGGATCTCGCCCGGATTGATCACCTCCGCGCCTTGATAGGCGACGCAACCAATGACGCGTTCCGGCCCGATCAGCCGCCAAAGCCTGCCGTCGGGATCGAGTTCATCGAATTGCAGTTCCGCGTGCCCGCTCCTGGTATCGCGATGGAAATACCACCACGGAATGCCGTTCAGGATCATGACGACCCGGGTGCCATCCTTGAGGAGGCTTGCGATCCCCTCGGCGGCGGGCGGGAGTTGATGCCCCTTGAGGCCGGTAATGACGAGATCCTGCGGCGGCAATGTCTGAGGGTCGTCGGTCGCTGTGAGATGGACGTTCAGCGGCGTTTCCGCATCGGCTTCGTGCAGGCTGAGACCGCGGCTGCGGATGGCCTCGAGATGAGCCCCGCGGGCGACGACGGAGACGGAGGCGTCGTTCCCGACCCTGTTTGCGAGCTTGGCGGCGATGGCACCGCCAAGCGCCCCGGCGCCATAGATACAAATGGTCTTGATGGACATGCATTGCCTCTTCATGGTCGTGACTTGACCTAGATCTAAGTCATCCCCGGCGAGAGGCGAATGCTAATTTGTCGCAAGGCGCTCTTTCCGCAGCCTCGACGGTGCCGCCGCCTTGTCCCTTAAGGTTGGAACGGGCGGCAGGGATCTTAGGCAGCGGTCGTTGCATCGCTGGCGAAATCCGTAGAGAGGGCGAGTTCGCGCCAGGCAGCAAGTTCCGTTTCGACGCTGGCATGCTGAGCCTCGATCATCGCCACCGTATCGCTGCCGAATGGCATGCGCAGCGGGGGATTGGCTGAATTGACCATTGTCATGATGCCGCCAGCGAGTTTGGCTGGATTGCCGGGCTGGGCATGGTTGGCGTCAACGGCGAAGTTGCGCATATTACCGGCCGGTGTGCCCTCGTAATCGGCGATCGAAGCCGGGCTGATCGCCAATGAATTGTCGGCGAGGAAGTCCGTGCGGAAGAAGCCGGGCTCGACGATCGTCACCTTGATGCCGAAGGGCTCGAGTTCGGCGGCCATCGATTCGGAGAGGCCCTCGACGGCGAATTTCGTCGAGCCGTAGACGCCCCAGCCGGGATAGCCGAAATAACCGCCTATCGAGGAGAAGTTCAGCACGTGGCCGGAACGCTGGCGGCGCATATAGGGCAGCACGGCACGTGTCACCTTCAGGAGACCGAAGACGTTCGTGGCATAGAGTTTTTCGATCTCTTCGGCCGTGGCTTCCTCGACGGCGCCGAGCAGGCCGTAGCCGGCATTGTTGGCAAGCACGTCGATGTGGCCGAAGCGGGCGATGCCGGCAGCCGCGGCCTCCTTTGCCTGTGCCTCGTTGGTGACGTCGAGGGCGACGGCAAGCAGGTTCGGATGATCGCCGAACTGCTCGGTGACGGTCTTCGGGTTGCGGGCGGTGGCGATGACGGCATCGCCTGCTGCAAGGGCTTCCCTCGTCATCAGAGCGCCGAAGCCACGGGATGCACCAGTGATGAACCAGACTTTCATAACGAATTCCTTCCAGAACTATTCGGTTGGCGTCGCATCTCTGTGCTGACGAGTTGAATTTGACCGAAAATCCTCTGATGTATAAGATTCGTTATTCTTGAAACTATGATGAGTGAAATTCAGCAATGCGTGCTGCCGAACTTTCCGAACTCGCAGCTTTTGCGGCCGTTGCGCGGCATAAAAGTTTCCGCAAGGCGGGCGAGGAGCGGGGTGTCACAGCCTCCGCGGTCAGCCACGCCGTGCTCAATCTCGAAGATCGGGTCGGAATCCGCTTGCTCAACCGCACGACGCGCAGCGTTTCGCTGACCGAGGCAGGCGAGCTCCTGATCTCGCATCTCGACCCTGCCTTCGGCGAGATGGCAGGCGCGCTCGATGCGCTCAACCGTTATCGCGACACGCCCTTCGGCAAGGTGAGGATCAACGTGCCGAATTCGATCGGCCCCTTCGTGATTGGCCATGTCATCGGGCCGCTGCTCAAGAAGAATCCCAACCTGCAGCTGGAAATCAACGCCACCGACAGGCTGGTCGATATCGTCGATGAAGGCTTCGATGCCGGGATCCGCTTCGGTGAGCGTGTCACCGAAGGCATGATCGCGCTGCGCATCAAGCCGCGCATCCGCCTCGTCGTCGTCGGCTCGCCAGCCTATTTCGAGACACGTCCGAAGCCGGAAACGCCCCACGACCTCAAGCGGCATCTCTGCATCCAGAACATGTTTCCATCGGGCGCGCGTTATGCCTGGGAATTCGAGAAGGACGGCCAGACGGTCAGCTTTCAGCCGACCGGGCCGCTGTCGCTCGACGATCACGAGCTGATGATGCAGGCGGCGCTTGATGGCGTCGGCCTTGCCTATGTCTGGGAGCCGCGGGCGGAAAAGGCAATCGCCAGTGGTGAACTGGTCCAGGTGCTGGACGACTGGTGCCAGCTGGAGGAATCGCTTTATCTCTACTATCCGAGCCGCCGCCATATGTCGGCGGGCTTTAGGGCGGTCATCGAGGCGATGCGCGCGGCGTAGGGCTGACAGGCAGGAAATCTGTGCCGCGGGCGCCATCAGCGCGCAGGCTGGCGATCGTTTGAAGCGCTTCAAAATAAACCGTCAGGTCGCGGGCGGGATCCGCGGGGAGAGCGGCCGCACGGAACACTTTGCCTCCCGTCGCCTCGATGCCTCCGTCGATCATCAGGTTGTCGGACATGCCGTGATTTTCGATCGCGATGCCGTCCGGTCCGCGTGGGCGCCCGCTCGTCTCATCGATATCAAGCCCCGCATACCAGATGGAACGAACACGCAGGCCATAGTCATCGGGGTGATTGGTATAGGCGAAGACCGCTTTTCCGAGCGCAATCATGAAGCCGATCTCATAGACCGTACCCGGATCGGCGCTGACGCCTCGAAAGGGAGTGATGTTGGCAAGGCAGATCTCGGCACGACGCATAGCGGTGTCGTTGCGTGCGTAGATCTCTGCAGCCGTGCGCTTCACCGGCGTCTGGTTTTCGTCGCTGCCGGGGCCGGTCGGCTCGAAGCCGAACTGGCGTGCTAAACGGCGTTTTTCGGCCATGACGGGCATGGCATCCGGGAGAAAGACTTCCGGGCCGGCAAGATAGATCGTGGTCATCGGTATCCTTCACTCACATGCGAGACGATGTGCCGGGCTGGGACCGCCAGGCACGGAATCCATTTCCGACGGAAGCACCGCAAATGGCAAGCCATGCCGGCAGGGAGTTTGCCCAATTTTTTGAGAAGCAGCCTGAAGAGCCCGCAGTGAACGGGCAACTGCCGGCCTTCGTTCCAGGCGCAGCGGAAGGTTTCCGGAGGAGCTGCCATGTCTCCGTCATCCGAGCGCCGCCACATGATGGCAGGCTTCGGAGCGATCATCGAGGCGATGCCCGCGGAAAAAGCTTGAGGTTTGCGTCTGTCACCCTTTTGACTCCGGTGAGCGAACCGGCCAAAGATGCGGCCATGGCCAGGATCGTCGGGAGAGGTTGATGAACGGTCGGAATTCGCCAGCTGGTATTCGAGCCCCCAGGCGGCTCGCATGTCTGTTCGCCGCTTTGGCGACCACGCTGCTGCTGACAACGGCGGCGGTCGGGCAGGACATCGGGCCGCAAAGCCAGACTTCGCGCGAGCAGGTCGAAAAGCTCGTCGGCCTCTGGAAGGATCATTTTGCCGGCGCCGACAGCCTGCAGCAGCGGCGCACGGCCTTCAAGGCGCTGATGGAGGCGACGCCGGGGCCGACGCGAATCCAGCTTCGGCAGATCGATGCCGATGGCGTCAAAGCCGAGCTGATGTGGCCCGCCCGTCTTCATCACCCGATTGGTGAAAGGGTGATCCTCTATATCCACGGCGGCGGCTTCTCCGGCGGCTCCATCCGCACCCACAGCCTGCTTGCCGGCTCGCTCGCCAAGGCTGCATCGAGCGACGTGCTCCTTATCGATTATCGGCTGATGCCGGAATATGGCTATCCCGCGCAGATCAACGACGCGCTGACGGCCTATCGCTGGCTTCTCGACAACGGTTATGACAACGGGAACGTGGTCGTGGCGGGAGACGGCGCCGGCGGCAATATCGCAATCGAGACTGTTCTGCGGCAGATGCAGGCGGCAAAGCCGTTGCCGGCGGCTGTGGTGGCGCTCAGTCCCATCACCGATCTGGCCGCGACAGGCGGATCGATGACATCCAATGCCGCAAGCGATCCTCTGGTCGATAAGGCCTGGATCGAAACCCTCCGCAAGCCCTATCTCGGCCGCCGGCCGCCGACCGATCCCCAGGTGTCGCCGCTTTATGCCGACATGAAGGGCTTTCCGCCGCTGCTCTTGCAGGTCGGCTCCGGCGAAGCTCTGCTTGATGACACGCTGCGGCTCGCCGACAAGGCGCGTCAGGCCGGTGTGGATGTCACCACCGAGATCTGGCCGGGCATGCCTCATCAGTGGCAGCTATTTCCCTCGCTGCTCGATGACGCCGATCGAGCGAGTCAGAACATCGCCGAATTTGCAATCCGGCATTTTGCTGACAGGCCGAAGGAGTAGGCGCTGCGGCCTTCTCAATCACCGCATCATTGCGATGTGCCGTGGGCTGGCGCAGGCGCCAGAGGCCGCTCGACCTCACGGCCGACGCTGAGCGCCTTTCGCACATTCGGCTCCAGCCGCTCGATATAGGCATGATCGGGGGCAGCACCCAGCGCATCCAGCATTTTCGAGAAGAAACACCGGGCCGCTGCTGCCGCAGTGACGTCGAAGATCTCGGCATCGCCCAGCCCATGTTTCTTCAGCCCGTCTATATCCTGCTGCGTGATCGACGTCGCATCGCGCGCCACCTTGGCGGCAAAGGCCATGATTGCGCGTTCGCCGGCATCGATCGGCGCCTTTTCCGTCTCGTTGACGACCGCCGTCAGCCCGTCGCTGGTGAAACCTTCGCGCAGCAGTACGGAGCCGTGCGCCAGCATGCAATAGGAGGATTTCAGCTCCTTGGCCGCCGCCAGCGTCACCAACTCGTAGCGCCTGAGGCTCATATGGCTGCGAATGCTCGAAAGCAGCGCTCCCCAGCTTTCCATCACCTCAGGCCGGTGGCCGAAGGCACGGTACATGTTCGGCAGGTAACCGTAACTCGCCTCCGCCGACGCATACATCGACGTTGTCTTCTCGCTGGCGGATGCATTGGGAGTGTGAATGAAAGCCATGGCATGGTCCTCCTCTACTGCGAGAAGGATAGGGTAGATATGCAGGACAGCAATCCAGAAATATCAGGCAGCGTCACTGCTCGCAGAAGCGTTACCAGTTCTCTCGATGGGAGGTTGCGGTGAATGTCGATCCGCATCCTCTTGCACGTCGAACCTCGCCCATGGTCGGCGGCTCCTTTGGGCAAGCCGTGGCGTCGGTTCGGCTGCTCCTTGCCTTCACGGGAAACACCTTCAATGATCTCTTAGTCGTGCGCCAAGCACGATTTTGCAGGTCGCAAAATATCGACACATGTCTCTCAGTCATGGTCAGATTTTAGATCGTTCCAATTTTTAGGCAGAAAATTCGACGATCCAGAAAGCCGAATTTCGCTGTGCATACTTCTATCAGGCGCCTGTCTGTGCAGATTTCACTTGACAGAATTGGAACGTTCCAAATATTTAACGATCAGTCTACGTTGATCGTGTGGAGGAAAGAGTGACCAAGGCGCGGGTAACCGTCATCGACATCGCGAAGGCCGCCGGCGTCTCGAAGTCGACGGTTTCGCTGGTGCTTCAGGGCTCCTCCCTGGTCAATGAAGGCACGCGTTCCAAGGTCAACGCGGTGATGCGCGAGCTGGGCTACGTCTACAATCGCGGCGCAGCTAATCTTCGGCAGGCAGGTGCCAAATCAAGGATCATCGGCGTCGTCGTGAACGACCTGACGAACAGCTTCTTTGCCGAACTCGCGGTCGGCGTCGACATGGTCGTTCAGTCGGCCGGCTTCGTGCAATTCCTGTCGAACACCGGTGAGAGCATCGACCGGCAGCGCGAAGTTGTTGCATCGATGCGCGAACATGGCATTTCCGGCCTCATCGTGTCGCCGGCGCGCGCCACCGATGCCGCGGACTTCAAGCCGCTCGTTGCGGCGGGGATTCCTGTCGTGGTTGTCGTCCGAAACCTGCCCGGCGCCAAAGTCTCATCCATCGTCTCCGACAACCAGGCCGGCATGATGTCCGCGGTTCAGCACCTGGCAGGACTCGGTCATAAACGCATCGCCTTTCTCGGCGGCTTTCCCGATACCGCTGTCTTCGACGACCGCCTTGCCGGCTACCGAAGTGGCGTCGAGGCAGCCGGGCTCGGCTTCAATGAAGAACTCGTCATCGCGTCCGCGCCCTCGCGAGCGGGCGGGGTCGAGGCGATCGGAAAAACGCTCGGTCTTGCCGACAAACCGACCGCGGCCGTCTGCTTCAACGATGCCGTCGCCTTCGGTGTTTGCGATGGATTGCGCGCGCGCCGTCTGGAGCCCGGCTCCGACTTTGCCGTGGTGGGCTTCGACGACGTCATCGAGGCCCAGGCGGCGGTTCCGGCGCTGACAACAGTCTCGGTCGATCCGCAGGGCATTGGGCGCCGCGGTGCGCAGATGCTTCTCAAGCAGATCAACGCCGGCAAGGCCGAGGCGGAGACGGTGACGACAGCCGTTCGGCTGGTCGTTCGCGAGAGCTGCGGAGCCGGCATGAGCGTCAAAACCAAACAGGACTTTGCGTGATGCCAATGAAGAAGCATCTTACCCCGGCCGAAGCGGCCGCGCTGATCCCGGATGGCGCTGTTGTAACGGTATCGTCCTCGAGCGGTCTCGGTTGCCCTGATCTGATGCTGAAGGCGATTGGCGAACGTTTCGATGCGACCGGCCATCCCCTAGGCATTACGACCCTTCATCCGATCGCTGCCGGCGACATGAGCGGCATCAAGGGCGTCGACCACATCGCCAAGGGGGGGCTGCTCATGCGCATCATTGGCGGTTCCTATCCCTCAGGTCCGTCGTCATCGGAGCCGCCGCTGATCTGGCAAATGATCACCAACAACGAAATCCCCGCCTACAACATTCCCTCTGGCATCCTGTTCGACATTCATCGCGAAGCCGCCGCGAAGCGGCCGGGTGTCCTGACCAAGGTCGGCATCGACACCTTCGTCGATCCCTGGCGGCAGGGCTGCGCGATGAACGAGTTGGCTGCGGAGCATCCGGTGGTCAAGCGCGTCAGCTTCGAGGGTGACGACTGGCTATTCTTTCCCTCGATAGTCCCCCAGGTCGCCATCATCCGCGCCACCACCGCCGACGAGCGCGGCAACCTCACATATGAACATGAAGGCGCCTATCTTGGCGGCCTCGATCAGGCGCTGGCCGCACGCAACAACGGCGGTATCGTCATCGCCCAGGTCAAGCGGATCACCAAGGAGGGCTCGCTGAAGCCCCATGACGTCCGGGTGCCTGGAATGTTGGTCGATTATATCGTTGTCGATCCCGAGCAGAAGCAGACGACGCAGACTGGGTACGATCCCGCGATATCAGGGGAGATATTCCGGCCGCTCGATAGCTTCAGCGTTCCGGAGTTCAATGTCCAGAAAGTCATCGCGCGTCGTGTCGCAAGGGAACTTCAGGCGGGAAGTTGCGTCAATCTCGGCTTCGGCATCTCAGCCAACGTACCGCGGATTCTGCTGGAGGAGGGGCTCCACGGCGCCGTCACCTGGGTCATCGAGCAGGGCGCGGTCGGCGGCGTGCCGCTGCTCGACTTTGCCTTCGGCTGCGCGTCGAACGCCGACGCCTACATGCCGTCTCCCTATCAGTTCACCTATTTCCAGGGCGCAGGCTTCGATGCGTCGCTGCTCTCCTTTCTCGAGATCGGCAAGGACGGCTCCGTCAATGTCTCCAAGCTCTCGTTCCGGCCGCATGTGACGGCGGGTGCCGGAGGCTTCGTCGATATCACAGCGCGGGCGAAGAAGATCGTCTTCTCCGGCATGTTCAATGCCGGAGCGAAGCTTTCGATCGCCGATGGCGCCCTTCTGATCGAGAAGGAAGGCAAGCTGAAGAAGCTGGTGAATGAGGTCGAACACGTGACCTTCAGCGGCAAGCGCGCGATCGAGCAGGGGCAGGATATCACCTATGTCACCGAGCGGTGCGTAATGAAGTTGACGCCTGACGGCATCGTCCTCACCGAGATCGCGCCCGGCGTCGATCTCCAATCCCACATCCTCGATCAGTCCGAGTTCCCGTTGATCGTCGCGCCCGACCTGAAGGTCATGGACGCCGCGCTCTTCCAGGAGGCTGAGATCGGCCTGTCGCTTCCGGCAAAGAGGGCGCGGACACTGGAGGGTACCTTCAATGGCTAGCGGAATAGTGAAGGTCGACGTCGAAGGACACGTCGCGACGCTGACGATTTCTCGCCCGGAAAAGCTCAACGCGCTCGATCTCGACATGTTGAAAGCCTTGGCGGATGCCGCCGACGAGGTGGAGGCGAACGCGAATGTGCGCGCTGCCATTCTCACCGGCGAGGGGAAGGGCTTTTCCGCCGGAGGCGATATCAAGGCCTGGGGTGGAATGCTGCCGCAGGAATTCGGTCACGCCTGGGTGCGGCACGGCCACCGCATCTTCGAAAGGCTGGCGACGCTCCGGGTGCCGCTGGTTGCGGCACTGAACGGCCACGCTCTCGGGGGAGGGCTTGAACTTGCAGGGGTCGCGGACATTCGTCTTGCTGAGGAGCAGATCAAGATCGGTCTGCCGGAAACCGGCCTTGGCATGGTGCCGGGCTGGTCCGGGACCCAGCGTCTCGTGCGTCGCTTCGGGGCGCAGGTCGTACGACGCATGGCTCTGGGCGGCGAGATCTTCACTGCCGAACAGGCGCGCCTGCTTGGCATGGTCGATGCGGTCGTTCCGACAGGAAACTCGCTGGCCGCCGCCAGGGAATATGCCGAACGAATTGCTGCAAGGGGACCTGCCGCCGTCGAGATCGTCAAGTTGATGATTGCATCGGCGAACGGCGAAGACAACGGAACCGCGGTCGAAGCCTTGGGTTCGATCCTCGCCGCCAAGACCGGCGATCTCAAAGAGGGCGTCGCGTCGTTCAGCGAGAAGCGCCCGGCAACGTTTAAGGGAGAATGGTAATGACGGTCCTCGTCAACCCCACCGCGCTGAGCGACCACAAGGCGCGCGATTTCAGGATGCTCATCGACGGCAGATGGGAAGCCGGCGCTTCCGATCCGATCGCGCGTGTCGCGCCAAGCCATGGCGTCGTGGTCAGCCGGTTCCCGACCGGCAGCAGGAAGGATGCCGAGCGCGCCATAACAGCCGCGCGCAACGCCTTCGACCTCGGGCCATGGCCTCGAATGACCGCGTCCGAACGTTCCGCCATCCTGCTCAGGGCTGCCGATCTGATCGCGGCACGTGCGGAAGAACTGGCATTTCTCGATGCTATCGAGGCAGGAAAGCCAATCACACAGGTGCGAGGCGAAATTGCAGGCTCCGTCGACATATGGCGCTATGCGGCTGCGCTCGCCCGCGATCTCCATGGCGAAAGCTACAACACGCTTGGCGACGGCACGCTCGGCGTCGTCCTGCGCGAAGCGATCGGCGTGGTGTCGATCATCACGCCCTGGAATTTTCCCTTCCTGATCGTCGGCCAGAAGCTGCCATTCGCCCTGGCCGCAGGCTGCACGACCGTGGTCAAGCCTTCGGAACTGACATCGGGATCGACGCTCGTTTTGGGCGAGATCCTGCAGGAGGCAGGCATTCCGGATGGCGTCGTCAATATTGTCACCGGTACGGGACCTGAGGTCGGTGCGGTCATGACGTCTCATCCCGACGTCGACATGGTATCCTTCACCGGCTCGACCGGTGTCGGAAAACTGACGATGTCGAATGCCGCGCAGACGCTGAAGAAGGTCTCGCTGGAACTGGGTGGAAAGAACCCGCAGATCGTGTTCCCGGATGCCGATCTCGATGCGTTCATCGACGCCGCGGTCTTCGGTGCATATTTCAATGCCGGCGAGTGCTGCAATGCCGGCTCGCGGCTGATCCTTCACAAATCAATCGCTTCCGATGTCGTCAAGCGGATTGCCGAGTTATCGAAGGCCGTGAAAGTCGGCGACCCGCTCGATCCTTCGACGCAGGTCGGCGCGATCATCACGCCGCAGCATCTGGAGAAAATATCGACATATGTCGCCGGTGCAAGAAGCGGCGGCGCACGGGTCGCTCATGGTGGCGAGACGCTTGACCTTGGCATGGGGCAATTCATGTCGCCGACGATCCTTGAAGCGGTCACCCCGGATATGGCGGTGGCGCGCGAGGAAGTCTTTGGGCCGGTCCTTTCGGTCCTGACATTCGAGACGTCAGCCGAAGCGATCGGGATTGCGAACTCGATCGACTACGGCCTGTCGGCCGGCGTCTGGAGCCGCGATTTCGACACGTGCCTGACGATCGGCCGGTCGGTACGGGCAGGCACGGTCTGGATGAACACCTTCATGGACGGCGCCTCGGAACTGCCCTTTGGCGGCTACAAGCAAAGCGGCCTCGGCCGTGAACTCGGCCGCCATGCGGTCGAGGACTATACGGAGACCAAGACGCTCAACATGCATATCGGCAAACGCACCAGCTGGTGGATGCCGCAGACGGAAAAGCCGGCCTAGCCGGCGGTCGAACTACGCTCGAGGAGGGCGGGTGATTGGTGCGGGAATGGGTCCCGCATCTTCCAAACTGGAACTGGGAGGTTCTTCGATGAATAGGTTTTTAAGTTCGGCGGCTATTGCTGTTGTGATGATGGCTGGTCTTGGTGGCGCGCAGGCAGCCGACGTGAAGGAAGTGCAGATGCTGCACTGGTGGACGTCGGGTGGCGAGGCTGCGGCTTTGAACGTGCTGAAGCAGGATCTGTCGAAGGAAGGTTTTGCCTGGAAGGACGTACCGGTGGCCGGTGGCGGCGGTGACGCGGCGATGACGGCGCTGAAGGCGATGGTGGCGGCCGGCACTTATCCGACGGCCTCGCAGATGCTGGGTTATACCGTGCTCGACTATGCCCAGGCCGGCGTCATGGGCGACCTGACGGCGACGGCGAAGAAGGAAGGCTGGGACAAGTCGGTGCCGGCGGCGCTGCAGAAGTTCTCCGTCTATGACGGCAAGTGGGTGGCAGCCCCCGTCAACGTCCATTCGGTCAACTGGCTGTGGATCAACAAGGCGGTCATGGACAAGATCGGCGGCAAACAGCCGAAGAGCTTCGACGAGCTGATCGCGCTGCTCGACAAGGCCAAGGCCGCAGGCGTCATCCCGTTGGCGCTCGGCGGCCAGAACTGGCAGGAAGCGACGATGTTCGATTCGATCGTGCTGTCGACCGGCGGACCGGAGTTCTACAAGAAGGCCTTCAACGACCTCGACGAGGCATCGCTGAAGTCCGACACGATGAAGAAGTCGTTCGACAACCTCGCCAAGATCGTCAAATACGTCGATCCGAACTTCTCCGGCCGCGACTGGAACCTGGCGACCGCCATGGTCATCAAGGGTGACGCGCTGGTGCAGGTGATGGGTGACTGGGCCAAGGGCGAGTTCGTCGCCGCCAAGAAGAAGCCGGATGCCGACTTCCTCTGCTACCGCTTCCCCGGCACCGAAGGCAGCGTGATCTACAACTCCGACATGTTCGGCATGTTCAATGTCCCCGACGACCGCAAGGCGGCGCAGGTGGCGCTGGCAACGGCAACGCTGTCGAAGAGCTTCCAGTCGGCCTTCAACGTCGTCAAGGGTTCGGTGCCGGCGCGCACCGACGTTCCCGACACCGACTTCGACGCCTGCGGCAAGAAGGGCATCGCCGACCTGAAGGCCGCCAACAAAGGCGGCACGCTGTTCGGTTCGCTGGCCCAGGGTTACGGCGCGCCTCCGGCAATCGCCAATGCCTATAAGGATGTCGTCTCGAAGTTCGTCCACGGTCAGATCAAGACCTCTGACGAGGCCGTCAAGCAGCTCGTCCAGGCGATCGACGACGCCCGCTAAAACGATAGCGCATGCCTTCCCCGGTCAACCGATCGGGGAAGGCCCTGATGCCGATGACTTTCCGGAGATGAGCCAATGAGTTCTGTCGCGACCACAGAACCCGCGATCACAACGCGCGGGACAAGAGCGTCCATTCGCGGGCGGCTGCAGGATGCACTGCCGAAGATCGTGCTGGCGCCGAGCTTCCTGATCACCGTGATCTTCGTCTACGGCTTCATCGTCTGGACGGCGTATCTGTCCTTCACCAATTCCAAGACCTTTCCTTCCTATGCGCTGACCGGCACACGCGCCTATGAGCGGCTGTGGCGCTGGACCTTCGAAAGCGATCCGCCGTCCTCCTGGTATACCTCGATCACCAACATGGCGATCTTCGGCTTCCTCTATGTCGGTATCTGTTTGGCCCTCGGCCTGCTGCTCGCCATCCTGCTCGACCAGAAGATCCGCGGCGAGGGGCTGCTCCGGCCGATCTTCCTCTATCCGATGGCGCTTTCCTTCATCGTCACCGGGGTGGCCTGGAAGTGGTTCCTCGATCCGGGCCTCGGGCTCGAACAGACGCTGCACCACTTCGGCTGGACGAGCTTCCACTTCGACTGGATCAAGAACAAGGACTTCGTCATCTACACCGTCGTCATCGCCGGCGTCTGGCAGGCGTCCGGCTTCGTCATGGCGATGTTCCTGGCAGGCTTGCGCGGCATCGACGGCGAGATCATGAAGGCGGCGGAGATCGATGGCGCCTCGCCCTTCCAGCTCTACCGGCGCATCGTCATTCCGCTGCTGCGGCCGATCTTCCTGTCGGCCTTCATCGTGCTCGCCCATATGGCGATCAAGTCCTACGACCTCGTGGTGGCGCTGACCTCGGGCGGGCCGGGCGGCTCGGCCTGGCTGCCCTCCAACTTCATGTACGAATACACCTTCAAGCGCAACGAGATGGCCGTCGGCTCGGCCAGCGCTATCATCATGCTGATGACGATCTCGGCGATCATCGTGCCCTATCTCTATTCCGAACTGAAGGAGAAGGCCCGATGAGCAGCGTGACCTCTTCAACAGGAACCTCGGCAGCAACGCTTTCGCAGGCCAGCGACAGCAGGAACAACAATGCCCGCTGGATCGGCCGCATCGTCATCTACGGCCTGCTGGTGATCTTCGCCGTCCTCTACCTGATGCCGCTCTTCGTCATGCTGACCACTTCGTTCAAGACCATGGACGAGATCCAGAACGGCAATATGCTGGCGCTGCCGCAGTCGCCGACCTTCGATCCCTGGGTGAAGGCCTGGGGTGAGGCCTGCGTCGGGCTGACCTGCGCCGGCATCAAGGGCTACTTCTGGAACTCGATCAAGATGGTGGTGCCGGCGGTGGCGATCTCCACCATCATGGGGGCGCTCAACGGCTATATCCT